>OZ246412.1:0-626281 GCA_965231075.1 uncultured Candidatus Saccharibacteria bacterium | reverse complement strand
GTTGGTGTAATCAGAAATATCTAGGTCGGTGGTTAGATATAATGTGCCGATTGAAGCCGAAGTAATTTGTGCCGAATTAGCGGTTAAGTCATCTGATACTGATGCATGGGTTGTTGCTAATGTTGTTCCCGTAATTGATCCTGTGGTTAACAGATTTTGTGTGGCATTGGTCCAATCAATGTGTGCGTTAACACTAGCCATGTGACCAAATAGGTCGGTATAGTTATCGGCGGAAAGAACTCCCGATCCACTGGCAGAAGCAACATCGATCGAGATTGTGGTTCCTACCAAACTCAGTGGATTAGAAAATGTATATCCTCCGGTTGTGCTATCGGCCTGCCAAGTCACCGTTCCATCGCCATTAGCCTTTAAAACGTATCCTGCTGTACCATCGGTGTTTGGCAATGTATAATCGCCGATAGTTAATGCACTCGAAATTGATGCTGTTGAATCTGTAAAAGTAACGTTGTCTCCAATAGTTAGGTCGTCGGAAATTGAAGCATGTGTACTGGAAATTTCCGTCGAGCTTAATGAGTTTAGTCCTGTTAGATTTCCCCCGGTCAGCGTTGCGGTTCCATCGGTTAAAGTTGTTGCGCGCAACGTATCTGCTACCGTTAATGAATCAGAAATCGATGCCGTTAAAGCGTTCGCTCCGCCAACATATAATTCGCTAACACTGACAATCCCTTCGACTTCTAAATCGTCAGATATCGAAGCATGTGTAGAATTTAAATTGGCTAAGGTTAAAGATGTTAATCCCGTTAAATTTCCTCCAGTCAATGTGGCTGTGCCATCGGTAATTGTTCCTCCTGTTATTGTCCCCGCAACAGAAAGATTCTTCGTCATGTCAACGTTTTCATTAAAATCAATCTCGTTATTAAATTCGTCTATTCTTCCAACTTTTGCCGCCTCTGTAAAATAATAATTGTTCTGCGTGATAATTTGTCCCCCGATCTTTGACTGAAAATCGGTAACATCTTTTGCAATTTGATTAAAAATTTCCTCTTTCAAATTTGCGAACTGAATGTTTAATAATTCTTGGTCTTTAATTAATGCAACCTCTTTGGAAATTGGTTTTACGACCGTTGTTTCATAAACAATGTGTTGCGTATCTCGATCTATAAAGATTGCCTTCCCCTCTACGAGTTCTCTTGTATCTTTCAATTTTTGATACAAATCTTTAATTGATAAATATTCTTGTTCTGACACCGTCGAATCGGAAAAAAATGGCAAGAAATTACTTAACGAAAACGAAGAAATTGTTTTATGTATTAGAACAAAAGATTTTTTAATTGATTGTGTAAATCTTCCCGGAGAATCTAATAGACTATCAATAAAAGCATAGACCAATTTTATTACAAATTTCCCCGAACAGGTTATGGCCCTATCAATTGACGCAAAAATAGAATTGAAAAATTTATTAACTTTTCGATCAAATATTTTTAATTTGTAAATTACCCCCTTGATATTGTTGCCGATTAAATCGTTTGTGGTCTCCTCAACGTTTTGAGCCAAATAAAATGTTTTGGTTCCCTGATTATTAATGCCCAATACCTCCTTAAGTGCTTTATTGGTTTCAATGATTGCCTGCGCTTGCAATCTATAAGAGTCCTGAATATTGGAAACAGAAAATTCTGTGATTGCATTTTTGAATCCACTGGACACACCCAAAACTCCGTCCTTTAGAGAGACATAGGCCGATGCAAAAAAAGCAAAAAACATTATTCCCAATAACACTGGAGTAATAATGTTTTTTTTAAACAAACTGGGGTTTGTTTTGTTCCCCTCAATTATGCCATATGATCTATTTTTTCCGTTGTAACCATTGATCTTGTCTGTTTTGTTTGTGTATTCCTGCAACCATTCAATTGTCGTCATCCAATTCCTACCAATCTTTTTTGCTTTAAGTTTGCCTGTGCGCGCCATCAAGTTTAGATGCTTTTGAGTGCAACCATATATCTTCGCCGCTTCGCTTAACGAAACATATCTCTCATTTCCAGTTTTCAGTTTTTCACCTCCTTGTTTCATATGGTATCAGGCATTAGAAATTAGCTCCAAATATGGCATAAACCATAAGGATAAAAATAAAAATTTTGGTCAAGCAGTTTTTGACCAAAATCAGATATAAAATTGGATTTTTTTATGAATTTAAGCACGTTTAAATATGGCTTATACCATAAAGTGCATAATATTGTGCTAAACATATATATACTACTATTTAAACTCATACTATAATTATAGCACAAAATAGACGTGTCAATATTTCTCCTCTGTGGATAACTAGCATGGCCAAAATTGATCTAATTTTGGCCCAATTTCTAATTTTAAATTCCCAATTTTCATTAAATTCTTTAATGATTTAATTTTCTATGCCATATTGTCGACAGCGCATGTTAACTGGCGACCTGTTTTACACTGAGACAATCTCGGAGTCTCGATCGCAATCGGGACGAGAGTTAGTGTGATTGCTACAATTTGAGCAATCAACACGTGTCGACATGTAAAATAAGTCGCCAGTTAATCAAAAAACCACTTCTCCCCTTAAGAAGAGTGGTTTTAAGCTAACTTATCCCCATTTTGAGCTAATTTATACACAGTTATTACACATTATAAGTTGGTATATCTTATTAAGGTTTATTAATGTTTAAAGTAAAACATATAGGGCGTAGCCGAAACCGGCCAATAATATTCCCGTCATAAAATAGCTTAATAACCTTACGCTTGTTTTGCGTGTTTTGATCTTATTATACATTAAAATTATCGCCGTTCCTTCAAATGCTCCGATAGTTACTCCCATTATCTCTATGACGGTTATAAAGTCAGAGACGCCCAATAATAGCAATAACAACGGCACAGAACATGTATATATCCATGCCCTGTTTTTGGATACATTAAAATCGTAAATATATGTTTGTTTTAATGCCAATCCTAACGAGAAGAACGATGAACAGATCATTAAAAACCCAAACAAAGATCCCCAAGCAATAATGTCTTTGCCAATATATTTTTCTAAAACATAAATTGCGTCAGGGGTCGTTTCTTGGCCCGCCATTCCTAAAACCACAAACATAAAAATTAAATAAATTACAGCCGGAATAATCGTGCCAATAACAACTACTTTCTTGTAACTTTTATGATTGTTCTTGGATAAAATTCTTCGCACTTCTGGGATGGTTGCTATCCCTAACAGGGCGTAAAATATCGCTCCGTAAAACGAAACCGATTTGTGCAAATTGATTCCTCCAATTAGATTATTCGAATCAATTTTGTCTATCGATACAAAGAGTAAAATTATAATTATTCCAACCAAAATTAAATTAATAGCTAGGTCCCACTTAGATACAATTTTTAATCCGAAATAAAGGGCTATTGCTCCGATAAAAAACAATATCAAGCTACAATATATTTGTGGCAAATTTATGAATTGTGCCAGAAATATATGTAAAAAATCACCACCCAATATTCCATATACTAATAATGATCCATAAAAAGTTAGAATTATAAAAAACCCAATAAATTTCTTGGCTCTTTTGCCTAGATAATGACTAATATATCCAGTTAATTGATATTCCTTATTTGTGGTTTCGACAATATCGACATAAAACAAATGCAGAACCAACATCAAGCCAAGAACAAGTATTAAGATTAAAGACGAAACTAAAAATC
The DNA here is from genome assembly GCA_965231075.1 of uncultured Candidatus Saccharibacteria bacterium. Lineage (GTDB taxonomy): Bacteria > Patescibacteriota > Minisyncoccia > RBG-13-40-8-A > RBG-13-40-8-A > JAKJED01. Next base: position 622,615 of record OZ246412.1, on the reverse strand, counting down.
CTGGCAACATAGCTGCATAAGGCAAACCAAAAACACCAGCACCAATGATTGTACTCATTAATACCGCCGTTGCAAGATACTTCTCTCGGTTTTTCATGAGTTAATTATAACTTACAAATAAACAAAATCCAAGCCGTAAAAGCTTGGATTTTATGTTGACGAAAACAATCAGCGGGATTAAAAATATCCACGCGTCTTAAGCCAGTTCATTATCACCGCAAGACACAATGACCACACAACACTAACGCCCAAAACTATCTTACCTTCGTTGCGTAGTTTGGGCTCTGTTAAGAAGCCAAAAGAAACAACAAATCCAGAAAATATGGGATTACACAAGGCGATTAAAATCCCTAGAATCAACCATTTTCTTCGCGAATTGATTTCTATTGATTCTTTTTTAAATGATATAAACATATAAAACCTTTATAAACCTTAATACTTATTACACTATATATACTAAATCGCCTTCTCTTGTTTTGTCTTTAACCTTTAACCCTATAACATCTCCTTTTTTCGCCTTAGTTATTTGTTCGTGATCGATCTGCATTGAAGTTACCGATTGTTCGAATTCCGTTGTTGTTCCTTTGATCTTAATTTTATTGCCAATCATAAGCGATCCCTTGTTTAGTTCGATTATCCCAACTCCAATGTGATCATAGTAGTGAATAATCTTTCCAATCAATTGACCATCCTCTTTTTTGGCGACCTTTTTAACCACTTTCTTGACCACTTTTTTAGTTTTTTTAGTGGTTTTCTTGGCTGGCTTTTTGGTTGTTTTTTTGGCAACCTTTGTCGCTTTTCTTGTCGGTTTTTTGATCTTTTTAATGGCTTTCTTTTTCATATGTTTTTATTTAATTTATTAATTAACTTAATGACCTTTGATACTAATTTTTTAGGATCTGAATCATAGACGACAATACCTCTTCTATGACTTCTGCCAACAATCTCTTCAATCATGTCAGCTGCTCCACCAGTTTCAGTTAAAACCCCCACCGGCTTTTGATCTTCGAATGCGATCGAAAATTCATTTAATGTTCCCATCCTTCCACAGATAACAATTACCGCATCAGAGGAGCGTGTTAAAATTAAATTTCTTCCCGCATATTCAAACCCAGTATACATAATAATGTCGTGATAATCTATGGGTAAATGATATGTCTTAACGTGGGCGACCTTAGAAGCGGCCGGGGAAATGCCAAAGACAAACCCCCCTTCCTCCTTGGCGCCAATCGCTGACCAATAAGGAATTCCTGAGGTAGCTCCAGTTACTAAAATTCCATTTTGTCTAATTATTTCTCTGCCAATTTCTTTGGCTTTTTCTAGTGCACCTTTTTGGCAATGCCCAGTTTCAGCTGCACCAGAAACACAAATTTTATATTTCATATATTATAATTCTACCACATCTCCGACCTTGGGAACAGATGCCGGCGTACCCAAATGATCTTTAATTAAGGTTGCTAATGCCTCTGCCGGACCCTCTTCTCCTTGCACTGTCCAAATATGTTTTATTGGTTTTTGAAAATTTTCCAACCACATATATAATGCTTTTTGGTCGGCGTGAGAGGAATATCCCTGTACCGACATCACTTTGGCATTAACATTAACGTCTTCTTCGAAAATTTTAATTCTTTTTTCCCCTTCCAAGAGTTGTCTTCCTAGCGTACCTTTTACCTGATAATTGGAAATTAATAAACTGTTTTTGGGATCGGTTAAATAGTTCTTTTCGTGATACAAAATTCTTCCACCAGTTGACATGCCCGAGCCAGCAATAATAATTTTGGGCGCGGAAACGTTATCAATACTTCTTGATTCTTTGGATTCAGCCGTATAAACTAATCCAGGAAATTTAAAGAAATCATCACCATTTTTGATCTGTTCCTGTGCCTGCGGATTGAAATATGTCGGATATTTTTTGTAAATCTCTGTTGCCTTCACCGCCATTGGACTATCAATGAAAATCGGGATTTTGGGTATTCTACAATTCTCGACCAACTCATTAAGTTCGCTCAATAATTCTTGAGTTCTTTCTACGGCGAATGCAGGGATCATTAACACTCCTCTATTGGAATATGTTTCTTCAATAATATTCTCAAAAATCTCCTTTCTTTTTTCCCGATTTTCGTGGTTTCTGTCGCCGTAGGCTGATTCAATCAAAATATAATCTGCTTCTTTTATTTTTGTAGGCGGATTTAAAAGGGGAGTAGGCGCATTTCCTAGGTCACCAGAAAAAACAATTTTTGTGATTTGTTCTGAGCTCTCTGAAGGACCCCAAATTTCAATAATTGCCGAACCCAACATGTGTCCGGCGTCGTTAAATTTATAATAAATATTATCGATTAATTTATGTTTTCTCCCGTACTCAACTGTTTTAACTAATTTTAAAAACCCATTAACATCTTCTTCTAAAAAAATTGGTTCTATGCCCTTATTCCAAGATTCTTTTTCGATTAATCTTTGACTGTCGTATAGGGTTAAGGCCGATAGGTCCTTGGTCGGCGGAGTCATGAAAACTTTTCCACGAAAACCTTCTCGATAAAGCTTTGGCGCCAATCCAACATGATCAATATGGGCATGAGTAATAAACAAATAATCAATTTCCTTGACGTCGAAATTGAATTTTTCAAAATTTTTATCATGCATTTGTCTGCTGCCCTGCAACATTCCACAGTCAATTAAAATTTTGATCACCTTATCGGTCTTGGTTTTGATTTCCAACAAATATTTAACTCCTGTGACCTCTCCTGCTCCACCCAAAAATGTTAATTTCATATCTTCGCGATTACTAATATGTTTAATTTCTTATTATTGCGTTTTAAAAATCTTATTTCTTCAATCTCAAATCCAGCGCTTTTAAATAATTTCACCATTTCTCTTTTTGAAAATACGTGGTAATATCTCTTCTGACCATTAAATGGTATAAATAGATCCTTGCGAAATAACGATCTTATCCTCCAGCAAGTCACAACCACCCTTCCATTTGGCCTCAGAACCCTCTTAATCTCGCTTAGAACACGTCTTCTTAACTCAACCGTGGGAATGTGGTGCAAAACCGCGATTGACCAAACAGAGTCGAAATTTTGGTCAGGAAATGGTAGATTTAATATGTCGGCCTGTTGAAAAAAATCTCCGTATTTTCTTTTTGCAATGTCAATTAATCTCTCAGAGAAATCAACCCCCACGTAGTCAATGTTCTCGTTTGCAAACATTTCAAACATCCGACCACTTCCACAACCCAAATCCAACACTCTCTCGTTCTGTTTGATATATCTTTTAAGCTCTTTGGCGTCATAATTATATTTCCTTCTTGTCTGTTCGAATCCATCAGCGACTTTGTTGTATGTTTGCCTATTCTCGTCTATAATTTTGTACGCCTTTTCTAAGTTTAATTTCATGACAATAGAAAACTATATTCTTAATTCAATATTAAATAACAAGATTATTTCTGAGAAAAAACTCGACATTATTAAACGTCGTGCCTCTTGTGTTTACAAAACACCCATTCCCAATAATATTGAGCTACTTAAATCATATCATAAACTCGTCAGGTCTAACAAACTAGAATCGTCAACAATACTAGAAGATATTCTTAAAACTCGAAAGGTGAGAAGCTTATCGGGAATAGCCGCAATCACTGTTATCACCAAGCCTTATCCGTGTCCAGGAAAATGTCTATACTGTCCTCAAGAGAAGAATATGCCTAAAAGTTATTTGGCCAATGAACCGGCTTGCATGCGTGCCGTTTTAACCAAATTTGATCCCTATAAACAAACCAGGGCGAGACTAGATTCTTTGGAGATGACCGGGCACAACACCGAAAAAATTGAGTTAATTGTTTTGGGTGGAACTTGGTCATATTATGACAAAAAATATCAAGAATGGTTTTTAAAAAGATGTTTCGATGGTTGTAATGGCAAAGCTTCTAAGGATTTAAAAATCGCACAAAAGATTAATGAGAAAGCAAGACATAGAATCATTGGATTAACATTGGAAACTCGACCTGACTATATAACCGAAAATGAAATAGAACAATTAAGGTGGTTGGGAGCAACCAGAATAGAATTAGGCGTCCAATCAATTTATGACGACGTACTCGAATACAATCATCGTGGACATGACACCCAAAAAACAATCGAAGCGACAAAACTTTTAAAAAATGCTGGGATAAAGGTCACTTATCATATGATGCCGGGATTGCCTGGTTCAAATTTCAAAAAAGATGTAAACATGTTCAAGGAATTATTTTCGAATCCCAATTTTCAGCCCGATCAATTAAAAATTTATCCCTGTGTTGTGTTGAAAAATGCTCCACTTTATAAATTATGGAGAAACCAGAAGTATAAACCATACAACGAAAAACAACTGTTAGAACTTTTATCCGAAATTAAAAAAAATATTCCTCCATATGTAAGAATCGTAAGAATAATCCGAGACATCCCCTCACAGAGTATTGTCGCCGGGAGCAAGACATCTAATTTAAGACAATTGCTGGAACAACGAAAAGTGAAATGTAGTTGTATAAGGTGCAGAGAGGTTAGAGGTTCGAAGTTCGATGTCCGAAGCGTCAAACTTATACGACGCGATTACGAAGCGTCGGATGGAAAAGAGATATTTTTATCGTTTGAGGAGGTGAAAAACAATAAATTAATTGCGTTTTTAAGATTAAGACTTACGAATGAATGGTCGTTACCTATCTTAAAAAGCTGTGCAATTATTCGCGAACTTCATGTTTATGGACAGGTTGTTGAAATTTCAAAGAGAAACAAAAACGCCCAACAACACCAAAGTTTCGGCAAAAGATTAATGGTCGAAGCAGAAAAAATTGCTAGAGACGAATTCGGGAATAAAAAAATCGCGGTTATCGCTGGCATCGGTGTTCGTGGATACTACAAGAAACTCGGTTATAAATTAAGAGATGAGTATATGGTTAAAAATTTATAATATTGATTTGATCGTGTTTTTATATTAAAATAGAAATATTAAAAGAAGGAGTAAAATTATGTCAAAAATTATCATTGCATCTGGCCCAGTGATCGTTGAGAATGGAAAAGTGCTTTTAAATAAGCACGGCGATGATCTTTTTTGGAAATTTTGTGGCGGAAGAGTTGAAGATTTCGAGACCAATCTCATTGAAAATGCAAAACGCGAAGTCAGAGAAGAAATGGGAATCGAAATCGAGATCATTAATCCCGAACCTTTCATAATGCACGTTCGAAAAGACGACAAAGATATTTTGTTGGTTCATTTTCTTGCTAAAAGAGTAGGAGAAATTAAGCCTGGACCAGATATCAAAGAATGGAAGTGGATGGACATCAGCAACCTATCTGATGATCTCGGTCCGAATATCGAACCAACTCTCGCACATTTTGGATTTATTGAATAATTTCGCAACTAAAAACGCCTCGATCGAAAAATCGAGGCATTTTTTTATTAATTAAGATTTCTAATCTCCGTTGTTCCTCCCCCAAATACAATACTCGCATTCGGTGTGATGCGAGGGGACAGGACCGCTTAATAGTTTAATTGCATTTTTTAAGGTCTGTCTTGCACGATCTGGGTCAAGATTTAATTTTACCGGCTTAACATTAAATACAACTGTTCCATTTTCTTCGACGTGTTCAGGATAGTAATAAACCAAATAACCAAACTTTTCAACCGGATATCCGTTTTCTTCGAGTAATAGAGAATAACAATCTAATTGATTTCCGTAATATTTCTGCGAATCTCCTTCCTTTGGTTCCGATCCTCTGGTTTTATAGTCTAGTGGCGTAAATTTATCTCCGACCTGCAAGCAGTCATCGAGTGCTCCGAACAGAGTCACTCCTAAGCTTTCGTCTGTAAATTCAAGTCCTGTTCTCCAGTTCCTCCACCTGTTTAAAAGATTGTGGTCATGTAGCAGCTTTCCTTCAATTTTTCCTTGTAATTCTGGGGGTAATTCATCTTTCTCTCGGTATTTATCAAAATAATCTTTAATCACAAGATCCATTCCTCCCGGCAAAGACGGAAATATCCCCCGCGGACGGTGGATATTTTCATTCATTTGGAGCCAAAAACATCTTGGACATTCCAAAAATAAATTTAAACTTGATGGCGATAGACGAACTATTTTTTTCATTGCCTATTTAGAAAAAAACACCAACGCGTCGATAATTACATCAAGATAATTATTTGCATCTTCTTTTCTGTTGGTGGCGACAGCGTTTTCCCATTCTGCTGTCAGAACTCCATTGTCCAATAGACGGACCTCGTCTTCTAAGTCGACTAAGCTTTGATTTCTGTCGATTAAGTCCCTGGATTTCTGTAATAGTTGTACGTAATAATTTAATTTCTCTGTCTTTAACTCATGGTCAGTACAGACGTCTTTGCGAGAATTAATTTTAACGCCAAAATAAATTGTGAGACCCCAACCGACAACAATTAACACGATCAATAATACGATTAATGCCTTAATGTTGAAAAATATTTTTTTTAATTTCTTAAACATAATTTTTATCGTTCCTTAGTTCACTCAGTTCCTCCAATATGTCGAGTGGTATGGGTATCGGCCCCTTAACTGGGCTTCTGCCTGGATATTTCCAGGCGGTAATAATTCTTATTTTCCGTCCCGCTACGCGGGAATACATTGCCCAAAATTCATAGGAATGCTTAGAACTGTTTGGTTGCATCACCGCAATCGTATTTGGAGCAATGCCTTCTTCGATTCTTTTAGGATTATTGATTACTCTCTTAACTCTATTTTCTGACAAATTGTATTGCTTCATCTTAGAAACAACGTGCATCGTCCATTCGAATCGTTCAGTGTTTCTGGGCTTTTTGTCTTCCATTATTTTACTTCGTAGTTCAAAGTTATATTAACAATAATTTCATTCTCTCCGGTTTGAATGTTTGGGGATCCTGCTCCTCCGCCCATTCCGACGGCTTTATAGGAATCGTACATTGGCACTGGATATCCAGAAGTATTCTCGTAAAAATTAGTTAATTTCCCCAATCTTATGCCAAGTTCTTTGGCCAATTTCTCCGCTTTTTCTTTGGCATTATCAATTGCCATTTTTCTTGCTTGTTCTTTCAGCTCTTCATCGTTTTCAACTCCAAAATATAATGAATTAACTTGATTTATGCCCATCTCAACAACTTTTTCCATGACTTCACCAACTTTATCTAGTTGTTTAATTTTTACACTCAATGTTTGACTAATTTGATATCCCATAATTTGAGGGATTCTGTTGTTCTCATAAGTGTATTGAGGGTATAAATTATAATTCGTTGTTTTTATATCTTTTTCTTCGACACCAAAGCTTTTTAAAAATTCCACAACTTTATTCATTTTCTCGCTATTCTTATTTTGAACATCTGCCAATCGTGTTCCCTGTGTCACAACGGAAAAGTCAACAAAAGCCACGTCTGGTTTAGTGGAAATTTTGCCTTCGCCAGTAAACGAGATTATGTTTGCATTGATGTTGTTTCCGGATCTACCCCCGTTGAATAACATTGATACGCCCGATATCACCATTATAACCATAATTAAAATGACTAAACCGACAAAAACTGAAAACACAATTCGATGTTGCTTAATTTGAAAAAAATCTAACATAATTTATTTTTATTTACTTAATTATTATCTTATTAATTATATCACCTTGTTTGATATTTTGCACTACCTCCATACCATTCACAACTTTGCCAAAAACAGTATGTTTGCCATTTAAATGGGGTTGATCTTGAGTTGTAACAATAAAAAATTGACTTCCGTTTGTGTTCGGTCCAGCATTGGCCATGGAAATTACTCCCGGGGTGTGAGGAATCGATTTAAGCATAAAATTATAAGTATATCCTTGTGCTTGCAATTGGCTTATGGTTTCTTCGGAAACACCTAACGATCTAGGATTGATTTCATCTTTAAATGTGTAACCCGGACCGCCTGTGCCGTCATTACTGGGATCGTTGTCTTTAGATAATGGATCACCCGATTGAATCATAAAATCCCCGATAACTCTATGGAACTTGACTCCATCGTAGAACTTTTCATTAGCCAATTTAACAAAATTATCAACCGTATTCGGCGCAACGTCTTTATGTAGTTCCAGTTCTATATTGCCTTTGACGGTCTCTATGGTCGCATTAATTATTGTATCTGTCACATTATTTTTCATATTATCTGTTTTAGTGTTTAATAAGTAATTAACTCCAAAAATTACACCAATCACAACAACTATTGTGATTCCCGTAATTAAAATCGTCTTTCTTTTATCTTTCTGACGCAATTTTAAGTTGATTTGTTCCTGGATTTTTCTCTCCTCTTTAATTTTTTGTATCTTGCCCATATTGATTTGTTAAGATTTATTTGTTATTATATTATCATAATAATTAATTTAGTCAAAAGGAGAAAACATATGTTAGGAGAGGGCGAATTTAAGAGAATGTCAGCGTCCAGAAAGGCAGTTCGAGAGGGACTATCGGAAGAAGAGTACCTTAGGAGACAAGAGAGAGAAGAGTATGAGCTGGATGACGGGAAATTTAATTTCACCGTATCTCTTCGAACAAAAGGAAGTCTCCGAAACATGACAATTAAGAGGATCTTCGCCAACACCGAAAGAGAAGCAATTCTTAAGGCAGGCAAGTATATCACTGTTGGAGGAGGTGAATCTGAGTTGGACATGGAAAAATCCAGGGCGAAAATTGTTGAGGAAAAGAAGATCCTTGCAGAAGAGATTTTCCCTCTCAAGAATTAATTATCAGTCCTTTGATATGGTACGGGGCGCTCTGTGCGCCCTGTTTTTTTGTTTCTTAAAATCAAATTATATTTAATAGGACTTGGTGTTCGGTAGGTAGTCTTATTTCTTGTCGCCCTTTTCGATGCGTAATTCTTCATATTTGTTAATGTTATCAGAAAAATTGTTAAAACTGTTGACACTTTTAAATACTGTGATTAGAAAAATCGCCACAAATATTAATACAATTAACAGACTTACTTTTGTTTCAATTTTTAGACTAAAAATATTTCTCATGTTATGTGTTGTGACTAAGTAGGTCTTTTAATTCCTCACGCACAACTTCTCGATCGTCCCAATGAGATTTATTATTACCCACGACCATGGTCTGCTCTGTGCCTTTACCCAGAATCAAAACAATGTCGTCTTTCTGCGCTAACGAAAACGCTTTGTTGATTGCCTTTCTTCTATTTAAAATTATTTCGGGTTGCGTTTTTTTACATCCCATGGCAATATCGTCGGCAATTTTTTGTTCGTCTTCGTTATAAGAATCTTCTGTGCAAATTATTACAATGTCTGATCCTTCGGAGGCGATTCTGCCTAGTTCTGGTCTTTTCCATTTATCTCTGCCTCCACCCGCAGCGCCGAAAACGGATATAATTTTTTTGTGTGACAAATTTTTGAAAACCTTAAAAACTTTTTCAAACGAATCTGGTGTATGTGCTAAATCAACAATCACTCTAAAATTTTGTCCTTCATTAATTTCTTCGAGTCGTCCGGGAATAAATTTTATTTTTTCTAGCGCCGTTCTTATGGCTTCACTAGAAATTCCTTGTGATTTTGCGATTGTTGCAGCAGTTAGGGCGTTAGCAACATTGAAATCCCCAATTAAATTTAATTTAAAATCAATTTTATCGTTTTTTAAACTAAAATTATATTTATTTTTAATTGGATATTTCAAAAACCAATCAACATTTTCATCATCAGCGTTATAAATTCCAAAACTATTTTTGTTTTTTGCGGTTGCTTTAAACAATTCCATTTTCGCAGCCCGATATCTTTCAAAACTGCCATGTGCTTCAATGTGTTCGGGAGCTAAATTTGTAAAAACCGCCCCTGAAAATCTGATGAATTTGTGTCTAAATTGTTTGATACCCTCCGAAGTTACTTCAATAATCGCATATTTACAACCATTTTTAACCATTTTCGCTAACGCTGATTGAATAAAAAATCTTCCTGGCATGGTCATGTGATACTTATTCATTATCTCTTCTTCGCCATAATTTATGGTCAAAGAAGACACCCAACCCACTTTAATTCCGGCTTCTTGAAAAATCTTTCCCGCCAAAACTACTGTCGTTGATTTGCCCTTTGTCCCCGTAACTCCAATCACAATTAATTTCCTCGACGGAAAACCATATCTAACAGCGCCCGCTAATGCCAATAGATAATGATAAATACTAAAAACAAATTTAGGAATAATTTTTCTAATCATAAGATTCTTTTTGCTAATTTATATAATTTATACCACATCGGCCTGAAAACTAAATCGTATGCACCAGGATAGGTTATTTCCTGACCGCCAAATCCTCTCTTAAAACGAGTTACACCTGGCCATTTTTGTTCGTTTATTCCCCAAAAATCATACGTTTTGCAACCAATTCTCTTTGCTTCTTGAATTTGGTGCCACTGCAACAGCGGTGCTGCCATTAAGTTTCTATGCTCATAACTTGATGCCCCATGCAAATAAATTGCTTGATCCTCATAAAAAACGACGATGTTCGCTACAATTGCCTCATTTTGATACTCCGCAAGAAATAACTCCACCCCCGAAATTTCTAACATTTCTTCATAATAAGCCCGGGAATATGATTTAAAATTATCTCTTTGCGATGTATCTTGCATCAATTTCCAAAATCGATCAAAATCGTCATCGGTCTTTCCGGTTTTTATCTTGATTCCCTTCTTCTGTGCCAAATTAATATTATATCTCGTTTTCGGGTGCATCTGATTTAATAATTCCTCTTCAGTTTTGGCTAAATCGAGAATAATTGTCTGTAGCGGTTGAATATTATTTGATTTTTTAAAATTATATTTATCTAATAAATTCTCGTCTATTTTGTTTTCAAACTCTGCCTTAAAAAAAATCGCATTTTCTCTCTTTGCAATTGTTTTAATTTTTTCTATAAAACCATCGAAATCATCTATTGTGCTAACCCTGGGGGAGTACAGAAACAATTTATTTATCGGTAATTCATGGCTAATTATATTGATGTTATTAACTTTAAAAACGCTTCTGCCAATCTTTCTCTGAAATTCTAACCATAAATCTGATTGTAGAAATGATTTTCCCATGTTACTTGCTCAATAGTTTTAGTGCATGTTTAATCTTTGCACCGACTTCCGTAATTTCGTGTGGAATTTTTTTCAATGCTTCTCTTGCCTCTTGCAATCGATACCCCAACGAAACCAGAGCATCAATTGCTTCTCCGTCTGCGCCTCCCTTTTCGTCCAAATACTCACCACTAATCTTAGATTTCAGCTCTAAGATAATTTTTTCTGCCGTTTTCTGCCCAATTCCCGAAACTTTAGTTAGAATCGTGCTATCTTCATTGGTTACGGCCTTTTTTAATGTTTCCACAGATGCTACACTTAATATATTCATTGCTCCTTTCGGTCCAATACCCGATATTGAAATTAACATCTCAAAAAAATCTAAATCCTTTTTATCTAAAAATCCAAAAAGGTCTAAAATGTCCTCACGCACGTGTAAATGAGTAAACAATTTTACTTTATTTCCGATTTCTGGTAGATTTTTAAATACGCTGGTTGAAATATAAATCTTATAGCCGACACCGTTTACGTCGACTATAACATATTTATCTGTACTATATTCAATTTTCCCCTCAATAAAACCAATCATATACATTAAATTTCTAATTATTCTAATTAACCTAATTATTCTAAATATATTTTAAATTTATTTTACACTGAGACAATCTCGGAAGCCGACCGCAGTCGGCTGAGAGTTAGTGTGATTGCTACAATTTGAGCAATCAACACGTGTCGACATGTAAAATAAATTTGAAACCTCAGATTAATAATAACCCTTATTACAATTCAAATCAATGGACGGAATATTAATCATAAACAAACCAGCCGGCCCAACCTCTTACGACATTGTGGACCGAATCAAGAAGATCACCCGTACAAAAAAAGTTGGCCATGCCGGAACCCTAGACCCTTTCGCCGAGGGAGTGCTTATTATTCTAATTAACAACGCAACCAAACTACAGACCAAGTTCATGGACATGCCAAAGACATATATTGGAACATTGAAATTGGGAGAAACGTCGAGTACATATGATGTAGAGGGCGAAAAGACACAAGATACAAGACACAACAACCAAACAAATCCCAATATTCAGACAGTTCAAGATACAATTAAATCTTTTATCGGTGAAATTGACCAAGTGCCACCAATCCATTCGGCAATTAAAGTAAACGGGGTCAGGGCATACAAGCTAGCATGGCAAGGCGAAAAACCAGAATTAAAACCGAGAAAAATAAAAATTTACGACATTAAAATTTTAAATTATGAATGGCCACGCCTTAAAATCGAGGTCGATTGTAGTCGTGGCACATACATTAGAAGCTTGGCCCACGATATTGGCCAAAAACTCGGCTGCGGAGCTTATTTGGAAGCATTAACCCGAACCAAAATTGGTAAATTCTCCATTGAGAATTCCACAAAAATAAACGAGCTAAATTCTCAAAACTGGACAAAAAAATTAATCTCTGCTAATCTATAAATAATATGCCAATAACAAAATCAGCAAAAAAGGCGTTAAGACAAAATAAAACTCGAAGGGAAAGAAATCTTCGTCGATTTAATGTTTTACGCGATACCGTTAAAAAAATCAAGAAACTGATGGCAGAAAACAAAAAAGAAGAAGCAATCAAACTTCTTCCGCTTGCTTATAAAGCACTGGATAAGGCGGCTAAAACCGGAGTAATCAAGAAAAACACTTCCGCGCGGAAAAAATCTCGATTAACAAAATTAATCGCTAAAGCCCAGAAATAAGCAACTCTAGAGCGGTTTGAGTGTTTGTCTTTCCTAGTTTTGATTCAAAATCTATGGTCATCAACTGACGGTAGATTTTTTTTAATTCTTGATAGGTAAAATTCTTGGTTTGCTGTTCACTTTTCCTAGCAACAAAAGGATGCAGTCCCAACGATGCGATTGATTTAACGGTTTTGATTTTAATTAGATTACGAATCTGGTAAGCGATCATTGATAATAAATAATATTCATCTTCGCCTTCGTTTATATGTTGATTAAAAAGCTTCAATGCCTGGGCTTTGTTCTTGTATCCAATTGCATCGACTAGATCAAAAATTTTTAAATCAATTTCCGGTTTTATAAACAATTCTATGTTTTCTGGTCGTATCGTCAAATTGTAGGCGAGTAGCTTATTTAGTTCATTGGATAAGCGCCACAAATCATTGCCAGCTCCTCCGATTAATTTGTCTATGGCTGAATTATCAATCGATCCCCGCTGTTCTTCCACAAAATCCTTGATCCATTTTTTAAGTTGTGTACCTTCCAATAGCTTGAATTCTTTACATTCTGCCTTGGACTTCAAATACTTGCCCAAATCACTACTCACTTCTTCCGTCCAAAAAATTAATGTTGTGTCTTTGCCGTTCTCGATTTTTGATTTTTTGAGAAATTCTAATATTTTGTCCTGATCATCATCGTCTAAATCAAAAACGTTTTCGATGATCATCATCTTCTTTTCGCTAAACATTGAGACCGTATTGATTGTCTGTTTTAATTCTTTTAAAACATCTGTTTGTCTGTCACTAGCATCAATTCTAATAAAATCAAACCAGCTATTGCTGGTTTGTCCGCCGAGGAGGCGGGCACCCTCAACCATCTTCCTTAATTCTTCTTTAGATCTATATGTATCCTCGCCATATAAAAAATAAATCATATTAAAATGTCTCCCATTTTACCTCTGTATTCGGTTCCACGATTTCTATCCAAATTTTACCAGGTGTAAATTCTATCTCTTTGCCATTTTCGCCAATAAATGTAAGTTTGGAATTTGAATAATTGCCAGTTTTTTTCCAAATTCCTTTTATTTCTTCACCATTTTGATAAATCTTTGCCTCACCTTCACCTTGCACGTCCACTTCGTTATAGTTTGGCACCTCGATCATATGTGATTCGGCGCGCATTACCGCTACCACACTCACTTCCGCCTGATTACCATTGTTTTTATCTGTTTCTCTTAAATTTGTTCTATATCTTTGATAAACATTTTCTTCCTTATTATATGCATAAGAAACTCTAAATTCTCCGCCGTAGCCGATAGTCAGCTTTCCGCCAGTATTTGGATTTTGGATTTTGGATTTTGGATTTTTTAAGTGCGGGTATCCGGAAAAATTATTTTCTAAACTATATCCGAATTTTTTTGCTGCATTAATCAATCTTTCCAGAGAAGTAAAACCGTTATATGGTGGCTCCTTGTCTGAGGTTCGATAATACGCCTGATATTGGTCAGTCATGGCATCAATATTCTCAATAATTCCTTTGTTTAATTGATCATAGGCAAAATGCGAACCGCCCCAGTGCGCATAAATTGCATTAAATCCCAGTGCCAATGGAATATAATCATGACGTGCACTACGCACCGAACCAATTTCTTTCGGCGTTTCACAACCATAAATTGCCATCAGACGCGTAATTCCGCCAGTAATCACGGGCATTTCAATAATTACATCCGCCTGACTGATTCCCGACAATGGTCGATTGATTGCATCGTTCGCCATCATCACGGCAATCGGTCGACGATTATAATTTTCGCATTTTTCTCCAGTTATTGGATTTATTCCTGTTTCATCTTTAGGTTCTTCTTTTTGTTGATCGCCATTTGGCGATATATCTATATTTTTTTTACCAAAAAACCAAAAAATTGCTCCGGCAATTATTAAAATTATTACAACTATTAGAATTATTTTAATTTTTTTCATAAAAATATCAATTTTTAATTTTAATAAAAATTATTTATTAAGGAGATCGCCTCGCAGGCCGAGCGCATGGTTAGGGCGAGGCCGAGAGAGAGCGCGACGCCACGCTGGGGCGTCGACGCGTATCGACGAATAAATAATTTTTATGATTGCACCAACACGTATCGACATATAAAATAAATTTGAATAATATTATCGTTGGCATCGTGGGCAAAAATATGTTCCACGTCCACCCAAAGAAATTCTTTCTATCTTTCCCTTACATTTATAACACTTCTCTCCTTTTCTATCGTAAACTCTAATAAATTTCATATAATCTCCCTTCTTTCCCGACACTCTTGTGTAGTCATCAACCGAAGAACCGCCGTGTTTTATCGCCAATAATAAGATTCTTTTGATTTCCTTAAACAACAATTCAATTTCCTTGTCCTTTAGCGAGCTTGCCGATCTTCTGGGATCAATTTTCGCCCCGAATAATGCTTCTACGGCATAAAGATTTCCTACTCCGGAAATAAATTTTTGGTCTAAAAGCAGGGGTTTGATTTTAGTTTTTCGGTTTTTTAATAATTCCTTAAATTTTTTAATATCAATCTCAAATGGTTCTGGTCCAAGTTCTTTAATAAATTTTAAATCTCGCCAATCATCAATCAACCTTAATTCTCCGAGTAACCGAGAATCGTTGAAATCGATTATTTTTCCGTTCGACAGTTTAAAACTCACTCTGGTCGATTTCTGGGGGTTTACCCCGCCCTGACGGGGATAGATAATTTGCCCAGTCATTCTTAAATGAACAGTTAAAAATTTACCTGAAGAAAGTTCTAAAATCAACAATTTTCCCTTCCTAATTATTTTTTTAATTTTAACATTTTTTAATTCCTTGATAAATTTTTCTTTTTTCGGCTCCTTGATTACCTTGGGATTATAAACAATCACGTCAGTAATTTTTTTATCGACGATTGTTTTGTCTAGTTCTCTTTTAATTGTTTCTACCTCGGGTAATTCTGGCATGAATTTAAATTAACTTCTGTTGCGGATTAGTTTTTACTTCTTTTGGCTTTCCTTCACGACCATACAAACGATTAATCAATGATTTGAAATGATATTTGTCTAAAGAGAGTTCGGCATTTTTAACTTCGTATCCTTTTTTCCAATCCAAATCTTTTAATTCAACATCGATCGGCACTTTATCGTAGATTGTCGATAATTTTTTACTAAAAAATGCCATTTGTTTTTCTTGTCTAATCTTTTCTAATAATTTTGGCGTTAAAAATTTGTATTTTTTTGTATCGGCAGGTTTAATTTTATCCAGAACCTTGTACATGTTTTCAATCGTATGGAATTCTTTCAATAAAATTTGTGCTGTTTTTTCGCCCACGCCCTTAATGCCAGGAATGTTGTCCGACGGATCTCCTCTTAATCCTTTATAATCGATCATTTGGTCAGGCTGTAATTCATATCGTTCAAAAACTTTTTTGGCATCATAAATCACAATATCAGACATGCCTTTGCGTAGAGCATAAACGCGAATATTTTCATCAATTAATTGCAGGGTGTCTAGGTCGCCAGTCAAAATTAAAATCTCTAATTTATCGCTGAATTTTCTAGCGATTGTTCCGATAATGTCATCGGCTTCATATCCTTCTTTTTGGAAAATATTAATATTAAAACCCTTTAAAACTTCTTGTGATTTAGGGATTTGCTCATATAACTCATCTGGCGCTTTTACTCTCTTGGCTTTGTACGCGTCATATTCTAAATGTCTAAATGTTGGGGCAGGCAAATCATAGGTTGCAGCAATATAATCAGGATTTAAATCGCCAATAATCTTCAATAGGATTGAAGCAAAACCATAAATCGCATTCACTTGTTCTCCGTCACGATTAGTCAACGGCGGAATAGCATGAAATGCCTTATGAACAATAGCGTTAGAATCAATTAATACTAATCTCTTCATAATTAACTAATTTCTATTTTTCTTTTGTTTTGAGGCAGAATTTTAAATTTAATCCAAACCGTATCTTTGGGAAGAATTTTTTTAATTTTTTCTGCCCACTCGATGACAACAATATTCTTAAAATCATTTATAATTTCCGCAAAATCTAATGCTAAAATATCTTTAAAATCTTTAATCCGATAACAATCCATGTGATACAAATTGCCGTATTTTTTCATTAAAACAAAGGTCGGGCTGGTTAAACGACTTCTAATGCCTAATCCCTTGGCGAACGATTGAATAAAGGTTGTTTTCCCTGCGCCTAAATTTCCTACAAATCCAAAAACTAACGCCTGTTTTTTATTATTTTTGTGTTTTAAAATTTCGCCAGCCAACATTTTTGCTAGATTTTCTGTCTGTTTTTTGCTTTGCACTAAAAATTGTTCTGCCATATACCTTTATATTAGCAAGATTAAAGCAAATAAAAAAGCCCCGACACGGGTCGGGGCGAAATGAAGGTGCGCGACGAGATTTTACTTATTGATCTTTCGATAGGGTATATCGGCCTCATCGATGAATTTGCCGATACATACCATCAGAGCGCCACGGAACGCGACTTCGCCGGGATCGTTCTGGTAGTTATACCTGGAACTGTACCCGTCGGAGTAACTCGTCCTGTGAGTATATGCCGTGGTGTCCTCGATGATCTTCTTGATCCCCTTGTTGGAGATCGTTAATCTGGCCCGAACCAAGGACTTCTGGTTATTGGAAAAACCGAACCCGTAGTTCGATCTCCCTCCACCGCCGAGGTCTTCACGCTCAACCAGGATTTTGAAATCCGGGTCGGAAATGAATTCCTCATCCTGAACCAGAAACCCGAAGTCGCTGAAAACCTTCTCGGCGACCTTGGTGTCCTTGCTCTGGCCGATGATCTTCACGACCACGTCGGTCGTGACCTTGTAACTCCTGGCGACGTTCTCCAGGCGCATTTCGGCCGAGACCCGCGGATCCATGAATAGGGCCCGAGCAACGGAGCACCCGGAACTCAAAGACACAACCACGATCAAGAGAACAATCAGTTTTTTCATGCTTTTTCTCCTTGTCCTAGAATGCTTATATATTATCATATAACCGCCTATTTGTCAATAGCGATTACCTCCTCGCTTGCATTTTTTCTGGATATAGAATAGTATTAAAATATGCCAATAAAAGATAAAGAGCAAAACCAAAAAGCCGAAGCCAAGATAAAATTACTTCACCGCGAGGCCGAAGAACAAAAAGCTAAGAACCTAGCCAATGAGCTGGGTTTTCCTTATTTAGATTTACGAATTTCTACAATTAATGATGAAGCACTAGCTCTTTCAACTGAAATGGAATCAAAAAAAGCACAGGCCGCGGCCATTGAACAAAAACAAAAGGAATTATTTGTCGCTGTTTTAGATCCACGATTAAAGGAAACTATTGAATTTCTACATAATTTGGAAATTAAAGGATTCATTCCCAAACCAAACATTGTTTCAAAGAGCAGTATTCAAAGGGCGTGGGACCGATTTCAATATGTGAGACCGGAGAAGAAAGATATTTCTCGAAAAGCAGAAATTAGTTCCGAAGAACTTCAGCAGATCCAAGGCGGAATTAACACCATTGAGGACTTAAAACAAAAATTAGAGCAACCTAATATCCAAACCAGTGAATTGTTAAATATTGTTATGGCAGCTGGACTAAAATTAGACGCATCGGACGTGCATTTTGAAAACGAAGCCAAAAATACTACACGCCTAAGATATCGATTAGACGGAATATTACAAGACGCCGCTGATATTCCTTCGGCGTCATTTCAATTATTGCTTTCTCGAATAAAAATGCTTTCTGAGCTAAAACTAAATGTTCACGACGTGCCACAAGATGGAAGATTCAGTTTTAAATCACAGAACAAAGAAATTGAAATTAGAACTTCAATTATCCCTGCCGATTATGGCGAAAATATCGTTTTGAGAATTTTAGATCCTAAGACGATTGGCCTAAAAATGGAGGATTTAGGAATTCGAGAAGACGATTTTAAAATTGTTCAAGAAGAATTAAAGAAGCCCAACGGCATGATTATCACCACTGGTCCAACTGGTTCTGGTAAAACTACTTTATTATATGCTTTTCTAAAAGCGGTTAATGATCCGGGGTCAAAAATTATAACCCTTGAAGATCCTATTGAATATCATCTCGAGGGCGTTGAACAAACCCAGGTTGAATCAGAGAAGGGCTACACTTTTGCTTCGGGATTAAGATCGATTTTGCGTCAAGATCCAGACATTCTTTTGATCGGAGAAGTTCGCGACGGCGAAACTGCCGCAACCGCAATTAATGCCGCTCTCACGGGTCACCTGGTATTTTCTACATTACATACCAATGACGCTGCTGGAGCAATTCCTCGATTGATTGATATGAAGGTTAACCCAACCATGATTCCTCCGGCATTAAATTTAATTATCGCCCAAAGATTATTGAGAAAAGTCTGCCCTAAATGTTCTAAAGAAATTAAGCCGGACAAGGAAACATTAGAAAAAATAAAAAACGGCCTAGGTAGTTTACCCGACCGCGTATCAAAGCCCGATTTCGACAAGGCCACAATTAAAGAGGCGTCGAAAGAAGGTTGTGCTTATTGCAATTTTACAGGATATAAAGGAAGAATTGGCGTATTTGAGTTGTTTATTGTTGACGATGCCATGGAAAAAGTCATTTTGAAAACCCCATCAATCGTCGAGATTAAAGAAACTGCCATAAGATCGGGAATGGTTTTAATGAAGCAAGACGGATTGTTAAAGGTCTTGCAAAAGGTTACAACTCTAGACGAAGTAGAAAGAATCTTAGGATAAAAAAATCTCGACACTGTGTCGAGATAAGCTCTCTTCCAATAATCTGTAGGCAAGTGACATCGGCTTAGGATCCGAAGTTTAGAAATTTTCCGAGGAATACTCCAGTTGAGACCTCATCAAGGAGGGAACCGGAACATCCTAAACTAAGAAAAGCTCCAAAGGGTAAATTTTAATAAAAAATTTGGTTACCCTTATTGCCTACAGGTTATTGAAAAAGAGCATAAATAAAAATAGGTATTTTACGCCTATTTCTATTCTCTGCGTCTATTATAGCAGATTAACTAAACCTTGTCAAGCTTTTTATCCACATGTTTACCGACCCACGACAACAATCAGAAGATAATACCCTCGACAAAACTCTTAGGCCTAATGAGCTTACAGAGTATTTTGGTCAAGAAAAGGTTAAGAAAAATCTCAAAGTTTTGCTTGAAGCAGCCAAAAAACGTGATGAGGCGGTCGAACACATACTATTATATGGAGGTTCAGGACTAGGAAAGACAACACTAGCACACATTATTGCTAAAGAGCTTGGTAAAAACATAAAAATTACTTCCGGACCAGCAATTGAGAAAGTCGGCGATCTAGCTTCTATATTAACCAATCTTGAAAAGGGTGATGTTTTGTTTATTGATGAGGCACACCGTTTAAACAAACTAATCGAAGAGTATCTATATCCAGCGATGGAAGATTTTCATCTGGATATTATTATCGGCAAAGGTCCGTCGGCGAGAAGTATTCAATTGGACATCCCGCCATTTACCATGATTGCTGCAACCACGCGCATTAGTTTATTGTCGTCGCCTCTTCGAAATCGTTTCGGCGCAACTTATCATCTAGATTTTTATGAAGAAAAGGATATTGAAGATATCTTAAATCGTTCGGCAAAGATTTTAAATATCGAGGCCGATAGGGAAGGATTAAAAGAAATTGCTCAAAGAGCTCGAAGAACTCCTCGCGTGGCAAATCGTTTATTAAAAAGAGTTAGAGATTATGCTCAAGTTCACGGAGAGGGCAAGATTAACAAAAAAATTACCGAAGAAGCACTAGAAATGATGGAAATTGATCATTTGGGATTAGAACCGATTGATCGATTGATTGTTAGAACTATTATTGAAAAATTTGATGGCGGACCAGTAGGTATCGAAACCATCGCCGCCGCTACCTCCGAAGAAAGAGATACGATTTCCGATATCTACGAACCGTATTTAATGCAAATCGGTTTTCTTGCTCGCACTCCTCAAGGCCGTGTCGTCACCCCCGCCGCCTACAAACATCTCGATGTTAAACCAAAAAACGGAAAACAAGAAAAATTAATTTAAATATGATTCATAATAAGTGGTACATAAAGATTTGGGTTAAAAAGAAATATCTGGATTGTTGGTCGATAAATCATTTTCTGTCCGGGTGTATATTAGCAGCCATTTCTTCGATTATTCAACTGTCTCTCTTAAAAAGCGCCGTTATTGTTCTGGTCTTGTTAATCTTTTATGAACTATTTGAAATCTCGCGTAAAATTCGTGAGCCCATTATTAATCGGACATTCGATGTGATCGTGGGAATGTTTGGGTTTTCTCTCGTCTATCGTTTAACAACAGAAAACATATTAGATAGTAAGTATTTCTTGATCGTCGCTATCCCGTTAGGAATCCTTCTTTTGTCTTGGGGCATGTGGGCGTCTAAACTAAAGAAGCAACTACACTTAGACCAAAAAGAGCCATAGGGCTCTTTTTTGATTGCGAAAAATTTTATATACTATAATTAGAGCGAATAAAAATATATGAAAATTAATTTTTTCAAAATTATAGTTTTTATTGCTCTTTTTTTAATTGCCAACCCTGCCTTTGGAGCAGTGGTTATTAATGAAATTATGTATGATTTAGAAACTGGAGCAGACGGCGGTAGAGAGTGGGTGGAAATTTTGAATAATGGCGATACATCGATTGATTTAACTAATTGGAAATTTTTTGAAAATAATACCAATCACGGATTAACCGTAGCACAAGGCAATATTGTGCTTTCTCCTAATGGATATGCAATTATTGCTGATGATTCAAGCAAATTTCTAATCGATAATCCTAGTTTTTCGGGAACAATCTTTGATAGTGCGTTTTCTTTAAGCAATGACGGCGAGGGATTGGCAGTTAAAGATAATAATTTAATAATTATCGATGAAGTCACATATAATTCAACCCAAGGAGCTAATGGTAATGGGCAATCGCTTCAAAATGACGGTTCAATATGGAAAACTGGCACACCGACACCAGGAACATTAAATAGCTTTTCTGCACCCCCGGAAGAACCGACTTCTAGTTCGTCGTCGACAGAAGAATCCGAAGAGCAGTCAATTCTGTCCGCCTCTTCGGCGGAGAGTAAACCTGTCGCCAATGCTGGCGACAATATTATTGGGTTTGTAAATCAAGAAATTAAATTTGATGGCTCAAGGTCTTCTGATCCAGATACTATCGATCTACACTATGAATGGAATATGGGCAACGGAAAGCTTATAGAACAACCCTCATTTGCATACACATATACCTTCCCGGGCACTTATTTAGTTACGCTTACGGTTTATGATGGTAGAAATTATGCCTCTGACACAATTACGGTTAAAATCGAGCAAGCACAAATCACAATTAATGAATTTATGGCAAATCCGACCGGCACAGACGAGGAGGAAGAATGGATCGAAATTTACAATGATTCCAATTTTATAACCGATATCAGTGGTTGGCAACTGGACGACTCTGCTTCGTCGAGCAAAGCATTCACCTTTCCGGAAAATACCTTAATCGCGCCAAAAAGTTATTTGGTGTTTTCTCGACCGATTACAAAAATCACTTTAAATAATGATGTTGATTCGGTTAAACTCTTGATGCCTGGCGGAATTCTGTTTCAGGAAGTAAAATATGAAAAACCGCCACAAGGAAAATCATCAGCCCGAACAGAGGAAGGATTTGTTTGGTCAGATGCTACGCCCGGATTACCGAATATTTCAGGTATCGCTACGAATCCCAGCAAGCAGACGGTTTCACAATTAAATATCGTTGAGCCACAAACAACCAAGAATTCCACCAAAACATATTCTATAAATCTAACAGAAAATAAGATTAGTGGTGGCTATGTCGCCACAAGCCCCAATGACCAATTTTCAATGACCAATCAAGTCCCAATAACCAAGAACCAAAACTCAACAACCAATCAATTGGCGGGAGTAACTCAGCCCATTGGTCAGAGCCCACTAAATCTCGTATTCATTATTGTCGCGATTGTTTTTGGGATGGGATTTTTGGGGTTGTTGTTAATTAAGTTCCGGAAAAAAGGCTTGCCAACAGGATAAATTTCTGCAAAACTCTATATATATGAGCGGACACAATAAGTGGGCAAATATAAAAGTGCGAAAAGAGGCCATGGATAAAAAACGTGGTAAGGTTTTTAGTAAAATGGCTAAATTTATTGAAATTTCTGCCAGAAAAGGTGGCGACCCAGTCACCAACCCCTCTTTGCGCATGGCTATCGATAAGGCGCGTTCCTATAATATGCCCAACGACAATATTCAGAGGGCGATCAAAAAGGGTTCTGGTGAAAACAAGGACGCCACACAGTTAGAAGAAATTGTTTATGAAGCTTATGGCCCAGAAGGGAGCCAGCTCATTCTAGAGGTCATCACCGATAACAAAAACAGAGTAATTTCTGAAATCAGGCACATTTTAAGCACTTTTGATGGAAGATTAGCGGAAAACGGCAGTGTAAAATGGAATTTTAATCAAATGGGTGTGATTAGGGTTGATAAGAATAAAATTTCTAAACCGATTGAAGAAATTGAGTTGTCGATGATTGATGCCGGAGCGGAAGATATAAAATTACAAGAGGATATTTTAGAAATAAAAACTTCTCCAGAAAATTTAGAAAAAGTTAAAGAAGCGTTAAAAAAAGAAAATATTGAAATTGAAGAATCGGGATTAGAATGGATTGCAAAAAACGAAGTTAACGTTTCCGAAGAGGGGAAGGCGCGTATCGAAAAACTTTTCGACGCCCTCGACGAAAACGACGATGTCAACGAAATTTATTCAAACGTAAATTTATGAATTTAAAAGAAAATTGTACCCCAGCACAAGAAAGTGCCGACAAAGGAACTCCTCGCCCAGAACAACCTGAAAATCACGAAGAACTTTTTGAGCAAAAACAACCACCATGGGAACCTTTTGACAGAGAAAACATAGACGACAACTTCAAACGCAAACCAGCCACGCCAGAACAAAAAGAAAAAATGGATCAACGGTTGATTGAGCTCGGCGAAGTTTTTGAAAATTCTGGGCTAAATTGGCACATAGATGGAGCTATTAATATTTCATTGTTGAACGGAGAATATATTGGCAACCATAAAGATGTTGATATTTCCGTTGAAGAGGAAGGCCTTTCTGCTCTTGAAACATGGCTAGCGGAAAAGGGATACGGATTGTTCTTGTCTAGAACAGAAAATGAAACCGGAAATAGAACGTTAAGGCGCGTCAATTACAGGGACTTTAGAAGTTCCGAGACGGAGAACATGCAAATAGTTGCCATCAATAAAAGCGGGGAGATACGCACAGACAGATCATTAAATTTTATAGACGTCCATGTTGTCAAAAAGAATCTAGACGGACAACCACTAGGAGAATTCGGCGTGGTCCTCCCTGAAGAATGGGCAAAATCTTGTCCTATTGAATTTAAAGGAAAACAACTCAATCTATCTCATCCCGGAAAGGTTTTATATTATAAATTGCATCAGGGAAGAAAGTACGACATAACCGATATTCAAAGACTTATCGATACGGGAAGAGTTACAAAAGAAGACGTTGATAACGTTAAGAATGTTTTTGAAAATGAATTTTCCATAAACATTGAAATCGCACGTAAAATTTTTGAAACCATCGCTAAACAACTAACACCAGAAATGCGCGCCGATCAAATTTTTGAAGTGGCACTACGGCAACCTAAATTCAAAGATAGTCCCGATCAGGCGAAAGAACTTTTCCGTTCCTTCGCGCAAAAAATTTATGAATCAAAGGACAGGTCCGCAGAAAAAATGTTAGACATGGCAATGATTTTCTTTGGATCAGAAGAAAAAAACAATCAAAAACGCGAACAAATAAAGACAATAGAACGGGCGGTTGAAGATATTGAAAAAATAAAACAAATCAGGACAGAATTAAAACAATAAATTTATGATTATACTTGGCATTGATCCGGGAACAGCGACAATTGGGTACGGCGTAATTAAGGGGCCGAAAAAATTAGAACTTATCGAATATGGTTGCATTAAGACAACTACCGACTTTTCTACTGCTGAACGACTAGAAAAACTTCATAACGAGTTAACCGATTTAATTAAACTCCACAAACCCGATATCGTTGCGGTGGAAGATCTTTTCTTCTTTAAAAATCTAAAAACAGCAATCAAAGTTAGTCAGGCCAGAGGCGTAATCCTCTTAACCATTGCCCAAGCCAAGACAAAAATAGCTGAATATACTCCTTTGCAGATCAAACAGGCAGTTGCTTGTTATGGTCGAGCGGAAAAAAATCAGGTTCAGAAGATGGTAAAGGTTTTATTGGGGTTAAGAGAAATTCCCAAGCCAGATGATGCCGCCGACGCTCTGGCGATTGCTATTTGTTGCGCAAATTCAGTGAAATTTGGCTAAAAGGGGTTGACCCCGTTAAATGATTTTTGTGTTACAAAAATCAAAAATCAGAGATTTTTATTTAACAGGGGTTGACACGCTATTTTTTATAATTATAATAAGACGCATAGCCCTAAAATAGGGGTAAATAACAATTAAGAAGTAATCAACATGACTTTAACAACCATTGACGAAACTTCTAAAATTCTTGCGTTCAGCGGAGACGAAGACGACAATGCAAGTGATGACGATAAAGACCTCGGGATCGAAGAAGGAGAAGGAATCGAAGGTGCCGACGATGAAGAGACAAAAGAGGAAGATGACGACTTCGGACTTGGAGACGACGACGAGGACGACGAAGATGACGAAGACGGAGACGAAGAATAGGTGAAATAAAAAATTAAAACTCCTCCAACACATTTTGGAGGAGTTTTAATTTAGGAGCAATAAATGTTATGATTAAAATGTAATATTGTTTATAGGTATGCCAAAATTGGAGTCATATAAAAACATTAAAGATAGATTTTATTCGCGTTGGATAAAATTTGCAAAAGCCAAATTCAGTGTTTTAATTTGGCTGTTTATTATCTTGTTTCTGATTATTGTACTTACTTTCGCATTCTTTATGAAGGACCTTCCTAGCCCCGAGAGCTTAACCCAGAGAACGGTTAGCGAATCAACTAAAATATATGACCGTACGGGAGAAATAATATTATATGATGTACACGGAGAAGAAAAGAGAACTATTATTCCGTTTGGGGACATGCCTCAGTACATTAAAGACGCTACGATTGCTATTGAGGATAATAATTTTTATCATCATTTCGGAATCGACTTGAAAGGGGTTGCCAGGTCCGTGATTAGCAATCTTATCGGAAAAACCGTCCTAGGAACTAAAACCAGCGTTGGCGGATCAACAATTACTCAACAATTCGTTAAGAATGCAATTTTAACATCCGAAAAAACTTACGTTAGAAAAATTAAAGAAGCGGTTTTGGCAATTGAATTAGAAATCAAATACACCAAAGATGAAATCCTCGGATTTTATCTTAATCAGGTCCCCTATGGTTCTAATGCTTATGGCGTAGAGGCGGCAGCACAAACGTTTTTTGGTAAGAATGCTCGAAATTTAACTTTGGCAGAATCGGCATTGTTGGCAGCCCTAACACAAGCGCCAAGTTATTATTCTCCCTATGGATCGCATTTTGATACCACTAAAGCACGCCAAGAATACGTTTTGAAAAGGATGAACGATCTCGGCTATATCAATGCCGAGCAATACAATAATGCAAAAAGCGAGAAACTAGTTTTTTTGCCTATTCGTTCTAGTTTCAAAGCTCCGCATTTTGTGATGTACATTAAAGAATATTTAGAAAACAAATACGGTCAAGACTACATCGAAACTGCCGGATTAAAGGTTTACACAACCCTCGATTGGGACCTACAACAAATTGCCGAACAAGCTATCAAAAATATTGCTGACACAAACGGCAAGAAATTCAATGCTCAAAACGCAGCACTATCAGCAATAGATCCTAAAACAGGCCAAATTTTGGCCATGGTCGGATCCAAGGATTATTGGGCAGAATCTTACCCGAAGGGGTGTACACCGGGGAAAAATTGCCTATTTGAGCCCAATGTTAATGTAACTACCAGGCCCAGACAACCTGGCTCTTCATTTAAGCCGTTTGCCTATGCCATGGCATTTAAAAAGGGGTTTACTCTAGACACAATACTGTTTGATCTTAAAACAGAATTTAATCCTAATTGCTCTTCAGATGCAAGCCAAGAAAAAGACCAATATGGACTAGATTGTTATCACCCTAAAAATTACGACGGAAAATTCCGTGGACCGATATCACTTAAAGAATCTTTGGCTCAATCATTAAACATTCCATCAGTAAAAACACTTTATTTAGCAGGAGTGAACGAAACCATTAATCTGGCTCAGGATATGGGAATTGAGACATTAAAAGATCGATCACGTTTTGGTTTGTCATTGGTCTTGGGCGGAGGAGAGGTTAAATTATTAGAGGAAACTGCTGCTTTTGGAGTATTCGCTAATGATGGCGTTAAGAACTCTATCCAAGGAATTTTGCGCATAGAAAATAATCGTAATGAGATTATTGAAGAATATCAGAACAAGCCCCAAAAAGTGATTGAACCACAAATTGCACGCATGATTTCAGAAATTCTCTCTTCTGAGGATTATCGCGCTCCTATTTTTGGTAGAAATTCTTACTTGCATATCGAAGGAATTCCTGCAGCTGCTAAAACTGGCACCACACAAGATTATCGAGATGGTTGGACTGTTGGGTATACACCATCAATAGCTGTTGGCGTTTGGACAGGGAATAATGACAACACCCCAATAAATAAAGAGCCTGGGGCCGTAATTGCTGCTCCTATCTGGAACGAATTTATTAAAAAATCATATGCCAAAAAACAGGAATTACAAAATTCCACAAAACCAGATAATTATTTCAACCTGCCACAACAAGCCGAAGAGTTTATTAAGCCAGAACCCATAATAACCAACAAAAACGTCCTTAATGGTTTATATATCAATGAACTGATTGTTAGAGTAAATAAATTCAACGGAAAATTGGCAACTAATCTCACTCCTTTTGACATGATCGAAGAAAGAGCTTATCCCCAAATCCATTCAATCTTGTATTATCTAAATAAAGAAAACCCACTAGAAGATACTAATGGGCGAGACGACTCTCAATTTATTAACTGGGAACAACCAATATTAAACTGGATCAACACATTAAACGACGGGTATCTTTACAATTTACCACTACCGCAAGAATATGACAACGGAAATACGACGAACTATAATTATTAATCGATTTTGATAATTATTCGATTTAACACCGTCTTTTTAAATAAATCGTTTATTTCCTGCTTTATCTCTTCCTGTATTAAACTTATTTCGTTGGCCGTTGCTGCATTAAAACATCTAATATAGATGTTTTTGTTTTTATAAAAAAGTGTCTCGAATTCCTCGACACTTTTTTGTTTTATCATTTTTTCTACTTCTTTACAGACAATATTGTTATCAACTTTTTGAACTATGCGATTTGCCGTTTTGTTTATAATTATTGATTTAATGTGTTGCATACTACAACTTAATCGGCATAATTATATACAAAAAGTCATCCTTTCCTTCTGGTCTTATAATTCCCGGACTTGTATCTCCATTAAAACCGATAATTATCTTTTCAGAATTAATATTATTCAGTCCGTCTAATAAATATTTGTGATTAAAAATTATTTCTAAATCCTTGCCACTTACATCTCCTTTTATCTCGGCTGAGTTTTCTCCTAGTTCGGCGTCTTGTGAGAAAATTTCTATTTCTGATTTTTTGGTGTTTACCTTTAATCTTATATCGTTTATTTTGCTGCTAAATAGGCTACTGATTTTTACCGCCTTAATTAATTCTTCTCTTAATATTGTAACTGTGGTGTCGAATTGTTTAGATATAAGTTGTTGATAATTAGGATAATTTCCCTCAATTAGTCTTGAAATTATTTGTGTTTCTGGTAAATTAAATAAAATTTGATTATTTTCAATATTAATTTTTAATTCACAGTTTTCATAATTGGAAATTATTTTTATAACTTCTTGTGCCGTTTTTAAGGGGATTATTATTAAACCTAAATTATTTTTTTTGATTTTGTGATTTTTAATGGTTAATATTTTTTCTCCCAATCTAAAACTATCTGTAGCAACAAATTTTATTTTTTTATCATTATTAAGGTCTAATAAAATTCCTGAAATTTCTGGTCGAATATCAGATATAGATGTAAAATTAATAATTTGTTCTAATGCGTTTTTAAATTCATAAGAATCTATTTCAATAATTGGTTCGTTTTTAATCTTAGGAATAATTGGAAAATCTTTTGAATCTAATCCTTTAATATTAGAATTATAATTTTCGCATTTTAAAAATATTATATTATTTTTTACGTTTATTTCTATTTTTTTATTAGGAAGATTATTAATAAAATTAACTAATAATTTAGCAGGAATAGTTATACTTCCTTCTTTTTCTATCTTACAAGGTATATCACTAGTAATTGCCATTTCTAGGTCTGTGGTTGATAGTTTTAATTGTTTTTTATCAACATTAAATAAAATATTATTTAAAATTGGTAGAGTTAGATTCTTTCCAGTTATATTGGAAATATTATTTAATCCTTTTTTTAAATTTTCTTGAAGACAAATTAATTTCATATATTTAATAATTAATTAATAAATAAAAATTATTACTATTATTATGTTTTAATTTTTTGTGGAAAACTTATTTTTATACTATATAAAATTAAATAAATTATGTGTAAAATAGTATGAATAATAAACTTAAAAAACCTTATTAATTTGTGTAAAATTTCTAAACCTTAATTTTATAAACAACTTAATCTACTACTTATTAACAAATTAATATTATATTGATTCACTATACAGTCTTTCTTTTATTAAATTTAAATCTTGTTCTAATTCATTATCTATGTCTTTTTCTTTGGCAATTTTTTCACAAGCATAAATTGCAGTAGTGTGATCTCTTCCTCCTAATTTAGATCCAATAAAAGGATATGAACTTTTTAATTCCTCGCGCATCAGATACATTGCTATTTGGCGAGGCCTAACAACTTCTTGTTTCCTGCTTCTATTAATTAATTCATTAACATTAATATCATAAAACTCGGCAACAATTTCAGCTATTTTTTTATAGTTAGTTCTTTTTTGTGGATTAGAGATAACGGTTTTCAATATTTTAATAAGCTGTTTCTGGTTTGGGATAGTGTTGTTCATTCTAATAAATGCCACCACTCGATTTAATGCGCCCTCCAATTCCCGAATATTTCTTTGGACATTAGATGCAATATAGCTTAGTGCCTCATCAGATAATTCAATGCCGATTTCTTGGGCCTTTTTCTTTAATATCACTAATCTGGTCTCAAAATCGGGCATACTAATATCGGCGATCATTCCGCCCTCAAAACGTGATCTTAGGCGTTCTTCAAGGGTGGGGATGGCCTTGGGTGGTCGATCACTGGATAAAATAATTTGTTTGTTTTTTTCATACAAACTATTAAACGTGTGAAAGAATATTTCTTGAGTCTTTTCTTTCCCCGCCAGAAATTGAATATCATCAATGATTAAAACATCGGCCTTTCTATATTTTTCTTTGAATTGCTCTACCTTCCCTTCAGAGATGGAGGAGATAAGGTCGGCGCTAAACTTTTCCGAAGACAAGTAAACAATATTCTTGCTTTTGGTTTTATAGATTTCATTACCGATAGCTTGCATTAAATGTGTTTTTCCCACACCGACTCCGCCGTAAATAAACAAGGGGTTGTAAATTTTGCCCAAATCGTTTACCACTGATCTAGCTGCTGCGTGGGCCAGCTCATTAAACGATGCGACCACAAATGAATCAAATGTATAGCGTGGATTAAGGTTGGTGTTTTCGTTGGTTTTATATTCCTGTATGTCTAGTTGCTCCTTAACAATTATCGGTTTTTTTTCTTTTTTGTCTTCTTTTTTGGTAGTTTTTTCGGGGGATGGTTTGGTGTTGGACGCGATGACATAACTTACGCTCTTAACTCTGCCCAGGGAGCTTCTCAGCGCCTTAAAAATAATCTTGTTATATTTATTTTCCAGCCACTCTTTAGTGAATCCGTTTGGCACACCAACAATAACCTTGCCATCCTTTTGAGATAAAATGTGTGTATTTTTAAACCAGGTCACAAAATTAGCTTTTGAGATAGAAAGCTCAATTTCGCTTAATACAGATTGCCATAATTCATGATTGGTCATAGTCAAATTATATCACGAAATTTATACAACAAAAACAAAATCAATAGTCATTTTTGTGAATAAAATGTGTATTATCTGTTAATTGATTTAGTGGGGTCTGATTGACCTAGTCTTTATTTATTGTTAAGCTAAATCATATGGCACAACAAGGATTAACATATAAACCAAAAAAAAGGAAGAGAAGCAAAACACACGGCTTCAGAGTAAGAATGAGAACCAAGAATGGCAGGAGAGTCCTTAAGAGGAGAAAACAGAAGAACAGAAAAAAAATAAGCGCATAAAGATGCTTTCTTCGGAAAATCGCTTAAGAAAAAAGAGTGATATTAACAAGGTTTTTAGGGGCGGCAAAACAATTGCTGGTCGTTTGATTTTAATAAGGGTCGCGAGAAACGAATCAAAGAACAATCGATTTACTACAGTGGTTAGTCTAAAAGTATCTAAGAAGGCCGTCAAAAGGAATAAAATCAAAAGGCAGATTAGAGAAATTATTAAGGGAATAGAATTAGCGCCGGGCTTTGATTTCGTCGTTATTGCTAAGCCTCAAATTTGCGAAAGAAGCTTTCAAGAAATAAAACAAGATCTAAATGAAATATTTAATTTTGAGTTTAATAAAGCTGTATCAAAAAAGTGTTTCTAGGGTTATTGTTAAAATCAATCCCTCCTGTGGTTGTAGGTTTTATCCTTCTTGCTCCGAGTATTTTTGTCAGTCACTAAAAAAACATGGAACATTTAAGGGTTCCGCGATGGGCATAAAAAGAATTTTGCGTTGTAATCCGTTTAATCGCGGTGGGGTTGACCCAGTAAAATAATATGGGAAATATATTTAATCAAATTTTTTACGAACCAATCTTTAAGTTTTTGGTTTTTTTGTATAACAACGTTCCCGGACACGATTTAGGTGTTGCGATAATTATTATAACCCTATTAGTTAGGGTTGTTTTGTTTCCTTTGGCGGCGAAGTCAATTAAATCACAATCAAAACTAGCTCGGCACAAGGGCGCGATAAAAGAAATCCAAAATAAATTCAAAACCAAAGAGGAGCAGAGTCGAGAATTGATGAAATTCTATAAAGAAAATAAGATAAATCCATTCTCTGGTTGCTTGCCATTAATAATTCAATTACCAATAATTTTCGCTCTTTACCGAGCACTAATGAATGTTCTGGTTGAGGGAAGTTCTATTAGTCCGATGTTTTTAGGAGTTATTAATTTATCTGAAAAGAACGTAATTTTAGCGATTTTGGCTGGGATATCACAGTTTTTCGCCTCGAAATTAACCATGAAACGCACGGTCACAATGCCTCAACCAGGAGTGTCAGACAAGGCGGCAGAAACACAAAAGAAAATGACCAGTCAAATGACTTATTTTATGCCGATAATTACAGTAGTGATCGGCATTGGTCTCCCGGCAGGGTTAACCTTTTATTGGACAATAAGCACTTTATTGGGATTGGCACAAGATTATTATTTATATAAAAAATATGGAAAAGATCAAAAAAATAATTGAGGAGATACTCGAGAAAATAGGCATCAAGGTAAAAGAAATTAGTGTCAAAAAAGACAACTTATCTAAAAACAAAGAAGTAATGGAGGTTAATATCGAAATGAGTGCATACGATGCAGACGTATTGACCAGAGACAATGCCGAAGGATTAAATGCATTACAACACTTGGCGAGATTGTTATTTTCCAGAGAAAAAACAGACGCGTTTTTAGTTTTAGACGTTAACGGATGCAAAGAGAAAAGGAAAAACGAATTAAGCGAGATCGCAATTGAAACAGCGAAGAAAGTAAGAAGAACTAAAGAGTCGATAACTCTAGAGCCGATGTCTGCCTACGAAAGAAGAATTATTCATTTAAAGTTGGCAGAACAGCCAGATATTGTGACTGAAAGCATCGGAGAAGAACCAGAAAGAAAGTTGGTAGTCAGGATCTATCCTTAACTTGTATGACAATTGTTAGGAAAATAGCCTACAATACAATCATTTCAACCGGGGCGCGCCTTTTAGGCGTTGCCCTTTCTCTGGTTACGATTGGCATTATCGCTAGATATCTGGGCAAGGACGGATTTGGTAGTTACAGTCTAATATTGGCATTTTTGTATACATTTGATAGTTTGGCCGACCTAGGCCTTTACTCTTTAATGGTAAGGGAAATTTCTCAATCAGAGGTAGACGAAAAGAAGGTTGTGAGCAATATCTTTACGATTAGAATCGTCGCACTCTTGGTCTTTCTAATAATTGCTTCATTAATCGTATGGGTTTTTCCTTATTCAGATCAGGTAAAGAACGGAACAATGTTTGCAGCAATTTCGTTCTTGTTTTTGTCTATGGGGCAGGTTCTGATGGGGATTTTTCAAAAATATTTGAGAACAGATAAGTCGGCAATAGCAGATATTGTCGGTAGAATCGCTCAGTTTGCATTGGTTATCGTTGTGATGAAATTGGGATTTGGTTTTTACGGAGTAATTTTCTCTTTAATTATTGGTTGTTTAATTAATTTCTTATTTTTGTTTGTCTTTGCCAGACACTATGTTAAATTTTCTCTAGAATTCGATTTCGTCTACTGGAAAAAATTGATTAAGGCAACAATTCCCATTGCTGCTTCGATAGTTTTGACATTAATTTATTTTAAAATTGACAGCATTTTTCTTTCGATTCCGGCAATCAATAATAACTCTTTAAATCCAATGTCGGATGTAGGAATCTACGGAATTGCTTACAAGATTCTAGAGGGATTAATCTTCTTTCCGGCAATGTTTGTGGGCTTGATTATGCCTCTATTGTCTGCTAGTGCTTTCAACGATAAAGAAAGGTTCAAAAAGATTTTTCAAAAGACATTAGATATTCTATTCGTCTTCATTGTTCCGTTAATTATTGGAATTTTGATGCTTTCTACGCAAATAGTGGTTTTGATTGGCGGCAAAGACTTTTCTGCTTCGGCCGGACCATTAAATGTTCTGGCAATTGCTATCGGGTTTATATTTTTGGGCAATCTCTTTGGAAACAGTATCATAGCCCTAAACAAACAAAAAATGGGGGCATGGATATATTTCACAGGAATGATTTTTAATATCGTAACCAACCTAATTTTCATTCCTAGATATCGATATCTTGGGGCAGCCTGGACTACAACAATAACAGAATTATTGGTCACGGGATTGATGCTTGCGTTGATCTATAAAACAATTAAATATTTTCCAAAATTAAATATTTGGAAGCCATTAATTGCTGGTGGAATTATGGCGGGATTTATTTTTGTGTTTAATCAATTCAATGTGATTTTGTTAGCTGTAGGCGGACTAATTGTTTATCTCGGCACGCTTTATTTAATTAAGGGAATTAAAAAAGAAGAAATTCAGCTTATAACAAAGAAAGAAATATAGATATGAATAATTTAAGGCGGGGAGTATATTTAATTATTTTCTGCTTACCACTATACTTGGTTAGATTTAATATATTCAAAATTCCAACAACGGCGTTGGAATTATTAATTTATGCACTCTTTATTTGGTGGTTGGTGGGCGGAGGATATAAAAAGTTTTGGAAAACAATAAAACACGAAAGATTATTGGTTTGGGGAGTTTTATTGTTGATTTCTGGAGTAAGCATTGCAGTCTTGTTTTCTTGGAACGTGAGATTGAGTGCAGGAATTTGGAAGGCGTGGTTCATTGATCCGTTAATGTTTTTTGCTGTTTTCGTGTCAGCGATTAAAAAAGACGATGTTCAGAACGTATTCAAAACAATGATCTATTCGGGAGTTGTAGTGGCAGTTATTTCGCTAGTTTATTTGTTCTCGAGGACATTTAATTATCAGGGGAGATTGCAGGGGATATTTGATTCGCCAAATTACTTAGCAATGTATCTGGCTGTGCCGCTGATTTTATTAATAGCGGATATTTGTTCACACAAAGACACGTGTCGATTTCGCAATGCGAAATCGCACTCTATCTCAGCCGACTGCGGTCGGCTTCCGATGCGGACTTTGTTGCGAACAAATATCCGCTTATTTTTGTATCTTGTATCTTGTGTCTTGTTTCTTGTTGTATTGTTTTTTACTAAATCTTTCGGTGTCCTATTGGGTGTTTTGGTGGCTGGTGGATTCTGGTTAGCGATTTATCTATATCAACGAAACAAGAAGAAATTGTTATTGAGTGTTATTTGTGTTATTTTCGCTATAATTATGGTCATTGGACTAATAAAGATAAGATCGTTGGATGGGCTGAAATCTTTTGACGCGAGATTCGTGATATGGGGACAGGCGATTGATGTTTTTTTGCAACATCCTTTGACTGGAATTGGACCAGGAACATTTGAGGATTATTTTCCGCCCTATCCCAAGTGGGGCGTGCCACAGCCACATAATATATTTCTAGCATTTTTAATTCAGACTGGATTAATCGGTTTTGTCGGGTTTATTCTTGTATTGGCGTGGTTCTTCATTAGAGGATTGAAAATTGAAAACGGGAACTTGATAATTACAATACTGATGATTTATATTCTTGCTCATGGCCTAGTTGATACGACTTATTGGAAAAACGATCTATCTATAATATTTTGGGTGATTATCGGATTAACATTAATAAACAAAAAAGAGCTCCGATAAAATTGAGAGCTCTTTTAGAATATAATTTGTTAAATTTTTATACGGTATAATAGTCCGTTATTTTTATTTACAAAGAATAAATAATCTTCATTCGGCGAAAGGAACAACTCGTCTGCGTCAAATGATTCTTCTAAGCTTTTATCAAACAGATTGGTTTTTTCACCAGTTTCAATGTTGATTTTATAGAATTCATCATCGCTGACGAATACCCCCTTATAAAAATCATCAGGCAGTATTTTTGCATCAGAAATATTATTTGGTATTGCGCAGAAGATGTATCTTGTGTCTTGGGACCATGCACACTTTTCGATTAATGTTTGAACATCCAATGCTTTTTCACTAGACCCATTACTGTTTGCAATGTATAAGCCGATATTTTCTCCTTCGGAATTTGTTTTAGAATAAAGTATTTTATTGCCACCAGATGACCATTTCAGACTAAATCCATAAAGATTCGATACTACCTTATTAAATGCTTTAGATAGATAGTTTAATGAGTATAAGCTACTCTGCGCCAATCCTGACGGTCTTTCTTGTAGGTAAATAGTTGATCCTTTGGGCCAATTGATGATTAGATTTTTCATTCGAGTATTAAGAATTACAGAATATCTTGATCCGTCAGGATTCGATACACTGATTGTGTTTTCGCCCGTATCATCGTTTTGATATTGATAAACGATTTTAGAGCCGTCTGAAGACCAAGAGATATAATTTATAAACTTATTTAGAGGAAACGATTTTTTAGTAGGAATATTATAATAATATTTGCTAGTGTTACCAATATTGTCCTGAAACACGGTTATGGTTTTGTCTTTGCTCTGCGCCCAAAATACCTGTAGGAGATTATCGAGATTTGTATCAGATATCGTAATTTTATTTAATCCATCGAAATCGGATTGAATAATATTGCCATTTGTTTTCGAATAATAAATCACACTTGTTTTATTGTTGGTGATTGTTGGAGATAATACGGGATCAGTGCTAATTGCAATAATCTTTCGTTCTGATATTAGTTGTTCGGTGTCACCCTGGTCTTGATTTTGATCCTGATTGTCGATGTTTGGTTGTTCTCCGGGGAGATTGCCATTATTGTTTTCGTCTTCAATGTTCTTTCTAATAACAAAATTGTAGACCAGAAGTCCTGCTAATGCGACAATCAAGATTATCACGATGATGATTAATACCTTTTTAAGTTTTGTGTTCATATGATTTTATAATATTTATTAAAATTTCAAACTTACTAGGTCTGGATTAATTGTGTTTAGAATCAGATACGAAAACAATAAAATTAAAACTCCTAACAATGCCGAAGTTATTCTGTCTTTAGCATCTCCTGCCTTAGAAGAGTCGCCAGCAGAGAAAGCATATTGTGCAGCTCCAATTATAATAGACACCAAGGCAGTTATACCACAAGCGCCTAGAGCGAATTTATAAATATAGCTTATCAAATCTGGAATACTACTAGTGTCGCCCAAATCTTTTCCGCTTATAGTCGGATAGTCTAACAACAATTCTAGCGCTAGACAATTCTGAGCTATTATTAAAAGCACAAAGATTGTGACTATAAAGAATATGGATTTTTTCATTTTTATTATAAGTTAATTTTAATCGAACTATTTGCGCTTTGTATTGTGTTTCTCAGATTTTTAACAACAAGTCCTAATTGATATTCAGACGCCGGAAGATTTTTGTTTTTAATATTTATATCTAGTATATCAGCATTATAATTAGATGAAATGATAGGCTCTTGCCCCTCTAGTGTCCACTGGAATTCTAGGTCGGTCAATTTATCTATACTGAAAAAATACGGCTTCGCAAGAATGGAGAGTTGATTCATATTGGATTGTTTTAAAACAACCTCTGATCGGGCTATCGGTATCTCTATCGATTTTTCAATATAGAATGATCTATCTTCATTGAAAATCTTTACTAAAACATTATGAAAGTCGCCGTTGAATTTCCTAACCCCAAATCTAAACGAGGTTTTGCCGTATCCAGATTTAGATTCTTGAAACGTATTATCTAAAAACCAACTGAATTTTAGATTGCCTGTATTTTCTCCTGTGATAGATATTATCGCGTCCACATCAACCATTGACCCTTTAATTGGCAACGTCCTCCCTTGATAGTCTAGTGGAGCATATGTCTCAGCGCTCCAGGCAAGTTCAAGCATATTTAACTTAATCGAGGGCTGGTCTTGAGTGCCAGCCGATGTTGTTGATGGCAATAAGTTTTGTATTAACGGAATATACTCTTCTGACGCGCAACCAATTATCGGTAAAAACACTGACAACGAAATTATAATAAGACAGATTTGTTTTTTCATAATATTAATTATTTGTTTTGTTTAATTTTCGACCCAAGGTATTCTTGGCTATGTTTTTGTCTTTTAAATAAGCATAAATCACAAACGTAGTCCATGTCGGGACGATTCCAAAGGGGGACATTTCGATTAAAAAGGTTGCGAATAATTGGTAGGTATAATCATTTTTTTGTAGCCCGGGACCATGTTTAAACACTCTCCACAACCACAAGACAAGCACTATAGGGATGTTGATTATTCTGACAATAACTGAACCAAATACAGTCAAATCCAGTCCGCCG
Source organism: uncultured Candidatus Saccharibacteria bacterium (assembly GCA_965231075.1). Lineage (GTDB taxonomy): Bacteria > Patescibacteriota > Minisyncoccia > RBG-13-40-8-A > RBG-13-40-8-A > JAKJED01. The sequence continues at coordinate 584,376 of OZ246412.1, read as the reverse complement.
ATCAAGTCGGCAAATATTGCTAATGGTAGAAGCGCCACAAATTCTAATGTCGAGGTTGAAGACTGCGTTGTAGTCGTTTGGTTTTTTCCATGCAAGCGCGAATCAGATCGACTCTGATTTAATTCTTGTGTTTGCACTTGTTCCTGCAGAGTTGATTCAACCATCATATTGTTTTTAATTCTTCTTTCGCTTGATTAATTTTAGAAATCTGTTCTGGATTAGTTGTTACGATTTGATCTTCGGTGTAGGATGCGACTACTTTTATAGCAGCATGTTTTAATCCGGCAAAGAAAATTCCCTCGCCGACACCGGCTTGTAAAAGAAGGTATTTTTCTTCATCAGTTAGATTAAATGTTTGTTGTACGACATCAATTGTCGCGGGGGATTGTTTAAAAAGTATTTGGATTGAAGAGTTAGAGACAATCGGTTTACCATAAGGGGAATTCATGAAATCAGGAATATCTTGAGTGATCGTGGTTAGTCCTAGCCAGTATTTTCTACATCTTTTAGCAATGCCATGAAGAAATGACCCGCCAGCTTCGCTTTTCAACATCCACCACGCCTCGTCGACGATCATAATGCGTTTTTTCATTTGAGAACGAATTAGATTCCAAATATATTGTAAGATCAGATACATTGCCACTGGTTTTAATTCGTCTTCCATATCGCGCGTGCTAAACACAATGAGATTCTTATTAACATCAATATTTGTGGGTTGATTTAAAAATCCAGAAAAACTGCCCTTAGTGTATCTCTCAAGTCGTTTAGCGATCCTATCACCCCCTTTCATGTTATTTAAAACTGTTTCCAGGTCCTGCATAACTGGCGGGGTAACGTTCTTAAGATCAGATTGAAACGTAATATCTTTTGATGCGTAGGTTTCAGTTAATGCTCTGTCTAAAATAGAATTTTCTTCTGGGGTCAGTTCCCCCAGAGCCACCCTTAAGAGACCAATTAAATCCATTATTTTTGACCGCAAGACATCTTCGGTGGTTTCATCTTCATCGGGCAAAGACAAATCAAAGGGATTAATGTGGCTATCAGAAGTTAATGATATTTTAAAATATGCACCATCGACGGTTTCGGCCAAATGCTGGTATTCATTCTCTGGGTCTACAACAATTACGTCTGTTCCGAACATTAACGACCTCAATATCTCCACTTTCACAGCATAAGATTTTCCTCCTCCGGACTTGCCAAAAATAACCATGTTGCCGTTTTCCATGGAGAACCTATCAAAAATGATCAGACTATTGTTATGGCGATTAATGCCATAAAGAATACCTTTGTTGGACGATAGATTTGACGATACAAATGGAAATACCGTAGAAAGAGGTGCAGTATTCATAGAATTTGTGATAAACAAATGATCTTTGCCAAATGGTAACGTTGAATTTAGACCAATCTGTTGTTGAAACAGCGCCGGTCGGGCATAAATCATTTTTGCCTCAAACAGTCCCATGATCTGTTCCTCGGCTTCTTTAAGTTTATCCACAGAGTCTTCAAAAATAGTGATATAGAGGGAATATTTAAAAAACTTTTCTGTGCCTTGAATCAGTCGATCTCTCATTTCTTCGACATCGCCTCGGGCAGTTTCTAATATAGGGTTCCTGATTTTTCCTGCTTCTTGTTCAGAATTGATTTGAGATTCAATTTGCGTAATTTTGCGTCGAAGTTTTTTTAAAATTATTCCGGTATCGGTCGGGTGCACAAACATCGCCAAATTAAATATTCTATCTAAATTGATGATTGGCGATAACCAATTTACGGTGAGAAATCGGGGATAAGTGATAATAAAAAATGTTTGGGCAAATTTCTCGCCAATCTGGATATAATTAGATGTAATTTGGAGGGCAGATGGTGAAATTGTGTCTGCTAAGCTGTTCTCAATTTCCTGAATTTCTTCAATTTCAGAAACATTTCCTTGGTTTTTAGGTTTTGATTTCTTAAATAATGACATGAATTTATTTCTCTATGTTGTAGAACTCGAAATATAGCTGGGTTAACTGTTCGTCATTGAGTGGAATAGTTTTAATCCCTAATGCCTGTAATCCTTGAGCTACTAAATTAATTCTCTGGTCTAATTGAGCTTTATATTGATTCAACTTCTCTGTCTCAAATCTTTCTTTTTTGGGCTTACTAGAACTGATAACGTTTTTAATCTTTGTAGATAGATTTTCGTTGTGCGATTCAACAATGTTAAACGGAACAATGACGTAGAAAGATTTATTCATAATATTCTCAAATTCTACAAAACTTTCCACAAAATTTATATACTCATTGGTTTGAATTTTTAACAGTTCATTGGTCTGTTTTTTTTCCAACTCACGAATCTGGTTAAGGTATCCCTCAACTTTAAAATGACGAGAGGCGACAATAATTTGAAGAGGGAAGTCGACGGAATTTAAAAACTCTTGGAATCTAGCGATGACGGCTTCTTGTTCAGTTGCACTTAATAAATCAAAATTTATTGACGAACAAGCACACACAGATCTGATGCTGTTGTCTTTCATTATCGCCATTCCGTTTTTGATTTCCTGAACCTCAACAAATTTTTGCACCTCGGGTGCGTTTTTTGGTAATTTGACTTGTGGCATAATATTATTTTTCGATTTCTACTTTCCATCCCATGTCCTGTAAACTATCTTTAGCTTCTGGATTAAGCTTTGTTTTGGCTGGCACTTTTTGGATGATTTCGATATCTTCGTTTGGTTCAACAATCTTATTTTTTCCTATCGGTTTTTTCCAAACATAGAAATCCGGTCTTTTAACAAATCCAATGAAATTTTTTAAGAAATTAATAAACGGCTGGTTGCCAATTTTTGCAAAAGCAAGAGCAATAGCAATACCCACTATGGGAACTCCCAGGACAATTGTCGCAAATAGATTCAATGTTTTGTAAAGGATAAACACAATAACACCGCCCGCTAAAAGATATAGGAATTGTTTAATCGTTAGGGGACCAATAACCTTGTCCTCAATGTCAATAAATTGTGGTACTTGAAATTGCATAAAAGATTATGGGGCGATATTCTTTAGGGACTCATCTTTGTCTACAAGCTTCCATAAATCGTGCGTATTTGGCAGTGTATGTTTGATGTATGTTATAACTTCTTTTGCGGCAGTATCTTCCATTTCTGCTATCATTGATTTAAGTTTATTTACGGGAATATTTGGCACGATATCGGGCATTGCTGTTGCGGGGACAGATTTAACACGCTTAAGGGCGTAATTTGCCCCAACCTCTTTTATAAATGATTGCGCCGTACCTGTTGGGCCAGCGGTTAATCTATCAAGTTTGCCCGTTTGAGCCGCATAAGCGTGTTGTATTTTCTCTAGAGCAGGATTTATATGTTTAGCTGTCATGGCAGCTGCATTTAATGGATTGGTAATATCTTCTAGGGCCTTATCTAGAGCTTCAGCATGTTGACGAGAAGTGTTTCTTATTGCTTCGAGTTGTTGTGGCTCACACACCTCTGCCAATAATGCTGTTACGTTTTCATCCTTTATCGCTTGCAGAGACAACTCTCCAAGCTTACCTTCTTTTGCCATTTTTTCGACAATTTCTTTTTGTTTTGTTCTGTCCTCAATGGCGTCTGCTCTATTATTCTGAAGATCCGAAGAGCTTTTATCGTATCCGTAAGCCTTGAGGGTGTTGACAGATGATCTTATCGCGTCGAGGTTGTCAGTTTTGGATAAGTCTCCACGCTTTTGAGCCTCTTGTATGGCTGCTAATTTAAATGATTTTCGTAAATGCGGGGAATTTATTTCGGCCACCATATCTTCCCTCGACATTACAGCTAATCGTTTCTTGTACGCTTCAACTTCCTTGGCACTAGCAGAGTCCTGTTTCATTAACTTGCCACCTGCTTCCATTCTCCTGCCCGTACTCTTAAATGGGCTGTATTTCATTTTTAGTATTGACCCCACCCCCTGTTTCAATGACCCAGCACCTCTAGCGCCCAACTCTTTAGCTGCGCCAGTACTTTTTCTCTTTGCCCAATCGGTCGCACCCTTTCTAGCGTTGGTTGCAATTTTCATCACAGTGTCTGCTCCATACACTCCGAGAGATTTAGCTACAATTAGCCCACCGACCAAAAGGGCAATGATAAATGCAAAACTTATTAAATTTTGACCAGGGTTAAATATAAACGGATTATTAGTTACTCCGGGGTCTGATATATAATTATTGGCACTAGATATGCCTGCAACGATTTTCTTATTGGATTGTTCTATAGATACTTTGATTGCTAACCAGATAAAGAAACTGTAGGCAGGTGCAAAAATACACCAATTGAGAAATTTTCCCCACCACTTTTTCCAATTAGAGTTTAGTGACGGTATTATGTAGCAAATAAAAACTAAGGGAACGATCATGATCAAGAACCATATGGATATCATTCTAATCAACAAGAGGACTCCTCCAGCGAAGAATGTGAATACTACAATTAGCAACAATATTGATCCAAAGATTCCAGAGATTAATACATCCATAAGTTCAATTAATCCGTTTTTGGGCTTAGCTGCGTTTTGTGCGGCTATTGCTAGTTGTTGTTCACAAGCAACCCTTACGTTTTGGGCGTTTGTTCTACATTTTTGATAATCACCCGGCACCATGGTTTTTCTCATTTCATCACAAGACGATAGTTCCTCTCGATAAGTTTTGTCACAACCACTATAATCAATCTGAGACGTTAATATTTTGGATAGATTCATGCTATCCACAAACACTGCTCCCATGGTTTTGCCATTTAGTTTGGTGTTTATATCCTTAACAAAAAAATTGGCGGTAATATTGCTGAAGTCAACAACCACCGAACATAGTACCATGCTGAAGTTGATTAAAAGAGCTATACCAATAACCTTCGGTAATAATTTTTTTATACCGTAGCCCTCTATTCTTAATATTGTCGCAAACGCAATCACAATCATAAAGAGTATAAACAACATATTTGCAAAATCTCTAGTTACCGTCCATCCGGTTTTAACGATATCAACGCTAGAATTCCTAGTGAAACCAAAATTCAACATTGTCTCAAAAAAAGCAGCTCCAACTTTTATTAACAATCCCAACAATCCCTGAATCAGACCAACTAAGAGCGACAACAAGTCCGCGGCCACATTTCCTAAGATATCTCCGATAAAACTAAAGACTCCTGCGTGGGCATACGCAGGGACAATAACTCCCAACATAACAATACTTACGATCATTGTTATTGTTGAAATTTTATATTTTGATTTCATGTTTGTTTTCATAAATTTTATTACCATTATTGTTTGCCAGTGCATTGATCCGACGTATATCCTGACTTATCTTTGTATCCATAACTCGGATATCCGGAATCAGACGATTCGCATTTTGCACACATATGGACCCCTGTGGAAGATTCGGGGGCTCCAAGTCCTAATAATTGTGTGTGGTAAACCCCCAGATTGAGACTCGATTGTCCCGCTGCCTCATTGCACTGAAAATCACTATTTGCGCCACTTCCGGAACAAATTACGCTCGATGGTTGAGTTATTTCACTCATAGTGAAATTATGATAAGCTTCGTCAACTTGTCCATCTTCGAGTCCTTGACCAGTGGCATTCTCCCAATTATTGTCTTTCTCGGTGCATTCTCCCTTAGCAATATAATATATATCACTGTCTACTGGTTGATTGCTGGTATATATGTAAACCTCTCTTCCAGATGGTATCGCTGATATTCCACTGGTAGTCCAATCAATAACTGAAGTATTACTACAATCCCCACCCAATCCACTAGATCGTGGAAATCCGGTTCTTGTAAATCCCAGTGGACGATATCCTTCACTACAATAACACCAAGGCTCTTGTTCTGGTGGCACCGCATAAGTACAGATTTCGGCGGGCTGCGATGCTCCTATACAAGTAGAATATTTTTTTACGCTTGTGGTGTTAGTGGCTGCACAACATTTGCTTAGTTGTTGAAAGTTTCCATTCTTAACAACATCCCAAACGTTAATTGAGCCACCAATCCCTATTTTTTTGTTATTACAGTCTCCATCAGTTGGCCGATTATCTAAAATGTCGTTCAATTCTATTTCAGTCATTCCGCTTCCCATACAATATTGTCTACAGATTTGTATGCCATTATGTTTGAACTCTGGCATAATTCTGCAGATTAGGCTTACTTCGATTGCTGCTCCTCTGTTTTTATCGTTATTACATTCGGTAGCTCTATCTTCAAATGCTTCCTGAAAAGTAGAGTCGTATCTTCCCACAGAACGACCGTCGTCAACATTTGTCGCTAGTACGACAGCAGGATATTTGATTAATGATCTGGCTGTAAACTCAGTCATAGTGTCACAGTATGAAGCAGGCATAAAATATTCTTTAAGACAAGTAAAGCAGGAAGATTTTTTTTCTTCTAATAGACATTTGTTGTAAAAATCGACGCTACTAGTGATAGTAGACGCAACGTGTGGCTTAAGGTCATCATAATTATTACAGACATCTTCAATGCATGCTTGTTTTTCAATTTCGTCCCCCTGATTACATTTAGCATCAGCCTTCTTCACGCAATCACTGCATCTATTTTTAGTTACGTCATACCATTCCATGCATTTATTATAAAAATCTTGTTTGGCTAAAATCGTTGCATCGTCTGGGATCACTGGCGTTACCACATCCCCCGATACGCTGCTGAACGGAGGATACGGCGCAGGAGGACAATTTAATTCGCTTCCATCATATATGCATCTCTTACAGTTGGGACTATAATTTGGTTCAAGACCGCTGACGATATTTGTACAAGAACCAGACGATCCTAATCCTGCCTGGGCAGTTATTTTCTTGCATTTAGCTGGCATTTTAACTCCCGGAATATTGCTCCATCCATAACCATATAGAGAAAATGGCGCATACGGAGAATCCAAAACTATAAAATCCGGTTTGAGATTTACCCCTGCAGTTCCCACATACAGCGCCTCTAATTGTGCTGAGTATATATCACTAATATTTTTATTAAAATCCAAATCGGTTATCATGGTATCTTCGTCTTCACATTTTGCTGTTGATCTAGATATCATCTGCACGCCCTTAAGCATTCCGTTTAAAACTGACAAACGAATATTCTGTTTTGTTTCTTCGGTCATCTCATTGCTGCCATCTCCATAGGAATAAAGGTCATTCATTTCATCGCGAGATTCTTCTGCTGCGGTTTTATTCGCACTAGATGGTACCAACCCCAACCCATCGATTGCTTTGTTTATAACGGCACTAAAAAATACACCAACGAGCTCACTAATTTCATCAGCACTAATGATTCTACTCATATCTGCTCCCAGAGCGTCGTCGATATTTTTCTTTATTGTCGAACCGAGGTTTTTAACTGAACTTTTTGTGGGGACTCCTTTAGTTGTGGTTTCACATTTATCGGTGCAATCTTCCCACAGCTGACCATTGTTTTCTCTATTCACGTCAAATTCTGAATCACACTTTTTAAGGCAAGCATCTGTATCGGTTTCGTTTGTGGTGGTCTCGTTTTTCACCCCACCACTAGCAGCCACTTCTTTGTCTTTGGCCTTAGCTTCCTCATTGGCGATTTCTATGCTTCTTTGACTAGCCAACAGGTAGGCGCCCAGAAAATTATTATTTGGTTGTGTTAAAACTGACCAAGCATTCCAACCAAAAACGCTAATCGATGGATTATCGAGAAATGAATCCACGTTACTTATAACAGAGTCGAGTGTACAGGCAGCATAATTTTTATATTTCGGTTGGTCAGTATAATATGTTGTAAACAATGGGTTTTGACCAATACTAATTCTTAGTGGACCACAAAGCTTGGTTAGTCCCACTTCTTCTATAAATCTTGCTGAAGCGACATCTAAAGCTTCGTTGGCAAACTCTTTCCAGTCAATAACAAAAAATGGTTTGTTGTCGTCGCTAGTTTTGCCCATGCCCCAATCTTGAATCTTTTGTTTTAGTGGTTGTAAGATTTGATCTGTTACAGCCCAGCCAACAGCATCAAGTACCAGATCTTTAATCGCCTGTACCCATCCCGCGCCTCCGTCGGTCGCCTCAACTGATTTCGGTTTTATAATAAATATATTAAAGACCAAACCGAACATCAGACAAAAGACCAATGAGAATATAATCGTTTTTTGAAATTTTGTGAGCATGTTTTTATAAATTAATTTCTATATTTTGTTGTTTCGCCAAATTAATTACTTTTTCTAAAAACTTATTCCATCTCTCGGGAAATTTTTCAAATTCATTTACAGCTACATAGGCTTTTAATGGATCATTAGGAAGATCTCGGAACGAGATAAAAATATTTCTTATCGTTAAGATGAGCTGCAATCCTTCTTTGTGAACATCTTTCCATGAAGAGGGGACAATAATTTCTTTTAATAAATCTATTTTGTTGGTATTATCCTTAATAATTATATCTATTTTGGAAAAATCACCTTCTTTAAATGCGGCTGTTATAGCAGACAAGCTTTGCTGTTGCAAAAAAAATGTTTTTGATTTCAATACTGACGACGCTCGTGAAATATAGGTATTAATATTTTCTACACTATTATTATCTGATAGGACAATATCTTGATCGGCGACCCGCAAATTGAAAATTTCCGGCATGTCTTCCAACATTTGATTTGCGCTTTCAATTAATTTCGGATAACCGTCGGCAATTGCTCTTGTAAACATGGTCTGGATAGTGGTATCTTTAGTCGCTGCATCGTATTGACCTGGCGACGAAATCTGATGGTCGTTAATGTATTCGTTTTTCTGAGCTATATACGACTCCAGTATCGAATCGATAAATTCACTATTTAGAATTTTATTGGTGATATTATAACGATTTCCCAACGGAAGAGGATAAAACATTTCCTCGTCTCCAGGGGCCTTAATTAAAGGGTTGTTTCCGGAGTTAATTTCTTCTCCATCTAGATACCCATCATTATCAGTGTCAGGATTTAATTTGTCGGTCTTGTATAGTTCTTCTTCCCAATCTTTTAACCCATCATTATCAGTATCAAGGTTTTGCGATTCGACAATTGTTTGTTTCGCCCCCCATAAATTATATGTTGAGAAGGCATCTTTTTTTGCAAAAGCACCGATAAATAAAATTAATCCAATAGCAAAAACTATTGCTAATGGAATTATAGCTAAGCGCGATTTTTTTATTTTGATTTTCATATCTTTATTATATCAAAAATTTAAATGTCAAGATAGATCAATATTCATCAAATTTATTTGATATATTTAATTATAACATTTTTCAAAAAATAAGATAACCAAACCATCAATAGTGTTAAAATCGCCAAATAAATTATCCAGTCGCCGAGTTTTGTATAAAAGGTTTCGACATTTGAAAGTTCGGCGTCAACGATTATTATACGATTATCTATTTTTTCTGGTTTATCAACAATTAATCCGTGATAATCAAGCAAGAAAGAGTATCCCATGTTTGTGGCTTGTGCAAAATAACGGTGATTTTCTATGGCACGGAATTTCGTCATTCCAATAATTTGATTCAAAAGTTTTTTAGATCCGTGAAACGGAGCGTCGCTAGAGGCCGAAATCAAGATTGTTGCTTTATTTTTGGCCATTTGCCTATTTTCATTTGGCGACATAAATCCTGTGCATATCGTCCCACCTAAAACTCCTTTTGGCGTTTCAGCCACACTAAAAGAACTGCCGCGAGAGAAAAATTTCTGACTTAAATCGGATTTAAATGAATACATTTTTAGAAATAATTCTGTGATGTATGGCAAATAATCTCCGTTAGGCATCAAAAATGTTTTATCGTAAAAAGCGATTGGTTGTTTTTTGTCTAGGTCAAGATAAAATAATCGAGATTTTGTTTTTTTATCTTCATCGGAAAATTTTTGATTTTCGACAAATATTTGACCCGGCTCCCAAAAATCTCCCAAAATATGTTTAGCGATATTATTGTTCCCAGACATTGTAACAAAACTGAATCCTTCTGGCTCAATGACAATATCAGGTTTTTGGTCGACATTGTCAAACTTTTGAAACAGTTCTTTAATGATATTAAACACGGCCAATTTATTGTAAGCATTTAGCTCATTTCCCGAGGCGAAATTGGTTTGCAAGATAGCTAGTTTAACTGTATTTGTGTTTTGGTGCCCATTTAGTTGGTGGGTTCCATAAATCATCCATAAAGATAGAATCAATGCGACGGATACAAGTATCGAGATAAATAGTTTTGAAGATAGCGTTGATTGTTTGAATTTATAAATTAATAAAAATAACAGCACGTTAATCAAAACAATTAAAAAGCCAATTAAATAAATTCCGCCAATGTTGGCGATTTGCGTCAGAGGATAATGGTTATGTATAAAGTATGCTAGGTTCCCCCATGTCCAATATGGGCTCCACAGAGTTTCTTTTCCTAGCCATAAAACATTAAATCCCCATGCTCGCAAATATTCAAAAACTATCCAGGCCCCGGGGATCAGAAACACAAGCCAGATAAAATTTAATTTCAATGACAATTTTTTTATCACCCAAGAAAAAGCACCAATGAATAATCCAATGAATATAATGTGAATCAACCACAGAACTAAGAAAACAAAAAAGACCAACACAACTTCTTTTTCGTTATCAACACCGATGAATTCGAATGGTACAGTATCAAATAGCCACAACAACAATCCTCCGCCAAAAATCGTCCCAGTTAATAGTCCACCCAGAAACGATTTCTTTGTTGTGATTGATTTTGAAAAAATAAACCACAACAACGGAATCAATGAAAACCAAACCAGATAGCCAAAATCAAATAATGGAAATAGGACCAATAATAACCCGCTCAAAATCGGTAAGAGCCAAATAATATTTAATTTAAGATTAAAGATTTGTTTGTTCATAGATTTTTATCCAGTCGTCAATCGATAAATTTTCTGCCCGAACTTTTGGATTTAGTCCGATGTTTTCAAGAATTGATTTGATATTTGGATTTTGAAATTCGGACTTTAAATTATTAATTAACATTTTTCTCTTTGATGCGAATCCTTTCTTCACAATCCCAAAAAACTTTTTTGTGTCGATTTCCAGTTTTGTTTGAGGTACGATTTTAATGATAGCCGAATCTACTTCTGGCACGGGATAAAAACTATTTTTTGAAACGAAGGAAATAATTTCCGGTTTAGCGTAAAACTGTACCGACACGGCGAGTAAGGACATTTTTGGTGGAACGGCACAAATTCTTTCTGCAACTTCTTTTTGAATCATTAAAATTATTTCCGATGGTCGATTATTTGTTTCTAAAAACATTCTGATCAAGAGAGAGGTTAGATAGTAGGGAATATTTGCAACGACTTTGTAATGTTGTAATTGTTGTATTTGTTTTAATCGCAAGATATCGTCGTGGATAATTTCAACATTTTTAACATTTTGAGCAATTAGAACGTTTTGCAATATTTCACATAATTCTTTATCTTTTTCGATGGCAATAACTTTTTTAGCTTTTTTTGCTAATTCTAACGTTAAAACTCCTAAACCAGGACCAATTTCTAGCACAATGTCATTTGGTTTAATGTTGGAAGTTTCTAAAATTTTATTTAAAACATTCTCATCAATCAAAAAATTCTGCCCCATGAATTTATTGGGTTTGGTGTTGTATTTATTAAGAATTTTTTGGATTTCTATCATCGGACTTAGAACAATTGAGTCAATTAAAATAATTAGAAATTTGTTAGAAGTCTATCAGTCCCTTAATATCTGGTTCAAAATCTTCATAATTTATTAGATGTTCGGGTATCTCCGACAAAAACCTTGAAGGCGGATTTGCTTCCTGCGATCCCCAACTCGTTCTGCGTTGAGAAACGATTAAATGTAGATGGATTTTGCTTCTGGTAATACCAACATAGAATAATCGGCGTTCTTCTTCAATATCCAGCGGATTCAACAAGCTTCGTGAATGAGGGAGAATTCCTTCCTCACAACCAATAATAAAGATCACGGGAAACTCCAATCCTTTAGCGGTGTGCAAAGTCATTAAGTGTACGACATTTTGATTGTTTTGAATCTCATCAGCATCAGAAAGTAAAGCGGTTTTTTCCAGGAACTCATTTAGTCCTTGTGGCGGCGGGAGATCGTCGTATTCGGCAGCGACGCTAACCAATTCTTCCACATTCTGCCAACGCGCTTCATCTTCGGAAAGCCCAGCTTGCAATTCGTTGTCACCATATTCTTTCTTTAAATAATTTTGATATTCAGTTTCTTTGAGAATAAATTTCAAAAGTTTCGACAGAGGAGAATTTAAGGCGAGTTCTTTAGCTTTTTGGATAATTTTATGAAATAACCCCACTTCATTTTTTTCTTCAGCAATTTTTTCAACGCCCTGTTGGAGAATTTTATCGATCGTAATTTTGCCTACACCTCGAGTAGGAGTATTGATGATTCTTTTCAAACTCAATTCATCGCCATTGGAAACATATTTTAGGTATCCGATTAAATCCTTAATTTCTCTTCTCTGATAAAACCGGATTGCTCCGACTAGTTTGTAAGGAATATTGTTTTTAATAAACGCTTCTTCCACGGCACGTGACTGAGCATTGGTTCTGTAAAAAATTGCGAAATCGCTTAATTTATACCCTTGTTGGGTTAATTCAACGATTTTTTTAACGATAAATTCAGCTTCACTTTTTTCGTTCCAAGTCCCGACGATATTAATCAGTGGACCGGAAGGATTTTCTGTCCAAAGATTTTTCGGTTTTTGATAGACATTTTTAGAAATCAATTTTGAGGCAGCATCTAAAATATTTTGTGTTGATCGATAATTTTGGTCGAGAGTTACGACTTTAGCTTGCGGATAATCCTTTTCAAAATTTAAAATATTTCTAAAATCAGCGTTTCTGAAAGAATAAATCGACTGAGCATCGTCGCCTACTACGCAAACGTTTTTGTATTTTGCGGATAACAACTTAATCAATTTATATTGTGATGGATCGGTGTCTTGGTATTCATCGACCATGATATATTTGTATTCTTCTTGGTATCTCTCCAAAACATCAGGTCGTTCTTCGAAGATTCTAACCATGAACATAATTAGATCGTCAAAATCTAGGGCGTTATTTTTTTGCAATTCTTCCTGATATCCTCTATAAATTTTGGCAATTATTTTTTCGAAAAATTCTTGCGCATTATTTTCATATTCTTTGTAATCAATAATTTCGTTTTTCAAAGAAGAAATTGTGTGTAGGGCGCGTTTGGCAGAGAACTGATCGGGATTGATATCTAGGCGTTTAATAACGTCTTTAACGATAGCCAATTGATCATCTTCATCATAAATTACAAAACTGGATTTATATCCTAGCTTAGGAATTTCTTTGCGAAGGGTTTTTAAACAAAAAGAGTGAAACGTGCCAATAAATGGTATAAAATTCTCATTTTTTAACAGGGTTTGCATTCGATTTTTCATTTCACCGGCCGCTTTGTTGGTAAATGTTACCGCTAAGATATTTTGTGGGAAAATCCCCGATTTTACCATATAGGCCAAGCGATGGGTGAGCACTTTTGTCTTGCCCGATCCCGGTCCAGCCAATATCAAAATCGGTCCATCAATCGTGGTCACCGCTTCGCTTTGCTTGGGGTTAAGATTTTCTAGTATAGTTTCCATATGATGGATTTCCGCCCAAGGCGGACCAGCCTCGGGCTGGCAAATTAATCAAAATATCGTCCATAAATTAAGTATAACACGGGCATAAATTTTACCGAATTTTGCTTGACAGGGATCTATTTTTATGATAGTATTAGAAATACCAAAACTCAGTTAGGTATTTTTTATTTTAGGTAATCAGTTTAACCTCAAACCTATTTATAAGATTCAAACAACTAGTAGTTTTATGGGAAAACTGCTCAAAACCCCATATTTTAGGGTAGCAGCAGTTATTTTTATTGTCTTAATGGTTTTATTCGTAACCACAACGATCGCCGGAAGTTTTAATGGTAATTTTGATACAGACCAAGAAGACATAAATTCAGCCATAAGCGGTTCTTGTGTGTATGCTTCGGACTATTTAAATCCTTACGAGGAAATAGTCGAAGAGTCATATTTTGTCGATGAGTCATTTAAAGATTCTAGTGTCTTAATACAAGACAATTCTTTTGTTGCCCATAATTCTCCGGCAGCGGTTTCGCCGTTTTCTTCGTCGGGCAGAGGCAGTGTCATTGTCTACGAAGTTCAGCAAGGGGACATTCCTTCAGAAATTGCTTCGATGTTTGGAATTACAACCAACACCTTACTTTGGGCCAACGATTTAACTCCAACCAGTAAGATTAAAGTTGGTCAAAAATTATCAATTTTGCCAGTATCAGGAGTAAAGCATACGGTTAAGAAGGGCGATACATTAGATAGTATTGTTAAAACGTATAAAGGAAACACAGAGAAAACTATCGATTTAAATGGTTTGCCAGCCAATGGCGTCTTGGCTATTGGACAAGAAATTATTATTCCCGACGGCCAAAAACCAATTCAATTTATCCCTGCAAAAGCAAGATCATATGCTTCTTATACTCCCGAAGAGCTTGGACCATATGGAGATACGAGTCATGGATTTCCCTGGGGTCAATGTACCTGGTACGTTGCCCAGAAACGATACATTCCTTGGAATGGAGATGCTAAGACCTGGTTAGGAAAAGCCCCACAATATGGATTTGAAACCGGAACCGAACCAAGAGTTGGGGCGATCGTTTCAACTAAAGAAAGCGTTTATGGACACGTTGCTTATGTTGAGGCAGTAGGAGAAGACACAATTACAATTTCTGAAATGAGTTTGGGGCGCGGTATTAAGCGTGTGAGAATCTTAAATCAAGATGATTGGCGAATTAGAGGATACATTTACTAAAAAATCCCCCGTGTTGCGGGGGATTTTTTAATTCCATGTTATATTTTAATTAAGGAGGAACACATGCAAAGAAAATTTAATCCCGGAGATGAATGTGAAATTGTCGAACTGGGACAGGGAGGGTTTCATTCCGAGGCGAGAGAAAATTTTACAGGCAAGAAAGTTGAATTCGTTAGCCACGGTAAAAGTTCGTTCGATGGGAAGGGATTTATTGCCTGCACCTTGCGTCTATTGGAAGACATCTGCACAGACAAAAAAAACGGGGGAACGAATGTTAAGCGGTCATGCTTTTTACTTTCCCTGCGTCAAGCTCAAAAGGACCACTCGATAAGTGGTCCTTTATATTTCCATTTTTGGTCGATATTGTAGTGCTTCGGCAATGTGGATATAAGTGATGTTGGGTGAGTCGGCGAGGTCAGCAATGGTGCGAGCAAGTTTTAAAATACGATGGTAACCACGCGCAGACATATGTAGATTATTTACGGCGTTTTTTAACAACATTTCACCTCGTGCGTCGGTCTGACAGTGCTTTTTGACTAATGGAATATTCATTTCTGAATTTGTGACAATGTGGTCATCTTTAAATCTTTTAACCTCATTTTTGACGCCATTTTCTTTTTTCGCTACGGGCATCGGGAAATAACTCTAACAATTTCTCTAATGTTGCCTGTAACTGATTATCAAACAAAAGATAATTTTTTAGATTTTCGTATGTAACCCATTTATATCTGCGCACCTCTTCTGATCGTAATTTAATTTCACTATCACCTCCTGTGAATTTAAAACCAAAAAAATATCTTTCTTGTCCGTCATATATAACGCCATCACGATTAAGTTTCTTCACTTTAAACGTAAACTTATTTGGTTTTTTACACTCTCCGACGAACTCAAGAAATGATTTGCGTATTCCGAGCTCTTCTTGTATTTCTCGATACGCAGCATCAATTAAAGATTCGTTTTTTTCTATCCCGCCACCAGGAACAGCGAAAAAATGCTCCGCAAAAGATTGTAGATTTATAAGCAAAAATTCATTTTTATTGTTTACAATAAGCACGGAAACGCCCCTTCTAAAAACCCGTCCTCCTTCTTTGGGACGGTTTTTTCTAATTGATTGCCCCATAAATTTATTTGCTTTTTTCTATCCGAGATATTAATTCGTGTTCAAGTTTGTCTATTCTGTCGAAAAGATTGCTTATACATTTTCCAAAATACCAAGCAAGAGATAAAATTAAAGCACCTAGAATAATATTGCCTATCATAAATTTATATTTAATTCTTAAGAAAAATTAAGAGTAAAATCACTATTTAATGCGCGGGCAATACTGTCGATGGTTTGGATGCTTAAGTTTTGTTTGCCAGCTTCGATTCGAGCGATGTTGCTTTGTTTGGTTTTGAGTTTTTTGGCCAGCTGTAACTGAGAGATGTTTTTCTGTTTTCGTAATTGTAAAATCTGGTAAGCAATTTCCAATTGTTTACCATAGTCGTCGTAATGTTTCTTAAACCGAGGATTTTTTAATTGTTGTGCAAGATATTTTTGGAAATCTCTTGCCTTTATTTTTTTATTCATAAATTTTTGGATTATTAACTACAATATAATAGTTATTTTCGGCAGTCCGTATTTCACTAAGGGGAGTCTTCTGTGTGTGCTTCAAAAACGCGTGAAGCAGTACAATGTTCTTATTGATAAACGTAAAATAAAATATTCTATGTTTGTTTTTACCGAAATCAACTCTTAATTCGCGAATTTTGCCCTTAATGTGTTTTGAAAACGGTTCGTCCAATACGCCATCGTGTTCTCTTAAAAATTCAATAAATTTTAATACTTTGGCTTTTTGTTTTTCGTCCAAATCATCAATATATTCGAACACAAAACTCTTTCCGGTTTTTGGATCTGTATAAAATTTTACTTTATATTCACTAGAACCAGTATATATCATATATGATATGTTTGTCAATAGTTAATATTGTGGATAACTATATTTCCATCTTCGGTCGATATTGTAGTGCTTCGGCAATGTGGATATGAGTGATGTTGGGCGAGTCGGCGAGGTCAGCAATGGTGCGAGCAAGTTTTAAAATACGATGGTAACCACGCGCAGACATATGTAGATTATTTACGGCGTTTTTTAACAACATTTCACCTCGTGCGTCGGTCTGACAATGCTTTTTAACTAACGGAATATTCATTTCTGAATTAGTAACAATGTGGTCGTCTTTAAATCTTTCTAATTGAATTTTTCTCGCTTTCTCCACTTTTTGTCGAATTTCTTCGCTTGAACCTTCAACTGATTCGTCGGTCAGTTTTTCGTATTTAACATGTGGCACTTCGACATATAAATCAATTCTATCCATAATTGGTCCAGAAACTCTGCGTTGATATTTGCTAATTTGTTGCTGATTGCAAGTGCACTGTTTTTCGGGATCGCCGTAATATCCGCAAGGGCAAGGGTTCATTGCCGCAATTAAAATAAATCGAGACGGGAAACTATAACTCGCTTTCGCTCGTGAAACATGCACAACTCCATCCTCAAGTGGTTGTCTTAAGCTTTCCAGAACATCGCGATGCACTTCCGGGAATTCGTCGATAAACAAAACTCCCCTATGCGCCAAAGTTATCTCTCCCGGCCTAGCAAATCCCCCGCCCCCAATCAAACTCGCTTCGGAGGCACTATGATGAGGGGAGCGAAATGGCCTCTGATGAATTAAGGGTTTTTTATGTGAAAGCTTTCCCGATACACTATAAATTTTAGTTACTTCTAACATTTCCGACCAAGACATTTTTGGCAAAATCGTGGGAATCGCCTTGGCGAGTAAAGTTTTTCCTGAACCTGGTGGGCCAGTCATCAGAACATTATGATTTCCACTGGCGGCAATTTCTAATGCGCGTTTAGCATTTTCTTGGCCCTTAATATAGGCCATATCAACCGTTGCCTGAAACGCAGTTTCAAATCCCTCCAAAAAATCCTCATTTAATGGTTCGAGCGGAATAATCTCAATTCGATTTTCTAAAAATCCAATTAACTCTGCCAACGAATCCACAGGATAAATATTTAAACCATCGACCAATCGCGCTTCATTACTATTTGATTTAGGAATAAAAACATTTTTAATTTCTTTTTCTTTGGCCATTAAACACATCGGCAAAACTCCATTAACTCTACGCACCTCGCCATTTAAAGCCAGTTCGCCAATAAAAATTTTATCGTTAGGATCAAATTTAATTTGTTCAGAGGACAACAAAAAACTTAAAGCGATTGGTAAATCATATCCCGAACCTTCTTTGCGTAAATCGGCGGGTGCGAGATTGATAATCACGCGCTTATTTTGTTTGTGGGGTGGTTCGGCGCCACTATTTTTAATCGCAGCAGCGATTCTTTCTTTGGACTCTTCAACCGACTTATCGGGAAGGCCGACAATACTAAAAAAGCGGAGCCCAGACGATAAATCTGCCTCCACTTCTATGGGTTCAGCTTCAAGCCCTGTGATTGCCGCTGAATAAACTTTATTCATATTGTGGATAAGTTTTGTTGATTTCGTCAATATCAAGGTTTCGAGACAATATTGTATTTTTAGAGCCAAAATAGAGTGTTTTTGCTCTTGACATCGACGAATTTTGTTTTTCTAAAATAATGTTCTAAACAAGTTATCCCCACCCCGCAGTTATAGGACAAGTTCCTATTTTAATCTATCGATGATATTGCGCATCGATTCTCGACTAGTAGATACCACAAATAAATTATTCAGAATCGCGTAATCGATAGACAGTTCGGGGACAGCGAGATTAACGAAGCGAACATTTATTTCGTTGTATTTGTAGTCGGAAAATCCTTTCACGGTCAGGTTGTTGGGCTGATGATTTAAAAATATTCCTTGGAAGTTCCAAGTCATTGTATTCTCCCACGATCTGGATTTTTCGATGAATCCTGGCAAGTTCTTTATCTCAATAATCAATCCTAACCTCTGTTGGTTGCCTTGTTTATATGCAACTAATGTGTAATTTTTATTTAATTCTCCCAGTGTATATGGAGGAATATAGATTTGTAATTCTTGGATCAATTCATTTAGAGACAAAGCCTTTCCATTGATTTTTGTTGGCACAATTCTCTTAAGAGTCTTTTCTGGTTGTCCAGAATTTTCTTCATTGATTAAGATATCGACTAGGGAAGAATTATTTTCCATTTTAAAGACCTTAGTCTCATCAACTCTAATTAACGATGCAGGAGTTTCTGGTTGTTCAATAACTGGTGGTTCTGGTTCTGTTGGTCTAGGTTTTGTAATTAACCAATATCCAAGTCCAGCAATCAATCCCACAATAATTATAATTCCCAGAATTGTTAATATTTTTTTTGTTTTGTGGGTTTTAATCGTTCTTTCTATTTCGTTATTTTCAGATTTTATAAACTTCGTGGTTTCAATTGAAATCGGTTCAGTGATCGGAGGGACAGGCATTAATGGTTTAGGTTTAGGTGTGGGCGCGGGCGGTGGAACGGGTGGCGCGGGGACAATAAAATCCTCAATATCCGGTAAAGAGGATTTTTTGGTCTCATTGATTGTTATTTTTGGTGTTACGATTTCCGGTGTGTTTGTTTTTGATTCGACGCTTGGCTTAATCTCTGATTTGGGCTCAGGCTTTGGTTCAAATCCAGGGGCGTTAAGAATGTTGTCAATTTCTTCTGATAACGATTGTTTGGGAAACGTCTTAATTGTGGGCTCTGTGGGTTTTTCGATTTTATCCACAATCGGCAATTCCTTTGGTGGTTCATCAATTTTTATTGATGGCTTGGGAACTTGTATTTCAGGTACTTTTAAATTCACCAATTTCGGTTGAATTGCCCTTCCCTCTACTTTATTAAGATCGTCTTTCATTGTCCTGACCTCGTATTCGGGTAGGGCGTTGATTTGATCGTTATTTTGTTGTGACATATTGTTATTTTTTTGAAATAACTTTTATTAAACCAAGACTAATTTTGCCATTATCGTCTATCTTCTTAACTTTAACATGAACAATATCGCCTTGTCTAATCACGTCTTCAACTTTGTCCACTCTTTTAGATGATAGTTCAGAAATATGTAACAATCCGTCCTGTCCCGAAAACAATTCCACAAATGCTCCGAACTCCATTATTTTAACTACCTTCCCTTCAAATTCTTCGCCCAACTTTGCCTCTCGGGTCATCGATTTAATTCTACTGATCGCTTGTTTGGCGCCATCAGCATTTTCAGAAGTGACAAAAACCGTTCCATCTTCCTCGATTTCAATAGTTGCTCCGGTTTCGGTAGAGATTTCGTTGATTGTTTTTCCGCCCGAGCCGATGACCAATCCAATTTTAGCAGGATTAATTTTTATGGAATAGACTCGTGGTGCAAACGTTGATAATTCTGCGCGAGGGGCATCAATTGTTTTAGAGATTACATCGAGAATTTCTAAACGTGCTTTTTTGGCTTGCTTAAATGCATCTTTTAGAATATCTATGGAAATTCCATCGATTTTAATGTCCATTTGGATTGCGTTAATTCCATTTTTGGTTCCGGCAACCTTTAGATCCATGTCGCCATAATGATCTTCTGGTCCTTGAATATCGGTCAAAACCTTATATTTATCACCATCCATCATCAATCCCATGGCAATTCCTGCTGCCTTTTCTTTAATAGGGACTCCAGCATCCATTAGTGCCAGCGTCGAACCACAAACTGACGCCATAGAAGATGATCCGTTTGAGGACAAAACTTCAGACACAACCCTAATTGTATAAGGAAATTCTTCTCTTGACGGAATGATTGCAGCCAATGCTTTTTCGGCTAATGCACCATGACCGATATCACGTCGGCCAGGATTTCCTACGCGCCCAACTTCACCCACAGAAAATGGGGGGAAATTATAGTCATGCATAAACCCCTTTTTGCCTTGAATTTCCATTTGGTCAAAAATTTGTTCTGAACCAGGCGAACCAAGGGTAACCGCAGAAAACACTTGAGTTTCTCCTCTTTGGAAAATCCCTGATCCATGTAGTCTTGGCAAAATTCCCACTTCGGCGCTTAATTTTCTTAATTCATCAATTTTTCGGCCATCCGGTCTTTTATCGTGTTTAAGAATATTGACATGAGTGATTTCATCAATTTTTTCTTCAAGGTAATCCATAACTAACGCCGTCTTACCTTTAGTCTCTTCAGGATATTTTTCTTCAATCAATGCTTCAATACCTTGATTAATTTCTTCTAATTGTTTTACTCGGGTTTGTTTTTCTTTGTGGTAAATCGCTGTTTCGATTTTGTCCTCAAGAAATTTGTCAATTAAATTTTTTAACTCGTCGTCGATTTCTGTGATAGTTAAATCTAATTTAACTGGCTTGATTTCTTTGACAATATCTTTTTGAAAGTCAATTAACTTTTTAATATATTTTCTCACAAGATCAATTCCTTCAAGCATCTGTTCTTCGGGAACCTGTATGCCTTGCCCCTCAAGCATGTTTAAAAGAATTTCCTTATCTTTTTCAATTCCGGCGGCAAAAATTTCTGAACCAGTTTTGGCTTTTGCACTCAATGTTGAGGTAACAATCCATTTACCGGTATCGTCTTGCCCGGCAGAAATTCCGGCGATTGGACCATTAAATGGTATATCGGAAACAGACAAAGCCACCGAAGCACCAATAAGTGCTGGTAGCGCTGGGTCATTTTCTCCATCAAACGATAAGACAGTTAAAACAACCTGTAAATCGTTTCTTAATTTCTGATTAAAAAGTGGTCGAATCGATCTATCAACTACTCGACCAGTTAAGATAGCCTCGTCTGATGGCCTTCCTTCTCTTTTAATAAATTTACTGCCCTTGATCTTGCCAATTGCATAAAATCTTTCTTCGTAATCGACGGTCAAAGGAAAGTAAGTTTTTTCACTTTTGTTTTTGCCCAGAACCGCAGTTGCTAAAACGGTTGTTTGACCATAGGTCACCAATGCTGAGCCATTGGTTTGTTGAGCTAATCTGCCCAACTCGACAGAGAGTTCTTTTCCTTCAATCTCCGTCTTAAATGTTTTCACATTCATATATTTTTCGCCCTGATCTGCAAACTTCAGACTACGATTCGTATGAATCTATAATCTATGTGTCCGCAGACCAAAACGTTACTTATTAATCCCGACGCAAGGTCGGGACAGGTTATTTATTTCTTATTCCTATTAGGTACTTTTGCGGGGAAGCGCTTAAATCGGTGAAATCATCGACTACTTCTTTTAATTTGGCGGATGCACTTTTACCAAACGAAATTACTTCTACTTGTTGTCCTTGTGATTGTAAGTATTCTACTAATGGCACAAAGTCACCATCACCGGTAACCAAAACAATGGTGTCTAATTTTGTATTCAAACTGATTGCGTCCACGGCCATACCCACATCCCAATCAGCCTTTTTCATTCCACCAGGAAAAATTTGTAAATCTTTACTTTTAACCTCAATTCCCGCCTTGGTTAACGCTTCTAAAAATGCCTTTTCATCTCCCGATTCAGTGGTCACAACATAAGCAATTGCTCTAATAAGTTTTCGATTAGCAACTGCAGTTTTTAAAATTTCTTTAAAATTGACCCTTGCTCCGTAAAGGTTTTTTGCCGAATGATACATGTTTTGAACATCCATAAACACGCCCACCCTCTGATCCTTGTTTTTAATAATACTCATAAATTATTTTTTCAAACCCAATGCCTTAATTACTTTTTTATAGCGAGATTCATTTTCAGAACTTAGCCATTCAAGTAATTTTTTTCTCTTAGAAACCATGCCCAAAAGACCACGTCGAGAGTGATTGTCTTTAGGATGTTTCTTTAGGTGTTCAGCTAATTTTTCTATCTCTTCAGATAAAATTCCAATCTGAACATCCGCCGATCCGGTATCGGTGTCGTGGATTTTGTGTTCGGTAATAATTTTCTTTTTCTTAATTTTTCCCAACATTTTGTAAAATTATTTTTACTAGAATCACTTATTTTATTAATAAAAACATTATACATTATAATAATTCTCTTGCCAAGAGGGAGCGGAGTGGAAATAAAGATTAAAATATTGTAGTATTAAGAAGTAATGACAAAAAAATCATTTAATTTGTTTTTGGTTGCTTTAATCGGGCTAACGATTGTAACCCCGTTTTTTGCGTACGCAGAAACGAAGCTAGAAATAAATTTCTTCTATTCTGAAACCTGCGTTCATTGTAAGGCAGAAAATACATTTTTAGATAAAATCGAACCAAATTATCCTGAAGTGAAAATTAATCGCTACTTAATTACCGACACAACCCATAGACAACTATTAATTGATTCGGTTAAAAAACACAATGCCGAAAAATATTTGGGTGCCGTGCCAATGACTTTTGTCGGTGAGGATTTTTTTCTGGGTTTTGATAATGAAAATGGAATCGGTAAACAGATCGTCAATTCGATTGAGAAACAATTAAATTTCGAAACGCCAGACAAAAAAGACGAAAACAAGATCACAATTCCAATCTTGGGGGAAATAGATTTGAGCAAATATTCATTGTTAATGCAAGCGATAATTTTGGGGTTTTTTGATGGATTTAGTGTTTGTTCATTGGGGGCACTGATCATGATTTTGGGGTTGGTGCTGATTTTAAAATCACGGCCAAAAATAATTTTATTCGGCGGACTATATATTTTAATTACTGCGATAATTTATGGCGCATTGATCTTTTTGTGGTATCAATTATTTTATTTGTTAAGTCCAGTTCTGAAGATAATGAATTTATTTGTAGGAATCTTGGGAATATTGGGTTCAATATATTTTCTAAAACAATTCTTAAAATCTCGAAAACAAGATTTAATTTGCAAACAAGACAACAAAATTGTTACCAAGCATTCTTTAAAAATTCAAGAGGCATTTCAAAAATCAGGAGGGATTTGGGGATTAATTGTAGGGGTAGTAATTTTTGCTTTCGTAATCACAATTGTCGAATTTCCTTGCTCGGCAGTGATACCGGTTCTGTTCGCGGGGGTTATGGCGCATGCCAAAGTTTCTCTGATTAGTTACATTTTTCATCTCCTGGTTTATATTTTGTTTTATATGCTAGATGAAATCATTGTTTTTCTGATTGCTGTATTCACGATGAACATAAAAATTGTATCTGGGAAAGCAATGAAATGGCTAAGTTTAATTGAAGCGATTATTCTATTAGGACTGGGAACTTATTATCTATTGGGAATATTGTAGAATCAGATTTTAAAACGAAAATATCCCCCTCAACACTACTTAGTGTGGGGGGATTTGTGACGATCGAAAACGTTGTGGGGTAGCTTAAAAACGATAAGTCGCTCGATACTTTGACGTGCTTCGTACTCCATTCTTGCTCTGTGTTGATCGTGGCGACTTTCAGCCTCGGCCTGTCTTCTTTTTCTCTCTCCCAAGATTCTGCGTGCCCGTTTCCAATTTCTAAAATATTTTATAAGGTTCATCCACTTTCTCCTTAGAATAAATATATAACTATTCTATAGATTTGTCAAGAAAGAAAATTGACCAAAAATTAATTCGGATGTATGATTTTATTGTCGCCCTCGTGGTATAATGGATAACACGCGACGCTTCGGACGTCGAATTAGGGGTTCGAATCCTCTCGAGGGCATTTGTTATAATTTATGCGCTGTTAGCTCAGCTGGTAGAGCAGCTCCCTCTTAAGGAGATGGTCGGGGGTTCGAATCCCTCACGGCGCATCAAACCAGATTTGACAGAGATTTTTTTAAAATTTATGATTTAAATCAAGCGCTCATAGCTCAGCCGGTAGAGCAGCTCCCTTTTAAGGAGATGGTCGGGGGTTCGATTCCCTCTGAGCGCATCGATTGCATTAATGCGATTTTTTTATTTGTCAGAACAATGTTTTTAATGTATGTTTAAAGTAGATGACAATTCCCAAGGAAGTTAATTTAATATTGGAAAAATTGATCAAAAATGGTTACGAAGCATACGCGGTTGGGGGCTGTGTTAGAGATTTAATATTGGGCGAAAAACCTAAGGATTGGGACATCACCACCAACGCTAATCCCAAACAAATTCAGAAATTATTTCCGAGAAATTTTTACGAAAATATGTTTGGCACGGTTAGTGTGATTACCGATTCTAAAGATGACACCTTGAAGGTCGTTGAAATCACTCCGTTTCGTTTAGAGGGAAAATATTCTGACAAACGTCATCCCGACGAGATAACTTTCGCTCAAAAACTAGAGGATGACTTAGCCAGAAGAGATTTCACTGTTAATGCTTTAGCATTAGATGAAAGAAAAAGAGTTATCGATTTTTTTGACGGACAAAAAGATTTAAAGAAAAAAATTATCCGCGCAGTTGGAGATGCCAATAAAAGATTTGACGAAGATGCATTAAGAATGTTGAGAGCAGTAAGGTTTGCTTGTACTCTCAATTTTGAAATCGAGGAAAAAACCTTTAAAGCGATTCAAAAGAGTGCAGAATTAATTCAGATGATTTCTAACGAAAGAATTAAAGATGAATTAATTAAGATTTTTCAAACCAAGAGAGCGGCCAATGGCATCGATTTGTTACGACAAACAAATTTACTAAAATTTATTTTGCCTGAACTTGATAAGGGCGTGGGCGTAAGCCAAAATAAGCACCACGTCTACGATATCTACGAACATTCCTTGAGGGCGCTGGACGAAGCAGCTAAAAAAGATTTTAGTTTAGAGATTAAAGTTGCAGCCCTGTTTCACGATATTGGGAAGCCCGAAACCAAGCAGGGCAATGGTCCAGATTCGACATTTTATAACCACGATTATGTAGGTGCAAAATTTACCGATAGAATTTTAAGACGACTGAAATTTTCTAATAAATTTATTGATCAGGTTGTCTTATTGGTTAAAAACCACATGTTCGTTTCTGATCCAGAGAAATTAACTGATGCCGGCGCAAGAAGATTGTTAAAAAGAGTGGGCAAAGAAAATATTGTTGATTTGATAAATTTGCGCGTTGCCGATCGATTGGGTATGGGTAGGCCAAAAGAAAAGCCCTATCGTTTAAGAACGATTGAATATATGATTGAAAAAGTTTCCAAGGATCCAATTTCGGCAAAGATGTTGAAAATTAATGGCACAGATATAATGAAATTGTTAAAAATTGAACCTAGTCCAAAAGTGGGAGCAATTTTAGATGTTTTGTTAGCAGAGGTGATTGAAGAGCCAAAAAATAACAATAAAAAATACTTGGAGAGAAGAGTTGTAGAATTAAATGAAGAAAATCTCGAAGTTCTACGCAAATTAGCCAAAGGCAAAATTGAAGAAAAAAAAGAGGAGGAAGATCTCAAAATTCGTGAAAAATATTGGATAAAATAAACATGGGAGAAAGTAAGGAACCAAAACCAAGAACTAAACAAGAAAAATTAATTGATTCTGAGCCAGGACTGAGAGGGATTTATAAAACATTAGGGCTATTAGATGGTTATACTGAATGGAAAAAAGATTTGCCGGAAAAAATTGGTCCGTGGGAAAATTCTCTAGAACTTTTCGAAAATGTTCAAAGAGTGGTTTTAGAACAAGTACAAACCAAAGTCGGCGCGTTCCATGAAAAAGTTTCGTCAATTAAAAACATTCCCCTAAAGGAAATTGTTGACACGGTTATTAATAATTGGCCCGAAGGAATACCGGAAATTCAAGGACAAAGAAGGGAGGTTTTGCTCGCCGTTGCTGCTCACGTCGTGCGACACATGGAAACAAAAGCCTATCAAGAGGTCATCGCCCATGCCGAAGAAAAAGATCTTGAAAAGTTAGGACTAAATTTAGAACTACGTGATGTTACCACAAAACTTCTTGATGCTTCGATGCGTGCCGATAATCTTTTTATCCGCTTCTTGGCATTTTCAAGGCTGTCGCCCCAGCCAAAAGAAGGGTCTTTATCAACTCAATTTTATTTGCCCGGAGAAGAAAAATCATACACAATCAACGAATTATTTAATCGTGACACACAATATCTTTGTCGAAAATTTAAAGAGATAAGTGAAATGCCAATTGAATGGCAAAAGTTTCCCGGCGGGGATATCTTTCAAAAATATTTAATAGCACTGAGCGATTCTTATAGGGAAAAGGATATAGAAAAAATCAGTGAACAATATAAATTAGTAAGCGAACTTTATAGACAATCAACTTCGTCTGATTTTCCGATTTTAATAGTTCCAACAGAATATACAGGAGGATACTTTAAGCCGCCATATTTTGATCCAGAAATAAAAATTACACTAAAGTCTCCAGAAGAAGAAAAAAATCTATCTGCTTGTCAAGAAATAATTTCTCAGGAGCTCGAACAAATGGGTCATACCGAGCTAGCAAAAAATGTAACAGAAAAGAAGTTTACGGTTGTTAATTCTATCGGAGACTATGGCGCCGGATTAGCTATGAAAACTACCGCTCAAATGGGAGAATCGGTTGGCATGATTTTTCTCGCTGAGCAAAAAAAACTACAAAACGCTATAGCAAAAGAAAAAAATTTCCGAATTAGTAATACTCAAGAACACTATAGTCTAAAAATGTCTTTTTTTATCACCTCATTTCACGAATTCTGTCATTTTCACAAAGACGGTGATCCGGGAGCGAAGAGATTAGGAGCAGAGCCGGGCTTGATTATTAATGAGGTCAAAGCCGAACAGTTCTATCGACAATTTCTACCAAAATTAATCGAAAAAGGCGCAATAAAAGGAACCAAAGAAGAGTGGGCTTCTGCGGCCCTAGAAAACTCACTAGAGGAACTTTTTGATAAATCTGATGGTGATGAATATTATTACGCTGCCGTATATACTCTAAACAAACTATTTGAGCGAGGAGTTGTGGTTTTTGATTTTAAAACTGGGACCGCAACGATAACTAACATTGACGCTTTTTATCAAACAAACGAGGAATTATCAAAGGAAGTTTTAAGTCTTTATGAAGACAAAACAATGAATTCTAGAAAGGCCAGTCGATGGATAAAAAATAACTGTGAACCAAATGAAACAGTTAAGGAAATATCAGACTTTATAAAGAAAATTAATAAAACAGAAGAAAATCCGTCTATGGATCGCAAACTACCCGAAAATCCAAAGGAGGGACCAGTGAAAGTTTTTGAGCAAGAATCAGCATGGATTAAGAGGGCCGACCCCAATAACCCAAAAGATATAGAAGCGTTTCAAGATATTGATACACAACCAGAAGTGGGCAGATGGATGACAGGTGACACATATACCACAGAAGAGATTAAAAAACATTTTTCGGAGGAATATTTTTATGGTATTTGCGGAGAAAAGGCGATAGGGCGAATGGAGGGATTTGTTTGGTTTTATAGCCCAGAAGAAGATACGATCATTAATCTGAAAAAAAGTGGGTTAATTGACTTATCTAAAGATTCAGAAATTTTAGAAATGAGTTTTGCGCGACTTGTCGATGAAGGCCTGCCACAGAAAAATAAAGAAAGAGGACACGTTCCGAGCGCAATTAGACAAATTGGCTTTGCGCTTTTAAATAAATCAAAAAAAACTACAATTGTAGCCTTCACGAACCCCAGAAACCTACTTTCGGAAGGTGTATTAAAAAATTCCGGATTTAAAATTAAGGGAGAGATGTTTTACGATGAAAATGCGAAAGAAAAAGACAACTTTTGGGTTTTAGACAGAGATGAATTAGAAAAAATATTAAAAAAGAAAAAATAATCATCGGGCTGTAGTATAATGGTAGTACGCTGGCTTCGGGAGTCAGTGGTCCCGGTTCAAATCCGGGCAGCCCGAATAATTAATTAAAAATGTAAAAATATGGAACAACAATTTAAACACAGACAAGGAAAACAAAGACCGCAGAAAAAACCCAAACAACCAACTTTAAAAATTATTCCCTTGGGCGGGATGGAAGAGGTTGGAAGAAATATGACGGTTTTTGAATATGGCGAAGATATTGTAATTTTAGATATGGGAATTCAGTTTCCCGAAGAAGATATGCCAGGAATCGATTTTATTATTCCCAACATTAATTACTTAAAAGGTAAAGAAAAAAACATTAAAGGAGTAATTTTTAGTCATGGTCATTTAGATCACATTGGTGCTGCCCCGTTACTTTTAAAAAAACTCGGCTACCCGACAATTATCGGCAGAGATTTAACGATTGCTTTAATCGAAAAAAGAATGCAAGAGTATGCCAAGGACTCAATTAAACAATTGAAAATTATTAAAATTAAATCAGTTGACGATCGATTGACTTTAGGGCGATTTAGGGTGGGGTTCTTTAATGTCGAACATTCAATTATGGATGCGGTCGGCGTGATTCTTAATACTCCTGAAGGGACAATTATTCATCCCGGCGACTGGACCATGGAAAAGAATTCAGATACACATCAAGCAGTAACTTATAATCATTTGGTGTCTTTGCCTGGACCGAAAATTTTAATGTTGGAAAGTTTGGGGTCAATGGATACGAACAAAGAGAAAATTTCCGAAAAGGATATGTATGCTAATTTAAAAAAATTAATTAACGATGCTCAGGGCAAGGTGGTAATTGGGACGTTTTCTTCTCAAATTAAAAGAATTGGCGAAATTATCGAATATGCTAAAACGATTGGCAAAAAGGTGGCGCTTGATGGTTACAGCATGAAAATGAACGTGGAAATAGCTCAAGGGTTGGGATACATTAAAGTGGACAAAGAGACATTAATCGGTATCAATGAAATCAATAAACATCCCGACAATAAGATTATTATTATTTGCACTGGAGCACAGGGCGAGGGCAATGCAGTATTGTCGCGAATTATTACTGGTGAACACCGATTTGTTCGAATTAAAAAAAATGATACCATAATCTTCTCTTCGTCGGTTATCCCTGGCAACGAGAGAACCATTCAACGCCTTAAAGACAGTTTGTATCGTCAATGCGATAACGTTGTTCATAATGAAATCATGGACGTACACATCAGTGGTCACTCTAATGCCGAAAATATCAAAGAAATTATTAAACAAATCCAACCAGATTATTTTCTGCCAGTTTATGCGAATCATTATTTTCTAAAAGAAGCAGCGAAATTAGCGATGCAGGTGGGAATTCCCAAAGACAAAATTTTTGTTTTAGACAACGGATCAGTTCTTGAATTTCAAAACAGATTGGCAAAAATTCTCAACAAAAAAATTGACACCAATTACGTTTTTGTTGATGGGTTGGGCATTGGTGACATCGGTCACGTTGTACTAAGAGACAGACAAACCATGGCCGAGGATGGAATGTTTGTAATCATTGCCACCATCGATCGACAAACTGGCAAAATTAAAAACAGTCCGGACATAATTTCGCGCGGGTTTATCTATATGAAAGAATCTAAACAACTCTTAGCGGATGCTCGCAAAAAAGTCAAGGAAATTGTTGAACACACCACTATTCCCGGAGCGCCAATTAATTGGGTGTTTGTCAAAGATAATTTACGCGACAAAATTGGCCAGTTTTTATACAGCAAAACCAAGCGTCGACCAATGGTTTTGCCGGTGATAATTGAGGTATAGGTCAGGTTAAAATAAAAAAAGGGAACACAGAAAGTGTTCCTTTTTTGTTGTTCAGGACTTGGTTCGCGACAACCAGCCATGAAAGAGTATCTTTAGGGCGCGTTTTCCAAGCAACGATGGAAGATTTTTAAAATCGTTCTCGGGGACGAGATAAGTAAACCCCGATGTTATATTTGGTGTGAACGGTCGGAATACAATTACAAATCTCTTTTCGTCGATGATTTCTATTACACTTGTGGTAAATGCCAGAAAATGGGAACCGTTCTCATCCATTAAAATCACTTTAATTTTCCCGGTTTCTATTTTGTGACTAATCCCACTTATCATCTTTGTGAGTCCGAAAAAATGACTTACGCCAGGGATGTTTGATTTGAATTTTCCCAAACTCACAACCATAAAACCAAAAATAAGAATTATAATCACAGTTGTAACAAACTCTGTTCCAGGAATCTCGATTTTAAGAACCTTTAAAAGAAACTCTCTTACCGGTTCTACGGTACTATGCATTAATTTGTATAATTCCTTGATCCCCCAAATAACCAACCAAAAAATCAATCCAGCTAAGAACATCTTTTTTAAAGAGCGCATCTTGCCCTCCTTTCATTGTTTCGATCATTATTAAAATTATCGCATAAACACAAATAAGTCAATCGCAAAAATATTATATTGAAAAATAAAAACGGAGGGGGCACAGAGCTCCCCCTCCTCGATCTCGATCGGTATCATATCTTCGAATGTACAATAGTTTATTAACCCGGTGGCATGCAGCCTCCTCCTTTCTGCATTATTTTGCCGCCTGTAAGTATCGTGTTGAACCCTTTCGTGCGTGGTGAGTTCAACTGTTTTGACCGAGCACAGATCAGCGTTGTGATCTAGTCGGAAAATGGATCCCGGATAGCTCTACTCCGGGTAGCTCAGGAATCCCGCATACATCTCCCTCCTTTCGTTTCGAAGGCCTCAGGTTTGGGCGTTTCGGCGTGCGGATTACTGCGACGTTGCAGGTTCCGCCGGGCCCGGCCGCCGGTCAGGTCGTGTTGGAAACCATCGAGTAGAAGTAGTACGACTGCGTGTGCAAATTGCACCTCCTAAGTTGAGATATTGTAAGTATAGCACATCTACAAAACTTGTCAAGTCCCGCTAGGAGCGAGCAAGACTTACCCTACGTTCTTATAGTTTTTTTATTAAAGTCTTTATATTGATCCGAGTCAAATTTCCAAAATTCTAAAGGCACAGGAATCTTGCCCGTACCGTTAGGCGCGTCAATTATGTATGTCGGAAACGCTAGTCCACTTAATTTTTTTCGTAATTCGGTAACGATTTTAATTTCTTTTCTCAAATCAACAATAAAATGTTCGGCACCCTTAACCGGATCACAATGATATAGATAATATGGCTTAACGCCAATTTCGATTAATCCAGAAAATAACTTATAAAGTGTGTCAAAAGAATCATTAACGTTTTTTAGAAATACCGACTGCGACAAAAGCATTGTTGAAACCCGCTTTAATTTATTTACAGCAATAATTGTTTGCTTAGTGATTTCTTCGGGATGTTCAAAGTGAATCAAAACATATAAGGTTTTATTTTTGACGATTTTTAAAATCTCAATTAGTCTCGAATTTATTTTTTGTGGATCGGCAACTGGCAGACGAGTGCCAATTCTAACGATCTTGATTTGTGGAAGTTTGGAAAGTTTGATTAATAATTTTTGTAATAAATGAGGCACAGTTAAAGGATCTCCACCAGACAAGATAATCTCTTTAATTTCAGAATGTTTTTTAATATAAGCAACAATATTGTTTAAATCTTGGTCTGATAAGATACCATTTTTAATATCAGAAACTTTTCTGCGTCGGGTACAGAAGCGACAATAAGCGGCACAATTTAAAGTCAATAAAATTAATGCGCGATTATGATATTTATGAACCAGCCCACGCACAACGGTATAATGTTCTTCCATTAATGGGTCAACGAAAGTAGATTTTTCTTCGCCCCTTTCTTGTTCTGAATAGACGAATTGACGCTTGATTTGTGAACAAGTTTTAGTTAACTTTGTTAGGTGTGAAGTTAGTTTATTGGTAAGCATTTTTTGTAAAATAAAAATCCCGCTTGCTTTTTTGTAGCACAGGGATCGTAAATAAATTTTTTTCAGATTAATATCATTTTTTAATTTCGCTCTCAATTTAATTTTAACATCAACGAATGTGGTGTCAAATGTGAATAACTTTTTAAACCACATAGCTCTTTATTTTTTACCTAAAATAGTTTATAATACCTATACTATGAACACAATTAAAAAAATATTACAAAAGATAAAAGGATTAAGTAAAAAAACCAAGATAATTCTTGGTGTCGTTTTAATTATAATTATCTTAATTTTAATTCCAATCTTAAAACCCAAAAAACCGGTCTATGAATTGGGTAATGTCATTAAGGGCGATGTGGTTCAAGAAATTTCTGCCAACGGAACCGTAGAATCAACCAATGAAATTGATTTGAAGTTCAAAACTACAGGAACAGTGGAAAAAATTCTTGCCAAGGTTGGCGATAACGTTAGAAGGGGTGCATATTTGGTTAATCTAGATTCTGGTTCAACCTACAGTCAATATCTTCAGGCTCAGGCCAGTTATAATCAAGCCAAGGCGAAACTTGATCAACTATTGGCCGGTGCGAGTGATGAGGAGATAAAAGTTAGTCAACAAGTTTTAAACAATGCCCAGGTTGCGCTTAATGACGCCAAAGATAAGGCCGAAAATGACTTAAATCAAGATTATAGCGGTGCCCTGGTTTATCTTATTGGTGCCTCTAGTAAGTGCAACAAAGCAATTACTGATCTCAACGACATCGAAAAAACATATTTTAGTAGTGTAAATAGTTTCTCCAAGAATTTTATGGAAAAGCTTGGTCAAGCAGAAGAAATTTTTTGGGGAGTGAGCAATCTAAAAATTCAGGGAGCACAAGAATTAACGGAAATCGCCACAGATAATCCGACCCAAGAAAACATCGATTTAGCTCTGGCGAAAATGTGGATAGCGCTACAAAAAACTTCAGAAGTTTTGGATTATGCGAAAACCTCTTTTAGCGATCCATCGTTTGGGCAGACAGTTGCCACAGAAGATAAAACAACCATTAATACCGATGCTAGCGAAATTAATACGGTTTTTCTAAACACCGTTAATATTCAAACCGAGATTGCTAATCAAAAAATTACCAATCAAATTAATATTAATTCTGCCGAAAATACATACAACAAGGCCAAGGTTGATTTAGAAAAATTAACCGCTTCGCCTCGTCCAGTTGACATTGCGGTTTATCAGGCCGACGTCGACCGCTATAAAGCCAACGTAACTGAATATGCCAGTAAATTAAGAGATGCCTCAATTATTGCTCCGTTTGATGGGGTGGTGGCTAAAATTGATGCCAGAATTGGTGAGCTGGTTAACACCGAAAAAGTTATTGTCACGTTGATTAATCCTCAGGGATTGCAAATTGAAATCGATGTACCCGAAACAGACATTTCCAAGGTTAACACTATCGATCCTGTGCAAATTAGTTTAGACGCTTTACCCGAAGAAAGTTTTGAAGGACAGATCGTTGAAATAGATTCAGGCAAAACACTAATTGACGGAGTGGTTTATTACAAAATTAAAATTTTATTTGAAGGAGACAACAATGAAATTAAATCAGGAATGTCGGGAGAAGCAATCATTCAAACCGAGAAAAAAGAAAACGTTTTAAACATACCACAAAGAGCAGTGGTTTCTAGAAACGGAAATAAATATGTGAGAATTTTGAACGGCAAAGACATTATTGAAAAACAAATATCCACAGGGTTGAAGGGCAGCAATGGTGAGATAGAAGTCTTAGGCGGTTTAACCGAAGGAGAAGAAATAATTACCTATATGAAAAACGGAGGGAAATAGTTATGATTGTTGTTGAAAATCTTAGAAAAGAATATTGTGATGGGGAAATAAAAACCATCGCTTTAGATGGTGTCTCTTTTAGAATAGACAAAGGAGATTTTGTGGCGATCATGGGTCCGTCCGGCTCAGGGAAATCAACACTAATGCACATTATGGGGTTTTTGGACAGACCCAGTTCAGGAAATTTTAAATTTGAAAATCAAAGCATTGAAGAATTAAACGATGATCAATTAGCCTATTTGCGCAACAATAAATTGGGATTTATTTTCCAATTTTTTAATTTACTTCCTCGTACTAGTGTTTTCGACAACGTTAAGTTGCCGTTAATTTACACTAAAATCTCCGAAGCAGAAAAGAATCAAAGAATTCTAGATGCAATTAAAGCCGTTGGATTAGAGCATCGTATCAAGCACTTATCCAATCAATTGTCTGGAGGCGAACAACAAAGAGTAGCAATTGCGCGGGCGATTGTAAACAATCCATCAGTAATTTTTGCCGATGAACCTACCGGCAACCTAGATAGTAAATCCGGTCAACAGATTATGGAAATTTTACAAGATCTAAACGATGCTGGTCATACGATTATTTTAGTCACGCACGAACAATACACTGCCGAAACTGCAAAAAGAATAATTCGCTTAAAAGACGGACAGATTGTTAGTGACGAAACAGTCAAAGAGAGAAAAATCGCTAAACAAGGATTTATAAAATAAATGAAGTATAAAGATTTATTAAAACTATCATTTAAAACACTGAGGATCAACAAAATGAGATCTGCCCTCACAATGCTGGGTATCGTCATTGGTGTTGGTTCGGTGATATTAATGATGTCGCTGGGTAACGGTGCACAAAATTTAATTGTCGGTCAAATTTCCTCTTTGGGGTCAAACAACATTTATGTTGAACCGGGTTCTCCCGTCGGCTCCTTCTCTCAGCAAGCGATTGATCAATTGCATCAAATAAACTTGAAATATAAAGACGTGGAAGCGGTGCGCAAAGAGCCGTTGGTTGAAATCGCTGCAGCTATGGTTTATGGTAATGGTAGAATTTCTTATCAAGAAGAAGACAAAAAAATAACCTTCATTGGAATGGACGCCGACGCTTTAACGGTCAGTAATTTGTCAGTTATGTCTGGTCGCGGTATCAACGAAGATGACGTTAAGGGAATGGCGAGGGTGGTAGTTTTAGGATACAAGTTGGCACAAGACCTATTCGGCGATGAAAGTCCGATTAATAAAACCGTCAAAGTCCAGAAATTAAACTTGAAAGTTATTGGTGTGCTTGAAGAAAAAGGTGGACAAATTTTTCAAACCTTTGATGATTATGCCTATATCCCCTTAACCACAGTACAAAAATTAATTATGGGCATTGATTATATTAATGCGATTATTGTTAAGGCCAAAGACGAAAAATCGATTGATGCTACCGTAGATAGTGTGAGAACTATTTTGCGCGAACAACACAATATTTATAATCCGGAAAACGACTTAGCCAAAGATGATTTCAAGGCCATGAGTCAAGTTGAGACCGCAGGTATGCTTTCGCAGGTTACCGGAATTTTAACGGCATTTTTATCTTCGATTGCAGCAATCGCTTTAGTTGTTGGGGGAATTGGAATTATGAATATCATGTTAGTTTCGGTTACTGAAAGAACGCGAGAAATTGGTTTAAGAAAAGCAGTGGGCGCAAAAAACAAAGATATCTTAAATCAGTTTTTATTAGAGGCTATAACTCTAACTTTACTTGGCGGGATGATTGGATTTTTGGGCGGGACATTATTATCGCTTGGATCTTCCATTGTTTTAACAAAATTACTAAAAACAAGTTGGGGATTTACAATTCCCTTGGGAGCTGTTATTCTTTCGTTGGGCGTAGCAACTGTGATTGGTTTAATTTTCGGCATTTACCCTGCTAAAAAAGCATCAAAGCTTAACCCAATAGAGGCGCTAAGACATGAATAACTAAAGGGCTCGTAGTAAAGTGGTATTACGCAGCATTCGCATTGCTGAAGCGCGAGTTCGATTCTCGCCGAGTCCAATAATATAAAACATATGAAAAAACAAAAAACAATTTTAGTCACAGGCGGAGCAGGATTTATCGGCTCCAATTTAATCGCGAAACTCGTACAAGACAAAAATAATAAAGTTATTTCTCTCGATAATTATTTTACTGGCTCAAAACAAAATCACATTTCGGGAGCAGAATACCGTGAAGGCCACACTAAAGATATCGAAAAGCATATACCCGAAACCCCCGATATTATTTATCATTTGGGAGAGTATTCTCGCGTTGCCGCAAGTTTAAATGAACCAGCATTAGTTTGGGATTTAAATATTCAGGGAACTCAGGGTGTTTTAGAATTTTGGCGCAAGAAAAAATGTAAATTAGTTTATGCCGGTTCTTCCACGAAATTTTTTAAAGGAAGAAGTGGTGTTGAAGGTCGTGATTTAGCCCCTTATACGTGGGCCAAGGCAATTAATACAGAACTTGTACGTAATTATGCTCAGTGGTACGAACTAGATTATTCAATAACTTACTTTTTTAATGTTTACGGATCAGGCGAAAGGGCTGGTCAGTTCAATGGGACATATGGTACGGTGGTTGAAACATTTAAACAACGATATTTAAATAATCAACCTTGTGAGGTACGTAAACCCGGCACCCAAACTCGTGCATTTACGCACATAGACGACACGGTTAATGGAATTATTCTTGTCGGAGAGAAGGGGCGGAAAGATGAGTATGGTATTTGCAGCAAAGATGTTTGTTCTTTGTTGGGCCTAGCAAAAATGTTCGGATGTAGGGTCGAAATGTTACCAGCAACAAAAACCAGCAGATCCACGGGGGCATTAAATGTAAATAAAATAAAAAAACTGGGCTGGAGACAGACCAAGACTCTTAAGCAATATATTGAATCGATAAAAATAAATAAAAAATAAATTTATATGAAAAGAATACTTATTTTTTCTTTAACCTATTATCCAGAATACGTAGGTGGCTCTGATGGAGCGTTAAAAGAAATTACAGATCGCATTAATCCCGAAGATATCGAATTTCACATGATTGCAGCAAGGTTTAATTCAAATTTGCCAAAAATCGAAAAGTTTGGAAATGTTTTAATTCATCGTATTGGTATAACCAAAAAAAATCCCACAGCCGAGGATTATGGCAAATGGCCATTGGATTTAAATAAGTTGCTGTATCAATTTCTTGCTCCACTTAAGGCGATTTCCCTTAATTTTAAATATCACTATAACGGAATTTGGGCGATGATGGCACATACCGCAGGCATCGCGGCGGTAATATTTAAAATGCTTTATCCTTCAAAGGGATACGTTTTAACCCTACAAGAAGGGAAAACCCCGGAACACATTGAAAAAAAACTAAAGCCTTTATGGTTTTTCTTTAAAAGATCGTTTACAAAAGCTGATGTTGTTCAGCCAATCTCTGTATTTCTTATGGAGTGGGCGAAGCGCAGAGGTGTTAAAGAAAACAAAATAGAGTTAATTCACAATGGTGCCAATCCCCGCGATTTATCAGACAACGTTACTGAGGCGGAACTCGAAGAAACCAAAAAGAAAGTAGGCAAAAAATCGGGAGAAATTTTTCTTGTTAACACTGCACGGGTTGTACATCAAAAGGCAAACGACGACACAATTCGTGCATTGCCAATGCTTCCAGAAAACGTGAAATTTTTAGTTGTTGGCGACGGAGAAGACGAGAAATTATTGAAAGACTTAACTCAAGAATTAAAATTGGAAAATAGAGTTATTTTCACTGGTCGAGTTGATCGTAGCGAAGTAACTAAGTATCGCAGAATATCGGATATTTTTGTTGCTCCCAGCAGGTCAGAAGGACTTGGTAACGCGTTTCTTTCGGCAATGGCATCGCGTTTGCCGGTAGTGGCGACGCAGGAAGGTGGGTTAGCTGATTTTATTTTTGATGCTAAGCGAAATCCCAACAAAAAAACCACTGCCTGGGCAGTAGACAAAGATTCACCAGAACAAATTGCTGAAGCCGTAAAAGATATCTTAAATCATCCGGAAAGAGTTAAAACGGTAACTGATTACGCTCGAGAAATGGTATTTAATAAATACAATTGGGATATGGTTGCCAAAGACATGCAACAAAAAGTATTTAATAAGATTTTAAAAATTAATTAAAACAAAAAATATGAAAGAAAAATCAGAAGGGATCGTAATCCCAGAAGGACTATATGAAAAAGTACGTGTGTCGGTTTCCAATTTAGTGCGCGAATGTCGAGTTAAAGAAACCGGAGAAACGCATTTTATTGCGATGCAAGGCAAACCATTAAAAAAAGATGGAAAAGAATATCCAAAATTTCAAGCCATAGGTGGCGGGGTAAAGCTTGCTCCAGAGGGAAAAAAACAACTTATGGAGAAATTTAATGCTCAATTCGGGTTACAAGGGAGACCAGCAGAAGAAAATGATGACGCTCGATTTATTCTTGAACTTCCTAAAGAAATGCAAGAATTTGTTGGAGATACTGACGAACAAAGAAAGAGAGCGGAGGAAAAACGCAATCAATACATGGAAAAAGTACTTTCTTTTTTCTTTGAAAAAGATAATCCATTGTTCGAAGAAGATGTAATGCGAGAAGTCTTTGAAGATTTAGGGGATGTGTTGTCCGAAGCAGACAACGATAAAATTTCTGCAAAATACGAATCCACAGTGAGTCCAATCCAATGGAAAACGAAAACATCGGAACGTGAAACAGGAATTCCATCTTTTAGATTATTCAGACTTTTTACATTAGAAGTGCCACAAGAGATTTTTGACAAGATAATTAAATCAAAAACACTGCGCATTCTTTCCGAAGAAGACATTAAAGCGATTCATGAGGCAACAAAAGCCGGGGATCCAGCAGCCATAACCCCTGATGGATCAGTGATTGTGGAAAATATTTTTCCCGATGTTAATGCTTAATGTAAAGATATGAACAACGAACTTAGTTTAATTGAAAAAGCGGCAAGAATAGCAATAGTTGCACATGCTGATCAAAAACGTAAAAGCGATGGATTTCCCTATATCGTACATCCGTTTATGGTGGCAATAAAGCTTTTAAAATATCAATTTTCCGACGAAATTATTGCTGCGGGATTAATCCATGATGTTCTAGAAGACACAGATTTTTCAGAAGAACAGATAGAACAAGAACTAGGAAAAGACGTTTTAGAAATAACAAAAACCGTTACAGAAGATAAGTCATTAGAATGGGAAGATCGTAAAAAAAAATACGCTCAAGCCGTAAAAAACGGTTCAAGCGCAGCAAAGGCAGTTTCAATTGCCGATAAAATTCACAATCTAGAAAACTTAATATTTACCTACAATCAAATTGGCTCGAAGGTTTGGGAAAAATTTAATCGAGGAAAGGATACAAAAATCAAAAATGAAGAAGAGATGTTAAAAATGTTTAAAGGGAATTGGTCACATCCGTTAATAGAAGAATACGAAAGACTCGTTGAACAAATGCGAAAAACTCAATAAAATTTAATGTAGATTTTTTTGTCTCTGTTTTTCGTCTTCACTGCGAAGCGAATCTCGTGTAGCTCTATATTCGTCGATTATTTCTTTACGTATTGATTGATTGCGTAATACTGCTTCAAGCGCATTGCTCCAAAAATCAATGCGTTTTTTGTTTAAAATTAAAAGATTGTCCGATAGATTTTTTAACGTATCAACATAATATTTGATTAATTCCGCTAGACGAAAAACACGCATTAATTGCAGAGACAACAATTCTTCTTTTGATCGATTATTTTCAACGTAATCAACCAAAATCTGTTCTAGTTCGGGATTATATAAAATCATAAAATTGATAAATCGTGCCCAACTTTCATATTTGTTTCCGAATCGCATCGAAGAATGATCCAGGAAGTAAACATCTCTTCCAACAACACGGATGTTGTGCGGAACAAAATCCCAATGTACTAGAAATCCGGAATATAAGTCAACGATTTCAGAGTTGTCACTGAGAAATTTATAGGTTCTTGCAAGTAAATTTTTTAACTTATGATTATCTGGAAGATTGGAGATAATCTGTTGTTGATAGAGATTAAAAGCTTCAAGATAGTTTTTTGCCTTCCAGATGCCGAATGTTTTACTAATAACATTGGCGTGTTCATAGGTAGTGGCGTGTAGTCCTTCTTGGGCCTCAAACGTCTTAATGGCTAAAAAGAATTGTTCTTCTAGTGGTCTTTCTAGAAAAGTGTGTTCTTGCTCAATGTAAACAGTAATCAGCATCGCAAAGTTTGATTGCTTAATAAAAGCAACTTCTTGAGGAGAAAGAAAAACATAGGAGGCAAAATTTATTTTTTTCAAAACATCGCGACACTTTTTTTCATCGCAAATTTCCCTGATTGAATCTTCATTTAGACCAACCTTGATTGCCACACGGTTCTGATGGTTTATATCTTTTCCAATTAATACCAGTTTTTTATTGTTGATAAAATAACGTTCCCCGCCAATATGTACCTGAGAATCTTCTAAAACGATATTCAGTTCTTGCAAACTTGGCGCAATGATTTCTAATTCCGATTCATATCTTTTTTGCCAAATTTGATCAGTTTCTTTTTTTAACATAAATTTTTTCGAAAAGAGTATTTAAATTTTCAAGATGTGAATTCCAAGAAAATCTTTCTTCAAGAACTTTATCGGCGCAAGAAATGATTTCTTGTTGAAAGTTTTTATCTTTTAGAATTTTAATAATTTTTTCTGATAAATCTTGAACATCTTGAGGTTTAACCAATAAACCATCTACATTTGCCTGAATTATTTCTTCTATGCCATCTATTCTGCTGGCGATAACTGGAGTTTTAGCTAAAAAGCTAGTTAGAATTGTGTTAGGAAAGTTTTCGTGAAGGTAGTCATAATTATGAATATAGATTTGAGATTTTCTCAATATTTGCCAATCCTCGGCCCTAGATGTTCTCCCCAAGAAAACAATATTATCTGATAAATTTAATTCTTGAGTTAATTTTTTCAAGTTATGCGTCTCTGGTCCTTCCCCGGAAATTAAAAGCTTTGTTTCGGGCAGGAATCCTTTTACCTCTGACACAGCACGTATAACAGTGAAAAGATCGTTCCAATAAAATAGACGTCCGTTAGTAAAAATTTGATAAGGTGCACGCTCAGCTTTAAATGAAAGAATTAAAGTTTTTTCTGGAGGAATAAAATTAATCGTGATATTGGAATCTGGAATATCGTATATTTTCTTAACGGTTTGTGCTAAAGAACTTGAAGAAAATACAATGTTCTTGGCATTTTTTAACGTCCATCTTTGTAAACGCATAATGGCATTAATTCTACGATTTTTGTTTTTAGCTAACACAAATTTTTCCAATGGTTCCGTGGTAATCTGTAATTGCATAGCACGTTTCCAGGCCTCGTGTTCCCAAAAATTAATGACAACGGGAATTTTCTTTATTTTTTGGATAATAACTGAAGCCAGTCCGGATGTGGCAGAATTTTGTGCATAAACAATATCAGCATTTTTTGTTGCTCTAAATAAAACAAATGTATACATAAAAAGCCGTATTAAAA
This sequence comes from uncultured Candidatus Saccharibacteria bacterium, assembly GCA_965231075.1. Lineage (GTDB taxonomy): Bacteria > Patescibacteriota > Minisyncoccia > RBG-13-40-8-A > RBG-13-40-8-A > JAKJED01. The sequence continues at coordinate 542,552 of OZ246412.1, read as the reverse complement.
GCGGCCAATGTTTACTAACGGTAATTAATTTTACTCCAGGAATTTTTTCAGCAGTACTGGCATAGGCAACTATCGTGATTTCGTGTTCGGCTTTCAACCTAACAGCTAACTCTTTCACGTAGTTAGCAAGAGTTTCGATTTCTGGAGGGTATAGCGGAGTGGCAATAACAATTTTCATATTAGTTTATTACAATAATATCAGAATTTTCTGACCGAGTAAAGGAAATGAGCAATGAAATAAATATTTATCTCCTACGTAATAATTATTGTAAGAATTAAGGAGGCCCCGTTATGGGCGGGAGTAAATAAAAACTGAATATGTGTGAACGAAGTCCAACAGGAATAAACCTTTCAAAAACGGGTTTGTTCCCGTACGATCTTTTCCTCGTTAAGAGGATTTTTTAAATCTTGACATTTAATTTCAACGCGCTAAACTAATATATTGGTTAAAAATAGAAATAAAAAATATGCGTGTAATTATTTTGGCGGGGGGTAAAACCAATCTGCCGGGAAAATTAAAAAATACGCCGAAATCGTTGATCGAAATAAAGGGAAAGCCGCTGATTGAATATCAGCTTGATTTATTGAAAAAATATAAATTCAATGATATTTGTTTGAGTTTGTATTTTGGCGCAGATAAGATTCTAGAATATTTAAAAACCAAAGACCCACAGGCCGATATTTCTAAATCACATGGTAAGGTTGCGGGAATTGAATATGTAATCGGATCTAAAGCATTGGGAACGGGCGGAGCGATTAAATTGGTGGCCAAAAATTTAAAAAAAGATTTCATGGTTATTAATGGCGACACTTTGACCAATATTAATTTAAACGATTACGTTAGTTTTTATAAAAGAAATATTTCTCAACCTAGATTTTTTGCATCATCGCAATTCATTCAAAATATTACCCCAAGGATTTTACCATTAGAAGTCTCGCCATTAAGAAAAAGAATTTCTTACCGAGAAAATTTAGGTGCAATGGCGGTTTATTATGACCAGAACGTTAATGGTTTGGGGTTGGTGAAAACAAAAAACGAGAAGGTGGTGGACTTCTCGCAAGATCCCGATTATCAGTATGCTGGATATGTCAATGCTGGATTTTACATTTTATCTCCCGAAGTTTTTAAGATTAAACATTTCAAATCAAAAAAGAAAACAGAGGCGTTTAGAATTGAAGACGATATCTTTCCCGAGCTAGCAAAAAAGAATCAACTACTGGCCTATGTGCACGCTGGTCTCTGGACCGATATTGGCACCGAAGACGGCTTGAGTAAGGCAGAAGAAATCGCCGAGAGATTAACAGAGAATCAATAGATTGGCGATTAATTTGGCGACGGTGATGGGGCCGGTGCCACCGGGAGTAGGAGTAAATATCTTGGCTTTTTTGGCCACGTTTTGGTCAAAGTCGCCGGATATTTTTTTATTTTTCTTGGAAAATCCAAAATCAATACAGACAGCGTCTTTTCTAATCATGGCTGGCGTTATTAAGTTCGCTTCGCCTGTTCCAGAAATTATAATGTCGGCTTGTTTGATCGGAGAAACAATATCTTTTGAATATTCGTCCAAAACTGTAACAATCGCCTTTTGATTATTAAACCATTTAATTGCTGGCATTCCCACTAAACGACCGTTGCCGACAATTACAACATTTTTTGATTTAGAATTAATTTTGGCAATTTTTAGAATTTCCCTTATTGTTTCTATTATCGGTGACAATATTTTTGTAGTTTTTCTATTTAAAGCATCAATGTCTTTTCGTGGAGGAATCAAGTTCAGGATTTTTTCGGTATCAAATTTTTTCGGTAATGGTAATTGAATAATAATACCGTGATTTTGTTTATTGGCACAAATCTTTTTAATTCTGTTTATTAAATCATTTTCTGATAAATTTTCTGATAATTGGAAAAGTTTAAAATTAACCCCAACTTTGTCGCAAGCAATTGATTTCTGTTTGATAAAACTTACAGATGCAGGATTATTGCCAATCAAAATTACACCTAAAACGGGCTTAACCTTTAAATGGTCAATCTTCTTTTTTGCCTTCGTCAAAATTGTCTCAGCTAATTTTTTACCATCAATAATCATACTCTTTTAATTATAGTATAATATAATTATATGGCAACTAAATTATTGGGCGATAAGGGAGAAAAAATCGCCAGAGAATATTTAGAAAATAAGGGATATAAAATTTTAGACAAAAATTTCCGATACAGCAAATTAGGAGAACTAGATATTGTTGCACAGCGCGGAAATGATATTGTTTTCTTCGAAGTTAAAACGCGTATGAAAACTGGGCCAGGTGGATTTTGGCCCGAAGACAATATCACTTACGACAAACAGAAAAAACTAATTAAGCTTTCGCAGATTTATTTGAGTAAACATAAATTAATGGATTGTGATTGGCAAATTGACGTTTTGGCAATCGAAATCTACCGTGATGACACTTTCGACATCCGTCACCTAGAGAACGCGGTAGGAGATATGTGTTGATCATTGATTAGTTTGAGTTATTTTTATATAATATAAGTATAATTAGTTAAATAGAAAAATTTATGATAGAGAACTTAGAAAACAACGAAAAACAACAAACTGAAATTTTTGGCGCAGAAAATGTAAATTTAGAAGCTGAGGCCAAAAGACTAAAAAGAGAAATAAACAGCAGAGATATTTATGAGATCTGCAAAGAATTTGTAGACAAAAAGGACATAGAAGGGTTATACAGATTTGGAAAATCATTGGAAGACAGCGGGAGGCATGAAGATGCTGCTAAAGTTTTCTCAAAAGCTAGCAAGCTCAGTTCTTGACAGAGCAATTTTGATTGGTTATGATTAAAATCTAATGATTAATCAGGGTCCGCTTACGGCGGGCCTTTCATTAAATAAATTTATGGATCAGAAACAATTTTTATCAGCGATGAGTCAAATTGCTGAAGAAAAAGGCATCTCGCAAAATCAGATTATTGAAACCTTAGAAATGGCTATTGCTGCGGCCTATAAAAAGGATTATGGCAAAAAGGGTCAAAACATTAAGGTTAAGTTTGATATAAAAACTGGAGAAATAAAGGTCTTTCAGGTCTTTTTGGTTGTTGATGAAGAAATGCTAAAAAAAGACGAAGAAGGAAACATTGAAGAGGAAGCCCAAACGCTTATTGAAGGCGAGGTCGGAGTCGCCGCATCTTCAGAAGAGAGCATCGATAAAGGAACCGGAGACGAAGACAAAAAAATTCGTTTTAATCCGTTCAAGCATGTAATGGTTGATGAGGCACAGAAGATTAAAAAAGGATCAAAACCGGGAGACGAAATTCAAACTAAACTAGAAACTCACACCGACTTCGGAAGAATCGCCGCACAAACAGCAAAACAAGTAATTATTCAAAGATTAAGAGAGGCCGAAAGAGAGGTAGTGTTTGAGGAATACAAAGACAAAGAAGGCGAAGTGGTAAGTGCAATCGTGCAAAGAATTGAAGGAAGAAACATTTTTATGGATATCGGTAAGGCGTCAGGGGTTTTATATGCCGAAGAGCAAATTCCTGGAGAAAGATTCTTTATCGGTCAGCGTTTAAGGGTCTATATTTTAAAAGTAGAAAAATCTTCAAAGGGCGCAGATATCATTCTTTCACGTGCTTATCCAAAACTGGTTAGTAAATTGTTTTCTATTGAAGTTCCTGAAATTAATGCTGGAACGGTGCAAATAAAATCTATCGCTCGCGAACCGGGCTCAAGAACAAAAATTGCTGTTTTTACCGAAGAAGAAGGGGTTGATCCGGTAGGTTCTTGTGTGGGACAAAAAGGCAGTAGAGTACAAACAGTAATCACGGAATTGGGTGGAGAAAAAATTGACATTATTGAATGGAATGAAAACATGGAAAAATATATTGCTAACGCATTATCTCCAGCAAAAATTATTAGCGTTAAAACCGAAGAAAAAGACAGGAGTGCTTTGGTAATTGTTCCCGAGGATCAAATTTCTTTAGCGATTGGTCAACGCGGGCAAAATGTTCGATTAGCGGCAAAACTAACCGGCTGGAAAATAGACGTTAAAAGTGAAAAAATGTTATCCGCCGACGCTGAAGCTATGGCGGACAAGGAGGCAACCAGCGAACCTTCTTCGGTTGGGGTTGTAGAGGAAGAAATTGAAAAACCCAAAAAAGCGAAGTCTTCTTCAAAGAAGAAGACGAAGTCCTCCGAAGTTTCAACGAAGGAGGAAGAAAAAACAGATGAAGACGATAAAAAAAGTTAGAGCAGTCATTTATGACGTTAAAGACAATGTGCCATATTTTTTAATATTGCACAGAAGCTTAAGATGGGATGGCTGGGAGATATTAAAAGAGACCATGGAGCCAGAAGAAGAAATAGAACAAACATTAAAAAGAGGGATCAAAGAAGAAACCGGACTAAATGATTTTGAAATTGTGAAAGACTTAGACAAACAGGAAAAATGGGAAAAAGATGGTATTGAATATGAGATCGTTGCAACCTTTCTTGTGAGAGCCAATATGGATCAAAAAATTTCTTTAAAACAAGAAATTATCGAACACAGCGAATATCTATGGGCAACCAAAGAAGGAGCAATTGAAAAACTAACATTTGACGAGACTAAACAATTAATTAAAAACATAAGATTATGAGCAACTCCACAAACAAAGACATAAAAATTGAATTAGGTGAATACAAAAAGCTAAAAGTAACTAAGAAAAACTCAAAAGTTGAAGAAAAGGAGATTGATAATGCCCTGAAATATGTTTTAAATTCTCGGGCGAAGCTTGTAACCATAAATCAACCAGCCCAAAAGGGAAATCGCATCGAAATTGATTTTGAGGTAAGATGTGGTGGAGTTAAAGTTGAAAATGGTGAAAGCAAGAACCATCCCTTAATTTTAGGCGAAGGACAATTTTTGCCGGGATTTGAAAAGGAATTAGAGGGAATGAAAGCTGGAGACGAAAAAGAATTTTCTTTAAAAGTCCCCGAAGAATGGGCCGACAAAAGAGTTGCCGGAAAAAATTTAGATTTTAAGGTGAAAGTTAATCTGGTTCAAGAAAGACAGGTCCCAGAATTAAACGATGAATTTGCAGTGTCTTTGGGTAGATTCAAATCATTAGAAGAATTTAAGAGCAGTGTTATCGATGGGCTAAAACAGGAAAAAGAATTAATGGATAAACAAAGAATGAGGATTGAACTAATCGAACAGGTTGCCAATAATTCCAAAATCGAAATACCACAAGAATTAATCGATTTAGAATTAAACAATATGATTAATGAATTTAAATTAAGCATCACTCAATTTGGGTTAGAGTTTGAAACTTATTTAACACAAATCAAGTCTACCCTCGAAGATTTAAAAAATAGTTGGAAAACACAAGCCGAGAAACGAGCCAAAATGGGATTATGTATCAAGGCCATTGCCGACAAAGAAAAAATTATCCCTACAACCCAAGAAATTGAAGATAAGATGAATGAAGAATTAATGCGCTATCCAGATATCGAAAAAGCAAAAAAGGACATTGATTTAGTGGCCCTAAAAGAATATACTGAAGGTGTAATTATCAATGAGAAAGTTTTTGAATTAATCGAAAAAGAAGCAATTATTAATTAATTTCTAATTTCTAATTAGTCTAATTTCTAATCAAATCCCAATGACCAATTTTCAATTTAGGTCAATTAGATTAATTAGAATAATTAGGTCAATTTTATGCTAATACCAACGGTAATTGAAAAATCACAAAATGGCGAAAGAGCTTACGATATTTATTCCCGTTTATTAAAGGACAGAATTATATTCTTGGGCGGACCGATTGATGATGATGTTGCTAATGCAGTCATTGCCCAATTATTGTTTTTAGAAAATCAAGACCCCAAGAAAGATATCGTAATCTATATTAATAGTCCTGGCGGAAGCGTTACTTCCACAATGGCAATCTATGATACGATGCAATTCGTGAAATGTGATATTTCCACGGTTTGTATTGGTTTGGCAGCTTCAGGCGCAGCAGTAGTTTTAACCGCCGGAAAGAAAGGAAAAAGATTTGCCCTGCCAAATTCAGAAGCGATGATTCATCAAGTTGCAGTTTCGGGGGTTGAAGGACGCGCATCAGACATTGAAATTTCTGCAAAACAGATTATGAAGACTAAACAACGCTTAAATAAAATTATCGCCAAACACACTGGTCAGAAAATAGAAAAAATTGAAAAAGACAGCGACCGTGATTATTATATGTCATCCGAAGAAGCCAAAGAATACGGTTTGATTGATAGTATAATTGATAAACGAAAATAATTAGAATTATAAAATGCCCCGACGAGAGTCGAGGGCATTTTTAATTTGAATCTTACTTTAAAATATTTAATAAGCTTGTACCGGTCATCTCGGGAGGTTGGGGAATTTTCATCAATTCAAGGATTGTGGGAGCGACATCGGAAAGCATGCCTTCGGGCGTAGAAAAAGAATATTTCTCGTCAGCATTTTTTTGTACGAATTCTTTATTCACCAAATAAAACGGTACAGGATTTAATGTGTGTTTAGTTTTTATCTCTCCAGAATAAGGATTAATCATCTCTTCGACGTTTCCATGATCAGCGGTGATGATTAGCGTACATGCGCCCTCTTCGCTTAACTTAATAATTGACTTCAACGCCTTATCAACGGATTCTACCGCTTTTATTCCGGCTTTAAAATTTCCCGTGTGACCAATCATATCAGCATTAGAATAGTTAGCTATAATTAAATCGTAATTATCTTTAACTCCTTGGATAATTGTTGCGCTAATTTCTTCGGCTTGCATTTCAGGCGTTTGATCATAATGAGGAACAATTTTTGAGGCAATTAATTTTCTGGTTTCGTTGGGATAGGGTAGTTCTTGTCCACCGTTGAAAAAATAGGTAACGTGTGCGTATTTTTCAGTTTCGGCAATCTTTAAGACTTTTTTGTGGTAATTATTTAAAATTTCAGTGAGATGATTATCTATTTTTTGAGGAGGGAAGGCAACTTCTATGGGTAGGTCCTTTTCATATTCAGTCATAGCGCAGAAGACCAGGTCGTCAATTGGTTTTCTAATAAATTTATCAAAATCTTTTTTAACAAAAACTTCAGTTAATTGTCGGGCACTATCTTCTCGAAAGTCCCAAGAAATAATAGCATCTCTACTATTAATTCCACCTAACGGATTCTGATTCTCGTCGATCAAAGTTAGTGGTGGGATATAAGTGTCATTAATTTCTTGATCATACAATTCTTGAATTTTGGTGTCGATTGTGAATATCTTTTCCCCAACGCCATTGGCGATTAAATTGTAAGCAATTTCGGTTCTATCCCAATTGTGATTTCTGTCCATGGCATAATTTCTGCCAACAATAGAAGCGATTTTCCAATCTGGATTTTTAAGTTTTTTCTCTAAAATCGAAATAATTTTAGCCCCTTCTTTTTGAGGGGCGTCTTTGCCATCAGTAAATAAGTGCAATCTTAATTTACCAATATTATTTCGACTTGCTAATTCTAATAAAGCGTAAACGTGTTCTAGATAAGAATGGACGTTTCCACTGGAAATCAACCCCATCAAATGTAAACAAGAATTGTATTTTTTAACGTGTTCGACAACCCTTAAGAATGCGGGATTGGTGAAAAACGTTCCATTTTCGATGCTTGTAGAAATTCGGGGCAAGTATTGATAAATTATTCTTCCGCTACCAATGATTAGGTGACCAATTTCAGAGTTTCCCGACTCTTTCCATGGCAAACCAATCGCTCCTCCAGCGGATTGTAGGGCACAAAATGGATAATTTTTTTCTAAATATTTAAACTGAGGAGTTTTAGCCTTAAAAATCGGGTTAGTTTCTTTAGAGTCACCAATTCCCCAGCCGTCAAGAATGACAAGAATTATTGGCTTCATAGTCTTATTTTAACATAAACATCAGGTTTGACAAAGCAACGCAATTTTGATAAACTAAAACTATTGAATATTAACTCTTTGATATTTAGAAGCTATTATTTTAATTTAATTAAATATGGGTTTTTTGATCAAAGCAAAAATTTATGACAATAGGATTAATTCCACTTATAGTGGCAATCATTGCTCTGTTTATCGGGTCGTTTTTAGGTTACATTGCCAGACAATCAATTGCCAAAAAGCAAGCCAACACAGCTGAAGCAAGAATAGAAAAATTGGTTAACGAGGCCAAAACGCAAGCCCAAGAAATCATTTTAAAAGCTAAAGACAAAGCCGTTAAGGCATTAGACGAAATCAAAAAAGAAGAGATCAGACGACAAGACGAATATCGCCGGACTCAATTAAGATTAGAAAAAAAAGAAGAAGCGCTCGATAGTAAAGATCGAAAATTAGAACAAGAAGAAAAAGATTTACAGGAAAAAGTTGAAAAAGTTAGAAACATTAAAGGAGAATTAGAAAATTTAAAACAACAAGAAATTCAGAACCTAGAAAAAATTTCTAAACTTTCACAGGACGAGGCAAAACAGGAAATCTTTAAAATGGTTGAACAACAGAACAAAGAAGAAGTTTTTGCGCGTATTAAAAAACTAGAGAGGGACGGCAAAGAAGAACTAGACAAAAAAGCAACCGAGATTATGGTTACTTCTTTGCAGAGATATGCCTCATCGCAGGCCACAGAAGTTACGACCACTACGGTTACTCTGCCCAATGATGAAATTAAGGGAAAAATTATTGGTCGTGAAGGAAGAAACATTAAAACCCTTGAAAGGTTAACGGGGGTTGAAGTAATCATTGATGATACTCCAGAAACACTGATCATTTCCGGATTTGATCCAACCAGACGACAAATTGCTAAAATGGCATTGGAAAAACTAATGTCCGATGGTAGGATTCAGCCAGCAAGAATCGAAGAAACGGTTGAAAAGGCAAAAACAGAGATTGAAAACAAAATTAAAGAAGCTGGAGAAACAGCGATTTATGATGTGGGAATTGTAGGACTAGATCCACGATTAGTAAATCTTTTGGGTCGATTAACATTTAGAACCAGTTTTGGACAAAATGTTTTACAGCACTCGATAGAAAGTGCACACATTGCTGGGATGTTGGCAGCAGAATTAAAAGCCGATGTTACGGTTTGTAAGAAAGCAGCACTTTTACACGATATCGGAAAAGCTATCGATCACGAAGTTCAAGGCACACATGTTGAAATTGGAATCAGAATATTAGAAAAATTCAACATCGATAAGAAAATTATTGATGCAATGAAATCTCACCACGGAGATTTTCCTTTCGAGACGATCGAAGCATCAATTGTGCAGGCTGCTGAAGCAATGTCAGCTGCTCGCCCAGGAGCAAGAAAAGAAAATCTTGAAAACTACCTAAAACGATTGGAAGAACTAGAAAAACTTGCTACCGGATTTCAAGGTGTTGAAAAAGTGTATGCAATTCAAGCCGGTAGAGAGATTAGGGTGTTTGTTAACCCAGAGAAGCTTGATGATTTGGCGGCACATAAATTAGCAAAAGATATTGCAATTGAAATTGAAAAAGAATTAAAATATCCCGGAGAGATTAAAGTTACTGTAATTCGAGAAACCCGCGTAATTGAATACGCAAGATAGTTGGTTATCCTTATTGCTTAGGAAAAGAGCGAAACTTTTCAGGAGCGAAGAGGAATTATAAATAAAAAACTCGACATCACTGTCGGGTTTTTTATTTATGGAGCGGGATACCGGAATCGAACCGGCCTCTTCACCTTGGAAGGGTGACATAATACCACTATACCAATCCCGCTTATTAAAATCGGGCTGCCGAGATTTGAACTCGGACTAAATCTTCCCAAAAGACTCGTGCTACCATTACACCACAGCCCGGTATTTTTTAGTATATCGTATTTGCTTTTTGTGGTCAACTCTGGATTGTGATATAATATAAATATATGCATCCAAATAAATTCTTAAAAGTTTTTGACATTATGGGAGAATGTCGAAAATATGGTTTAGGATTTTGGCAATGTCCAAATTCGTTATTTTTGGTAATGGGCTTGATAATTATTACGGCAATGATTGCAACTTATTTTATTGGTATTAAATTTATTGAGCCGGAAGTTGTAATTTTAATCGTTAGTATTGTTACAATAATATTATTAGTTATTAGTCATTCTTTAGTGGGAAGCTTTTCTCGGGTTGCTGAGGCAAATAGAATGAAAAGTGAATTTGTGGGCATTGTTTCTCATCAGCTTCGTACCCCGCTCTCGAGTTTAAAATGGTCACTAGACCTTCTCAGGGGAAAAAGATTGGGAGATGTAACGGATAAACAAATGGAATATTTAGATGTAATTAAAGATTCTAATGATAGAATGATTAAATTGGTTAATGATTTATTAAACGTGAACAGGATTGATCAGCAAAGATTAGAAATGCGACCAAGAATTTTCAATATTCAGGATATGGTTGAACAGGAAATAAAAGCACTTAATCCAATGGCTAATGCACACAATGTAGATTTAATTTACAATAAACCACAAGAACTTCCTGACATTTTTGCTGATCCCGATAAAGTTCAAATGGTTGTGCAGAATTTAATTGATAATGCTATAAAATATTCTAAAAAAGACGGGGGAAAAATTGAGATAAAATTAGAAAAAATTGGAAAAGAACAGAAAATGGTTAAAATGTCAGTTAAAGATACGGGGATCGGGATTCCCGAGATGTTTAAATCACAAGTATTCGGAAAGTTTTTTAGAGGAGATAATTTAATTAAGCAAAGAGTAGAGGGAACAGGACTAGGACTGTTTATTGCTAAAGGGATTATCAATTTATCTAAGGGCGAAATCGGGTTTGAATCAAAAGAAAATCAAGGTAGTTTATTTTGGTTCACCTTACCCGTTGCTAATAATTAATCCCGCCTACGCTAAAGCTTCGGCGGGCAAGTAATAAAAAAATATGAAAAAAATATTATTTGTTGAAGATGAACCAAATCTTCAAAAAGCGATTGGCGAGATTTTAAAACAGGAGGGTTATGAAATCTTTGGCGCATTTGATGGCGCACAAGGAATAGAGTTGGCGAAAAAAGAAAAACCAAGCATGATTCTTTTAGACTTAATATTGCCGAAAAAAGATGGATTCGAGGTTTTAAAAGAAATCAAGGCCGATGAAGAATTAAAAAATACCCCTGTGATAATTTTAACTAACCTCGAAGGAAGTGGTGATGTTGAAAAAGCATTAGACCTTGGAGCAACAACCTATTTGGTTAAAGCCAACTACGAACTAGACGATATTGTTGCCAAAATAAAAGAATTCTTAAAATAAATTAATCTATGCAGGTCTCATCGCAGCAATTAAAAGCGTTTCTTGTCGACAAAAAACTGCTTAATAGGACCCAACTCACGAAAGCTGAGTCAATTTCCAAAAAAACAGGTAAAAATCTGGAGGACGTTTTGGTTTCTGAAAAGATGATATCCGACAAAGATTTAACTGGATTAAAAGCATTTATTTTAGGAATCCCGGTAATTGATTTGAAAAAGATTGAGATTAATCCAGAAATTTTAAGAATTATACCCGAACCGATCGCTAGAGAAAACAACATTGTTGCGATCAGCAGAAAAGATGGTGAATTAGAGGTGGCAATGTCTGACCCTACCGATTTACAAACAATTGATTTTATAAAAAAGAAAACTGATTTAAAAATAAGACCGAAACTAGCGTCGACGGATGGCATAAAAACAATATTAAAAAAATATCAACAAAGCCTAGAAGCTGAATTTGGTGAAATTATTAAAACTGAAGCACAAAAAACTGAATCGGCAAAGATAGAACTAGTTAAACCCGGAGAAGAAATTGTTGTTAAAGATCTCAAAAAACAAGCGGAAGAACTTCCAATTATAAAAATAGTTGATACTTTAATCAAACACGCTATCTTGCAACGTGCGTCTGATATTCATATCGAGCCAGCCGAAAAAGAGGTTATTGTAAGATATCGAATTGATGGAATTTTGCGTGATGCAATGATTTTGCCGAGTCAGGTTAGCTCGGGAATTGTGGCCAGGATAAAGGTTTTAGCTAATCTTAAATTAGATGAACATCGTTTGCCACAAGACGGAAGATTTAAAATCCAAACCGACGACCAGAAAATATCATTTAGAGTTTCAATCTTGCCGATATTTTACGGTGAAAAAATAGTAATGCGTCTTTTGCTCGAAGGAGGCAAAAGATTTACGTTAGAGAGCTTGGGATTTTGGGGAGAATCATTAGAAAGGATTCATCGTGCAATCAAGAAGCCTTACGGCATGATTCTAGCCACAGGTCCGACGGGTTGTGGCAAAACTACAACATTGTATACAATCTTAGAAATCTTAAATCAGCCCGGGGTGAATATCTGCACAATCGAAGACCCAATTGAATATCAAATGCCACGCATCAACCAAACACAGGTCAAGCCACAAATCGGATTAACTTTTGCTTCGGGAATTAGAGCATTGGTTAGACAAGACCCAAACGTAATCATGGTGGGAGAAATTCGTGATGGAGAGACAGCTGGTTTGGCAATTAATGCTGCGCTTACTGGCCATTTGGTTTTGTCAACATTACACACCAATTCTGCCGCCGGGGCAATTCCTCGATTAGTTGATATGGGTGCAGAGCCATTTTTAATCGCCTCGACAATTAATATTATTATGGCGCAAAGATTAACTAGAAAATTATGTGCTGACTCAAAAGAAAAATATCGTCTAACTAAAGCACAAATTGAAGAAATGAAAAAAGATATTAATATGGATGAAATGTTGGCGATACTAAAAAAAGAGAAAATAATTAAAGAAAATACAAAATGGGAGGAAATTGAATTTTATAGACCAAAACCATCTAAAGAGAGCCCCGATGGATACAAGGATAGAGTTGGCATCAGAGAAGTATTAGAAGTTTCCCCAGCGATTAAGGATTTAATTACTAAGAATGCAACCAGTGACGAAATCGAAGCTCAGGCTAGGAAAGAGGGAATGATTACTATGATCGAGGACGGTTTTGTTAAAGCAATACAAGGGCAAACATCACTAGAGGAGGTTTTACGTGTGACACGTGAGTAAAATTAAAATTCGAAATTCAAAAATCGAATTTAGGCTATATGCTTATATATTTTTATACGGCAAGAACCAAAGACGGCAAAACTGAAACTGGCACGTTGGAAGCAAAAGATGAAAATGATCTAGTAAGAATTCTTCGAGAAAAGAATTTGGTTTTAACTTCTTTCCATGTTCCTGAAGACAAAAAGAATAAAAAATCTCCTTTAAAAAACAAATTAAAGGGGATTTTTAATAAAATTTCTCTGGTAGAAAAATTAATGTTTACCAGGCATCTCGGAGTAATGATTGGTTCGGGCTTTTCTTTACACAAAGCGCTGGAAACATTATCCAAGCAAACCGAAAACCTTAGTTTTAAAAGAATTGTAAGCGATTTGGTTATAAGAATTAAGAGAGGAGAGAGTTTTGCTGACGCTCTATCGCAGTATCCGAAAGTTTTTAATAATTTCTTTGTGAGTATGGTTCGCGTTGGAGAGAAAGGAGGAACGCTAGAGGGTTCATTAAAAATTCTTGCTCAATACCTTAAAAAGGAACATGATTTTGTATCAAAGGTAAGGGGAGCAATGACCTATCCAATTGTAATTCTTGTTGCCATGGGAGGTATTGGTGTTCTAATGATGGTGATGGTAATGCCGAAGCTTATATCAATGTTCGAAGAATTGCAGGTAAGTTTACCAATAACAACCCAGATTTTAATTGCCGTAAGCAAGTTTTTCACAAAATATTTTTATATTGGAATAATTATATTCGTAGGAATCTTGATTTTTTCGATTAAATTTTTCAAAACCAAAAAAGGGAAAAATACATTAAGTTTAATTTTTCTTAAGTTGCCATTTTTTAACAAAATTGTTAAAAAAATGAACTGTGCAAGATTCGCGAGGAGTTTTTGCTCTCTTATGCAGAGCGGTGTTTCAATTGTCGAGTCGTTAACAATTTCCTCCGAAACGGTTGGCAATGTGTTTTATTCTAAGGCACTAATCGACGCTTCGGCAGAAGTTAAAAAAGGGACCAAGCTTCAAGAATCCATTGAAAAACGCGAGACACTGTTTCCTGTTTTGGTCGGACAGATGATTGGCGTAGGCGAAGAAACCGGAGAATTATCAAGTATCATGGAACGATTAGCGGATTTTTATGAAGAGGACGTAACCAACATCACCAACAATCTCACTTCAATTATTGAACCAATTCTAATGATATTTTTGGGTGCAGCAGTTGGATTTTTTGCAATTTCTATGATCCAACCGATGTATTCAATGATGCAGGGAATGTAATATGAAAAGAAACATATCCACTCGTCAGCGCGGGTTTACAGTTACCGAATTATTGGTAGTGGTTTCGGTTTTATCAATAGTAATTGTATTATTGCTTTCTTCGGCGTCGATTTTTAACGAGGAAAGCACAATTAATTCATCAACAAATGATGTTTTTAGTACAATAAGTTTTGCTAAAAATAAAACCGTAGCCTCTGAAGGAGCAAGTCAATACGGTGTCTATTTTAGCTCTACCACCCAACCAAATCAGTATGTTTTATTTCAAGGATCCAGTTATGCATCACGTAATATTTTATTTGACGAGATTCATATTTTGCCCAAAAATATAGAATTTTCTAATTTAAATTTTTCTATTTCTGGAAACGAAGTGGTTTTTGATCGCCTAACAGGAACAACGGATAATAATGGTTTTGTAGTTATAAGTTCCACAGAAGACAATATTGATAGGATTATTTATTTATATTCGTCGGGAGAAATTGGCTTTAGCCAGGAAACATTGTCCAGCTCTGGTCGTTTAACTGATTCTCGACACATGCATTTAAATTTGGGCTGGGACATTTCTGGCTCGACTGTTTTGAGATTCGATTTTGTCAATGCCGGGCAAATCAGAGACATAATCATGACAGACTATTTTTCAATTGACGATTTTGATTGGGAAGGGGAATTCACGATTAATAACAATCCACAGAAATTCAGGGTTCACACTCACACATTGCTACCCACAACTCAATTATGCATTCATCGTGATCGAGATGAAAATAAAAACAACGAAGAAGTTTATATTTATATAATTCAAGGAGGAATTATAAAAGACATTATACATTATGATAACGATGCCCTAGCCACGGCATACAAAGGAAATTATGTTTGGGACGAGATGGAACAACAATAAAATTGTTTTTAGAAATAAACCTGGTTTCACAATCATAGAAATTTTGGTGGTGATTGCGGTTTTCGTCACAGCATTCGTGGCTCTTTTAGGATTTTTCGCTTTAGATGTGCGCATTTCAGAACGGAACCGATTAAGGCTCCAGGCATTATCCTTGGCGGAAGGGTCTATAGAAATAACGCGGTTCATAAGAGACAACTATACTTGGTCAGCAACAATTGGCAATTACTCGCTGAACACTGATTATTATCCAGTAAAAAATGAATTGTCTTGGAGCATGGTTGTTGGTAGTGAAAATATCGGAGCATTTAATCGTAGGATCATTTTTAGTCCCGTTTCGCGCGATGCCAACGACAACATTGAAGCCGTTTACAACCCTGTAAATAACGACATTAATACAAGAAAAATTACAGCAATTGTTAGTTGGGTCGATCGCAATGGTGCAGTTAGTGAAAGTTTAAGCGTCTATTTAACCAACTGGAGATGAAAAATAAAATTAACACTGTTAATAAATCCGGATTTACGATAATTGAACTTTTAATGTATTTATCGATTTTTGTAATCCTAATAACTATAATTACAGTGTTCGCCATCACCTCACTAGAAACTGTTCATAAGAATCAAATTAAGAAAGAGATATCTACCGCCACTTATTCAATAATGAGATTAATATTATTAGAAATAAAATCCGCAAATAAGGTTTATAATCCAACCAGTATATTTAACACTAATCCTGGTCAACTAAGCCTAGAAACAACAGTTGAATTGCCCGAGAATGAACGATCGACCTATGTTGATTTTTATTTCGATACCAACAATAATTTTTATCTAAAAAGAGATGGTCAAAATTCGCAACTCTTAGTTTCAGAAAGATTAAAAATAACCAATTTGGAATTCGAATATATTGCCTCTAATTCAGAATCTATAAAGGTGAATCTAACCATCGAAAATAATACCACTAATCCAAAGTATCAATTCTCTTACAGTTTAAGTTCGGTTGCGACAACAAGATAATAAGATGAAAAATATTTTAAAAACAAAATCAGGCTTTGCTGCTATCTTCTCTACGATTTTAATCTTAATCGCTAGTTCGATAATTGTTCTAAGTGCCAGCTATATTGTCTATAATAATTTAAAATCAATTCGCAACAATATCTACTCATTACGGGCCTATTATGCGGCTGAATCCGGAATAGAGGATTCTCTATTAAGATTATCCAAGGGGATGAATTATGTTCTGTCTAATAATTTAACAGTTGAGGATGTAAGTGCTACAATTAATATATCAGATCCAATCGGTGGCGCGAGAACAATCACCGTAGAAGGAGATAAAAATAACCGCATCAGAAAAATTAGAGCAGTTTATTCTGTTAACAGTGAGGGAGTTTCTTTTCACTATGGCGCTCAAGCTGGAGAGGGCGGCATTGAAATGGGTAACAATTCGGGAATTAAGGGGAATGTCTTTTCCAATGGCAACATTACTGGATCAGGAATTATTTATAACAGTGCAATAGTCGCACATAATGGCAATAAAATACAAGGAGTGACTGTAAATCAAGATGCCTTAACCTATTCATGTGATAATGCCAACATTCAAGGAAATCTAACCTATGTTAGTGGCGGAACGAATACTTGCGACGTTGAAGGATCAACCACAACACAAGTGAACGAAATTCAACCAGTTGGCCTGCCTATTCCTGATTCACAAATTAATAATTGGAAACAAGAAGCATTAACGGGGGGGATTATTAATGACAATGTAACCTACGGTGGTACATCCAATTCTCTGGGCCCAATTCAAATCGGTACCCCGGCCAGTCCCAAAAATTTACTTGTTACTAATAATGCTCGTTTAAAGATTACCGGCACAATCTATGTTACGGGGACGATTACATTTAGCAACAATGCAATTATCGAATTAGACAATAATGTTTATGGTCCATTAAGCGGGATAATTCTATCTGACGGAAGAATAGTTAGTGGTAATAATGCAATATTAAGAGGATCAGGCGACACATCAAGTTTTATTATGATCTTGTCTACAAACAACTCGATTAATCCGTCTACCCCAGCAATATCCGTGAGTAACAACGCTAGGGGCGCAATTTTTTATGCTAACAACGGTATGATTTATTTAAATAATAATATGAAGGCGAAAGAGATCACGGGATATAAAATTAAATTAAACAATAATTCGCTAATTGAATACGAAAGCGGACTAGAAAGCGTAATTTTTTCTAGTGGCCCCGGTGGAAGCGGGGAATTAACCGAGTGGGAAGAGATCGAATAATTGACCATGAACATCAAAAATATTATCTTTTCTAAATCATATAAAAATATTCAGGCTTTCGGCCTGGACATTTCTGATTCTTCAATTAAGATTGCGCAACTAAAAAAAAGTAATAATGGGGCTAGGTTAATAAGTCATAATCGAGTCAGTGTTCCGCCGGGGATTATTGAAGAGGGTGAAATCATAAAGGATCAAGAATTAATTGATTTAATACGAAAAACCACAAAAGAAATAAAGGGTAAAAAATTAAGATCTAATTATGCGGTCTGTTCTCTGCCGGAACAACATAGTTTTATAAAAATTATCCGGATGCCGAAAATGACCATGGCCGAGCTGGAAACAGCCATTAAATGGGAAGCAGAAGCAAATATTCCTTTTCCGTCAAATGAGGTCTATATGGATTGGCAGATTATTAGGCAAGAACAGGGGCACGCCGATCATTTTGATATTCTAATTAACGCCGTTCCTAAAAAGATAATCGATAGATATTTAGGCGTGCTAAGAAAAGCCGATATCGAGCCAATAGTCTTTGAGACAGAATCCATCGCCTCAATCAGAAGTTTGATTAAAAACGAATTTACTGACAAGCCAGTATTAATTATCGACCTTGGATTTAATCGAACTAGTTTTAATATTTTTTCTGGTCACAGTATTAGATTTACGTCTAGTATTCCAATATCCAACAATCAAATGATAAAAGAAATCGCCGATCAAATGAAAATCAGCTGGGAAGAAGCCAAGGTTTTAAAGTTTAAAATTGGACTAGACAAAAATAAAGACAACGGGAAAATTTTTAACATACTATTACCAGTCCTAACCAAACTCGTAGAGAGCATCAAAGATTGCGCATCGTTTTATGAACAACACGATGAACATCAAAAAGATTGTTTGGATAGGATTTCTAAAGTAATTCTTTGTGGTGGCGGAGCGAATTTGTCTGGCATTGCTGAATATCTTTCACTTTGGTTAAAATTACCAGTTGTTTTGGGAAATCCATGGGTTAACATTCTTTGTTCTAGCAAGAGAAAGCCGACAAGTTGTCTGAATGAATTAAAATTTCCCGAATTTTCGTACGAAGAATCTCTAAGCTATTCTACGGTATTAGGATTGGCATTGAGAGGCATTAATTCTAAAAACATATAATGATAAAATTAAACCTTTTACCAACAGAACAAAAGAACAGATTAAGATTACACCTTATTGAACACAATATAATTTTTGCGGGTTGTTTTATTGTTTTCTTGTTATTGATTACGATATTATTCCTGAGCGGATTTTTAATATTCTCTAATGCTAAATCCAGTGCGATCAATCAAGAAATCGTGATCGAACAATCCAAAATCATACAAACCAACACCATTAAAGGAATCGAAAAGAAGGTTAAAGAGTTAAACAAAAAATTAAATGATTTAGAAAAAATTAGCAAAAATCAAAGCGATTTTTATCAAACACTATCAAATGTTATCCCTGAATTATTATCAGAGGTAAGCGTCTATAATTTAGAAGTGAATTCTGTCACGAAAAGAATAACAATTGTCGGATTTTCGCCAACTCGCGAGAGTTTGTTGAAAATCAAACAACAATTAGAAGGATCAGCTCGATACCAAGAGATTGATTTTCCGATTTCCAATTTGACTAATCCGAAAAATATTGATTTCAGATTTAGTTTTATATATGAATAATCATCAAAAAATATATCTAACTGCAGGAATCTTTGCGATCATAATCGTTCTGATGGTTGGTTTTTTAATTTGTCCGATGATTCGGGAAATTAAGAAAAATTCAATTTTAACAACCGAAGACAATCAAAAACTTTTATCACTCAAGAAGATAGACATCGACTACTTAAAACAGATAGAATTTAAATATAAAAAAATCACAGAGGATTTAGCAATGTTTAAAATTAATCTAACTGAAAAACAAATCATTGATTTTATTGTCGAATTGGAGAACAATGCTGCTAGGACCTCTAATGATTTAGAAATAAAGTCTGCCGAATATCCAATTTTTAATTTAATTTTAACGGGAAGCTTCGAAAATTTAATGAAATTTATTGGATGGATCGAAAACAATCCATATTTGATTAGCATTGAATCAATGCAAACAAGAAAATTAACAGAAAAAGATTTGTTTTCCAGAGAATCAGAACTATTTTCGTTGGGCGAAATTAGAACCATTCTGCAAATTAAATTACCATCTCAAAGCAATGAATCAGAATAAATTAATTAAATCAGTTTCGATATTTTTTAAAAACCATTGGCGAATATGGACAATTTTGATGTTTGTTGTTATAATTATGTACCTAGGGATTGTGTTCTATAAATACATTTATACGCCAATCTATAGTCCGCAAGAAATTATGCCACCCAGACTAGAAATTAAAGAGAGCATCTATAATGCCTTAATCAATAAATTTTCCCAACAAGAAAATAACATAAACGAAATATTAAATAAAAATTATTTTGATCCATTTAAATAATATGAAAACATATTTACTTCTGTCGCTGATAATTATTGGCACCGTTTTGCCGACAATCTCTTTCGCAGGGCTGCCAGACTTTAATGGTCCATTTGTGATTTGCGGGAGAAGTTCAATAAATCAAGCCGATTGCACGCTCTGTGATATCTTTAAGATGGCACAACTAATTGTGGATTTACTTATCGGTCTAATCATCATTATCGGACCCATTTTAATTGCTGTTGGCGGTGGAATGATTTTATTTGCTGGTGCCGATCCGGGATTGTTAAGCAAGGGCAAAAGCGTAATCAAGAATGTTGTTATTGGTTTAATTATTGCGCTATTAGCGTGGACAGCAATTGATACAATTTTTAATAAGCTAGCCAATCCTGGCCAATTTCCTTGGCCGTGGAATAAAATAGAATGTACGGGAGGAGGGGTAACCGATGCACCAGAAACACCAGAAACGCCACCAGTAGAAGAGGGTAAATTCTGTGTTTGCGAAACTCCGGTTTATGATTTGAATCCTGCAGACTCTGGAGCATCACAGATCGGAACAAACGCCAAGGTTTACCTTAATTTTGCAGACAAAGAAGAATGTCTTGAAAAGTGCGTTAGTGCCAATGCGTCTACTTATTGTCATTCATCATTAAAAATGGACGCTGCAAAACTATATTGCGCAAGCGATACAGGGCTAAAAAGTGTTTCGGCATGTACGTTAAATGAAGCATCCTCTAATTGTCAAGTTAGTAGTAATTGTTATAATAGTCAACAGGAATGTTTCGATGCGACCCTAACAACGTTTGCAAAAAAATGCTATTTAAATGACCAAGCAATGTGTACTTGCTACACGGGGGCATCGAAGAACACCTGTGGTAATTCGTCTAGTAAATATGTTATCTATCAAACCAAAAAAGAGGCCACAACAGGAGATGATACGAGTTTGTTTGATTGTGGTGGAACTTCTAGTACTTATTGTCGCATAGGTTGTGATTATCAGAAGTGTATCGATACACCAACGAATAGTTGTGGCGATGTAAAGGCATCTTTCAGTTGTTTCGATGGCAAATACACTTGCAAACAGATGCTAACTACCCAAGAAAGGGATGCTTGTTCGGAACTTAAGAGTATTTTAAGCTGTATGAGCAGTAAATTGTCGGCGTCCGATAGAATCATAACTTCTATTTCCGACAATAGCCCAATCACATATGGAAACCTGGGAAGATGTTTTAATCCCACATCAAATAGTGGTACGTGTTCATCAGACAAAGATTCGTGCGATTCGAGCTGTTGTGGTCATTCGTTATGTAGTTTGCATTACGGCGGTTATAGAAGGTCAGATTTCGGTCCCACTAATTGCTCTGTGGGGTCGGTTGATTGTCGAAGCTGTTCTTTGGCAGTGGATTTTGCTAACGGTACAAACGAAAAAAATCTTGAAAATGCAGCTGAAGAATGCGCTGAACAACTTTGGGACGGAAGCCTTGAAGACATCTGGATCAACCCAGAAGGAAATCATAATCATCTTCAACTAGATGGCTGGTCTAAATATAAAAAGTGTGGAACTAATCATTAATAATTAATTTATATGTCTAGATCAAGAGAGAGAATTGGCGAAAAAACTGAAAAATTAAAATCTACTAAACCCAAAAGAACTAAAAAGGTCAGAATTTTGAGTCCCGAAGACATGGAACGTGCAGACTTATTGCCAGGTGAAATATTGCCAGAAGAAGTAGAACAAACAGCACAAGAAGAAAAAGACGAAACAAAAAAACCCTCTAACAATACCGCAGAAGATGTTAAGGGGTTTCTCCCTGCACACGAAGAAACAATTCCTGATCGTTCACTAAAAGAAGCACAGGAGGCGTTAGAATTTGCCAGAAAGAACAACCGACCGCAAGAGGAAATTGATAAATGGGAACAAGTATGCAGGAACTTATACCGAGAACAAAAACCTCAAAGAAAAACTAAACCAGAACGATCTTCAAAGAGACCAATATTATTGGATCCACCAATTGATTCGGTAGACGAGTCATTGAGAAAAATGGCGGAAAGAATTGCCGAAGATATTCCCGTTGTTGAAAACAAGGAAAATCAATCGACGACAGAAGAAACAGAACCAGAAACGATAATAAAGACAGAAACAGAGACGGGAGCTAAGTCGGAAAAATTGACATGGGAAGAAGCTATTGATTTATGGATTAAAGAAAAGATTGGCCGGGAAATGGACAAGGTTGAGAAAAAGCTGGAAAAAGGAAAAGAGCGATATTCGTATGAAGACATTTATGGTCAAGCCATAGACAACCTAAAAGAAAAATTTAAAAAAACGATTCCCTATGCGTTCAGAAATTTTGCAGTTCACAATGTTGCGTGGAGTAATCAAGAAACAGATCTAGACGGGAAGGTTTGTTTGGGATTGCTCGGATTAGCTGGCTGGAACGATACAAAAAAGGGTAGTATCTCGTACATTAACCCCAACGAAAGATCCAAGAACAAAATCCACATGGACGTCGGTCAATATAATGGGGTGGGTATTTTAAGAGAAGTAGAAAACGAATTACAGGTACTAGACCTAGACGATAAAGAAGCGATAAAACTCGAAAGAAAAGATAAAAATCCGTTATTTAATATGGGGATGATCATTGACCATCATCCAGACGGCGCTCCATCGGCAGCCGGAATGGTGTTTAAACTGCTCGACAAACTTAGAATGTTTGAAAACAACAAAAGAATAAAGCGTAATGACATAGAGGCAATTCCTAGAATGATCGAATTTATTGATTTAATTGACAGTCAGGGTTATCAAGAAATTGGTAAACCAGAAAATTGGAACAAGTCAGATAAAACGATTTTGGGGTTGCATCGATTTATGGACTTTCCTGAATTATTGAAATTTTTCAGAGAGGACAGTGGTTACAACCGAGAATTAACAGAAGAGGAATTAAAGAAATATAATTTGATTGGCGAGATTGAAGAAAATGGGAAAATGAGAAAAATTAACCGACAAGAACAACAGAGGAAGGTTATAGAGGTCTCAAAAGACAAACTAAAAGAATTTGAACAAAAAGGGTTTATTATTGAAACCAAACTTGGGAAAACAGTAATCGACGTAAAAGGTGAATTGCCAGGAGGAGCTTTTGCTGCTCAATCGGTAGGGGCAAGTTATTTTAAGTGGGACACAACAGGAAAAAGTTTCTTCATATTCTCAGACAAAGAGTTGGACAAGAGTCTATTTGATGTTGGTTTGAGAATCAGAGAACATTTATGGATAGTTCCGCGAACAGATGCGAACGAAAAGTTGAATTTAAAGGATATCTTAGATAGGATTGATGCTAAGATATTACCAGGAAGTGAGTTAGAAAAATACATATCTGGCGCAGACAAGGAGAAAGAAGTGTCGGAAACAACCGTTGCTGGAGAAATTAAAGTTGAAATAAAAACTGAAGCCGAAGAGAACATTCTTCAAAAAATAGAAAGAAAAAACAAAGAAATTGAACAAGCCGAGCAAAGAATGGCAATCTACCGACCATTGGGCTGGTTTAGGAAAAAACCAGTAGTCAGGGATTTGGGTTATTATGGGATAAATTCCGAACTAGAAAGACTTAAAGGCGAACTAAAAGAACTACAAAAACAAAGACAACAAGAACTTAGACTGGGCAACCGAAAGAAGGTAGAGGCGAAAAAAGAAAATATTAATCCAGTGGATCCGGAAGTGATGCGCAAGATAGCCGATAAGATTAAAACAGATATAATTGTGTCTGGCAGCGTAGAGACAAAAAAAACAGAACAAGAAATTGAAACTCCGAAAGAATCAATAAAATTTGCCGAATTAAGCGAAGAAGATATAAAGCAAGCACTTTATGATGGTGGCGTAATATTGGGCAATTCAAACAGAGAAGAAGCAGCTCCACCTTATAGGTTAAAAGAGAAGAAAAATAGAAAAGGATTTTTAAATAGATTATTTTCAGGACTATTCAAAAGAGAACAATTATCCAGCAAGGAGCTAGAGACAAAAATCCTCAAAAAGATGAAGCCAATAGATGTGAAAAAAAGGAAATTTTAAGATTTTTGCCCTCATAGCTCAATGGATAGAGCACCTGCCTTCTAAGCAGGTGATGTAGGTCCGATTCCTACTGAGGGTATTAGAATGGAAAAAGATAAAATCTTTATTTTTTTGATTATTGTGTTAGTGATAATCGGGTTTATTGTTACTGATATTCCTCGCACCATATTTGTGGGGCGAGGAGATTTTTTAATTGATTTAATCAAAAAGCCAGAGCCGTTTGCCGCTAAGGGAGTTTATGCAACATTTAGAACCGCCGGAAATGATCGAATAAATGAATTAATTGACCTAATAAAGAACACAGAACTAAATGCGATTGTGATTGATTTAAAAGATTATACTGGCAGGGTTCCGTTTGAAACCAAAAGTGACATGATTAAAAAAATTGGTTCAGAAAAGATCTTTATCAAAGATATTAACGGATTAATAAGAAAATTACACACAGAAAATATTTATATAATTGCCAGAATTGCCGTTTTCGAAGACAACTATCTACCCAGAGAAAGAACTGATTTAGCAATCAAGAAACCCGGTGGTGGAATTTGGGAAGACAATAACGGTTTGGCGTGGGTTGATCCGGCATCACAAGAGGTTTGGGATTACAATTTAGAAATTGCCAAGGAGGCAATTAAAGTTGGTTTTGATGAAATTAATTTTGACTATATTCGCTTTCCTTCTGACGGCAACGTTTCTAGCGCAATTTATCCGTTTTGGGACCAAAAAACACCCAAAAAAGAAATTATTAGACAATTTTTTGAATATATTGATCAAAGGTTAAAGCCATTAAACATTCCAATTTCGGCAGATTTATTTGGTTTAACAATGAGCAGTACAAATGACCTAGGAATTGGACAGTGGTTAGAATATGCTGTGCCTTATTTTGATTATGTTTGTCCGATGGTTTATCCATCACACTATCCGCCCGGATTTATGGGTTTTGAAAACCCAGCCAGTTATCCCTACGAAGTAATTTTTAAAGAACTGCAAAAAGGAAACGAAAGAATTGCCAGTTTGTCGGCGTCGAATCCGGAACTAGAGTTAGCCAAATTGAGACCATGGTTGCAGGACTTTAATATGGGCGCAATTTATGACGCCAAAATGATTGAATTGCAGAAACAGGCCACCGATGATGCTGGTGGAATGGGTTGGCTTTTGTGGAATCCTAGAAATATCTATACAGAGGAGGGACTAATCGGGGAATAATCTTGATTTTAAAAATCTATTATAGTATTATGGATGTAGGCTAAACGCCTATTTATTTTGCACACTGAAAGGAAGTGAAAATGTATTGTCACAGTTGCGGGGTGATGTGTGCGGACGGCATTCATCCATCGACGGGATGTACTAGTCCCGATATCCGCCAATTCAAACACACAGCAGCGATTACGGTCAGAACCTCGACGAGCAGCTTCCACAGCAGCGCCAAGAGACCGGATCAGCTTCCACCACATCTACATTTCTTGCTTCAGGAGACAACGGGGCGCTAACCACGCCCCTCTTTTATTTGACTTAAAATGTGTTTTAAATTATGATATAGATTATGGTGCCCATAGCTCAACGGTTAGAGTTCTGGTTTGTGGAACCAGCTATACGGGTTCGATTCCCGTTGGGCACCCCAAGAGGAATTTCAATAGAACTACCTTTTAATCGAGGTGGTTTTTTGACAGGATAACAACATGGAAATCAAAAATAAATTATATGTAACTAATAGAAAGGACTGGCGGAAGTGGTTAGCGAAAAATCATAAAAAGCAGAACGAAATTTGGCTCGTATATTATCGTAAAGAAACCAAGAAGCCTCGCATTTCGTATGACGACGCAGTTTTAGAGGCTCTTGCTTACGGATGGATAGATAGCACTGTCAAAAAAATCGACACAGAATCTTTTGCTCAACGTTTTTCTCCGCGCAGACCTAATAGTGTACTTTCGCAAATGAACAAAGAACGCATACGCGAACTTATTAAAGAAAACAAAATGACAAAATGGGGATTTAAAGCTGTTGTACATGCGTTTAATCCCAAAACAGACAAAGAAGAAAAACTCAAAATTTCTCCAGAAACCTTAAAGGCGTTAAAAGCAAACAAAGAGGCTTGGAAACATTTTCAAAAAATGCCACCCTCCTATCAACGTATTCGCATAGCATATATTGATGATTATAAACAATATGATGCGAGTATGTACAAAAAAGCCCTAGCACATTTTATAAAAAGAACAGCGCAGAATAAACGCATCGGATTTGTGCGAGAAAGAAGAGATTGATTATTTATTCGATACGTGTTATGATTACACGGTACAAGTGGGTTGCTTAATAAAAATTTAGTCGAGTTTATTTTTGAAACCAAACTTTAGGGAAGACCTTAAAACGTTAATCATTAATTTACCCCGTTAAATCCCGCGAAGCGGGTTCGCCGTAGGCGAAATTTAACAGGGCGAGCAAACATGACAGGAACAATAAAAAACCTTAACGAAAAAGGGTTTGGATTCATCGCTGTTGAAGGTGAGGCTAAAGATTTATTTTTTCACAAAAATGAACTTAAGGGCGTAACTTTCGAGGATTTGAAAGTTGGAGACAATGTGTCTTTTGACAAGGCTGATTCTCCAAAAGGACCAAACGCGACAAATGTAACTAAAATTTAATTTTATTTAGGATTTGTTGATAAAAATCATCCCGCAACTGCGGGGTGATTTTTAATTTATGCCGATCTCGCATTGCGTCGAGCCCCATTGATGACAGAGTAAACTTTACCCCGACCTTGCGTCGGGGTTGCAGAAAATTAAATTTTAAGGTAAATTAAGAATATCTAAGTAAATATAAGTTTATGATAAATTATAATGATCTTAAACCGGGAGTCATTTTTGTTTTAGATGGACAACCATACCAAGTTATGGAATTTAGTTTTGTTAGAATGCAACAAAGAAAACCGGTAGCACAAACTAAAATTAAAAATTTGATTAACGGTAAAACCATGAGCCGTAATTTTCAACACACCGACAGCTTTGAAGAGGCCAACATTGATTACCGAGACGTTAAGTTTCTCTATGCCAACCGTGGAAAATATTTCTTTTGCGAGATGAATGATCCCTCAAAAAGATTTGAAATGAGCGAAGAACAAATTGGAAACATCAGCCCCTATTTGAAGCCAAATGGTCCGGTTGAAATTGTCGAGTTTGAAGGAAAAATTATTAACGTAAATTTACCGGTGAAAATGGATTTTAAGGTAATCGAAGCGCCACCCAGCATTAAAGGAAACACTGCTCAAGGTGGAGTGAAAGCGGTAAAAATCGAAACCGGTGCGATGGTGAATGTTCCATTGTTTATCGAATCTGGAGACATAATTAGAATTAATACAGAAACTGGCGACTATACAGAAAGAGTCGGTAAAGGATAAAAACAAAATAGACAAAAAAGAATACCTCGATTCCGTTAGGAATCGAGGTATTTTAAAGTCAGGTTCCACGATAAAGATCAACATTTTTTCGTTCGTGAAGCGCACTCAATGAACCGCCTTGAACCGCATTGCCGATTGCGTGGGCCAAAAGTTTGACCACGCTCAGGACAACGAATTTTGGATTTGAATCGATTTTGTGGCGAACAGGGATGCTGTCTGTCACCACAACGGTTCTGATTGGAGATTCATCAATCTTCTTAATCACTGCCTCCCAGGAAGTCTTCTTGTTGTTTAAAATTCCATGTATGGCGAATGCGTGAACTTCTAGGGCGCCTTCTTTGATTAAGGTTTCGGCATCTTGAACAGAGGTTTTTCCGGTTAGAATTTCATCGTCGATCAAAATGCAAACGCGCCCATCGACACTACCGACAACTTTCTTGATTTCCGGGTTTTCCATATCGTCGGGTCGGTCCTTGTCGATATATGCGGAAGCAATTTGGAGATCGTGAGCAAGTGTTCCGTATTTCTTGGCAGCGCCGGCATCGGCAAACACCATAACACAATCTTGCTTGGGGTGTATAGAAAAGAATTTTCTTTCCAGATAATCTCCCACAAGATTAATTGCTGTGATCTCATCCGCGGCCGGTTCAAAATAATGTTTCACGTGAGAATCATGAGGATCCATGAGAAGCACTCTTCTGATCCGGAAGGAGTTACTAATAATGTCGGCCAATCGATGAGCCATAACCGAAATTCTTGGTTTGTTTTTGCGATCGGATCTGACGTAGGGCATGTAGGGGAACACCAGAAGAATGTCGGCGGCTTGGGCGTTTTTGATTGCATCCAAAATGCCGAATAATTCGAAAAGACCATTGTGTACCGGTGGTACCTGCGTGTGGACAACGATTACAAAATGTCCTCTCACATTATCAATGAGTTGTGCTTGGAAGTTTTCATTAGAAAATTCTTCGAAGTTAACTCTGCCCAAAATTCTCCCATCTTCTGGTCGATACTCTAGCGGAAGGATTTTCCTTAATTCTTCGGAAATTTCCTCTGCCAACTTAGCGGTTCCTGTGGTTGCAAAAATCTTGACCGGATAAGCGTGATTAAGCATAATTTCCTCCTTGATTTTAAGAGCTATTTTAGGATTTAATCTTAACAAAATTTTAAAATTGGGTCAATTCTGCTATAATTAATAAAGAAACAAATTAAGTAAAAATAAAACATGCCCAAACTAGTTTTTGACATTGAAACAATTGGCGAGGATTTTGATAAGCTTGATGAAACCACTCAGGAAGTTTTAACGCATTGGATTAGAAAAGAAATCGATAACAAAGAAGAATACGAAAAAGATCTAAGCGATCTCAAAGATGGGCTTGGGTTTTCGCCGTTAACTGGCGAGGTTGTAGTAATTGGCGTTTTGGATTACGAAAAAGAGCAGGGCGCGGTTTATTTCCAGGCGCCCGGAAAAGAAATCAAAGAATTTGAAAAAGATGGGATTAAATTTAAACAAATGACCGAACCAGAAATGTTAGAAAAATTTTGGGAACTAGCAATAAAATACGATGAGTTTATTAGTTTTAATGGTCGAGGATTCGATGTTCCATTTTTAATGGTGAGATCGGCAATTCACGGAATCAGGCCAAGCAAAGATTTATTATCTAATCGTTATCTTAATTTACAGAAATTCAATGCCAAACACGTTGATTTATATGATCAATTAACTTTTTACGGATCAACCAGAAAAAAAGGTGGCCTACACATGTGGTCTAGGGCGTTTGGGATTAAGAGTCCCAAATCGGAAGGAGTAAAAGGCGAGGATGTCACTAGAATGTTCCGAGAAGGGAAGTTTAAGGAAATTGCCGAATATAATAGCCACGACATCGTTGCCACAAAAGAACTCTATGATTATTGGGACGAATACTTAAGATTTTAGTTGTTTTGATCTTTAATTTGTGCTATATTGATAAAATCAGGTAATTATTAAAAAGTAATCCTTAATTTATGGCAAAAATCACACAACAACGAGACAAATGCATTGGTTGCGGGACCTGTGTCGCGGTTTGTCCAAGTTTTTGGCACATGGGAGATGACGGAAAATCATCTTTAAAAGATGCCAAAGACATGGGCGGAGATAAGTTTGAGTTAGAAATAGACGATCCTGGTTGTAACAAGGAAGCGGCTGCAGCTTGTCCGGTACAGATTATCACAGTAGAATAAACAAGTTTAAATTAATTTTTACCCCCACATCAAATTTTGATGCTGGGGGGTTTAAATTATAATAAAAGTGTGTTAGGATTAAAAAATATTGAGCCCTGATAGCTCAACGGATAGAGCAATCCCGTCCTAAGGGAGAGATCGGGGTCCAATTCCTCGTCGGGGCAATCGAGAGTTTTTTGGGCCCATAGTTCAGCAGTAAAACACATCCATGGCATGGATGAGTCGGGGGTGCGACTCCCCCTGGGTCCACCGCAATAATGGAGAGGTGCCAGAGTGGTTGAATGGGCCGCTCTCGAAAAGCGGTATATCTGAAAAGGTATCGTGAGTTCGAATCTCACCCTCTCCGAATGTAGTTCCCAGCCCGAGGCTGGTCCGCCTTGGGCGGAAAATCCTCCACTCTCCGCCAAAGATGGACAGGTCCGAACGTAAAAAATATGTCTATTTTGACCAACAATTTAATTTTAATAATTTTAGCAATTTTAACAGTTGTTGATATTATTTTAGTGTTTTTATTTTTGAAGACACGGAAGAAAATTAAAATTTTTATGAAGGGTGCGAAAGTGATGGACGTCGAGGAGGTGGTAACCGAACAAACCAAACTCATCAAGGAAGTTAAAAATGACATTAAAAAACTTTCTGATTGGAACGAAAAATTACAAAAAATTTCTGACATCTCAATCACCAAGGTTGGCGTGGTAAGATTTAATCCGTTTAAGGATACGGGCGGAGATCAAAGTTTTGCAGTGGCGTTGCTGGACAGCAACAACAATGGATTGGTGATCTCTTCACTATATTCTCGCGAAGGAACAAGAATTTACACCAAACCAATCGAAGCTGGAAAGTCGATAGGATATAATTTGTCAGATGAAGAACAGCAAGCCATTAACAAAGCAATAAAATGATGAAAGAAAAACAAAATTCAAATATTATGAATCGACCACCAATTGTGGTTATTTTGGGTCATGTCGATCATGGGAAAACCACATTATTAGACACCATTAGAAAAACTCATGTTGTTGCTAAAGAATCGGGTGGAATCACGCAACACGTTGGTGCTTATCAGGCCGAATATAATGGTAAATTGATTACTTTTATCGATACTCCTGGTCACGAAGCATTTTCGCAAATGAGATCGCGTGGTGCTAAAACTGCGGATATCGCAGTATTGGTTATTGCTGGAGAAGAGGGCGTAAAACCACAAACCAAAGAGGTTATAGAATCAATCAAAAAAGAAGAAATTCCTGTAATTGTGGCGGTGAACAAAATGGATAATCCCCGAGCCAATTTTGAAAAAGCAGTTGGTGAATTAGAAAAAGAAGGATTGGTTGTTGAGCAACGTGGCGGCAAAATTCCCGCAATAAAACTTTCGGCCTTGGTTGGTACGGGAGTCAATGATTTATTAGAAATGATTTTATTGGTTGCGGAAATGGAAGAATTAAAAGCCGATATTTTGGTGCCAGCCACGGGAGTAGTTGTAGAGTCATATATGGACGCAAGGAGAGGGGCTACAGCGACGTTTTTAGTGCTGAGTGGCGCATTAGAGGTGGGCAAGTGGATTGTTTGTGGTAACGCTTATGGTAAGGTTAGGGGGCTAGAAGATTATAATGGGCAAAGAGTTGAAAAAGCAATCCCAAGCACACCAGTAATTGTTATAGGACTAAACGAAGTGCCGGTAGTGGGAAGTAAATTCCAGGTGGTCGATAACGAACAATCCGCGATCCAGGGAGTAACAGTAAAACCGGCTGTAAATTTTAACATACAAGCTGCCACACCAAATGCCGAAGGTGTTGGTGGAGGGAAAACTTTAAATGTAATTTTAAAAACCGACGTTCACGGCTCGCTTGAAGCAATTGGAGAAAGTTTAGCAAAGTTAAATTTAGAAGAAATAGGATTAAAAATTTTAAAAGCTGACGTGGGTAATGTTTCAGAAACCGATATAAAACTAGCCGAATCAACAAATTCAATTATTATTGCCTTCAGAGTAAAAATTGCCAACGATGTTGCTGATATGGCCAAAAGAAAAAAAATTAAAACCAGATCATACGATATTATTTATGAATTATTCGAAGGAATTAGGAAGGATGCAGCGAAATTATTAGATCCATTAGCGGAAAAAGAAAATTTGGGGAAATTAAAAGTTCTAGCAATTTTTAAAACCGAAAAAACCAGAATGATTTTAGGTGGAAAGGTTACTGAAGGAAAATTTGTTAACAAAACACAGGTTGATATTATTCGTAACGAAGAAAAGATTGGCACAGGAAAAATAGTTCAGCTACAACACAATAAAAAAGATATGCCGGAGGTTGAGAAAGGGAGAGAGGCAGGATTATTGTTTGAGGGGGATGCGATTATTCAAGAAGGAGATATTTTAGAATGTTATAGAACAGAACACAAAAAACGCGAATTATAATGATTATAAGGCTCGAATTATTTATATAAAAGACACGTGTTGATCCCGCAATGCGGGATCCCACTCTATCTCGACCGACTGCGGTCGGTCTGCGATGCGGACTTTTATACAAATAATTCTCGCTAAAGATTTAATCAAATGAAGGACAGAATTAGCAGAATAAATAGTTTAATACAAGAAAAAATTTCAGAAATTCTTGTGAGAGAAATTTTTGTGAAAGATGTTTTTATTACCGTGCAAAATGTTGACGTTTCTAAGGACTTGAAATATGCTAAAATAAAAATAAGTGTGATTCCGTTTAATCAATCCAAAAAGGTTTTAGAAGTTTTAGACAAACAACAGCCGAATTTACAAAGAATTTTAAATAAAGAAATTGTGATTAAATTTGTTCCCAAGATCAGATTTGTTATTGATAAAATCGAAGAAAAAGCAGGCAGAGTAGAAGAAATTTTAAGAAGTTTAAAAAATTAAATATTGTTTTGCCGGGGTGGTGTAATGGCAGCCACGCAAGACTTAAAATCTTGTGGTCTCACGACCGTGCGGGTTCGAGTCCCGCCCCCGGCACATGGTTGTTGGGGCGTTTACTTGCCCGCCGTAGCTTTAGCGAAGGCGGGGCTCAGCAGGGGCGATTAGTTTATCGGTAAAACGTCTGCTCTACACGCAGAATACGGTAGGTTCGACTCCTACATCGCCCACATATTGGCCAGGTCGCCAAGTGGTAAGGCATGAGTCTGCAAAACTCTTATACATGGGTTCGATTCCCATCCTGGCCTCTAAAATATTTAAAAAATGAAAAGCTTTACATTGATAGAACTTCTAGTTGTAATCGCAATTATTGGTTTGTTGGCAACTATCGTTTTAGTGAGCATGAATAATGCTAAAGAAAAAGGAAGGGTTGTGGGGGCGGGGAGCACAGCAAAAAATCTTGCACTGGCGGTAGAATTTTATTATAACGATATGGGATTTTATCCTCCTGATGTGAGTAGGGGGTGGGATCCTGGACTAGCTCATTCATTGCCATATGATTATGTTACAGGCGAAAGCTATATTGTCCCATGCGATCATTGTCCGTCAAACTGGACAACAATTATAAATCAAAATTGGTCTGGACCGTATACAAATAATTGGCCAGATACTACCCCTTGGGGAGGAGAGTACGATTATAATTATTGGCCATTAGGAGCAACTAGATACGGATGCACGATTCCTCCCGGAATTTATGTTGGAGTGCAGGGCAACTTATCTAATGGAAACACGATTCCAATTTATGCAGAACAGTTAATGATAAACCAAGGATTTGATGCTGATCAATGCATTAATGGTGAGTCACAAATTGTACTTCAACCTTTACAATAAAATAACGATAAGATATCATAAATATAAAATTACGCCGGGGTAGCTCAGTGGTAGAGCACACGACTGAAAATCGTGGTGTCGAGAGTCCGATTCTCTCCCTCGGCATCTTGCGGAAGTAGTTCAGCAGCAGAACGTCTCCTTGCCAAGGAGAAGGTCGCGGGTGCGAATCCCGTCTTCCGCTCCAACAAAAAAATTACGACCCGTAAAGTCGTAATTTTTTATTTAACAATTGATTACCGGACGTGTCGGATCTAATCTGATGCGCGGGAGAGGACTCGAACCTCCACGGGATAATTCCCACTAGCTCCTTAGGCTAGCCTGGCTACCAATTACAGCACCCGCGCGGAAGATTATTTCGCTTCGGTAGTAGGTTCGGCGAGGGCGGACATTCTTGCTTTCTTTCCAATTCTTCCTCTCATGTAATAAAGTTTTGCGCGTCTTACTTTTGAGTGCTTAACGATTTCAATTTTAGAAATTGTTGGGCATTGAAGAGGGAATACCTTTTCCACTCCCACCCCTTCAGCGATTTTTCTAACCGTAAAAGTTCCCTCCATTCCCTTTCCGTGTTTCTTGGCAATTACCAGTCCTTCAAAAATCTGGATTTTGTCTCCGCCAGCCTTTGTCTTTTCGGCAAGTTTGATGTGAACTTTAACAATATCACCAGTTCTAATTTCTGGGATATCTTTCTTCACAAATTTTTCTTTAAATTTATCTAATTTATTGGTCATATATTTTTTAATATATTACTTAGTTCTTCTGGTAATTCAGCATAGAACTCTTTTATTTCTCCGTCAAGCAGAGAAAGTTTTAAATATTTAGCATGTAAAAATTGCCGATTAAGACCTTCGATTGTTTTTTGTCTTTTAAATTTATATTTTTCATCTCCGACAATTGGATGCCCAATTGATGCGAGATGAACTCTAATTTGGTGGGTTCTGCCAGTCTCGGGAGAAACTTCTAATAAGGAATAATCAGCAAATTCTTGAACAACTTCGTATCTTGTAACCGCTTCGCGATTTTTTCCAATTGGTGCGATGGTTTGTGAGCCACCCCTTTTTCTGGATTTGGAAATCGATTTAACGATAATGCCCTTTTTTTCTTTTAAAATCCCATAAACTAGGGCAACGTATTTTTTCTTGATAATTCTATCTTTGAATTGTTGTTTTAAAAATTCTGCGATCTGATTGTTTTTTGCTATAACCATTACGCCAGAAGTGTCTTGATCTAATCGGTGAACCAATTCAGCATTAGGGTGTTTGATTTTTAAAATATCGATTAGAGTATCTTTTTCGTTGGTAACCGGATGAACTAATAATCCCGCCGGCTTATTTATGATAACAATATTGTCGTCCTCGAAAATGGTTGGTATTTCCATGGTGGGCGCGGGAGGGATCGAACCTCCGATCTCTACAATGTCAATGTAGCGTTCTACCACTGAACTACACGCCCCTAAATTAATGTGTTGTTTCTTTGTAAAGAAGCGCCCTTAATTCATCTTTCGTGTGAGGATATTCCCAAACCAATCTAGGATCAGTTTCGACAATTTGTCGAAAGATTTCACTATACTTATCTATCCATTGCGCTTGTTTGGCACGGTCTTTGCCACAGACTTCCGAAATCAATTCTCGTTGTATTCCCAGGATTAATTTTTCGGAAGAATTTCGTTCATTTTGTGCTTCTAAATTCATTGTGTTATTATAAATTTATAATAATTAATAATAGCAGAACCTTTAAATTTAGGCAAGCTTAAAATAGTATTTTGTGGCTTATGGATGACGCATACCGGTCCCCTTCGTTGGGGAACGAAATTTCTTGTGTGTTACATGGCGTAAATCAAGAAATTATCAACAATAGTGCCGAACTTGAGGATGCTCTTTTAGGAGCATTAAAGGAAGATCAGTTTACGATCTTGGGAAAGGCATCCCACAATTTTAAGCCAAACGGATTTACTTTGATGGTATTGTTAGCTGAATCGCACGTATCGATCCATACTTATCCGGAGCATAATTCAATTTATTTTGGATTATATTCTTGTAGAGGAGAAGAGGATGGAATGCAGACATACGAAATTTTCAAACAAAAAGTTAATCCTCAATCAGTTGATTTTATTCAAAGACCAATAAAAGTTGGAGAGTAAATAATAAAACCCCCCGCACTGCGGGGGGTTTTAAAAATGGGCGTGGATGGACTCGAACCATCGACCCCGGCTTTATAAGAGCCGTGCTCTAACCAGCTGAGCTACACGCCCGACAATGGTCTTAATTTTATGGTTTGGGCGAAAATTTATTTATAAATTTTCGCTTTTCGTTTGTATTATTCTTTAATGTGTATTCATGCCATCTCGATTCATTTCTCGTTTGATATTCTTCTGTTCCGATTAGAATAAACGGTATTCGATTCTTCGTTGATTTAACTTTCCCGCCGTTATGGTAATCTAATCTGCTTTTAATATTGTCGGTTTGACCAATATAATAATTGTTGTCTTTTAAGCTTTTCAAAAGATAAACGTAAAACATGTCATATGAGTGCTCCCTCCGGGCCTATGGCCCGTAGGGCCAGAGGCTAACCAGCTGAGCTACACGCCCGTGAATTGTGCTATTTACTTATCAGTGCTTTAAATTCGTCTTTTTCGATTGTTTCTTTTTCAATCAGTTCTTTGGCAATCAGAATTAATTTGGTTTTTTTGGTCTTAAGAATTTTTTCAGTTACTAATCGCGCGTCATGAATAAATTTCTTGATTTCTTCGTCAATTTCTGAAGCAACTTTTTCTGAATAATTTTTGCCCTCAGAAATTTCTTTACCCAGAAACACTAACTCGTCATGATCATTAAACGCAACCGGTCCTAGTTTTTCTGACATTCCATATTTAGAAACCAGATCTCTAGCTATCCCAGAAGCAACCTTGAGGTCATTAGAGGCACCAGTAGTAATTTCGTTAAAAATTAATTTTTCGGCACAATAACCACCCAACAAAACTGAAAGTTCTTCGATAAATTCTGAACGAGAGTGTAAGTGTTTATCTTCTTCGGGCATAGTCAAAGTATAACCACCGGCCATGCCACGAGAAATAATTGAAACTTTGTGTACAGGATTGGTATGTTTTAAGCTGGCATTAACTAAAGCATGCCCGGCTTCATGATAAGCAGCAATTTCTTTTTCTTTTTTTGTATAGATATGACTTTTTCTTTCTGGGCCAAGTAAAACTTTTTCAATTGAATTAATTAAATCTAATTGTGTGATTGATTTTTGATTTTTGCGCGCTGCTAAAATTGCTGCCTCATTAACCAAGTTGGCCAAATCTGCTCCTGAAAATCCAGGAGTTCTTTCGGCTAATTGTCTTAATTTTACTTCTTCGGTAAACTTTTTGTTTTTAGCGTGAATTTTCAAAATATCTTCTCTTTCATTAATATCGGGCATATCTAAAACAACACGGCGATCAAATCTACCCGGTCTTAACAGTGCTGG
The DNA here is from genome assembly GCA_965231075.1 of uncultured Candidatus Saccharibacteria bacterium. Classification (GTDB taxonomy): domain Bacteria; phylum Patescibacteriota; class Minisyncoccia; order RBG-13-40-8-A; family RBG-13-40-8-A; genus JAKJED01. The sequence continues at coordinate 505,730 of OZ246412.1, read as the reverse complement.
GTCTAAAATGTCTGGTCGATTGGTTGCGGCAATGACAATTAGATTGGTATTGTTATCAAATCCATCCATTTCAACCAAAATTTGATTTAAGGTTTGTTCGCGCTCATCGTGTCCACCGCCCAATCCTGCACCACGATGCCTGCCCACGGCGTCAATTTCATCAATGAAAATAATTGCTGGAGCCATTTTTTTAGCCGTCATAAATAAATCTCTAACTCGAGAAGCACCAACTCCCACAAACATTTCCACAAATTCTGATCCTGAAATATGGAAGAAGGGGACATCACTCTCTCCGGCAACGGCGCGAGCTAGTAGTGTTTTGCCACATCCCGGAGGACCCATTAAAAGAACTCCACGCGGAATTTTTGCGCCGATATCAATGAATTTTTGTGGGGTTTTTAAGAATTCAACAATTTCTTTCAGCTCTTCCTTGGCTTGTTCGATGCCAGCAACATCTTTAAAGGTTACTTTCTTGCCTTTTTCGGGCTGGTTTAAACGAGCATTGGCTTTGCCGAAGGACATAGCTTGGGTTTGTCCCTTTTGTGCTTGTTTCAACATAAACCAAATAAATGCACCGATCAAAAGAAATGGCAAGACAAACGGCAAAATAATATTCAACCAATACATTGTCCCAGACTGTTCTTTGATTTCAAAATTTAAAGTTTTTAGTTTTTCTTCATTAACGCCTAAATTTTTCAAGGTTTCGCTTAGTCCCAGTTCTCCCTCTTTCCGACTAGTTTTTTGAGTCTTGTCTTTTAAATCTATGGTGAGCTTGTTTTCCTGAATGGTTATTTTCTCAATTTTATCTTCATTAATCAGAGTAACCACTTGATTTAGGGGAATATTTTCGGAAATCTTGTATGAAGAATTATAAGCCGTAAAAATTGCTGAAATAAAAAGCAAAACAAAAAACGCAATTAGAATATTTTTAATAAATGTTTTCATAGTCTTTAATATACCACAATCGATAAAAATTTCAAATCCCGCTATCGGTCTTAAAAATAAAAAAACAGACTCCTTTCTTTCGTCTGTTTTGGGGAGTCTGTTCAACAAAAACTAATCTTTCCCTAGAGGCTCCGAATGACTTTTAACATAAAGAACAAATATAAAATCATTTAACTGAGATTCGTGAGGTTTGCGATTCCATTGCGCTACGAATTCGTAACGCTTATTTAATGGATAATCATGAACTTTCACTACCAAAGGATAGTAGCTTCGATATTCAAGAACAATACAGTCGTTGTGTTTAAATTCTTGATAATAGTCCACGGGTGATCCGTTATTCGTAGAAACTTTTACCTCGTAATTCGTTAGTTCGTCGGGATCAATCCCGTAAAAGGTGAAACGAACCCCAACCAGAATTCGTTTCGTCGGATCAGGATATCGACTTGAATCCCAGAACACGGATTGAGATATAAAAAAGCTTTTCCCGTCAACTCTTTTAACCTCCCCAACAATGAAAAACTTCATTGTGATCATCCGACTACCGTTCCTCCAAATGATACGTTCATTACGATGAAGAAACATTCAAACCTCCAAAAATAATTTTAACAATAATTCGTACAAAGTGCATTGTTGCTATATAATAATCTTAAAACAAAAATCTGTCAAGGATAATGACAGATTTTTGAATGTCTAGTTATTGTGTTTTGTTTCTTGCCTGCCTACTGGTAGGTAAGGTTTTTATTCTGTGATTGGCTTCAATGCCATTCTATATTCCGAGGCCTTGATTGATATGATTTTGAATTCGTACTCCTTGCCAATCTCAATAGTTTCTTCCATTTTCTTTTCAGTACCAAATTCAGAAATATGCGCTAATCCCTGGATGTTCTTATCTAATTTAATAAATGCACCAAAAGGATTAAATTTAACTACAGTGCCTTTTACGGTCTGTCCGACTTGGTATTTTTCTTCAACTTTTGTCCAAGGATTTTCTCTTAAAGCGCGCGTTGACAAAGAAACTCTATCTCCGTCAATCTCAATGATTTCTGCTTTAATTTGATCGCCAACACTGAAGATTTCGTTGGGGTTGTTAATGATTTGCCAATCCATTTCTGAGATGTGAATTAATCCTTCTAGATCGTCAAATTTAATAAACGCTCCGAAATCAACAATACCTGTAATTATTCCTTCAACCGTATCACCAACCTTATATTTTTCTAAAGCGATTTTTAATTTCTTTTCTTCGGTCGCTTTCTCGGAAACAATCAATTTCTTTTCTCGCTGATTAACATCGATAATTTTTGTTTTAATTGTTTGGCCGATTAATTTATTTAATTCAGAAAGAATTTTAGTTTTGTCACCACCTTCTACGCGAGGATAATGTATAGACGACAGCTGAGAAACAGGCATAAACGCCTCCGCGCCTTCGATTTCAACCATTAATCCACCTTTATTGGCTTTGGTGATTAATGTGTCGATTATCTCATTTCTTTCCATTTTTTCGCGAAGTGCTTGCCAAGTTTTTTCTTCGCCAGCCTTTAAAAGCGAAACTTCAACATATCCATCTTCATTGTCGATAGAAATAATTTTGACGGTGATAATGTCATTAAGTTTGACCTTTTTAAATTCAAAAGGATGTTTTTTAATCTCGCTTCCTAGAATAATGCCACTCTTAAAATTACCAAAATCAAGATAAATGATTGATGGTTTGAGAGCAATAACTTTTGCCTCGACAACATCTCCAGCTTTGGGAATACTAACCGTCTCTTGATCTAAAAGAGTTTGCATTAATTCTGATGTTTTGTTTTCTGTTTTCATATTTTTATAAATAGAAAAACTCCGACAGTTAATTATTATTACGCTCCGCATTGGTCGAAGTATCAATGTTTAACGTAGTGTTTTCAGTATAGGGTATTTAAAATAATTTGGCAAGGATATTTTTTATATGTTATAATTTTAATATATGAAAATTACTTGGCATGGCCAAAGTTGTTTTAAACTTTTGGTTAAATCAAATGTCGGTGACAAAATTACGATTCTTATTGATCCATTTGATAAAGAAACTGGATTAACTCCTCCACGTGGTGGGGCTGATATTGTTTTAATTACCCACAATCATCATGATCACAATAACTTACAAACCGTGAATGGACAACCGTTTGTAATTAATGGTCCAGGAGAATACGACGTTAAGGGTGTTTCCATAAAAGGCATTTATTCTTATCATGACAATTCCAAGGGTAGTGAAAACGGCATTAATACAATTTATGTAATTGAGGCCGAAGATTTAAAGATTTGTCATTTGGGCGATCTGGGACAAAAAGAACTAGCTGATATGCAATTAGACAAGATGGGAGAAATCGATATTTTAATGGTTCCGGTTGGTGGAACGTGGACGATTAATGGTGAGGGTGCTGTAAAAATCATCAATCAAATTGAACCTAGCGTGGTAATTCCCATGCACTACAAGATTCCTGGAATCGAAATCAAACTAGACAAAGTGGATGACTTTTTGAAAGAAGTTGGCGTAGAACCAGAAACAACACAAGAATATAACGTAAAGAAAACCGATTTAGGTGAAGATATGAAGGTTGTGGTAATGAAATTAGAATAATATGAATTTCATAGAAAAACTACAAAACAAACCCAAAAAAACCAGAATTATGATTTTGTGGTTGGCAAGTGGACTCATAATGACAATTATAATAGTTTTCTGGATTTTCTCTTTTTCTTTAAACACAAACAAACAAAATGCCAAGGACGCAATAAATAAAACCGAACTACCGTCCCTATTTGAAACCATCAAAAACGACATTTCAGCGGTTAAACAGAATGTAACTGCAAGTTTAAGAGAAATTAAAGATCAAACTAATTTAGAAGATTTACAAGAATTAAATGAAGGACAAGAATAAAAACAAAAAACCTGCCCTGCCGGCAGAACAAAAGTCAGACAATCCCACAGAAGAAAGGATTAATTTTCAAAATCGAGAGATTGTCACCGAAATGGAAGAATCATACTTATCTTATGCAATGAGTGTTATTGTTGCACGTGCATTGCCCGATGTTCGAGACGGAATGAAGCCCGTACATCGTAGGATTCTTTACGCGATGCATGACATGGGACTTTCGTCTGGTGGTAAACATAGAAAATCAGCAACGGTTGTTGGAGAAACTCTAGGTAAATATCATCCACATGGAGATATGGCAGTTTATGATTCAATGGTAAGAATGGCACAAAGTTTTGCAATGCGTTATCCGTTAGTTGATGGCCAAGGAAACTTTGGTTCAATTGATGGCGATGGCGCTGCCGCAATGCGTTATACGGAAGCGAGATTAACTCCTATTGCCGAAGAAATGCTTAAAGACCTAGAAAAAGACACGGTTGATTTTATTCCTAATTATGACAACACGCGCACAGAACCACAGGTTTTACCATCAAAAATTCCACAATTATTATTAAATGGAACATTAGGCATCGCTGTTGGTATGGCAACAAGTATTCCACCGCACAACCTTACGGAGGTTGTTGATGCCACTGAACATTTAATTGAAAACCCCAAAGCCACAGTTGAGGAATTGTTTCAATTTATAAAAGGACCAGATTTTCCAACCGGCGGAGAAATTTATAATAAAAAAGAAATAATGCAGGCCTATGTTTTTGGTAAGGGCCCAATTTTAAATCGTGCCAAAGCCGACATTGTTGAAGAAAAGGGGAAATTTAAAATTATTATTTCTGAACTGACTTATCAAACCAATAAATCGGTATTGCTTGAAAAAATCGCTGATCTAGTAAAAGAAAAAAAGATTGAAGGCATTCGAGATATTCGTGATGAATCCGACAAAGAAGGAATTAGAGTTGTAATTGAATTAAAAAATGACGCCTTTCCGCAAAAGGTTTTGAACAAATTGTTCAAGTACACCGAACTTCAAAAAACTTTTCATTTAAACATGCTAGCTTTGACTGAAGGAATTCAACCGCAGACATTGTCATTGAAGCAGGTCTTGACTCATTTTATTGAGCACCGACAAATTGTAATCACCCGTCGCTACAAGTTTGAATTAGCTAAGACAAAAGACAGGGTGCATATTTTGGAGGGACTGGCAAAAGCATTGAAAAATATTGACAAAGTAATTGAGATTATCAAGAAGTCGAAAGATCGCGAAGATGCTAAATTGGGATTAATTAAAGCATTTAAATTAACTGAAATCCAGGTCAATGCTATCTTGGATATGCGCCTTCAAACACTAGCTGGACTAGAAAGAAAGAAAATTCTTGATGAATTAGAAGAAAAATTGAAATTGATTAAAGAAATAGAAGACATTTTAGCTAATCCTAAGAAAATTTTGAAGGTTGTTAAGGAAGAATTATCGGAACTTAAACAAAAATTTGGTGATGAGAGAAAAACCAAGGTTCACAGTGCTGGTGTGGGAGAATTTGCTGAAGAGGATTTAATCGCCGATCAAGAAATTATTGTTACAGTTACCAATACAGGATACATTAAACGTGTTGATCCTAAATCTTATCGCGCACAAAACCGAGGCGGCAAAGGAATGGTGGGAATTAAAACCAAAGAAGAGGATTTTGTTGAACATTTCTTCGTTTGTTCTACCCACGACGATTTATTGTTTTTTAGTAATAAGGGCAAGGTTTATCAAACCAAAGCCTATGAAATTCCCGAGGCAACTCGTGTTTCAAGGGGACGAGCAATCGTGAATATTCTAGGACTATCTTCCGACGAGAAAATCAGTGCGGTTGTGCCTCTAGAAAGAGAAAAAAAGGGAGAAAATGGAATTCAGACAAAATTTTTGGCAATGGTCACAAAAAAAGGTATAATAAAGAAGACAGAAGTAGAAAAATTTAGGAACATTAGAAAGGGTGGTATTGCCGCTATAACCCTAGATAAAGATGATGATTTACAATGGGTAAAAATTACTCATGGCGATGATGAAATAATGTTGGTAACCAAACTTGGCCAAGGGATTAAATTTTCAGAAAAAGATTTACGACCCATGGGAAGAAATGCCATTGGAGTTAGAGGCGTTAGATTAAGAGTTGTGAAAGCCAAAGACAAAGAAGAATTTACTGATGCGGTTGTGGGCATGGAAGTAATCACGCAGGCAGTTAAAAAAATTAACCCCGACATATTGATTGTTAGCTCTAATGGTTATGGGAAACGTACGCCAGTAGATAATTTTAAATTACAGCATCGTGGTGGTGTGGGCGTAAAAACTGCCAATGTGACCGAGAAGACTGGATCGTTGGTTGGCGTGAGGATGATTTCACTAGAAGAGGAGGATTTAATCGTTACATCACAAAAAGGTAATGTAATTAGGACGGGCATTAAGAACATTTCTAAACTTGGTAGAGTTACACAAGGCGTAAGAATTATGAAGCTGGACGACAAAGACAAGGTAGCTTCAATTACTTGCGTATAATTATATGAGTGGAACTGGAGGATTTTTAAATCCCGAACAAGTTATCAAACAATTGAATATTGATAAAGGCATGCAAATTGCTGACTTCGGTTGTGGCGCGGGATATTTTGTAATACCAATGGCTAAAATAGTGGGAGATGAAGGCAAAATTTATGCCTTAGATGTTTTAGACACGGCCCTTGAATCGGTTCGAAGTAGAGCTAAGATTCAGGGTCTTTTTAATATCATAACTAGACGTTGTAATTTAGAAGTTATTAATGGCTCACAAATCGAAAACGATTCTATAGATCTGGTGTTGTTGGCCAATATTTTATTCCAATCGGAAAATAAAATTGGTATAATTAAGGAGGCGAGCAGGGTCTTGAAAAAAAGAGGAAGGCTAGTTGTTATTGATTGGAACGAAAATCAGCCGCTGGGCCCCTCGAAAGATCTATTTGTTCCAATAAATCAAATAGAGGAAATTGCAATGCAGAACAATTTTGGATCTAAGCACAACATTTCTGTTGATCAATATCATTGGGGATTAATATTAACCAAGAATTAAAAATGGAGAAAAAGGAAATAATTATCATCTTAAGTGTTGTTGTAGTGATTGGTATAATTGTGTTTATTATTGGTACAATCACCAAGGACCAGTGCAGGCCAGCCAATTTGGAAGTGTGGGGAGTTTATGATGAACCAGAAGTATTCTCTGAAGCAATGGAAGGATTTAAAAAATCTAATGATTGCTCGGTTAAGATTACTTACAGAAAAATGCCAGCCGAGAACTATGAACAAGAGCTCATTAATGCTTTCGCATCAGACAAGGGTCCGGATATTTGGTTAATACACAACACTTGGCTTCCTAAACACAAAGATAAAATAGCCGAATTGCCACAACAAACAACAAAATTTACCCTAGCTGAATTTAGAAAAAAATTTGTTGATGTTGTCGAAGCCGATTTTGTTGACAACGGTAAAATTTACGGGCTACCACTATATGTTGATACGCTAGCACTTTATTATAATAAAAATTATTTTAATAGCGCTGGTATTGCTGGCCCACCGGAAACATGGGACGAATTAATTATAGATTTAGATAAATTAACCAAGAGAAACCAATGGGGCGGTATAGATCGTGCAGGCATATCTCTTGGCGCTGCCGAAAACGTAAATCGCGCAACCGATATTTTATCATTAATCATGCTTCAAAATGGCACGAAGATGATCAGTGATGATAAAAGAACCACCACGCTTGACGAAGGAGTTTTTCTGAATGATGAAACATATTATCCCGGAAAAGATGCATTAAGATTCTATACAGAATTTTCTAATCCTAGCAAAAAAACTTATACATGGAATCGTCAAATGCCATATTCTATAGACGCCTTTGCTGATGGAAAATCAGCGATGATGTTAAGCTATGCTTATCACATTCCTACAATTAATTCTAAAAACTCTTATTTAAACTATGGCATAGGTAAGATGCCACAGATCAAAGGAAGGGCTTTCGACATTAATTATGCTAATTATTGGGCGTATACAGTTTCTAAAAAATCTAAATCATCAGGAGCGGCGTGGGATTTTTTGCTTTATTTAACACAAGAAAAAGTTAACAAAGATTATTTAAAAAAGACCAACAGACCAACCGCACAAAGAAATCTAGTTGATTGGCAGAAAAACGACAATTTAAATTTAGCGGTTTTTGCTGAACAAAGTTTAACCGCAAAAAGCTGGTATCAGATTGATTCAGCAAAAATAGAAAACATATTATCTAGTGCCATAGAGTCAATAGTATTAGGAGCATCAACCTTAGACGATACGATCGAGAACATAGCTAATCAAATAAATTTATTATTAAAAAAATAATTATGAAAACAAAATTATTTCTAGGATTGGTTTTGGGCACGTTATTAATATTGCCATCTTTCTGTGGCGCAGAAACCGTTGAAATACCAAATCCAATAAAGCCCAACAACATAACCGAATTAATTAACATTATTGCCGGAATATTACAGGCAGTAGCCGTGTCCGTTGGCGTGGTGATGATAATAATTGCCGGGATTCAATATACAACGTCAGCTGGAGATGACGAAAAAGCCGGAAAAGCTAAAAAAACTATTCGCTATACACTAATTGGTGTAGCAATTGTTTTGGCATCGAGCTTTATTGTACAGTTAGTAACAGAGATTTTGGGGAAGATTAAATAATTAACAAAATTTTAATATGAAAAAAATATTATTCGTTTTTATTTTAATAATTCTGGCCTTACCGTATGTCGTTAGCGCGCAAAATATTTTCGGGTACACACAATGCGTGAAAGGTAGTTTATCAAGTTATCCTAGCGCACAAAAAGTGTGCTACCTAATAGAGGACATCGGAGATATTTTATTTGTGGCGGGTATAATTTTAGCGGTCATTTTTATCATTCTTGGTGCGATTAAATATATTACGGCGGGAGAGAAAGATGATCAGGCAAAAGACGCTCGAAAAATGATTATCAACAGTTTGATTGGAGTGGGAATTGTTTTTGCGGCATTCTTTTTAATCCAGGTGGTGCAAGACTTTATTAGTACTAGGCTTACAGGAAACTAATGTCAATTAAAAAATATTTCAAAGGTCGAGAAATAAACATAGTTCACCCTGTTAAATCATGCGAAGCATGATTCCGCGGGGCGGAATATTTAACAGGGTAAAAAACAAATATGAAAAAAATATTACCAGTTATAATGTTATCGTTGTTAGTTTTGCCATTTGTTGCTAGTGCAGCATTAGAGCCAACGGTCATTCTTTGCAACATTTTTGTTAAAGTTAAAATGATTTTAGCGGTTGTTGGTTTTGGTATTGCTGTTATCTTCTTAATTTTAGGAGGTATTCAATACATGTTATCTAAGGGTGATAGCGAGAAAGCTGACGGAGCAAAGAAAATGATCATCAACGCGTTAATTGGTGTTGCAATAATCTTCTGTGCCATGATTCTAATTTCATTGGTTGAAGGTTTTCTTGGTGGAGTTGGAATATCTGGATTATTCAGATTTACGAACGAATGTAGTGGATTGCAATAGTGTTATTAGTTTCGAAACTAAATTTAAAAAGCCGATTTAAATCGGCTTTTTAAAATTGTGTCCGAGGGGAGAGTCGAACTCCCACGGGTTGCCCCACTAGCTCCTAAGGCTAGCGCGTCTGCCAATTCCGCCACCCGGACGATAATTTCATTTTACTTTAGTTTATTGTAAAAATCAATTTTTTATAATTTCGCTTGCCGATTTTTTAAGGCGGTTCATTAGTGCAATTCCCAATCCTTTTTCTTCGACATTTTCGACAAGAATGATGTCGGTTTTTTTATTATCTAACTCTCGAAATTTTTTGAATAAATTTTTTGTCAAAAAGTTGATATTTTTGTTGGCTTTTATGGTTCCAATTTTTTGTTTTGATTTTTTATATCGGTTAATTAGATTTTCTGTTATCTTGCCATAAACCAGAATCACCCGGGCATTAGGAGAATAATGTTTGTAGCGCGTCCCAGGAGATTTTCTGATCTGCAATTGACTTGTTGTGGACTGTGGCCCTTTAACCATCCTTAAAACTTTTTTTAAATCTTTTTCGGTTATTTTCCCCGGCCTTAAAATTGTAGGAATTTTTGAGGTTAAATCTAAGACCGTCGACTCGATGCCAATGTCTGTTTGTCCACCATCTATAATCAAAGGAATTTTATTACTTAAATCAATTAAAACATGCTTAGCGATAGTTGGTGATGGTCTGGTAAATTTATTAGCACTGGGAGCAGCCAATGGTGTTTCTGCGGTTTTAATTAATTCAAAAGCAATCTTATTTTTGGGCATGCGTATGGCCACTGTATCTAATCCGCCGGTTACATAGTCGGAAACAATTCCAGATTTATTCAAAACCATGGTCAATGGCCCTGGCCAAAATTTTTTTGCCAATTTTAAAGCAATTGTCGGAATGTTTGTAGTGAGTTTATCTAAATCTTTTATCTCGGCAATATGGACGATTAATGGGTCATCCATCGGCCTTTCTTTAACTCTAAAGATGTTTTTAATTGCCTCTTTGTTAAATATGTTGGCCCCTAGACCGTAAACGGTCTCAGTGGGAAAAGCAACTAAGCCGCCATTTTTTATGATTTTGGCGGCTTGATCGATTTTGTCTTTGTTTGGTTTCTGGGGGTTTATTTTTAAAATCTTGGTTGTCATTGAAGGGGGTTGATTATCTCTTCGGGGTACAGACTCGGCGATTTATAATTTGAATAAAAAGTTTTATCAATGATAACATTTCCATTGTTGTCGTAGACTTTTTGTGTGAGCTTCGCTTTCATTGCGCCATCGGGCTGTAAATCATATTGTTCTGGTCCAATAACTTCAATCTTTCTGTTGTCGTTTGTCCCATAAAATTCAAAAATTAATTCGTTGCCGACAATTTTGGTTTGTATAAGGATGTGTCCAGGGGTATTGTTAATAAATCTAAGATCTGGCATAGGGGGATAGATAGTCGCATCAAATCCTTGAGGATTATAGTATTTCACGGGAAATGCGTGAGGGAAGCGCTTGGTAATCTCCATGCCAGAATAGACCGCTGCTCTAAATGCCGTGGTTGAAACCTGACACAATCCACCCCCGTATTCAGGAATGGTTTTGTTGTCCTTGATCACCAATCCTGGCTTATATCCTTGTTCGGGGCCGACATCACCCAATAATTTATTGAAAGAAAATTCTTCGTTTGGTTTAATTAATACGCCGTTAAATTTAGCTGCTCCAATTTTTATATTGGTGATTCTGTTGGCCGAAGATCCCGAAAAATTAGAAACACCTTTAGCAAGAAAAGAAGTGATGCCAAGATTGTTGATATTTTCTGTGGAAATTTCGGGCTTGGTGTTAATCGTTTTCAGAACAATTTCTTTATCGCCATTGAGTAGGCCGTTTTTTAAAATTTCAATATTGTTTCTGATTTCTAACTGTATTCCATCCTGAGATAAAGAGAACGCTGTGGCCTTGTTATCGACCACTGTCAATTGAGCATTAATCGGTTCTTGGGCTACTGATGGAGCAAGTGAGACAAGATAATTTTCTATTTTATGCTCATTTAATTCAGGAACTGGTTCGGTTAATTCTAAAATATCTTCAATAGTAATTTCGTTTACCTTCTTCCCATTAACGGTAATTGTAACTGGCGCAAGATTAATCAATTCTTTAGCTCGAGGGATTAATTTTTTAGCCTGTTCTTCGGTTGTGGTTGGCTCGTCATTTTCAAGGTCTAAATAAATTGATTGGGCTTCGAAATGATAAATATTTTTTTCAATATCTTTTCGAAATTTATCCTTGTTGATAATGGTCCCAAACCTTGATTCGCTGATGTTAAAATCATTATTTTCTTTGTTGTAAACTAAAAGAGAATTTCTTGCTGGTCGATGAATAATTGCGAGATTCTCTTGGAAAAATTTTTCAATTTTTGCGTCTTCGATATCGTAGGCCAACGCTTGGTTTAGTCCCAGTAATGATTTGATCTGCCAAAAAATATTTTTGACTAATTTTCCAGATTGATGGCCACGTTCGAAAGCCAAATTAACGGTGGCGTGAACATCAATATTAATGCCTAGGTTTTTTAAATTAATTGTCCAGATTTTATCTTGGTAGACCAAGTTGAAATTTTGATTAGTTATCTCTTGGAAATAATTAGAAAGTTTATCGATTGCTTCGTCTGGCGATAGTCCACCAATTGTTTGTCCGGCAATTTTGGTTCCGTAATTTATTTTTTCGGCATTTAATGTGTAAAGCGAGACTACAAAAACAACGATCAGTAAAATGATTGTTGTGGGAATAAGCATAATTTGAGCAATTTTTTTCATGTTTTAATCATAAGGGTTTTTTGTTGTTTTGGCAAATTTCCGCTTTAGGGCCAACTCCGTGTCTAGCAATGAAAATTTCTTTCTGTTACAATGAGAATAAATTATATATGGTTAAAAAGATAATTAACCACACATCGAAAACAGTGTTTTCTGCTGCTTTTATTTTGGCGATCACGGCCTTACTGAGCAGAATTTTAGGTTTAATCAGAGATAGATTGCTAGCAGGAAAATTTGGTGCCGGTGATGAATTAGATGTTTATTTTACAGCGTTTCGATTGCCGGACTTAATTTACAGTATTTTGATTATGGGTGCAATTTCTTCGGCATTCATTCCAATTTTTGCTCAATATTTTAAAAAAGACGAGAAAGATGCCTGGAAATTAACCAGCGGGATATTCAGTTGGGTTGTTTTAATTTTAATCGTTTTATCGGGGATTCTGATTTTATTCGCGCCACAAGTCGTTGCATTTATCGCCCCTGGATTCTCTGGTGCCAAAAAAGAAGCAACAGTGGCACTGACCAGAGTGATGTTTTTAAGTCCGTTGTTATTGGGCGTGAGTAGTATTTTGAGTGGCGTATTACAATATTTTCGTCGCTTTTTTATATATTCTTTAGCGCCAATAATGTATAATCTGGGAATCATATTGGGAATCATTTTTTTTGTACCCAAAATGGGATTAATTGGTTTGGCCTGGGGAGTGGTATTGGGAGCGTTCCTCCATTTATTAATACAATTGCCAAGCGCAATTTATTCGGGTATGAAATTTAATGGCTTGTTTAGATTTCACGAGGGAATAAAAAAAATGCTTCAACTCACCATACCCAGAACGATCGGTTTGGCAGGGACGCAAATTAATTATCTGGTGATTACGGCAATCGCCTCCAGTTTAACTATTGGTAGTGTAGCAATTTTTAATCTGTCCAATAACTTGCAATATGTGCCCATCGGGATAATTGCAATTTCTTTTTCAATTGCGGTATTTCCCAGACTTGCGGAATCATCAGCAGAAGAGAATAAGGAGAAATTCTCTCAAGATTTTTCAATGGCCTTTAGTCAAATTCTGTACTTAGTGTTGCCAATTACGACTATATTTTTCGTTTTGCGAGCACAAATAATTCGTTTAATATTAGGCACGGGTCAATTTAATTGGGTGGATACCAGATTAACTGCAGCCGCTCTAGGAATTTTTGCCATTAGCATTTTTGCACAAAGCTTAATTCCCTTGGTCTCGAGAGCATTTTACTCTTTAAAAGATACCAAAACACCGGTCTCGATTAGTTTAATCAGCATCGGCTTAAACATTGTGATGAGCTTTGGGTTTGTTTGGATTTTAAATCGCGTTAACGTGTTTTCAGAAATATTTTCGTCAATATTTAAATTAAGTGGTATTAAAAGTTTTGCTGTATTGGGATTACCGTTAGCATTCTCATTGTCTAGTATCTTTAATTTTGTCGTTTTAATGAAATTTTTTCACAAAAAAGTCAAAGGATACGACACAAAAGCGATTTTCGATTCTGTTTCTAAAATTTTAATTTCTTGCGTTTTGATGGCCGTAATTATATATGGACTATTACAGGTTCTGAATTCAATTTTTAACACGGCGACATTTGTGGGATTATTTTTGCAGGTTGCGATATCGGCGATCATTGGCATTGGAATTTATTTTTTGATATCTCTGGCGTTTAGATTATCGGAATCGATGACAATTGTCAGAAAGTTTATATTTAAAAACAAAGAAGACAAACTAGAGGAGGTTCAACCCCTAAATCAATTAGATGAATAACATTAGGAATTTTGTCATCATGGCACACATCGATCACGGCAAGTCAACTCTCGCTGACCGATTTTTAGATATTACCAAAACCATTGATCCAAGGAAAATGCAGCCACAATTTTTAGATAGAATGTCGATTGAGCGCGAAAGAGGGATTACTATTAAAATGCAACCCGTAAGGATGGAATGGGATGGATATATCTTGAATTTAATTGATACCCCTGGTCACGTTGATTTTTCTTATGAGGTCTCACGCAGTCTAGCGGCAGTAGAGGGAGCAATTTTGTTGGTTGACGCAACGCAAGGCGTACAAGCGCAAACACTAACCAATCTGGAATTTGCTAGGAAGGAAAATTTAACGATTATTCCCGCCGTAAACAAGATTGATTTGGCCACAGCCGATGTTGAGAAAACCGTTGCCGAAATAGAAAAACTTTTAGACGTTAAAAGAGAAGACATCATATTGGTTTCTGGGAAAACAGGAGAAAACGTTGAAAAACTTTTAAGGGTTGTAATTGAAAAGGTGCCAGCGCCAAAATTTAATTCTGGCGAAAAAAATGATATACCGCGGGCACTTATCTTCGATTCAGAATACGACACCTACAAAGGAGTTGTTGCCTATGTCCGTGTTTTCAATGGAAATTTTAAACAACAAGACAGAATTTATTTGATGCAAGTCGGCGCCAACGCCGAAGTATTAGAATTGGGATATTTTAAACCAGATTTTATGGAAAGCAAAGAATTAAGGGCTGGAGAAATTGGTTATATCGCGACTGGACTAAAAGAAATAGAAAGATGTCGCGTTGGTGATACTGTTACATTAAAAAACGATAATTTTAAAACCGAAATTGAGCCACTAAAGGGATACAAAGAACCACAGCCGGTTGTGTTTGCGAGCTTCTATCCCATCGATTCAGATGATTACGATTTATTAAATGATGGTCTGAGAAAATTAAAATTGAGCGATTCTTCGTTGTCTTTTAATCCCGAGTCATCAGGCGCGCTGGGTAGGGGATTTCGTTGTGGTTTTTTGGGCATGCTTCATTTAGAAATTGTTACCGAGAGATTAAAAAGGGACTACGGCCTGAATTTAATTACAACCTCCCCTAGTGTTATTTACAGAAAAAACGCAGAAGATAAAATTGAAGAACCAGTAATGGATATGGAGATTATTACGCCCAATCAATATCTGGGACCAATAAACAAACTATTAACCAATTTCCCTGGAGAATTTAAAGACACGGTATGGTTAACCGACGAAAAAATAATCATTAAATTTGAGGGACCATTAGATATAATTTTGCAAAGTTTCTACGACAAGTTGAAAACCGTGAGTTCGGGATATGCTTCCATGTCTTATCAAATCAAAGACTATAAGGTTGCTGACTTGGTGAAGTTAGACATTTTAATTGATGGGGAAAAAATAGAAGCATTTTCCAAGATGGTTAGACGCGATGATGCTTATCGAGAAGGTAAAAGATTAGTAGAACTATTAAAAGATGTTTTGCCGTATTATCAGTGGTCAGTGCCAATCCAGGCAGCTGTCGACGGCAACATTCTTGCTCGAGAAACTAAAAAAGCTATGAAAAAAGATGTAACCGGGTATTTATACGGTGGCGATTATTCAAGAAAAAGGAAATTATTAGAAAAGCAAAAAAAGGGAAAGAAGAAAATGGCACAGTTTGGAAAGGTTAACATACCTGCAGACGTATTTTTAAAAGTATTAAAACAAAGATAATATGAATAAAAGATTTACAAAATTAGCAAAGTTTTTTTGGGCAGTTGCGGTAATCATTGTTACGTTGAGTATGATTGCATTTTTGTTCATACCCATGTTCCAATAATGAAAAACAATTTTTTTGAATCACCATATTTTGTTTTCTGCTTAGTGATTATATTGGTATTGGTTATCGTTGCCCTCGGTCGCGAAGGTTATCGCTATTTTAAAGTTGGCGAAGAAATTAATAATCTAGAACAAGATATTGAAGATCTGAAAGAAAATAACAAAGAATTAATTGAAAATAGAGAATATTTTCAATCGCAGGAATTTTTGGAAGACGAAGCCAGAAAAAAATTAAACATGGTCAAGGAGGGAGAAACGGTGGTCATGATTACAAACGCCAACGATATTATTCAAAACGAAAATAATAATTCACAAATAAAAAAAATATCTAATCTTAAGCTTTGGATAGAATATTTTAAATGAAAAAGTATATTAAAATTGGCTTTGCTAGAGATTTAGAAGCCCCTGGAGACAGAAGACTGTTTCGTTTTCTAGAAATATTGCCGGGAGTTTTAAGTTGGGGGACGTTAATCTTGATGTTTGTGCTTTCCTGGAAAGCACCGGTTTTTGTGGCTTTTTTTATTATCGCTTTTGATATTTATTGGTTATTGAAAACGATTTTTTTAGCCTTTCATCAACAATTTTCTTATCGTCGAATGAAGCAAAACATGAAAATTAATTGGTTAGAAAAACTAGAAGAATCTCCGCTTAAAAACTGGCAAGAAATACATCACTTGATTATTCTCCCATTCTATAAAGAAAAAATCGAAGTATTAAGATCAACTTTTGATGCTCTAATAAAATCTAAATATCCCCTAGACAAATTTATTGTTGTGTTGGCGGTTGAGCAAAGAGCTGGAGAAGAAGCATTAAGAATTGCTCAGCAGATAGAAAAAGAATTCTCTAATAATTTTTTTAAATTTTTAACCACTGTCCATCCGCAAGACATTGTTGGCGAATTAGCGGGGAAAGCCTCTAACGAAACTTTTGCCGCTAAAGAGGCCAAAAAACTAATCGATCAATTACAAATCCCCTACGAAAACATCATCGTTTCGTCGTTTGATATTGATACGCAAGTTTTCCCTCATTATTTTGCTTGTTTGTCTTTTAACTATCTAACTTGTCCCGACCCGTTACATTCGAGCTTTCAGCCAGTGCCAATGTATAATAATAATATTTGGGACGCACCAGCAATTTCCCGAGTTATTGCAACTGGTGCAACTTTTTGGCACATGATTCAACAAGAAAGATCAGAAAGAATGTCGACATTTTCATCTCATTCAATGAGTTTTAAGGCGCTGGTAGAAATGGATTTTTGGACGAACAAAAACGTCTCAGAAGATTCAAGGATTTATTGGCAAGCATTATTGTTTTACAATGGAAACTATCACAATGTTCCACTTTATTATCCAATTTCAATGGATGCAAATTTAGCCGATAATTTTTGGACAACAGTTAAAAATGTTTTCAAACAACAAACGAGATGGAGTTGGGGAGTAGAAAACGTGCCATATTTTACTTTCGGCTGTATCAAAAACAAATTAATGCCATTAAGGAAGAAAATCTATCATATGTTTTATCATTGGGAGGCATTTTGGTCGTGGGGGACAAATTCTTTAATGATTTTCGCTTTAGGTTGGTTGCCGTTATTTTTAGGCGGAGACAGCTTTAATCGTACCTTGCTCTCGTATAATCTTCCTCGGTTGACCCGTACCTTAATGTCTGTGGCAACACTGGGGTTGTTCTTGTCGGCATTTTATACTTTAAAACTTTTACCGCCAAGACCTGCGAAATATAGTTCTAAAAAATATATCTGGATGATCTTGCAGTGGGTTTTGGTTCCGGTGGCAACAATTATTTTTGGATCTATTCCGGCATTAATTTCGCAAACCCGTTTAATGTTTGGCAAATATATGGGATTCTGGGTCACGCCCAAAAATAAAAAATAACGACGTTCAACTTCGTTATTTTTTATTGAATTTAATAATATTTATTCTAGATGAATTGTTTGTTTGAACTTATTGAGTTTTTCGAGAAGTAATTTATGAGATTCCAAATTGGGATCTTTTTTTAATAATTCCAACGCTTCGTGGCGAGTGGATTTTATTAATTCTAAATCGTTTAAATTCGCCATGGCTAGATCGGGCAAACCGGATTGCTGAACGCCGTAAAATTGTCCCGGACCTCTAATTTTCATGTCCTGTTCGGCCAGATCGAAACCATTGTCATATTTTTGCATTGCTCTCAAACGCGTTGTTGTTTCTCCGGAAGTCGATAATAACAAACAATACGATTGGTGTTCTCCTCTTCCTACGCGTCCTCTGAATTGGTGTAATTGTGCTAATCCAAATCGATCAGCGCCCTCAATCATCATCACAGTAGCGTTAGGAATATCAATGCCCACCTCAATCACTGATGTTGAAATTAAAACGTCGGTTTTTTTATTGCGGAAATCAGACATAATTTTTTCTTTGTCTTTCGCTTTTATCTTGCCATGAATCATATCAATGGTTAAATCGGGAAATATTTTTTCTGATAATTTCTCATATTCATCTTTAACCGCCTTAACCTCCGCCCATAATAATTTCTTGGCGTCAATTTTTATTTGACCGCTGTTCTCTTCTGACTTTTCTTTTGGTTTTGATAGCTCTATCCGAGGGCAAATTACAAAACATTGTCTGCCTTTTTTAACTTCCTGACGAATAAATTCATACGCTTGTTCACGCTGATGAGGAGGAACAATCTTAGTAATTATTTTTTGTCGATTTTTCGGCATTTCATTTAATAAAGAGATATCCAGATCACCGTAAATGGTCAGAGCAAGCGTTCTTGGTATCGGCGTAGCAGTCATTGATAATAAATGCGGAGAAATGGTGCTGTTCTTCAATAAAGCAGCACGTTGTTCGACACCGAAGCGATGTTGTTCGTCTACGATAACTAGAGCTAGGTTGTTAAATTTTACTGACTTCTGTATGAGGGCATGTGTTCCAACAACAATTTTTGTTTTCTGGGATATTTTTTTATCGTTTCCAGTTAATAGTCCAATTTCGATATCAAATCCTTTAAGTAGTTTTTGTATTTCTTTAAAATGTTGTTGTGCGAGAATTTCTGTTGGCACCATAAATGCGACCTGAAATCCCGTCCTGGCAACCTCTAGGGCTACAGTTGCGGCTACAACAGTTTTTCCTGAACCAACATCTCCTTGTAATAAGCGATTCATCGGTTCCGATTTTTCTAGATCTTGAATTATTTCCCAAATTGTTTTTCTTTGTGCTTCGGTTAATTCGAAAGGAAGTTGTTTTACAAATGATTGAATCAAATCCTTGTTAAAGGGAATCTTAAACGCATTTTCTTTGTGTAAATTTATTTTTTGTTTTAAAACATATAATTGCAATAAAAATAATTCTTCGAAGGCAAAACGTTTTTTGGCTTCGTCGGCAGATTTTAGGGTCTTGGGAAAATGGATATTTAATAATGCTTTTTGAATGTTTGGTAAATTGTATTGTTTTAATATTTCCAATAGTAGGGGATCTTTAATTAAAACAATATTCGGTAAAATTAATTTAATATAATATCTTAAAAATTTTGAACTAATCCCGGTGGTTTCTGGATATACGGGGATTAATCCGGCAGTGTGAGTGGTGGTTTTGTATAAACTTAATAATTCATAACTAGGATTAGATAAATATGGTCCTTTTGGCCCCATGGCGTATTTTCCCGACAAGCTAACCATTTTTCCCTCCGAAATATTTTTAATCAAGAACGGTTGATTAAACCAAATCACACGTACATTGCCGGTTTTATCTTTGACTGATGCTTCGGTTATGGACATGTGTTTTTTGAATGTTCGAGTGTTGGTAATTTTCAAAATTTCTCCCTGAATCGTGGCGGTTTCGTTGAGTTGTAATTTATTTATAGTTTTAATATTGGAAAAATCATCGTAACGATGCGGAAAATGATACAACAAATCTCGGATTTTATTTAATCCGAGCTTTTGAAATCTTTTTAAATGTTTTTCGTTTATTCTTGGTAATTCAGAAATCGAATCATCAAGTGAAAATTTAATCATAGAAATTTGCCCTCACGAGGAGTCGAACCTCGATTTCGAACTCCGCAAGTTCGCGTCCTGTCCGTTGAACGACAAGGGCGTATTCCCGCCAGAAGCGGGCAAGTTAAAATCCAACTCGTTTCATCCAGATATCAACCAGAGATTCTTTGTGTCTTTTTTCCGGTAAAAATCTTAATAAGTATTTTCGAATTTCGTTTGGGTTTTGTTCGGCCAAAGGAATTTTAATATACGGTGAGGATGTTTTTCGACTACGAATACTAATTTCTTTTTCTGTGGGCGGGTTATAAAAAATCCAAAAAGATTTGATCGAACTAAAATCGTATAGTTTTCCGTCAATTTCAATTCCTTTCTCGTTAATTTTAAATTTTATTATTCCCGGTTCTTTTTTGGCATAAACATAGAAAGTAAAAAATCCCAACAAAATTAAAATTAAAAATAAAATATTCTCTGTGGCGATAGCAATCACCCCAACAATAATTGTAATAATCGCTGGCAACACAAACCAAGAACCCGATTTGTTATGTTTCTCAAATTCTGGCGCTTCCCACTCGAAAGTTTGTAGTGTGGTTTTCCCGACGTTCTCCTCTGGGGAAGTCGGGACTCCGACCTCGTCTTCAACGAGCGTCGGAGCTGGTTCTGGTTCGATTAATTTTTTTATTGGTTTAATAATATCCATGTTTTTTTACCCTGTTAAATCCTGCATAGCAGGATCCCGCAATGCGGGATATTTAACGGGGTGAATTATTTTTATAGTAAAACCTTGTCATTAACAATTTTAAAATTCTTGCGAAAACAAATACCGCGCCAACCTCTAGTGCAGTGTAACTTATATTTGTTAAGCCCAAAAGATGTTCACCGTTATCACCAATAACATAATAATTCTTCGTTATAAAGTTCACAAGATGTAAAATTGCCGCAATAATGATCCAAGCGTAAACGAATAATTCTCCCTTTTTCTGGGTTTTTTCTGTTTGGGCATGTTCCAAGAATCTTAGTGCCTCTTTGTGGAAAGAATAAATTGCCAAAACTCCGATATAGAATAATCCGATTTTAGATGTGGGAAATTCACCACGGGCAAAAAATTCTAAAAAAGCCATAAACATGGCGATAATAGTTACAAAAAAACATATCCAGAATAAAATATTATTTATATTCTTTTCAACTTTAATTATTTTTTCTGTCATTAACATTTTTACTTGTCATTAATTTTGAATTCGGAGGAGGTGAGATTCGAACTCACGAGAGGTTGCCCTCTAACGGTTTTCAAGACCGTCGCACTAGGCCACTATGCGACTCCTCCATTTTACGCTAAAACAATTTGATTCTTGCCCAACCTTTTTGCTTTATAAACAGCACGATCGGCTTTATGGAATATTGATTTTTCTGTAAGTCCAGGACTTGATTCGACTACGCCAATGCTAAAGGTAATCGATAGTTTTTTAGGAGCATTTTTTAATATTACTTCTGCCCTAGCTTGGGCCTGTCTAAGGGTTGCCTCTTGTAAAATAATTACAAATTCTTCGCCTCCCCACCGAGCGACAACATCAAAATCTCTAACGGAGTTTTCTAAAAACCTTGCGACTTTTTGTAAAACCTTGTCACCATAGAGATGTCCGTGGGCATCATTTATTTTTTTAAAATCATCGATATCAATTAACAATAAAGAAAAAAATTCTTTGCGCTGTCGACGACTCATGTTTTGAGCCGTCCATTTTACTTCTTGGCAAAGATTTTTTAAAAAATGAGAAAAAGCACGACGATTATATATTTTAGTGAGATAATCAACGGTAACCAATTCCTTTAGTTGGTTGATTTCTTTTTTTAATTCTCGATTTTCTTTTTGTAGGATTTTTATTTCACTAGACATAAACAATGCGGAACAGTCGGGTTAAGTAACCCGTACCGTAAGGGTATTTTAACATTTTTTCGGCTCTATTTCAAGAAGCACGTGGGTCGGGGTCAGCTTTTACAAATAAGACAAATGAGACACTTTTTATGGGTATTGTCTCGTGTCTCATTTGTCCGTTTTTTCATTATTAAGTTCGTTGATTATGCAATCAATCCAATTTTGGTACCAACACCATGTTTTAACCACAATTACCCCGAATCCCTTGTCGGGATTTTTGCCATCACGCTCTTTCCAAAAAACAGTATGTTGATGCATGCTAAAACTTTTAAATCCAGCTTCTTGCACTTTTTGGATTACTTGAGTCGCAGAAAACTTTGCTTTCTCTTTTTCTTCTTTAACCCAATATTGCTGAGAGATATTCTTGGCTAGCTTCGAATTTGGATCAATAAACTCGATAACTCTATCTGCTTGTCCTTTTCTTTTCGCAACCACTTTAGTAAAAAGTAATCTATATGCGAATCTGTCACTCTCTATCTCGGCATTTGATAGTTTGCCATCGAAATTAGCGATATAAGAAATTATATCCTGAGGTATTAATCCTTCTTTATCTTTGATAATTTTTGATTGAGAATAATCGAGTTCCGCAAATTGTAAACTTAGAGCTAGGCTTTGATCTAATCCAAATTTTTCTCCATGAATTTTTTTAAGGTAATAATTAAAATTTAGGGCACATGCTTGATAACGAGCCGATAGATATGAATCTAGTCCCGTAGCTTTTTTGTGTTCAATTTGATTCCGCAATCCTATCAGAAAGCCTAAATTATTTTTTGTGTCTTTGTCGAGAGGACAGGCTTGTCGGGAAATACATTCCGTTAGATCCCAATAACGAATACTTCCGTCTGGATTACGAACAAATTTTTTGCGCTTTTTTGGTATAGTAGAATAACGATAATCAATTCTCTCAGAACGATAGTGTGCATGAAGCATATAAGTCCACGCAATTAATGATAGAACTATAAAAGATTCTGTCTTAAATGTGATGAGTGGATTATTATAAATTTGAACAGCCGAAAGCATGGCTTCGCGAGCCTTGTGAATAAGATCAATTTTTTCTGAGAATATTTTGTGACTCATTTTCGTATTAATTTTAATAAATCTCAGTATTTTCCCATCCGTTTTATTTTAGATATTTTTCAATGTTTGCTTTATGCTCCTCGTAGGTTACGGCACAATGAATTTGTCTATTCGAATCATGTAAATAATATAAACAATCGGTCTGGGTAGGATTTAAAACCGCGTCTATGGCGTTGATTCCCGGATTACAAATTGGATGAGGCGGAAGTCCCTTATAAAGATAAGTATTATATGGCGAATCGGTCTGTTTGTCCGATACATTGATTGGTGACCACCAACCATTGCCGGTATCACCTCTGGCATACTGCAGCGTGGCGTCAATTTCGAGCTTCATATCTTTTGATAAGCGGTTCCAGATTATGCCCGCAATAAGCGGCATATCGTCTTTGCTTCCTGCTTCTCGCTGAATAAGTGAAGCGATTTTTAAGGCGGTGGTCCATTTAATATTCGCTTGTGTAAATTTATCAGAATACGATGCAAATTCTTCGTTAAATTTATTAATAAAACGTTGGGCAACTTCTAGTCCATTTTCATTTTTCGGTATAAGGTAGGTATCGGGAAAATAAACGCCCTCAATATAATCGAATTTCATGGCGGTGTATTTTTTAATCCAATCACTTTCTTGTTGTTCGTTCCAGCCAAGTTCATCGCTAAGGATTTTCGCTATTTGTTCTTTTCTTAATCCTTCGGGAATCACGACCCATTTCATATATGGCTCGCCAGTTAATATTCTGGCAATTTTCCACGCATTCATGCCTTTTGAAATTTTATATCCGCCTGGTCTAACTTCTCCATTCTTTAACGCAAATTTAAATGCCCATATATTTTTTATATATCCCTGTTCTTTTAATTTTGGGATTAATTCTGTTGTGGTGGTGGTAGAATTAACCACTATGCTTTCTTCTTCAGCATTTCTTCGTG
The DNA here is from genome assembly GCA_965231075.1 of uncultured Candidatus Saccharibacteria bacterium. Classification (GTDB taxonomy): domain Bacteria; phylum Patescibacteriota; class Minisyncoccia; order RBG-13-40-8-A; family RBG-13-40-8-A; genus JAKJED01. The sequence continues at coordinate 481,982 of OZ246412.1, read as the reverse complement.
GCGCGGAAAATTGATATAGAAACACAAAAACCGCGATAATTATTATTGCTAAAATTGTTCCAACTACAATTATAATGTTTTTATTCTTAACCATATGCTTTATCTTGTAGAGATATCGTTAAATTTGTGTCCGAATATTATTTCTATCTCATCTTTACTCATGATACGATCTTCTTTTGAGAGTTGGTTTGGGAAATAACCAAAATCACCTCCATTGATTATAATAAAACATCCTATTTCGTTTTTAGCGAATTGTGAATATTTGCCTCTCCGACCAATATACGTCATTCCAGCTCCTGATTTCTGATAAGAATGCAACCCCTCAATTGCATATCGAATAATATCGGTAATTATAAATTCTGTTCTGAAAATTAAAATTGTTTTATAGCCAGGATATTGTTTAAATTTATTGTTTGCTGACTTAACATGATCACTATATCGTTGATTCATCTTTGTTAGATCACATCCCTGTCCAATTATAACCCCGGGGACCGTGGGTAGTTCGGTTTTGTATTTTGTGTCGTCTTTAATCTCTATAGCTGTCTTGACCCGATGGTTTACTATATCAGCGGTTCTGTTATTGTGATTTTGTTTATCTCCATCAATCCATCCTAAGCTAAGGCGGTTTAAATTATATATTAGATTTTCTTTAAATTGTTTTTCTGAAATCATTGTCATTGAAGTTTAATTTTGACGTTTTTCATATTCTGACAATAGAGACCTATAGTTTATTTTTAGAGGAATTTGTGATTTGGCGAGTCTTGGATAGACCTGAACAACAACGCTGTGCATATTATTTTCGTTATATGCAATTAGTATTTGTGATTCTGATTTCAGTTTTAAGCTATTAATTTCTTTGTTTATATTCTCAAAAAATTTCTCTTCTATGGCAGATCCCCATTTTGGAGATTCTAGCATTATTAATAAATTTGTTTCTCCCAGGTTATTACCGTAATGTAATAATACTTTTTTTATAAACCTTTGTGCTTGGTCGGTTTTTGCTTCATCTCGAAATCTTTTTAACTGAAATAATTTTATTTCGTTTCCAGATTTAATAATGAAATCATTTAGAGTATCTTCTTCTGTTGCCTTTTTTAGGTCTTCGAATGTGTCTATTGTTTGTTTAAAGTCAAAAGTATGTTTTAATTCAAAACAAACCTTACTGTCTTTTTTATAAAATCTCAAGAATATGTAAAAAGCCGAAAAAAATTCATGTTCTTCTTTGCTCTTAGATGCGTTTTGCGATATGGCACTTGAGATATCTAACATTTTTTGTTCATCATTTCTTATGTCGTTAAATGTAACATTTTGCCTAGACATTTCCTTTAAAATTTCTAAAAATTGTTTTTGTTTATACAAATTATCTAATTCGATTTCATCAAAACACACCATATTTTTACCTTTAAGTTTAATATAAATCATGATTTTTGTTTGGTTTGATTAATTTCAATAGTTCTTCATTGCCTTCAAAATGCGACAGTGCTTATGATTTTTTGGGGACTGCTGGAATGCTGTTAAATATGGCCAAATCTTATATTTTCTAAGTACCTTTTTAGGATCATAAATTTCATACCAAGGAGTTATGGTAATTGTATTCTCTTCACCTTTCGTTGGCACAGAAACATGCTCTAAAACATTTTTAGGTGGTAGTACATCAGCATTCTCTTTTAAAAGAAAAACTTCAAAACCACTTTTGGGTATAATGCGAACATTTAAAACACCTTGTCGAATAAGTTTTTTAACCGTCGGCGATTTCAATTTAAGATATGATTCAAGTTCCCATGTGGCATACCAATATTTATCGTTATAACAAATCTTCCCGGGAATGATTTTTTTATTGATTGCGTCTTGGCAGGCCAAACATTTTTTGCCCCATTTATCATACCAAAGTTCTTCGTCTTTTATTTGGGCATGGCAAATGCCGCAGTTATAGGTTTGACCATCCATTAACGAAAACCCCTTAGGAGATTTTTTCAGTTTTTCTTTCAATTTAAGTTCGGCGATGTGGCTGTTATATAAAATCTCAAAAAGGCCAGCCAAATTACGGCTGGCCTCCGCTGCTTCTTCGTGGGTCAATTCCTTGTCATATTCTTTCTTGTATATTTCTTGGAATTCTTTTATTGCTTTGGGAGAAATCATGTTTTATTAAAATCATTAATTATTTTCTTCATCCGTTTTTTCTTCTGTTTCTATTTCCTTTTTAATTTCTTCAAATTCGTTCTCTATCTCTTTAAGTCTGGATTTACTGGCCTTAATGAGTCCGACCGCTTCTTTCACTTTTTTTAGTCCCTCTTCTACGTCAACTTCTTCTTGATTATTAAACCAATCGGTAATCTCCGATAAGCGCTTAAGATCATTATTTAAATTTTTGGCATATTCTTTTGGCATATTATTTATTTTATTAATTTCTTATTTATATTTTTAATTTGTGAAATAATCGTTCCGTCGGTAACCATTAAATTTATGTTGTTTCCCGCGGTGGCATCTTTTACGCTTTTAACTATCTTGCCGTCAATGCTAGCTATGCTGTATCCCAGGCTCAATTGTCGTTCTGGATTATGCGCGGAGATAATGCTTCTCGATTTTTCCAGTTGTTGATACCCTCTCTTAACTAATCCGCTAAAACCGAATAATGTTTTGCTACAAAAATCTGTTAAACCATCTTTAATATTTAATAAAGTGTTTTTAAAAATTTGGACCGAGACTCTAAAATTATTTTTAATATCTTTATATTTTTTGATAATAGATTCGCTGGATTCTCGAGTTATCTCGATTGATTGACTTATTAAGTCGTGTGTATTTTTTATGTTATTTCCATAATTATCAAATATACTTCTTTCATGCTTTTCTAAAAACATAATGGCTTCCCTCCATGATTTGCTGAGCGTAATGGCGGCAATGCTTGGCGTGGAAACTTCAAGGTCTGCAACCAAAGAAACTAATGGCATGTCTTTGTCGTGACCAATTGCCGCAATTACCGGAACGGGAAAATTTACAATCTCTCTAATTAATAATTCATTATTAAATGGCTGCAATGATTCAAAAGAACCGCCGCCCCTCATGATAACTAAAACTTCAATATTTTTTTTCTTGATGGTTTTAATGGCTGACAGTAAATCTGTGACAGCTGACTGTCCTTCGACTCTAGAATCAATCATTTTAATTTTAAAACCATAATGGCCAATATTACTTAAGAAATCCGCTAAAACTGCTCCTTGTCGAGAAGTAATTATTCCGATTTTTTGGGGAAGGTTGGGAATTTCTCTTTTTCTCTCCTTTAACAATAATCCTTCAGCGGTGAGTTTCTTTTTCAATTGATCATATGCTTTTTTAAGGGCACCCTCTCCAACCAACTCAACCGATGAGGCCTTAAACGACAGTCGACCAGTTGGTTTGTACATGTCGGGCGTTCCTTCAAGAATAACTTCCATGCCCACCTCAAATTCAATGCCACTCAAATTATAATCGCGTTTCCAAATTAAACAATTAATAATACTCTCATCGTCTGAATCTTTGAGCGAGAAATATATAACTCGATCTCTTGTGTCTACACTACTAATTTCCCCCTTAATTCTGGCACTACACTTGCTCAGTTGATGATTCAACAAATCTATATACGCACTAACAGACAGTGGTTTGTCGGGTTGCTTGTTTGGAGAACTATTAAATAATTCTGGATACTCTTCACCATTATTGATTATAGATAGAATCTTTTCTCCATATTTTGCAAATTTTCTATCTTTGATACCCTTTATAGCCATCAGCTCCTCTCGGTTTGATGGTTTTATTTCTGCAATATTTTCCAATGTTTTGTTTGTAAAAATTCGAAATGGTTCAACTTTTTCAATGTTGACCATGTTTTGTCTCCAGACTTTTAATTTTTGCAATAAATCGTCGTTCATTTTATAAATTACTCATTTTGACGTCGTATTTTTCTATCCACGAACAAATACCAGTACATTTTTCAATAGAATTGGGAATATCGGCATTTAAAATATTTCTTGCCTTAATCAGAAGTTTGGGAACAAGGTCGGGGTTTATTTCAACATCTTCAATATGTGTACTAAAAGATAATTTAAAATCACTATCAGAATCTAAATTTTCACTAGGTTCGCAATAGATCAAAGACAAACGAGATACCTTTCCAATCCCCATTTTTTGTAAAGCAAGTGCATAGGCATTTAATTGAACATCGTATTCTGGTCGTAATTCGTCTTGTGTCTTTGTATGCTTTGCGGTCTTATAGTCTACGATATGCACTGTCCCGTCATCTCTCAAAAAGGCATCATCAATGGCACCAGTTAAAATCCATCCGCCATGCTCACTCATATCAACTTTTATCTTGGGAACAGATAAAACCTTTTTGAGACCATTTATTTTTAACCAAAGTGGAGGAATATTTTTAGAATCAAAAGATCTCTTTGTGCTTCTTTTGGTTAAACTATCGATAGTGGAGAATATGCCAGGAAAACCGCCCGGCGTATCTCCAATGTGTCTTTTTAACCAAAAACACCTTGGACAAAATTTTTGTAATGCCAATTCACCGAGATTTTTTCCACTAATATATTTCGTTCTATCTAATTTTTGCATTTTTATTTTTTATCTTCTGCCAATTTAATATACTTTAGTAGTCCATAAGAATCAATTAGTTCGATTGGCTTGCTTTCAGCGAATTTTTCTGCTTCTAAGGTGAATTTGTTCGTGGTTATGAAATAACCCTTGCCTTGGGCCAAATGATCGGCAATTGCGCCATAAAAATCTCTAACCTCGCCAACTCCAACTTCAGAAGTTATGTATTTCTTGCATTGGATATAGTGTTTAATTCCATTTTTCTCTGCAATAACATCGACTCCTTTATCATATCCTCCACCGACTTTTTCTATTTTATAACCTAATTTTGAAAATAGTCCAGAAATGTATTCCTCAAACTCCCACGGTTTCATTCCTCGCAACCAATAAATTAAATCTTTTTCTGAACTCCATTTTTGCCCAGCTTTAAATTTCTTCCTTATCTTGAATGCCTTAATTAATTCTGGCAATAAATATTTAATTATTAAGGCCACAATAAAAATTGGCCCCAAATACAATAACAATTTTCCAAATAATCCACTAAGTTGATCCATAAATTTATTTTTTTATTATTATTTTCCACTCTTTAATCTCTCAAAAAATCTTTATCGGACAAACTTGCTGGCGTGTCTAAAATCACAGGTGGCACCATTTCTTTAAAGTATTCCAATAGTTTTGAAATGGCTTGTAATGAATCTCCACACCGCTCCTTTATCCATTTTTTAGCATAATCATGGTTTGGTTTTTCGTCTTTATAGACATAGGGTAGTGCAGCTATCGCATCATAATAATATTGAACACCAGACATCCACAATTCTCGCAACCAAGCGGGCATATTGTCATAAAGAAATCTATTGAGGGCTAAATCTTTTGAACTCTTTATTTTGGTATCGCTTGCCTTTTTAAACATTTCATTGTTTTTTTCATCTATTCCTTTTTGTAGCAGATCTCTTTTTTCTTGTAAACTCTTTTTCCAACATTCTAACTGCACCTGTATTTCAATTACCCATGCGAATTTTGGAAGCGCTTCTAATTGCCTTTGCGTTTTTGCGTCGTCAACACTTTTTTTGGTGACAGCCAATGATCGTTTCGCAATAATGGTTTGCCAAATGACCACAATTAAAGCAATGGTATTGATAATTAAAGCCACCAATGTAGCGATATCTATAAATGGATTTCTAAATCTGTGCATGATTTTTAAACTTTATTATGGGGTTGTTTTCTAAAATTAAATTTTTGTTAATCGTCTATCTCAAATTAGAAGGATATTGTATCTCTTCTTTGATATAGTCTCTAACGCCCAAAAATGGAGTTGGTTCGGCCAATTGTAAAATCTTTTCGGCTTTATAAACAAAATTATTTCCATACCTATCAGAAAATGATATTTCTATTTTACGGGGAAAAAGCAATAATTCGCCGTTTTGTTTTTTCTCTATATTGTAAGTAACGACAATATCTTCCTCGTTTCTGAATAGAGTTTTCTTGAATGCGTGTTCTTCAAAAACGATCTCTTTTTCTGGTGCCGGATTTCCTACCCACATTGTGATGCTATTTATAAATGCCCAATCTTCTCCGATATTTTTATAAATGATTTTATAGAAATTTTTATCTTTTATTGGTGGAATCCTTGACGGATCAACTTTGGGTATTGGAGGTTTCTTCTCTATGTCCATAGAAACAATTCTTATCATGGGCATTTTTTCTAAACATCTGCTTTTTCTTAATTCTTTGATTTGCTTGTTTTGTATTTGCTTCAACCAGTATGTCTCCTTTGTATACTGCAATATCGCAATTGCAGTAAACCATAAGACTACGGCAGATATTATATCAGCGATTTTTGCGGCTTTATTTAAATAGATAATTGCAAACAATCCTTCAAGGAATAAAATAAAAACTCCCCAATCCGAAAAATCTATTGTTGTTTTTTTCTTTAACCATTGATTCAATCTCCCTCTTTGTCTCTCTAAAAAAATAAACATAATTTTTCCGATTAAATTTTTTATTTCTGAACTTTCTTTAAATCCTGCCAAGAATATTGTTTAACTTTTCCGGTGCGATCTACGGAAAGCACATAAAGCAAAAGCTTTTTAGCGATTTGCCAAGGAATACGCCGGATGGCGATTTTTGCACTTGTATCTGGCAACCCTAAGGCATGTTTATTTCTCGTATTATTTGTTTTCATTCTGGTAATAATTTGTCCTAATGAATACACAAATGCTACTTCATCGGCCTGCCTAATTTTCCCTTGACCTTTTGTTTCTATAAAATAATAAATTGGATATTGATTGTGTTTCGCCCTAATATCAACGCCTCGCTCGTGCAAACCGCCAAACTGAAAATGTCCCCAGTTATTTGCCGATAACCACTTAATAATTGAATGTTTAACAAAGTCTTCAGTTATTTTCTTTTCCATAAAATTATTTTTTGATTATTTTATATATTGAAAACAAATAACCCAAATTTTATTCAGCCGGATTATTTATAAGTATTTTTTCGGACTCGTTTCGATGTTCTCCTTGTGAGATCACAGTATCATAAAGACCTATTTTTTCACCTTCGTGTTTATTTATTCCAGTATAAACAAGACTCGCGTCTTCATATCGCTTAAACTTATAAACCGCATCGTTCATCAGTGCACTATTGAATACCCCGAGACTTACAAGTAATTCGAAATCTTTTTGAGTTAATCCGGTAACTTTTTTAAATAATCCAGGCTCTAGTTTTGTAATCACATCTTTTAATGTTCTTTCGCGATAATCTGTAAGATACATAAAGACGGGTATGCGAGTAGCAAACTTAATAAGCTTATCCTGCACCCGCTTGCGGAGACTCTTGTATTCTTTTTCTTCCTCGGTAAGCTCTCTCTTCTCTTTTTTGGATAACTCTTTGTCGTTCGTCTCCCTTTTTATCTTTTCAACAGACTCGGATTTGTTAATAATCGTCTCAATGTCTTGATTCAAATTTCTAAACCCTTCAATGCTCATGAGCGCGTCCATTGCTGCTTTGTCATTCATTAATCTGTTTAATGTATTGTTGTCGACATTTACAAGTAGGGCGCTTTCCCATCGTCGCGCAAGAAGTGTTGCTGTAGTACCACTCATTGCCATGTCTAAAATTCCCGCTGCATCGATTTGTTTCATGGCACTCCCATCATATGCAAGCACCGGAAGAAAACTTATAAACTCAGCCACTTTTGCCTCTGGATTAGATTCGTTTACGTTAAGACGACAGCTATATTCAGCAATTTGTCTCAATGCTCTATTGGGCGCAAAATCAAAGACATAACACTCTTGCTTGATAATTTCTTCTTTATTCGGAGATTTGTTATCCGGGTTTTTGACGATCCACGGAGACTGAACACGGAAAGCGGCTTGAAAATATGTTTCCGGAGTTGAACAATTGCGAAGCATGAAAATACCTGTCCACGGCCTTACGGTTACGCCAGTCAAAAGCTTTCCACAAGTTAAAGTAATAGTTTTTGATTCCAGCGGATCTTCCATGGCTTCCAAAACTGGCGGAAGTGCTTTTAACCCGATACCCGCTTTCTGACCTGCTGCCACAATGATTTCATAATCATGATAAAAAGTATTTTGTTTTTTCTTTAGTAAATTATACATTGCCTGACACGAAGCAACTGATGGCAAAAACCAAAGTGTGTGATTTAATACACTCAAAAGTTCCGCATGAGAAAAGGGCATTGGAGGCTTTTTTGCGCCAAGCTTTAAGTTGTCAATCGTTGTTTCTAAAAATGAACCCCGAATCAAATCGAGCCATTTTTGAACTTCGTCCTCATAAGCAAATTTTGCATTCCTGCCCTTGCCCTCCGCAGAGAAAAACAAGTTCAAATCAAATTCATTGAATTCGCCCTGCATTGCTATATCTCGAATTGAATCCGGTAGTTGATAGGTCATCATTACCATGCGCGGAAGAGGGGCATACGGATTAGAACCTTCTTTGTCATTCCAAGAATTTTTAGCTTTTTGTTCGTCCGAGTATGTCCAGTTATAAATCTGTTCCTCGATAAATTCGCCAGATGCTATTGCTCTAAACGGAGTCCCCGAAAGGTATAAATATGCCTCCGTTTCAATGGGCAATGTTTTTTCGTCTAAATATTCCAGTCCTTGACCCTCGGCAAATTCTTTTTCTTTTTTATCTTCTGCTTCAAAAAGTTCTTTGGCATTTTCTCGCCACGCACCATAATGATATTCATCAAATACAATACAATCCCATTTAGTTTTATGTACCCACTTATTTTTTGTTTTGACACCGCCTGTGCTTTTATTTTTTCCTAAATAATCTTGAAATGAACCGAAGCACACGAACGGTTTTTTGGGATTAATATCTTTATGCCAAAGCGTGTCCTCTGATGCTGAAACAAATTGCCAATTTCGAAAATCAACATGTTCCTTTAAATCGTCATCCCAAGCACTTTCTACTGCTGGCTTAAAAGTCATTACCAAAATCTTTGTCCACTCCATCTTTTTCGCCAATTGATAGGTTGCAAAAGTTTTACCAAAACGCATTTTTGCATTCCATAAAAAATGCGGTGTTTTACTGGGATTTTCTTTTTTATAACTCGCAAAATAATCTGCTGTTTTTTCTACCGCCGCCTTCTGTTCTGGACGCATTTTAAAATTTGATCCCCGCGTTTCAACACTAAATTTTCGATTCCTTATATCATTGATAGCCGACTTGATATCTTTTACGGTGCATTTAAACCATTCTCCGTCTTCTTTCTTAATGCTACGACGTTTCAAATAATGATGGACTTCATGATCTGTAAAGGCAGTTCCGTCGTTTCTAACAGCGAATTCTTCGAGAACAATTTTATATTTAAGCCGGCTAGTTTTTAATTGCTCGGCGACTCTGTCTTGTGCATTACGAACAGTGTAGCCAACCTTAAACAGGCCCTTATGTGAATCAACGCCTATAAGTTCATAGGCGTAAATAGTGGGTCTAATTTCAGGTTTTTGCGGAAAGAAATCTTTACTCATATTATTTCATCGGACGAATCATAGATTCAATAAACTCAATTTCTTCTTTTGTTAATTTGTATTTTTTATATAACTTTTCGTCAGTCCATGATTCAGAAAAATCTTGTATTGGGACAAGAGTATAAACACGTCTCAATGCGTCCTGAGTGTTTTTTTGTAACATCACCAAAAATCGGAAGAATTTTGTCTCTATATAGGATATTGCATTTTGAGCTTGTGTTTTATTTGAAAATGTTCCCAAGACAATATAAGTCTCAGAACAACAACTTCCTGGTTCAGCTAGAATTGGTTTATTAATTATCTGATGGGGGTAATCTTCGCCAGCACCATAACCCTTGGTAATTAATATTTTATATTGATTAATCCAATCAAGATTAGTAGAAATATCTTCTCTATTTACGTAATTTATTTCTTTTGTGACATAAATTTTAACTGCGTTTTTGAATGGCTTAGTTTTTCCTCTAAAATTTGTTGGGAAACCAAAAGGTTTTTGTGGACTTACGATATCGGAGAAAGACTTTTCCTTAAGTTTTTTTACTTTAGATAAAATTGACAATGCCTCATTAAATCTAATAAAAATGTCTTGACCCTCTTCCAACAAGGGTCTCTGAGAAATGGTTTTTCTGTCACCTCTAATAGAAGTAACTTCACACAATCCTTTATTCTCCCTATCCCAAAGGAAATAGCATACACCCCCCTTAATCTCGACACCAGGAAAACATTCTGATGATATTGGGTAATCAATCAATTTTCTTATTCTGGTATCTTTTAACATCTCTGCCCTAAATTCATTTAATCCCATCCCGCCTGAAAACCATCTTGATGGTATGATCATTGTTAAAAAGCGTGGGTTTAATTTCTTCGCCTGCAAAACAAATTTATCATATAAGGGAGTCGCTTGTGCTTGTGCTCCTCCTGTCGCGAGTTGATAAGGCGGGTTGCCTATAATTACATCAAATTTCATATTGTTTATTATATTAGGTTTTTTATTATGTATAAATTGATAAGCGTGAGTTTCGAGCCCCTTCTCACGCTGATACTCTGATTGGCTAGCTCCACAAAAAGAGCATCTTCCGTTTTTCCAATCATGCTCCGTCTTTTCGAAAGAAATATTACCTTGTTCATTATTAAAAGTGTTAGATACAGAGTATTTTCCATTAGCGGATTTTGAACAATACAAGCTGCGCCTAGAAAGTAGTGAGGTCAATCCAGTAATGCCTATTCCAAAAAGCTGATTCCTATAAATATGATCAACGCGTTTTTGTATATCTGGGATTTCTTCTTTAAGTCCCTCTAACAATCTTCTTGCAATTTCGCGAAGGAATACTCCCGACTTACAAACCGGATCCAAAAAAGTTGCGTTTTTATCTTTCCAAATTTTTTGAGGAAGCAAATCTAATATTTCGTTCGCTAATTTTGGTGGTGTGAAAACTTCATCACTACTAAGATTTGCTAAACACGACAATACGTCCGGATTGTAATTATTTTGCATCTTCATAATCAAGTTTAAGATAGTGTTTCAACGGAAATTCTTTTATCGGCATTGGGGAAAATACGGTTTCGCCGGTATCTGAAAGTTCTTTTACTGAATCAAGTGGCAATGTGCCTGGTTTATAAAAATTAGATAGAGCCAAAAATCTAAAATCTCTTCTCTTAATTGAACTGCCATTTGCAGGTGACCATTCGGAGAAAACTATATGCTCTTTGCCATCAGAAGTTTTTAGATCAAGCGCGTTGCCTTGCAAGATATTCCTGTTTAATACAAATCGAATGCTTTTTCTAAAATCAATACTGCACTTTTCTTTGTATAATTTTGAATATACTTCATCAACAATTTTATAAAGTCGCTCAATACACGCTACAACGTTGTCTTGCAACAATTCAACGCCATAAATACTACTCACTGCCAAAAGAGCATTCCGTTCAAATTCAACTTGGCTTGATTTATATTTGCTCTTTACCACTTCAAGTTTTCTCTCAAGTATCGGAGCTAAAAAATTTCCATCGCCACAAGCTGGTTCCAAAAATCGGGATTCAATCCTTTCAGTTTCATTTTTTACCAAATCAAGCATTTCTTGCACAATAAAATCAGGAGTAAATACTTCTCCATGGTCCTTGATTCTCTGCTTGGATTTAATTATAAATCTATTGTTTTTTATAGATTTCATTACATCTTCATCATATCTCTTTTCTTCTCTTTTTTCCAGTCCCTGAATTGGATTTTGGAGAAATTTAATCGACAGTCTCAAATCTGCATTGTTCACCATTGGATAGGCCCAATATGGTGAGATGTATAAAAAATCCTTTCCATTCTAGGCCATCTGTTATTCCGACGCACTTACCATTCACGAATTTTTTACCATGATAACCCCTGCTCACAATATCATATTCGACTATAAGCCAACTATCGCCACCATAAGCGTTATTGTAACGCATAGACCATTTATCTGCGCCTTGTTGTAACGAATTTAAATCTGGATCATATACTGCGCTTCCGGAAATTGTTTTCCCGTCTTCTTGTTTAAATCGCATAAAAAGAACGTTAAATGGAAAAACGTTTAATTCCGGACGCCCCTCTATTTGTAACTCTTTGGGAATAAATCCATAAAGAATTCCTTGTTTCAATTGTTCTTCAAAACTTTCCATATTTTTATTTTTACTAATTTAATAATTAAAAAACTCTTTCCACAAAGAAAGAGTAATAAAAAATCGACCTTTTATCTTTCTCCTTTTGGAGCTGGAATTGGCACCTTCCTTGAGGAGTCGCCTTAAAGGGTTGCCGGTGGGTCATTGAGCCAGTGCTCTCGCCACACTCTTGATAATTAACGTATTCAATTGTATGTATCTACATTATTTTAAATAAAATCTGCTGTCAATAAGTATTTATAAATCTATAATAACTTAATTAACTCTTTTAATTGATCGGGGTTATTTATCAAATCAACCAGCACAAAATTGCTGGATTTATTGTGTTGCGATAGAACTTCTTTTTCAAAATCAAACGAAACATCGTCAAACCAAAGAAAATCAGAATCAAGATCAATTGCTTCGGTTTTTTTTAGAGACCATTCTGTGGGTTTAATTCGTTCACAATAAGAAATAGCTTCTGCTGGCAAGACGTCTTTAATGTGATCCATCGCAATTGAAGCTTCGGAGCTATCCTTGCAATGAGTTGTAAGCCAATAGCAATTATGCTTCTCTGTTGCTATTTTAAGAAACTCGGCTACATAGTTAGCCGGTTTCCGTCCTTGTGCGATAAGAACTCCATCAATGTCAAAATAAAGCTTCATAGATTTATTTTACCTGATTTTTATTATCTTCTCTATTTGAAATATTTTTTCCACTAACAATGGCAGCCATTATTAAGCTGATAATAATATATGCTTGCAATATCACATATGCCCAACAGGGCATTGAAATATCAATACCTTGCTGCGGGATTGGTGAGTAGTATCCATGAATAGTTGAAATCGCTGAGAATATAAGCCACGCAGAGAGTAGCCAGCACAATAATTTATTAGGACTGAGAGATAGCCCCAGATAGAAACAAGCCCATATACCACCAGCAATAATTATTAGCAGGATAACGGCAGGAAACAGAATTATTATTAAGAGATACCAATGCAGTGTGCCCAGAAAATGAAACAAAAAAGTAACCCCGAGATAAACTACGAAGGTAATAATTTTATAAATTATTAAAGTAACGGGAATAAACAATATCCACCTTAGAAATGTTGGTATTTTGAGATTAAGTTTATTTGTTAATTTTCCCATGTTTTTGTATAGATTTTAATTATTATTGGCGAGAAACACAAAGCTCCTAGCCAGCGATCCCTTGCGGGACCCATATCAGTTTCCTGATATGACGTTCAACACGTGCTCTGACTAAGAGCTTTCTGTGTTGAACGTTTTTGGATCATGCCATCAGATTTCTCTAAATGGTTTAGATCTGCTTATAAGCTATTTAATTGTTAATTGAATTATAACTTAAATCGATTTCTACATCAATCCCATGTTATCTCATTTTAATGGCTTTGCGAAGTCGAGTTACCAACAGGTTGACTCATTATGGGCTGTTAGGCATAATGTTGGACTTGACATTTTAATAAAATTTGCTAACATTAAAATAGAGCATTAAAAATAAAATAGATCCAAAAACTTTTCGAGGTTTATTCAACCTTCTGTCGCATAGTTCAGTATTTATTGCTTTGTGAGTGAATGTGCTCACAAAATCAGATCAGAACAACAGAAGTGACCCAACATTCTTGAGTGAAGATCGCTCGTAAAAATCCGGAAGTTAAATCATTAAAACATTGCGTTGCAATGCGTATCTTTGTGGTTTAACTTCTGGATTTTTCCATTTTAATCATACGAGGAACGCATTTGTGCGTTCCTCGTTTTGCGTTCTACTGATCAATGTGTGCTCCTGAAGGCCACGGTCGATATTAATCAGCATAAAAAAATAAAAATTAATAATCGCCAAAAAACATGCAAAATAATAAACTAAATATCGTTTATGTTCCAATAAACGAACTTAAGCCATCCGAATATAATCCTCGAAAAATTAGTAAAGAATCAATGGAACAGCTGAAGAAAAGCATAAAGCGGTTCCAAATAGTTGATCCAATAATTGTAAACATTGCTTCAAATAGAAAAAATGTTGTAATTGGTGGTCACATGAGATTGCGGGCGGCTAAAGAATTAAAATTTAAAGAAATCCCGGTTGTGTATTTAAACATTGCCGACATTGAAAGAGAAAAAGAATTAAATATCCGACTAAATAAAAATACCGGAGAATTTGACTGGGACATGCTAACTAATTTTAAGGAATCGTTTTTGGCAGATATCGGATTTGCGTCAGAAGAATTGGACAACATATTTGCGGTCGAAGATGTAGCAGAAGAGTTTGATTTAGAAAAAGAACTTGCCAAACTGGATATCAAAAAGATTAAAGTAAAGAAAGGCGATGTGTATCAGCTCGGACCACACCGCTTAATGTGTGGAGATTCTACTGTTAAAAAAGATATCTTGAAGCTCATGAATAGGGAAAAGGCAGATATGTCGTTCACTGATCCTCCTTATTTGCTCGCATACCTCCAGGGCATTAAGCGACGTGGTAATACAAAAAAAGGATTCGGTTACAAACGTGATCGTCGGTATCTTGAAACAGATGAATTGCCAGATAATTTTACCGAACAGTGGATGACGAATATAAAAACTGTTGCAAAAGAAGATTTCAGCATTATTGTGTTTGAGTATTGGAAGAATGCTCCGCATATTTGGACAGAAATTGAAAAACGATGGCGTGTGCGGAATATGATCATTTGGCATTTGCCTAATCGTTCTCAGGGATTCTCGGCAAAATACAAATTCTTCAACAAATATGATTTTGCGTTAGTCGGAAGTTCCAAAAATAAGCAACTTAACATTGAACCGGAAGAAGAGTTATTACAAAACGAATACGAGACAGCACTCTACGCAACGAGTGGCAAACCGCAATGGGAAAAATATCAAGGTGGAAAAAAATATTGTCCAAGCGATTTCGTCGAGTTTCGCGCCGAAGATGCTAAACACTCCGGACAAGGAGTTGTATTTGGCACGAAGCCAATTGAGATTTTGATTCCATATATTAAAGTCTTAACCAAACGCGATGATTTAATCGTTGAACCGTTTGGTGGGTCGGGAAGCACCTTAATTGCAGCCGAAAAAATGAAACGACGTTGTTATGTAATGGAGAAGTCGCCAGTATATACAGAAGTAATTAAATATCGCTGGGAAAAATTAACTGGCCAAAAAGCCAAAAAAATTGTATGAACAACGCTAAAAAACGAAAAACAATTAAAGCAAGACAAGTAAAAGAAAAAGAAATTTTACTTGAGCAACTGAGAAAATACCCAATTCAGTTGTTGGCGTGCGAGAAAGCTGGAGTCGGAAAAGCCACTTATTATCGGTGGCGGAATGAAGATCCGGAATTTGCTAAGGCCGTTGAAGATGCCATGGCTGAGGGCGATGAATTTATTAACGACATGAGCGAACATCAGTTGTTGTTGTTAATAAAAGAAAAATACTGGCCGGCGGTTCTTTATCGTCTTAATAAGTGTCATCCGAAGTATAACAAAACAAAGGTCGAAATAAGTACGCCACTAGACGTTGAGTTTAATCATAACCAGAAACATTAAACTTATGGACAAAAAATCTTTAAGTCTATATCGGCCACGAAATTGGGCAATCCCATTTCATGAGACCGATAAACGTTGGATGGTGCTTGTTGTGCATCGACGTGCGGGCAAAACAACTGCAGCCCTAAATTATCTTATATTTAGTGCAATAAAAAATCCTGGCACTAACTATGCGTATATTGCTCCAACCTATAAGATGGCCAAAAGCGCCGGATGGAGTATTTTGAAAAGATATACGAGATTTCCAGGAGTAAAATGTAAAGAATCAGAATTATCAGTAGAATTTCCTGGCGGGTCAAAAATAACATTGTATGGCGCAGAAAACCCTGATCGATTAAGAGGAATTGGTTTGAGCGGGGTCGTATTCGATGAATACGGCATGCAGCCGAGTAATATCTTTACTGAAGTAATTCGGCCAACGCTTATTGATAACGGAGGATATGGTATTTGGATTGGAACGCCAAAGGGCAGAAATGAATTCTATCTATTATATGAGACTCACAAGAATGATAGCGAATGGTTTACTTGCCATCTTACGGCAGATGATACAGGAACCATTAGCCAGAAAGAGATAGAAAATTCCAGAAGAACAATGTCGCACGAGGAATTTATGCAAGAGCTTTATTGCTCATTTAATGCTTCGACTAAGGGTGCGGTCTATGCAGAAGAACTGGCGATGTTAAGAAACGATAATCGTATAGGCATGGTTCCTTGGAGAAAAGAATTTAAAGTGCATACTGTGTGGGATATAGGCGTGGGTCCAGCTATGGCAATCGGATTTTATCAACGCGTCGGAGCAATGTTGCATATGATTGATTATTGGCAAGGGACCGAGAATGATGGGATCGATCAGGCCGTGTTGGCAGTAAAACAAAAAGAATATAATTACGGAAAACATTTTGCGCCTCATGATATCAACACCAGAGAAACAAGTACAGGAAAAACGAGAATTGATTATGCTAAAGATCTTGGTATATCCTTTAGCGTTATTGATTCTAGACTTGGAGTTGATGAAGGCATTCAGATGGGTAAATTCGCGTTTAATATGTTAATGGTTGATGAAAACAATTGTGCGTTGTGGATTAATGCCATTTCGGAATATAAACGAGAATGGGATGATAAGAAAAATATGTTTAGAGAAGTTCCGTATCATAATTGGACATCTCATGCTGCCGATGTTCATCGTTACGCCTCTATAATTGAGAGCAAAATAAATAATGATTCAGGTTTTTATGATTACGACACAGAAGAGGAAGAAGAGGAACGTTTTGACCCTTACGATAATCCGATGATGTAGTAATAATGGACAATACCACAAGATAATTTATCGACAGTTTGCCTACATGGGACGCTCTTGACTCTCGAAATAGGTTGCGTCATTCATTAAGTATATGAATACAGCGCAAATGCCCATGGGGACTACGGGCAAAACAATAGTTCCAACGAAAATTAAATATTGTCTTTACGCGAGGAAATCAACAGAATCAGAGGAACGACAAGTCCTTTCTATCGATAGCCAAATCAAAGAGATGCTTCAATTGGCTGAAAGAGAGAATTTAGAAGTAGTAACAATGAAGCGAGAATCGCACTCAGCTAAAGAAACTGGACAACGGCCAGTCTTCAATGAGATTATTGAAGAATTAAAACAGGGTAAATTTAATGGTATTCTCACTTGGGCGCCGGATCGTATTTCAAGGAATGCTGGCGATTTAGGAAAAATTGTAGATTTAATGGATTCGGGTGCCCTCTTAGACATACGAACATTTGGACAAAGATTTGGTAATAATCCAAATGAGAAATTCTTGCTGATGATTTTGGGATCTCAGGCGAAATTAGAAAATGACAACAGGGGTATTAATGTAAAGCGAGGATTAAGAACAAGAGTAGAAATGGGATTGTGGCCAGGAATGGCACCACTTGGATATTTGAATCAAAAACATATGGATAAGAAGTGTCAGATCATCATTGACCCATTGCGAGCACCGATTATTAAAAAGATGTTTGAAAAAGTAGCGTTTGAACATTATTCGGGTAGAAAGATATATAACTGGCTTAAATTTGAATTGAATTTTTATACAAGAGGCAATAAACCTCTTACGCTCAGTGGAGTTTATCGTATATTAGATAATCCATTCTATTATGGAGTTTTTGAACATCCCAAAGAAAGCGGAAATTGGTATACCGGCAAACATGAACCAATTATCACTCAAGATTTGTTTGAAAAAGCCAAGGTGCAATTAAAACGAGATCAGATAGTTAGAGAAAACAAAGAATTCGCTTTTACAAAGCTATTTACGTGTGGTTATTGCGGGTCCGGCATATCAGCCGAGGAAAAATGGAAACCGCTCAAAAATGGCACCTTAGCTCATTATATTTATTATGGTTGTAGTCGAGGTGTAGATCGCAACTGTAAGAACAAATATATTCGTGAAGAAGAATTAATTGCCGAGTTATTGAAGATATTGGATAGGGTAAATATCAATGAACTTGGAATGCGACAAAAATTAGAAGATGAAATTGCAAGATTCAATATATTTCAAAGATCGGTATTGGGTAGCACGGATAAGGTCAAAAATAGAGAAGATATGGATATACGAAATTACGCAAAGTATATTTTAAAAGAGGGATCGGTATCAGAGAAAAGAGAGTTGCTCGGAAACTTAAGATCGAGAATTGTTTATAAAGACAAAACGCTGACATTGCTAACGGAATAAAAAAATAATAACCCCAGTAAAGCCGTCTTTCAATAAGACGATTTTTCTGTTAGAATGGAGACATGAAAAATAAAACTGATCATTTTTCGTTTATTTTAAAACCATCCACAATAAAAAATGCTGGAGTGGGAGTTTTTGCTTTACATGATATTGCCGAAGGCACACATATGGCCCTTTTCTCAGAGGGTTTTCAAGAAGAAATTCGAAAACCAGAAGACGTTCCAAAAGAATTACGAGGTTATTGTATAATACAAAAGAATGTAACCCTCCTTTGTCCAAAATATTTTAATAAACTAGATGTGGGAAATTATCTTAATCATTCCGATACTCCAAACATAAAACATACAGATAAAGGATATTTTTCGTTACGTGACATAAAAGCTGGCGAAGAAATATTTGCAGATTATAGAGAACTAGAAGAGCCAGAAGATAAAAGAGAAAATTTTTATAAATGAACTAATTAGAAAATAAAACTTAATACAAAAATTAAGATCATGAAACCAAAAATCGGAGGAGCGACGTGGTGTAAACAAAACATTGAATCGGAATTTCAAAATTTAAAATCTGCAGGATATGATTTTGCAGAATTAGGCTTGGGTTTACCCATTAAGCCCGATAATGATTTTAAGGAAGCAATTAAGAGGGTTAAAAATATAATGCCGATTATTTCTGCACATTTACCGGAAATTGATTTTAAGGAAGAAGAAGTGGAAGAGTGCAAAAGATTTATAGAAATCTTATCTAGCCAAAATATAAATTTATTTGTCATCCACTTATTCAGTAGGAATCTATCTACAAAGGAAAATATAGATTTAAAAATCGAAAAATTAAAAGAATTGGCAATTTTTGCTAAAAATCACGACTCCATTCTTACCCTCGAAAACACAGAAGAGGATGCAGAACTCTTAAAAATAGTTTTTAACAAAATTCCAGAGATTAGTTTTTGCCTAGACATTGGGCACGCGAATCTTTTTGCAAAAGATAATCGTTCCGTAGACTTAATAGAAAATTTTGGTAAAATCCTTAAACATATTCATTTGCACGACAATATTGGTGGTGATGCAGAAAAATTTGATTTGCACCTTCCAATTGGGGCGGGAAGAATTAATTTTAAACCGATTTTTCAAAAACTAAGAGAAGTAGGATATACTGGAGACATTGTGTTGGAAATTTTTAATCCAGACGAAGAATACAGAAAAATAAGCACAGATAGAGTGAGAAAATTGATATAAATTTGCTTTCGTTTGAACTATAAACAGGGCAGTACAAACAAAAAAACAACGATTGAAAAAACGTTGTTTTTTTGTTTGTAAGTTTTATGGGCGGTTAAGTCCAGGCACTTTAAGTGAATTGTGTCCAAATTACAAAAGAAGAAGAAAAAATGAAAGACAGATTTTTGACAACATAAAAGTTTTGTCAGTTGACAAGTTGTTATTTTTTGTTTATATATTATATATAGGCCAAGTGCCACCTTTTAATGGCACATAATAAATATATATAAATATGCGAAAGAAAGGAAAAAAAACAAACATGGAGAAGGAGCTTAAACTAGACATGAAAGTAATTACTAGAAAAACAAAAAACTTGACCTGTAGTCAATCTGGACATTAATTATCTTTCTCTTTATAAAACAAAAATCTGGATAAATATATCCAGATTTTTGTTTTATAAAAAATGCAACTCCGAAAATATTTCTATTTTTGGAGTTGCATTTAAGCAATTCATTTCTCATTATCAATATTTTGCCGGATTAAGATTTAATGCCAACGACCTAATTATTTCTATCTGGTCGATTTCTTCTATTAAAAGCATATTAAAAACAAAAACAATATAATATGGCAATATTTTTCTGATAGAAAAATTCAGAAACAATTCATTGACTTTTAATTTTCGAGACAAGTCTTGGTTGACTAAGGCAAAATCAGCTAGCAACAGATTCTTTTTTGTTTTGTCAAAATATTCTTTTTGAGGATTGTTTATTAGTCTCGAAGAATACTTAAATAGTTCGCTATTTAAAACAGAGGGCAATATGGGAAAATCAAGTTTCTTAATGCCCCGAACAATCATTAATCGCTGTAACGCATCCCACGCCTCCCAAGAATCACCACAAGCACGCAAAAAGAGATCAAACATAATAGTGAGTGCCACTATTTTTTTTTGGCTATAGTCGATTTTTAATTTCGAAATTATTAAAGAAACTGAGTTCAAATATTCCTTAGCTAAAGCCCAACCTAATTTTCCACCGAATTGATAAATTTCTGGTTCAAAAGTAGCTAATAAAAAATTAACTTTTGGATTTTTTATTATTATCTTATCGAACAATAAAGAATTGTTTTTATTTTTTCTAGAAAATTCTATCTTAAATAAAATTTTGTTATTTTTGTTCAATAAAAACCAACTCCTTATTTTTTTCTTCTCTTTTAGGTTTTCTAAAAAAATACTGAACTCCGACAAAAAATCTCCTGCTTTGTGCGTCGGACACTTAATAATTAATTGTGCCCAATTCGAATTTAAAAAATATGCACTTCTTGTTTTTGTTTTATTAATCATAATCATATGTTATTTAAATTGGTTAAACCAAAATCGACATCGTAAGAATCAGAAGGATCTCGATAGATAAAAATTGGTAAATATTTGCCATTAAACAATTTAATATTATCAATGCTTGTTTCTAGCCTTTGTCCGTGACGATTATCGTTTTGTATTCTAAATTTTAAATTATGGCGCCGTAACCTCAACTTGGCAAGTTCGATATTCTCATATATACATAATATTTTGTGAGTATTTTCATTGGTAATGACCGAGTAGTTATTCTTTCTGTTCATTGCCAGTCGTTTGTTTTTTGCGTCGTATTGCATTTTTTTTGTTTGATGAGAACAGTAGTTTATAAACAAATTGGCCTTTTTTTGTGCAAAATATTTAAGTAACCATAAACAATTGTATTGACTTCCGTAAACAGGATACTCATAAATTGGTTTGGCATCATATATATCTCGTATACCGTCACTTATATCTATCTTGTAGTTTCTTTTTTTAAACTCTTTAATCCCGTGACCATTAAAAAATAATTCCAACAGATTTATTCCATCAATTCCGATAACATCTAGATTTTCAATAAGACCTTTTATTTCTTTTCTGGATTCATTGCCAGGCAAAACCGGTATTTCAATTAATACGTGCGGTATATTTTCTTTGGATATTTTTAAGAGTTTAGCGTTGGGTCTTTCAAGTGGTTTGATGCTGTAACGTATTTCGTCAACATTAAAATCTTTTAATCTTTTTAAAATTTTTTCATCCACAAAATCACCGTTAGTATAAACCCTTTTATAGGTATCACGGTAATTATCATTTAGAAATTTAAGCAATGCAAATACTTTATTTGGGAACAAAAATGGCTCTCCTCCGCTAATGGCACAAGACAGAAAATCGATCTCTTTTTCTCGCTTTCTTATATTGTCTTGAATTAGTCTTAAATTAATTTTTTCCTTATTTTCTGTTGGGTGCTTGCTGGCAAAACAAAAAAAACAACTCCTGTTGCATTGAGTGGTTATTCTTATCGTACAACCTAAGTCTTTTGTGCAGTGTCGACATCCGTCCGAAATATTTTTATAAAAGATTCTAGAATAATCAGTGCCAACATGAACATTTTTAATGTTTTTTAATGCGTCTCTGAGAGATTTTACGCGTTGATGATTACTTTTTTTTGTGCCAACACGTCTCAGAATCGTCGAAACCTTTTTATGATGATTATTATTTACTAAAAAAATTCGCCAAATATCAATTTTAAATCTGTGGTTTTTGGACCCGTTGATTTTATTTATAAAAACCTTTAATTGTTTTGTATTGCGAATATGATCAATCATGTGTTTAAAACAAGTATTGAATTAAATAATCGTTTTCGCTCCCGCAAGAACCACTATATTGGCCGGGGTATGGTAACAATTCCTCAAAACATATACATCGATCATTTTGATACTTTTTTATCTGCAATAACGAAAAGGGATTATAAATATCAATAGTTTTAGGATTTTCTCCACGACGTACCAAATTAACAAATCGAGGAATATTTCTTTCAAGTAATTTATTTAGAATCAATAAAAACTCATCAACATCGGGAACTGATTTTTTTATAATATTTAATTCCGTAGAATTAAAACACCACTTTCTTTTTAAAACAACTACATTGTTCACGATTAGTCTGGGAATGTTCACGAGAGCAGAAATATTTTTTGGCAAAAAATTCGGTAATTCTGATACCTCTTCCTGAGAATGACTTATCATTCTGAGAAAAATTAAGATAATGCTACTTTTTGCAGATAATGTAGAATTGAAAACAGGATCAAACATTCGATCGAGTCTTCGACAGTACAACATTGGACAAAGATCTTTACTCAAAACAAGTTCCATTTCATTCGCATCTATTTGATATCTGGCCCTTCTTTCTGTGAATTGATTAACATTTAGAAAGTATCTATGTTTTTTATTGCGCCTATAGGCGTGATACATTTTCGGATTGACGGGACAAAATACTATTTCTAACGGCTCGGCTGTCTTATTGGTAGAGATGTCTCGTGATGGCTCGTTTTTTAAAAAGTAATCTTGTCTAGAGCTTAAAATGCCAATTGGAGAAATATTCTCAAATATATATATTTCTTTGTTGTTTATTTGGCAAGTTGAGAAATAAAACTCTAATTTATTGATCATGTTATTAATTTTCAGTCGACGCTTGACCACTACCTGGTCATTGGCATTAGTTAAAATCAATGATGAGATTTTATTTTCAAAATATGATCCGAAATTATCCCTATTGTCTCGAATTTCTTCTATTTTCCTTTTAAAAGAAGCGATAAAATCCAACAATAAACAGCTACCACTGCCAATATCTCTTAAATGATCCGCTAAAATTTTCCCTAGCATTTTCTTTTCGTTATGTAGATCAGACAATTGTTTTTTTAGATAATTTAAACAAGTACTGGCTGCTAATTTGAAATTATCATCAACTCTTTTATGAACAGTTATTGTGTCTGTGTTAATAACATCATAAACGAATCCTTCTTTTATTTTAAAATTGTTCTTTTCGACGAGGTCGTGTCTTGTTGGTCTTGAACTGGCACCAAAACAATTTTTGTAAATATCAAAATGACTATTACTGGCAAGGTCAATGTCTAAAAGCCCTTGTAGTCCCTTTGTCTTCTTAATTTCCTTGGCCAGTGTAATATTAGAGAAATTATTAATTTTAACTATTTCTTCAAAATCGTCTTTAAATCTAAAAAATAATATTTTATTTTTTTTACTGAAAATTGTCGGATTAAAACAAACAATTTTAGAGTTCACATTCTTTTGCATTAAGCCATTCGGTTGTTCTAGTATTTTTAAACTTAGCCTGTTCGTCTTAAGACAATTTTTCTTCAAGGATATTCTAGAATAAAAACCCATCAATCCTCCGTATGTTGGATTAAAGGCCATTCTGTTTAAATATGCATTAATTGATTTAAAAAAATTATTAATTTTCTGTTTATCCTTTATAAGGGGCAATTCTGACAACCTTAGAAATAAAAACCTATTATTATATGCCAAACAGTTCTTTAATATGCTACCATTAATGGTATTGAGAAGTTTCTTTTTTATCTCTTCTATTTTTTTATGGTAAAGTTCGGCATAATTTGAATTTTTTTTGTCTTTTTGTCTCATTGTCAGAGAAAAATTATAGCACATCTTATCTTTCTCCAATGTTTTAATGATTTCTTCTGTTTTAGTAATAAAACAATCATCTACCAAACTCATTGGTAATTTGTAATCGAGCAGGGTTAGTCTGGCAAATTTATTTAATGTTTTTTTCATACCATTCTTTTAACAAAAATACGGTGGCTACTTCTTGGGCAAAACTTACCCCTGACGAATTATTGAACCAATGAAAAAACATTCCATTTTTCTTTTTTTCTCCGATTTTACTATTAATGTGCCCCAAAAGAGCTTTTTTTCTCTTTAAAACATTATAGATCGACCCAACAAGATTTATGTAATCACAATTTGACTGAAAAGCAAAACGGTGATTCAGTAATTGGTTTAAAATTGGTAAATATTTTTTGGCATTTTTAAATATAGATTTTTTTTCTAAATAATTAAATCTAAAATATTCCAATAAATATTCATAATAATGATTGATTTCTCTAATAAATAGTTTTTCACAATCAAAAAGAACAAACACATCTTTTACAATAGAACAGTTAAAAAATATTTGGGGGAATCCAGAAAAACATATCTTTTCTTTTAGCGTAAACGCTTTTACGGCCAAATCTGATAGTAAAAATGAAAATCGAAGAACATCATGATCTTTGCGCATATTAAGCGGTGTCATGAGGTCTATTTTGTTGTAGTCCGAAAATTTATTATTAATTGAATCAAAAAGTTTTCGATTTTTATTTATTTCGCTGATTATTTTTAAATATTTGTTTTGTGTTGTTTTCGCAACAATACACAAAACAGATTTATTCTTATAGTGTTTAGTTTTTGCATAAACGCTTTCTTGCTGATAAGGAATAGTCGGCTGTTCTCCAAACTTGAAACCTCTTGTTTCCTGAAATTTTTTAATTTTTTTTAACGACCCAAACCCACTGAGCGATAAAAAAACAAAAAAAATTTTGACCTTCTTAATTTCGTAAAGAGACTCTAAAAAAATAAACAATTTTTTTAGAGTTACCTTTTTGTCGTTGTATACTAAAACCGAATAGAGAAAACTATTTTTCATTTTCGTTTTAAGTTAGCCCTTATTCTTCTTGTTCCGACCGATGAGCTTTCTTCTTTTTGTATTGTAAATTCTCCCAATTCAGAAGTATTTTTTGCATGAGGACCACCACAGATTTCGTGGGAAAAATTGCCTATTTTATAAGTTTTTACCCTGTCCCCGTATTTTGATTTAAAAACTCCCATTGCCCCAGAATTTTCGGCATCTCTTAGAGACATTTCTTCGCAAGTAATAGGTAAGGCTTTTCGGATTTGTTCATTAACGATATATTCAACTCTTCTTAGTTGTTCTGGTGTCATTTTTTCTGAATGTGAGAAATCAAAACGTAAACGTTCAGCGGTGATATTGCTACCTTTCTGAAGCACATGATCACCTAAAACTTCTCTCAGGGCCACTAAAAGCAAATGGGCTGCCGTGTGTAATCTTTTAGTTTCTGTGTTGCTATCGATTAATCCCCCCTTAAATTTTCCGGCCGAAATAGTTCGAGACAAGTTTTGATGTTTTTTTAATTCATTCTGAAACGACGTTAGAATATTTAACTCAATATTTTTAGAAATATGTCGCCCGCCCTTTTCTGCTCTTATCTTATTCATCTCTTCTATGCTCAATTCTATCGGAAATCCATATGTCTGGTATAAATTAAAAAGAGTGTTGGCGTCAAGAAAAAATTCTTTAGTATCGCCAGTATAATTATTAAGCAATTTCTCAATTCTTTCGATCCCACCATTTAGTGTTTTTTCGAATTTTTCCTCTTCCCGGATAAGATTATCGAAAATAAAATCTTTATTTTTATCAAGTTCCGGATAAATATTCCGATAAATATTTACAACCTCTTTCGCCAATTCAACCGTCCAATCTATTTTTTTTATTCCAATTTTTTTACCATATCTTATTGCTCTGCGGATTAAACGTCTTATGATATATCCTCGATCAGTATTGGCAGGAGAAATACCCTTATTGTCTCCCATAATAAATGTAGCTGCTTTCAAATGATCAATAATCACGCGCATGCCATAGGTACTGTCTGATTCGCCGTATTTCTTGCCAGACATTTCTTCAATTTTATTGATAATTGGTGCAAACAAATCTGTTTTAAAGATATCTGGATCTCCATTTTTAGCTGCCAATATTCTTTCTAGTCCTCCGCCAAAATCAATGTTTCCCTTTGGTAGGGGTTCAAAACCCTTGTTCGTTTTTACGTATTGCATAAAAACATTATTGCCAATTTCCAAAAATCTCCCGCAATCACAATTTACGTGGCATGGACGGTCTTTGAATTCGGAATTTTCATGCAATTTAAGTTCGGCACCAAAATCCCAAAACATCTCACTGTCTGGTCCGCCCGGTTCACCTAATGGCATATTAATTGGCGCACCAGAACGAGACCACCAATTTTTTTTAACATCATAATAAAAAATTCTACCACTTTGCAATCCATTTTTCTCTGCGAAATCAATTACTTCCGCATCAATATTCGCGCTTCTGAACAATTCTTGCCAAATATTAACGGTCTCATCATCTCGTGGAATTTTCAATACTTCATCTCCTCGAAAAACTGTGACATAAAGATCTTTTGGATTAAGCCCGATATCTTTAGTTAAAAATTCAAATATCCATGCGATCTGTTCTTTTTTAAAATAATCCCCAAAGGACCAATTGCCAAGCATTTCAAACATTGTTGTGTGTCTATTGTCGCCAACTCCTTCAATATCTACAGCCCGAAAACATTTTTGAGAATCAACAATTCTAGTTCCCATCGGATGTTTTTCGCCCAATAAATACGGTACTATTGGTTGCATTCCAGAGCTTGTAAATAGTGTCGTTGGATCATTTTCCGGAATCAAAGAATCTGAAGGGACAATAGTGTGTCCCTTGGATTCAAAAAATTTCAGATATTTTTCACGTAACTCATGCGATTTCATGTTTTTTTATTTGCAAATTTTATAGGCAAGCGGGTCGCAGATCAGTCCTAAGATATTGGGTCATGCCGATAAAAAGTTGTCAATGCGGAGAGGGTGGGATTCGAACCCACGAACCAGTTGCCTAGTTAACACCTTAGCACGGTGCCGCTTTCGACCACTCAGCCACCTCTCCAATTTTTTAATCTTATCACTTTTTTTATCCCTTCGCAACCGTGAGCGCCCAAACTTCCTTTGCATTATTCTGTTTCAAAATTCTTGCCGCTTCAGACAACGTTCCGCCGGTCGTGATCACATCGTCTATTAAAATAACGATTTTGTCTTCGATTAAATTTTTATATTGCGGGTCTATAATAAAGGCATTACGAATATTATTTAGTCGCTTTTTAATGTCTTCTTTTAGGTTTGCTTGCGGTTCGGTGTAAATAACTCTCCGTAGAATATTCGTGTTTATCGGCAAATTAAAATGGTTGGCAATTTTCTGTGCAATTAATTCTGCCTGATTGAATCCACGTTTTCTTAGGCGATATTTGTGCAGTGGAACGGGAATAATGATTGCGTTTTGGATTTGAATATCGAGATTAAATTTTTCTAAAGCTTTAATTATTAATTGAGACAACGGCTCTGACAATTCTTGTGCAAAGCGATATTTGTAACTCTTAATTAATTCGCGAATTAATGGATTAGCATAACTAGCAGCAAAAATTATTTTATCTAAATAGGGGTTTGATTCACGTTCAATATATTCGGTGATTTCAATTTTATTAAAACAATCCGCACACAAATATGTGTCGGATTGTGAACAATTTAGACATTTCTTGGGAAAAAACAAATCAAGAAAAAAGTTTTTTGTTCTAGTCCCCAATTTCATTTAAGGCTATGGTGCGACGTATAAATTAATTGATTTGGCTTCAAATTCCGATCTATTTCTAATATCTGCATCGCTAAATGCGCCAATTTGATCATTGGTTTTCAGGTCGGTGATTTTAATTTCGACATCTCTGCCGGTCATAGCATCAAATCTTGTAATTTTTGTTTTTCCAGATATTAATATCTTGATTGTTTTTGTCTCTCTTTCTTCTGGTAGAACATAAGGATCTTGGATGACTGTCTCAATATTAAGATAATCATTACCAATAGCCAAAACCTTGCCCGTGACACTATTTGTAGATTCAACGACTGGAAAATAATAATCAATAATTTTCTTATACTGATCAATTTTTTGGTTATAGGATTTTTGATTAATCATATAACCCATAAAAAAACCAATTCCTAAAACAATAATCGTAACTATGGCGATAGTGATTTTTCTTTTCATATAACAATATTATACCACACTCTTTGCAAATTTTAAATTTTGTATTAGAATGGGCTTATATGTTATCCGACAAAAACAAAAGAGAATATATTGTGGCAGACGACTCAACTGCTAAACAATTATTGAGCGAAGTTAGCACCAAAAAAGACACGAATGCATTACGTATTCAGCGATTATTAAGTTTGCCCGACCTATCAAGAAAAGAAAATTCTCCAATAAAATTCTTAATTGACAAGATCATTGCCATGTCCGAATTTAAAGATTTTGACGTGATTCAAGTTCCGGAAATTGTTAGTGTGCGAGATATTTTTGATTTATTGAATGCGCCCAAAGACCATCCCACAAGAAAAGAGACGGATACCTATTATGTGAATCAGGATCATGTTCTGAGAACCCAAACCACCGTAATGTGGCCATACTATTTGCAAAGACCAGATGTGATTAAACAGTTAGAAGAAATCGGAGAGATTGGACTATTGAGCTACGGTAAAGTTTATAGAAAAGACGAAATTGATCGCAGTCATTTTCCCGTATTTCATCAGATCGATGGACTGTATTTATGCAAAAAAGCTGATAAAGAGATTGGCATGAAAGATTTGCAAGAAGTTTTAAGTATGATTGCCAAAACTCTTTATGGTGACAAGGTAAATTATCGATTTTTAGAAGACACTTTTCCATTTACCGATCCTAGCACACAAATTGAAATTCAACAGGGTGATAAGTGGTTAGAAATTGTTGGTGCGGGGGTGGTGCATAAACAAGTTTTAAGAAATTTAAATATTGATCCCGAAATTTATAATGGCTGGGCATTCGGTTTTGGACTAGAAAGATTGGCGATGATTAAAAACAATATCACCGATATTCGAGTGTTTTGGTCGGAAGATCCAAGAATCACCGGTCAATTTAAAGATATTAATAGTCAATACAAAGAAGTGAGCAAATTCCCTATGACTTATCGAGATATTTCATTCGTTATCGATAAAACCACAAGTTTAAATAACTATTATGAAATTATCCGTGATTGTGCAGGGGATTTAGTGGAGCAAGTAGAAACACTTGATAAATACGAAAATGCTGAAAAATTTGGTGCTGACAAAATCAGTTACACCTTTCGCATTGTTTATAGGTCGCCAGAGAGAACCCTAACCAACGAAGAAATAAATGTTATTCAAGACACAATCCGCACCCGCACCGTTCAGGACCTAAGCGCAGTATTGAGATAAACTTACCATTGACAAATGAATACTTTGGGAGTATAATATGAGTAGAGTTAAGGAGCGTACTTTTAATAACAAAGAGCGAAAACTCAGTACGTTTGTACTTTACATGGTCAATATACATAAAGTTCTACAAGAACTTGATTTTGGGAAAAGGGAGGCGCAGAATGAAAAAAGCGCTCTTGGGTCTGATGGTGGTGGTGCTTCTGTTGCAGGCGCTTCCCGCGCTTGCTCAAGAAAGCAATAACGCCGAAGGCGTGACCAAAAATTACGCTTTCAGTGTTTGGGCAACCGGCGGAATGTACAAGAATAAGTTTTCCTTCACCCTTGAAGGAGCTTATGCTCGGAACTTCAACGGTTTATTTGGACAGGTCGCTGTCATGACCAATCATTATGACGGCATGGGAGAGTATGGACTTTCTCTGGGCATTGGTCAGCAGAACAGTGAGTTCGAATGGTATGTGTTTACGGACAGTGTGTACAACACTTATCTGTGGACGCAACTTCGGGCAATGTTCCGGCTGAATCTTGGTTGGCTGAACGCTGGCGGAACCTACACGATTCCGTTACAGAAATCAGTCAAATACAATAACACGCAGGAAATGCGCATTGAGCCTGTCAGGAAATTCGACCTGAGCATTTACCCTCTTTCTTGGCTTCGAATCTATGGAAACTTCTATTTGATCGGAAAAGGAAATCTTCAGCAGAAGTTCGACTTCGGCATGGAAATCCGTCCGGTCAATATGGTTTCTCTGCGAGTGGATTGGAACAAGTCCACCTGGAAGCAAGAAAGTGTGCGAGATCTCAACGCCAACTGGAGTCTGTATTCCGGCTGGCACATGCAGAATGATTTCAGGATCACGTTAAACCTGATTCTGGGATCTTCCAGAGATTTTCGCCAGTATCCCAAAAAAGGAAACATTCGGGTTGTCGAAACCCTCTGGCCGATTGAAGTCGCGGGCGTGCAAAATAATTCCGAAGAACCGCCTGCGCAATACCGTACAATTCACTGTGTTTTTTATCAGGATGTGAGCAAAGTTGTTAAGCCCACGCTTACGGTTGCGCTATATTATCAGTTCTATGACCCCGAGATTACTGCTGATGAAAGCAGAAAGTTGGGAGATGAAAGATTGGACGGCTTTACGCGATTCGGAAACGTCCAAATGAAAGAAACCTACCAGGGAAGTGGGGTCTGGACTGTTGATATTCCCCATGTCTATATTCAGCCCTATAAGGATACCAACAACAAACACGGGGTTTGGGTATATGACAGAATGGTTTCGTATGACTACAAGACATACGAGGTTGAAATCGATAACGCTTCGGATCTTGAAGTCAACGGTCAGTGGCTAATGTTCTACATCTTCTAAGCAACCAGATTTTATGTATAAATTGTTATCAAGTGCCAGGCGAGGAGACTCGCCTGGATTTTTTTATTTTTATTTCTTTTATTTTTCAATTATTGTATAATATATATATGAGTAGAAAAAATAGATTATTTTTATACTTAACCACAATAATAATTATTGTCTTTTGTGGTGTTTTATTTTCGATAAAAATTAGTTTCGCCTTAGACTGCATAACGGAACACCAATGGGGAAATGTTAATATTTCGGGAAGTGGTAAAAATTTATATATACAGGATACTAATTTTGGTTTTAAAGCGGGAGAATTTAGGGGAGAACCGGTTTGTCCCCCACCATATACCTTCGACGATCCTTATCATAAGCCATATCAAATTTTTGATATAGATTTTAACATTAACGTGACCAGAAGCAATGGAAACACTGAATCCTTGCCCTATACTATTGATTATGAATCTTATGCTAATCTTGGAGAATGTAATCCAATTTGTGAATATACGATTTGTTGTAATGAAAGTCGAGGAATTAATATAGCTGCAACTCTAGGAGAAGACATAGCGTGTGGAAATATTTACAATGTAATCATAACGGCCAGAGTTGGCTTAGATCCCGGAAATCCGAATAATTTTGAGCCAATAGAAGAAGTTTTTTCGTACGATCCTTGTCCAGCAGTCGTTCCGTCTTGTACCATGTCGGCGAGTCCCAATCCAACTGGTGGAGCAGGGAATACGACAACATTAAGATGGCAATCGTATAATACAATCGGGATGGGAACATGTGATCCTGATTGGCGACCAGATACACATAATTTCCCACTCAACTCGGACGATTTATCATCGGATTATCGTTGGGAGCTTGATGTTAATCCGTTGACAGACACGACCTATATGGTGGAATGTAGAAATAACAGCATAGACTATTCTTGTTCAACAACAGTAAACGTTTGCGATTGTAATGTCGAAAGTGGTGGTTCTCCGGGTTGGTATGATCCACCATGGTGGGGTGGGTGTGATGACTGTAATTTAAATAGTGTGAATAAATGCGGCTCTTGTGGGCCAGCGTTGGCATATTGTGATGGATGTAATTGGGACAGTAGTGCGTGGGATCCGTTTAGAGATGAATTTTATTTTGGAACAGGACCCGGTCACAAATGTGTTGGACAGCCATGCTCGGCCAATAATCCTCCCGATCCGCCAACACTAATTACCCCTCCACAATCATGGATTAACTACAATCCCAATTTCAGCTCTCGAGTTTCAGACGTTGATAATGATAACGTAAGGTCACATTTTAATATTGTGGGCATTTATCCTGATATTTATGGCAACTATGTTAATTCTGGTGGCTTATCTTGTTATCCAAGCGACTGTTCAACAGGATTATCACTAAATGAAGGTGAATATTATTGGCAATCATGGGGCGAAGATGAACATAATTTAACGGGGAATAAATCGCCATCAAATTCATCATATAACTGGGTGGGCATTGACAAAACCCTACCCACGGGAACAATTTCTCATTTACCGGCAAGTCCCAATACCTCGCAAACTGTAGCTTTTTCGGTTACGGCCTCAGATAATTTGTCAGGAGTACAAAAAATAGAAATGTATGTCGATAATGTTTTAATAAAAACTTGTAATAACCTAACCACTTGTTCTTATACGGGCGGTCCATATTCGGCGGGAGGGCACAGCTATTACGCAAAAATTACTGATAATGCCATAGACGCTGGTGGACAATATACAAATATTTATACCACACCAACATCTAGTTTTACAGTTACGGCAAGTTTTACAAAAGTTAATTATAAGGTGAAAATAAACAATTTATCGGGATCAGCTTTTCCACCGACCGAGTTAGATTATATTTTTTATTATTGTAATGATTCCAGACATCCGGTAATCAGCTGGAAATATACCGACCCAGCGGGTAATCCACAAGCGGAATATCAGGTATTAGTTGATAACAACAGCACTTTTTCTTCTCCCGAAGACAACACTGGTTGGCACAGTCAAATTATTAATTCCGGAGAAAGAGGGTCATATACGACCAGTGGTAATTTTAATTGGGACACATTATATTATTATAAAGTTAGAACTAAAAATAGTGCTGGACAAATATCGGACTGGTCCAACACAGTAGCGCCATAAAATTCACCATTTTTCCTTGACACGAAATTTATTGGTGATGATAATATAAGCATAAAAAGATACAGAAAAAACGAGTACTTTAATTAGTACCTTTTATATACATAAGGACCCGTAGGGTCCCCGATCGACAAAGCCCACTACGAGTGAGGCAAAGGAGAGTTGCGATGCCCAAATGGACGGAAAAGGACACGGCCAAGGAAACCAAGTCTTCTTCCAGGGAAGTAAGTCAGGCTTGGCACGACGCTCGAGACGATGCGGCCGGTTCGGGTCATCTCGACGAAAGAAACGACAACAAGACGAGCGATTCCGAAACGGGCTCAATCCTTTCGGCAATCTTTTCGGTGTTCAGGGGTGGCAAAAAAGACGACTGAAATCTCGAAAAAGGACCATCACTGCTTTGATGGTCCCTTTCTTTTTAATTTTTTTATTTTGTTTATTTTTTGGCCGATATACCAACCAAAATATGTTGAGAATCTATAACTTCTTTGTGGTTCGTTGTGCTCCAAAAATCTTCTGGCAGCAATAGGAATGTCGTTTGTAATTTTCCAAAACAATTCAGTTGCCACGTCTTCCGATAAATCAAATAGATTTATGGATGACAATATTAATGGTTTTAAATATTTTTTTGTTTGCGCGAAAAATTCATTATCGTTTAATAATATTCTCTGTTCTTCTTTCGCACTTTTTGGTATAAATTTAGTTTTTTTATCTCGATTTTCGCTTTTCATATGTCTTAATTTTACCAAATATCCATTGACAAGTCAATTATTTAAGAGTATACTATAAACAAAACAAAATAGAGCTGAATTGAGCGAAAAATTGAGCGAAATGAGCGAGTACATTTATTTGTATCTTTACATACATAATGGGCATCAAGCCCAATGATTTACAAGCCCACTACGAGTGAGGCAACCCCACGCCAAAACGTGAGGAGTGATGGAGAATCACCGTGAAAAAGATTGTGATCCTGATTCTCATGCTGTTGGTGTTTTGGGGTTGCCAGGACTCTGTGTTTCCCACTGGCCCCAGCGATCCCAACACCAAAAAGCAGTTCAAGCTGTTCGTGGAGTACAGGCGGACGGACGTGAAGAGTCCGGACCAGCTATTCAAAACTCCTCCGTGCTTGGTTTATCAGGAACAAACTAAGCTAGGAAAGGTTGACTTTTTCAGAAATGGAGATTATGATTTTTCCGAAAATCTATCCTCCATGCTCTGGGAAAACAACGACTACTTGATGTACAAAATTTTCGTTGCTGACGGAGCTCGGTACGATGGTCAAGACTCCACGTCTGATCTGGTGGCCACGATCGTTATCTTGTCTACCGTGGACTGGGAAACTGGTCAAGCGTACGACAGGAAAGAAATTCCTCTGTCTGCTCTCTACCCTAATGACATCCGAGAATGGACCGATGGCGTCGTGGGCGACGGCAAAATGGGCGGTTTCTGGATCACCCATGAGGGCTTGATCGTTTTTGAAAAGCAGTAGAGGAGTTGTTAGTGTTAAAAACACGGCAACTCCTCGTTTTTATTTGTTTTTGTATTTATGGTATAATATGTTTATGATAAAAAGTATGAACAAAAACTTTAAATTAAAAATATTATATATTTTAATTTTAATTTTTGTTTTTTTAATTGTTCCATCGGCACACAAGATTAATGCATTAAAATGTGATCGTTTTTCAAACGGAATAATTAGTCTTGATGCCAACCCCATTCCGGTTTCGTCTTTGACTATAATGAATGTTTCTGGCAAAATTACTGGTGGTGAATGCAGTGTTAATTGTGTGTATAATATTCCATTGGGTGGAGATGGTCAAATGGCAGTTTCTGACCCTATAGAATTATTATCATATAATATTGATAATAGTAATTGGATAGATTTAATAAGAGGAACAACGGCTAATTCGGAAACCGTTGATTGGTATTTACTTGATGATGCGGCTCCACTTTATTGTGTTGCTGAAACGAGTTTTTATAATGCTTTTTTGCCATATGTATACAATATTGCAACAACTTTTTTAAAAACTTCTCATATCGATATTTCTAACGTTTCTTATGGCAGTGGGCACACCCTATATTTGAAAGCCAAATATGAAACAGGTCGTGAGTGGACTCAAGAATTTAATTTCACCAAACCATCGCCATCGATTAATTTAAAGGTTCGTCAATCTGGAGTAGGTAATTATGTCGAAGGACCAATTACCGTTCCATATGGTTCAGCAGTGGATCTAAATTGGACATCAACATATATGACCGGATGTACGGTGTCTGGTGGATGGACAGGAACACGACCAGTAAATGGCACAGAAACCACGGGAAATCTAACCAGTTCTAAGACATATACCATAGATTGTACACCTCAAGACAACAAAGATTGGCCAGCAGACAGTGTGGTTGTAAATGTAGGGCCACCACCAACACCAACAGTTTCTTGTTCTGTTGGAGCTGATCCTTCTTCAGGAATGACGCCGTTAAACGATGTTGATTTAACGACACAAGTTAGTGGTACGGCTACAGGAAATATTGTCTATAAATTGGATTGCACAAACGATGGTACCTATGAACACACCTCATCAGCAATTTCTACTAATCCCTACACTAGAGCAGATTTGTGTGATTATCCGACAGCGGGAACGTATACAGTTAAAGCAGAAGTGACTAGAGAAGGAGTTACTAATAGTTGCACGAATACGGTTGTTGTAAGTGATGCTACCGTTTCTTGTGCCTTGGTCGCTGATCCGTCTGCGGGAACAGCGCCCCTAACGGATGTTAGTTTTACAACATCAGTTGGTGGTACGGCTACAGGAAACATTGTCTATAAATTGGATTGCACAAACGATGGTACCTATGAACACACCTCATCAGCAATTTCTACTAATCCATATACTAAAACCAACGCTTGCAATTACATAACAGCAGGAACATATACAGCTAAAGCCGAAGTGACCAGAAGTGGAGCAACAGCAACTTGCACGACACAAATTTCCGTTTCCTTGGCGGTTAATAATTTATCGACATTTAAAACTCCACTTCATCCTTATCCGGGAACAGATTTTACATATTTGCCCAAGTTGCCAAATTTAAGTGAAAAAATTGATTTAACCGACAACTCAACCTGTTATGATGAATCAATTTCTGGATCAGATTGTTCGATAGACAAAGGGGATATATTTCAATGGACAATGGTTGGAGCCACTCCCGATAGCGCAATCACAGAAAACATAATTATCAAATATCTAACCCTGGGACTGAAAACGATTATTTTGCGAGTCACAGATTCGGTGGGATATAGTTGTACCGAAACCAAACAAGTTCGTGTAAATTACCCTCTGCCGACGTGGAGAGAAATTAAGCCGTTTTAAAAAATAATAATTAATTTCGCCCTGTTAAATGTCTCGCTATGGCGGGATCCCGCTACGCGGGTTTAGCAGAGTAAATAAATATATGTTAAATAAATTTTTAAACAAAGAATTTTCAATATTGAGTGTTTTAATTTCAGTTTTAATTTTAGGAACAATTACTGGTTTTGGAATCCATTTTATTTTTGCCTGGACGGGACCAACAGTTGCTCCTCCGGGTGGAAACGTGGCTGTGCCGATAAACGCTGGATCAACCGAGCAAACTATTACCGGGATCTTGGGCGTTAATGGTGGAATAAAAGTTGATGGAAGTGTGGTTATTGATGATGGCGCAGGCTGGCACAGAACCTATGGACAAACCGGTTGGTATAATGGAACTTATGGCGGAGGGTGGTATATGATTGATAGCACATGGGTGAGATCGTATAATAATAAAAATGTTTATACTGCTGGACAAATGAGAGCCGATGGAGGATTATGTATTGGAACAGACTGCAGAACTTCCTGGCCGAGTGGTAGTAGCACAGGAACCATTCCATCGGGCATGATCGCAATGTTTGACACAACTTGTCCCGCGGGATGGACCAGATTTTCTGCACTAGACGGAAGATTTGCTCGAGGAGCAAGTTCTTATGGAAGCACAGGCGGAGCAGATACACACACGCATGCCATTGATCCTCCAAACACAAGCACGGGAGCGTATATAAGTGACGATTGGTATTATCAAAATGGAGATTCGTCTAGTCGAGATTATAGTTGGGCGCATCATCACGATGTAAATATTTCGGCTTTCAATTCTGGTTCAGGCAACAATTTGCCATCATATTTAAATATGATTTACTGTAAAAAAGATTAATTTTATCTGACATAGATTTATGCGTAATATTATAATTTTCATCTTTTGTCTAACCGTATTTTCTGTAGCAACTCTGGTTGTTAACGGGAGTGCTACCGACAAAATTTCTGGCTGGGCGTGGTCAGATAATGTTGGTTGGATTAGTTTAAATTGTACCGATGTGAGTTGTAGTAGTTCTAATTATGGCGTAACTGTTAATTTATCAACGGGAAATTTTTCCGGTTATGCTTGGTCAGAAATCGTGGGTTGGATTAATTTTGCTCCAACATCAGGGTTTCCTGAGGCACCCCTATACGGCGCCTGCGTAGATTCCCCTTCACCAATAACGGCAGAAGCTTGCAATGGAATCGGAAATTATCGAGTAGCGGGATGGGCGAGAGTAGTTGCCTGTGAAACTCCAGGGGCATGTAATGGTTGGGATGGCTGGATTAAGCTAGGCGAAGCCGATGGTAGTTGGGGGACATCAACTGGTACACAGGTTAAGATTAATTCTTCAACACTAGAACTCGAAGGATGGGCATGGGGTAGCGATGTAATTGGATGGATTAGTTTTAATTGCGCCAATACAAACAGTTGTCAGTAAAACAAAATCCGAAACAACCAAAAAATCCTTCTGACGAAGGATTTTTCTATTTTTCTGTATTAATTTTATTGAACTAATTTTATTGTTTTAGCAAGGAGATTTTTCTGATTGCTGGGATCGACGATAATATCAATTTTATCATTAATATTTAAATCAGATATTTTAATTTCGGTTTCTGTTAATTCAATGGGTTGACCGCTTATAACTTTTAATCCAACAGGAATTTTTATGGTTGTAATCTTCGTGTTCTGATCAACGATGATTGTTTTGGTTGTGTTTTTTGCTATGCCATTTTTTTGTGGAATCATGGCATCAATAACAATCTTTTCGTTATCCATTTTGGTGATTATTCCTGATAGGCCGTATATTTTTTGTGGTGCAAAAACTCCGCTGAGTTGTAAAACAATTCCGCCGATTATTAAAATAACCAAAATTGAAACGGCAATAATTAACGATCTTCGGTGTCTTCTGAGCATAACTTTAAATTATGGATTATAGACTAATTATAAACAATTATTTAATTATCAACAACCGATTTTGACGAATTTATAAATTTCTGCTATAATAGAAAAATCATGAAAGTCGACAAAGATATAAAAATTTTGTGGCAATACCTTAAAAAATATAAGAAAAAGGTATATTTTTTAATTTTTTTAGCAATATTGTCATCGGTATTCAGTGCGATTATCCCTTATATTTACGGTAAGTTGGTGGACATTGCGACTGACACTGCCACAACCCTAGAATTAATTTTTAAGATTCTCGGGCTATGGTTGATATTGACTCTAATTTCCAGCTGGGTTGATCGCTATGTGGGCAGAAAATCAGTAATTATCAGCAATAAAGCCTCTAATGATTTTGATATTAATATGGTTTCGCACGTGATGTGTCTACCGATCAGCTTTCACAAAGAAAAGAAGATGGGTGAAATTATTCAAAGGATCAATCGTGCCAGTGATTATTTTAGTCGTGTGGTTGAAGAAATTGTCTTCTCAACGGCCCCCGGGATATTAAAAGCAATTGCCGGATTGATTATTTTGACCTCTGTAGAGTGGCGTCTTTCTTTGGCAATTTTATTAATAGTTTTGTTCTATGGCGTGGTTACAATTTATATGACCAGACCAGTAATGAAATCACAAAGAGCACTTAACAAAAAATACGAAAGAGCTTACGGTGATGTTTATAATGCGATGAGCAATATTCAGGTAGTCAAATCTAGTGTTGCCGAAGAATTAGAAAAAAAGAGAAATGTTAAAAATTTCGCTGGAGCAATTGATAAATATTGGCAACTTGTCAAAATCTGGAATAGATTAGATGTTTGGCAACAAACAATTGTCGGTGGTGGCTTTGTATTAGTTTTTGCTGGAGGAATTTTTCTTCTAAGAGCAGGGCTTCTGTCAGCAGGAACACTGGTTATGTTTGTGGGATATACAAATTTAGTTTTTCAGCCATTTGCACACTTAGGATACAATTATCGTATCTTTAAAACCGCAACCACCGTGATTAAACGAGCGTTAAAATTGTCCAGAGTTAAAACCGAAAGATATGCTGGCGGAATCGATCTTAAGCAGATTAAGGGGGATGTTGCGTTTGAAAACGTCAGTTTTACCTATAAGAAAAAGAAGAATAGGGTTTTAAAGAATATTGATTTCAAAATCAAGGCCGGAGAGACAATTGCTCTAGTTGGTCCAAGTGGAGTAGGCAAAACCACGTTAGTGGATTTAATTTCACGTTACAATTCGCCAATTAAAGGTAGGGTTTTAATTGATGGCAAGAATATCGAAAATGTTAGTCTGGAATCATTGAGAAGAAACATTGCTATTGTTCCGCAGGAAATTACATTATTTAACGATACCATTAAAAGCAATATTGCCTATGGGAAACCTCACGCTAACATTCGAGACATTGTTCGCGCATCAATTGTTGCCAATGCCCATGAATTTATTAGTAAATTTCCCAAGAAATACAAGCAAATTGTCGGTGAAAGAGGGGTGAAATTATCTACGGGGCAAAAACAGAGAATTGCCATTGCTCGGGCATTATTAAAAGATCCAAGGATTTTAATTTTGGACGAAGCAACCTCTAATCTTGATTCGGAATCAGAAAAATTAATTCAAGATGCATTGATGCACGTGATTAAGGGCAGAACAACTTTCATTATTGCTCATCGTTTGAGTACAATCAGACACGCTGATCAGATTTTTGTATTTAATAAAGGACAAATTGTTGAGCGCGGCAAACATGAAACTCTGATTAAAAAGAAAAGCGGAATTTATCGTAAATTCTACATGATGCAATCCGCATTCAACGACGAAGAAAAAAAGGAAGAAATTAATGCCTAGAAAATTTCAAAGAAAAATTGAAGATTTTGTTTGCGATAACTGCGGAGAAAAAACACAAGGAGATGGATACACCGATCATTGTTTAAAATGTTTATGGTCTAAGCATGTGGACATAAATCCCGGCGATAGATTGTGTGATTGTAAAGGATTAATGGAGCCAATTGGGGTGGAGATAAAAAGCAAAGAATATATTATTCATTATCGGTGTTCTAGGTGCAAATATCGTCACAAAGTTAAATCAAATCCAGACGATAATCTAGAAAAAATAATCGAATTATCACAACAAATTATAAATTAAAAAATAAACCTTATGCACAGGTTTATTTTTTTGTTGACAATTGATTTTATGATATAATATATACATGGCAATATTTGGCAGTAAACCAAAATCAATTTTAGGTGTTGATATTGGTACTTCTTCGATTAAAATAGTACAACTAAGAAAGAGTGAAGACAAATTCAAACTAGAAACCTATGGTGAAATTTCCACTCTTGGTTATATCGAAAAGCTGAATGAATCATTTCAGTCAAGTTCTTTGAAAACTCTGGAGGCAATTACCAGAGAGATGATTCGTTTGGTTATTGAACGATCAGGAGCAAACGCGAAAAACATTGTTATGGCCATACCAGTTTTCTCGGGATTTACTAGCGTGATTGAAATGCCAGAAATGGCCGACAAAGAACTGGCAAGAGCAATTGAATTTGAAGCCAGAAAATATGTTCCTATTCCTTTGTCAGAAGTTGTTTTGGACTGGAAAATTGTTGACTCAGGAACAATCAAAGACGATAATTCTAAAACAATGCAAGGCAAAAGAGTGCTTTTAATCGCCGTGCCCAGGGAGGTAGTTAATAAGTATATTAGAATTTCCGAAGCATTAAATTTAAAGATTAATGCATTAGAGCTAGAAAGCTTCAGCTTTGCCAGATCGCTAACCCTAAAAGAAGATAAACCAATCTGTGTTTTAGACATTGGCGCAAGAGCAACATCGTTTACAATTATTGATAAGGATACAGTGCAAATGAGTCATGGTTTAGATATTGCTGGCGCGGAGATGACAAGAATTTTGGCCTCAAGTTTAGGGGTGGCATTTAAGAGGGCGGAAGATTTTAAGCTTACTCACGGAATTAATCATTCTGGGCCAGATGAGTCAATTGATAAAAAAGAAACCAAGGAAGCGTTAATTACCTTGATTGACGAAATTCTGAACGAAAGCGAAAGAATGATGAACAATTACTACGCAAAAACGAATCGCAAAATAGAAAAATTGATTTTAAATGGTGGATCGGCAAGAATGGAGGGATTAAAAGAATATGCCGAGAAAAAATTGAATGTTAAAGCGATCATTGCTGATCCTTGGGGAAAAATTAATTATCTGTCTAGTCTCGATAAAATTCTTAAAGAGATTGGCCCAGAGTTTTCTGTAGCAGTGGGCGCAGCCATGCGCGAAGACTAAAATTTATGAATGACATAAATTTAATTCCAAAAGAATACAAAAAAAGAGGTATCGCCATTGGGACAATTTTTTCTAAAACCGGAAGCATTGTTTTGGTGTTATTAATTTTAAGCTTACTTTTGTCTGGTGGGCTTTTTCTTTATCAGAAAAAATCTCAAAAGAATCTAAATGAAATAAACCAAGAAATTGAAAAATTAGAATCTAAAAGAAGTAGCGAGTTAGAAAGTTCGATATATAATGCAGACAAAAAGATGAATTTGGTGGAAAATATTTTTACAAGCCATATTTATTGGTCTAAATTTTTAGCAGAAATTGAGAAATTGGTTGTCCCGGAAGTATATTTCTCGGAATCAAAATTTAATATTGTTGGTGAACAAGTAGACGTGATCCTTCTAGGAAACGCCACAACCTATACTGGACTAGCTAAACAAATGGTTGCATTCTCGGAGGACAAATTAGTAGAAAAAATTGATCTTACCAAAACAACCCTAAACGAAGACGGAGGAATTGATTTTGGTTTTTCGATTTTATTTTCTAAAAAGATTTTAATAAACGAACTAGAGAAAAATGATTAAAAATATTATTTTTGGCATCTTAATATTGGGATTTATCGCGAGCGTTTTGTTCCTTAATATTCCCATGGTACAGAAAACTTTAAATTTGAAAAAAGAAATAAAATATCAACAAGAGCAACTAAATCAAAAGATTGATTTTATTAACACGGTCGAGAAATTAATGGACAAATACGAAAACAATCAGGATATCTTAAAAAAATTAGACTTGATTTTACCTAACAACAAAGATATTCCTAATTTATTGGTTCAAATTGAGGCATTGGCTAACGGTAGTGGAGTTGTTTTGAATGATTTAGCAATTACGGTTAGTGACGAAAAAACCGGATCGAAGGCCCAAGAAGTGAGAACTGGCGAAACAGCCCAGGAAAAAACCCCAACAGATTATAAGGTTGTGGGCATTAGTTTAAAATTAACTGCTGGGTATGAATCATTTAAAAACTTTCTTAAGGCAGTAGAAAATAATTTGCGATTAGTTGATATCAGTTCAATTGGATTTACTAGCCAAAGCAGTGAAAAGGACAATGTGTTTGATTTCGATGTCAGCTTAAAAACCTATTACCAAATAGCGAATTAAAATTATGGCGATCAAAACAGTAGAAGAAAAGAAAAAACAACAAAAACTATTAATCATGGCCGGAATAATATTTTTGGCGATGTTTCTAGTTTTGTATTTTGGGGTCATTAAGAAAAATACCAGCACAATTGACAATACTGGCGCCACACAGTCAGGAGAAGAAGTAGTCAACAAAAATCAGCAAGCAGGAATCATTTTAGAACAAAAACTAAAAAGAATTGATTTTAATTTCGATTTTATTAATGATAAAATTTTACCTTTTTTGCAAATGCACGGAAATTTGCCGGTTGAAAAAGGTGAAACCGGGAGAGCTAATCCGTTTATTTCTCCACAAAAATGAGACAGAAAAGTTTTATTGATTCTTTGGTCGACAAAAAATTGATTGATGC
The DNA here is from genome assembly GCA_965231075.1 of uncultured Candidatus Saccharibacteria bacterium. Lineage (GTDB taxonomy): Bacteria > Patescibacteriota > Minisyncoccia > RBG-13-40-8-A > RBG-13-40-8-A > JAKJED01. Next base: position 438,681 of record OZ246412.1, on the reverse strand, counting down.
TATAACTCTTGATAGTTTAAATAAAGAAGCCGGAGAATCAAAAAAAGACATCGAGGAATTAATTTTAGAAAAAGACCTTATCAAAGAAGAGGATTTTTATGATTTAAAGGGTCAGTTTTTCAAAATTCCTGTTAAAAATCTATCTGACATAAAGATAGATCCAGAGGTTTTCAAGCTAGTACCATTGGAAGCGGCCCAACATTATCGTTTTGTTCCAATATTATACGATGCCAAGAAAAAAACATTAGAGGCGGGAATGCTAAGTCCAGAAAATATTGACGCCAAAGAAGCGCTAAAATTCATTGCTCATCGTAATAATTTGGTACCTAAAATTTTTATTATTACCTTAACCGATTTTAGAAACATTATTAAGGAATATTCCAGTTTGAAAGGAGAAGTAAAACAAGCCCTTGAACAACTCAAACATGAAATGGACGAAGAAAAAGATAAATCGCCTGTCACCGAAAAGGAAAAAATCGAGAAAATAGCCGAAGAAGCGCCAATTTCAAAAGTCGTTGCTTTGATTATTAAACACGCACTAGAACAAAGAACATCTGATATCCATATTGAACCAGGCGAAAAATCTACTCGTGTGCGTTATCGCGTAGATGGCGTTTTGCATACCAACCTAACCTTGCCACTCAGGATTCATCCAGCAATTGTTTCTAGAATTAAGATTTTGTCCAATTTAAAAATCGATGAGACCAGAAAACCTCAAGACGGAAGATTTTTCACTGAAATTAATAATAAAAAAATTGATTTCCGTGTTTCTACTCTACCAACTTATTCGGGAGAAAAAATTGTAATGAGAATCTTAGATCCTACCGTCGGATTGAAAAGCTTATCTGATCTGGGGCTAGAGGGGAGAAATTTAGAAGTTTTAAACAGGGCAATTGAAAAACCGAATGGGATGATTTTGGTCACCGGACCAACTGGTTCCGGTAAAACCACAACCCTGTACAGCATTTTACACATTTTAAATCAAGAAGGTGTAAACATTATTAGTTTGGAAGATCCCATCGAATATTATATCGACGGAGTTAGTCAATCACAGGTTCGTCCAGAAATCGGTTACACGTTTGCTAATGGTCTTAGATCAATTTTGCGTCAAGATCCAGACAAAATTATGGTTGGAGAAATTCGAGATGGAGAAACGGCTTTATTGGCAGTGCATGCCGCATTAACTGGTCATTTGGTTTTAGCCACCCTACACACCAACGATGCTATCGGAGTCATCCCGCGCTTAATTGACATGGGAGTTGATCGATATTTAATTCCTTCGACATTAATCTTGGCAATTGCTCAAAGATTGGTACCACGTTTATGTCCGCAAAGTAAAAAAGAAATAAAGCCATCACAAGAAATCGTGGACTTAATCGATAAACAACTTAAAGACATTAAACCAGAAGTTTTAAATCAATACGACATAAAAAAGCCATACACGCTATACGAACCAGAAGTTTCTAAAGAATGTCCAAAAGGAACCATGGGTCGATTAGGAGTATTCGAAATTTTAGAGATGACCCAAGAACTTGAAGAGATTATTCTGAAGGAACCATCCGAATCCAATATCCGTACCGAGGCGAAAAGACAGGGAACAACCTCAATGCTTCAAGATGGCATTATAAAGGCCCTACGAGGAATTTTGGGATTAGAAGAGGTTAGAAGTGAAGTCGAGGACTAATAAACATTAGTAAAACAAATAAGTAATTAATAATATATGTTTAATAAAAACACAAAAAAAGGATTTACTTTGGTAGAACTTTTAGTGGTTGTGGCAATTATTGGTTTATTGGGAGGAATGGTTGTAATCAGCATTAAGAGCGTAAAAGCCAAGACCCGCGACACACAAAGAATAACCGATATTAATAGTATAAACACGGTCTTAAATCTATATCATACTACTTATTTTGTTTATCCGATTTTTGATGGTTACATTACTGGAACCGATGATTTATCCACAACACTAAAAAATTCAACATTAATTAATGTTGTTCCTACTGATCCACTTAACAATGGTAATTATCGATATTATTATCAAAGCACCGATGGACAAGATTTTTATCTCGAATATTATTTAGAGACCAATTCGATAACTGGGAAAAATGCAGGTCAGAATTACATCGTGCCTTAATTTTATCCAAACTAAGATTTAATCTCATGAAAAATTACCAATCACAACTAGAAGAATTATTAGAGGCTGCCGGCAAACACAATGCTTCTGATATTCATATTTCTGTCGGTAGATATCCCACTCTGCGCATCGATGATCGATTAATTCCTATCACTAAACATTCTGTAATCACCAAAGAAAACGCCGAAGGATTAATTGACGTGCTATTAAACAAAGAGCAGAAAGAATCTCTTCTTTTAAAGAAAGAGATCGATTTCTCTTATAATTATCAGGACAAAATACGTTTTCGAGTAAATGTTTTTCACCAGCGCGGATATCTTTCGGCGGCATTAAGAATTTTTTCTCCTAAAATTAGAACCATCGCCGAATTAAATCTTCCGTCAATTCTTGAAGAGTTTGCGAAAGTCGAACAAGGATTATTTTTGGTCACTGGACCATCGGGTCAAGGTAAAACCACAACTCTAGCCGCATTAATTGATATTATTAATCACACCCAAACTAAACATATTATTACCATTGAAGACCCCATAGAATATATGTTTGATCAAGACAAATCTATTATTGATCAACGCGAGGTCGGTAGTGATACGCTAAGCTTTAGGAGGGCGCTAAGATCTGCCTTAAGGCAGGATCCAGACGTAATTATGGTTGGGGAAATGAGAGATCTGGAAACAATTTCTACGGCCATAACCGCCGCCGAAACAGGTCATTTGGTTATCGGTACACTACACACCAATAGCGCCTCTCAAACCATTGATAGAATTATTGACAGTTTTCCTACTGGTTCTAAAAACCAGGTCAGAACTCAATTGGCATCAGTTTTGTTGGGAGTGTTTTCTCAAAGATTAATACCAAAATCTGGTGGAGGAAGAATTCCAGCTTATGAGTTAATGATTTCTAACACTGCAGTTAAAAATTTAATTAGAGAAGATAAAGTATTCCAATTAGACTTGGTAATTGAAACTAGCGGAGAAGAAAATATGGTTTCTTTGAATAGGTCTCTAGCCGATTTGGTGCATCGAGGGTTAATTTCCATGGAGGATGCGGAAACTTATTCTCTAAATAGATCAGATTTAAATTTACTGATGGGTAAATAATATGAAATTTAATTATCAGGCCAGAACTAAACAAGGCGAAATTCAAACCGGAACAGTAGAGGCAGGAAGTCGAGAATCGGCGATTGAAACACTCCAACGATATGGCTTGGTGGTGGTTTTTTTAGAGGAAGCTTCGGCGGTTCCAATTTATGCTCGATCTTTGAAAATTTTTCAAAAGATAAAACTTAAAGAAATAACACTTTTTTATCGACAATTGGCGATTTTGTTTGAAGCCAATGTTTCCCCTCTCGATTCTTTGAGAATATTAGCAGATCAAATAAAAACACCGACATTTAAAGAGGTACTCTTCGAGGTAGAAAATAGTGTGCGCGGGGGCGAACCATTATCTTCAGCACTAGAGAAGCATCCTAAAATATTCTCAGCTTTTTATGTGAATGTTGTACGTGCAGGTGAAGCCACGGGTAATTTGAATGAAGTTTTAAAATATTTAGCCGATCACGCTGAAAGGGAATATAATTTAACTGCGAAAGTTAAGGGGGCGTTTACCTACCCAATTGCTATTTTCGCACTGTTTTTAATAGTGGGAACGTTGATGATGATTTTTGTTATCCCTCAAATGCTTTCAATGTTATTGGAGTTAGGAGGAGAGTTACCATTACCAACAAAAGTTTTAGTAGCGATAAGCAATGTTTTTAGAAACTGGTGGTGGTTATTAATTCTAATTATTACAGGTTTAGTTTTTGGTTTTAGTAAATGGAAGAAAACACCCCAAGGAGCATTGGCCATTGATAGGTTTAAATTAAAAGTTCCGGTTTTTAATGATTTATTTAAAAAAATATATCTAGCCAGACTTTCCGAGAACCTTAAAACGCTTTTGAAGGGAGGAATATCTATTTTAAAAGCACTGGATATTACTGCCTCAGTAATTGGCAATAAGGTTTATGAGAATATTATCATTGAGGCCAGAGAGAAAGTGAGGGTTGGAGAAACAATTAGTTCGGCTTTTTCTAGCCATCCCAGAGAAATTGCTCCGCTGGTTACCCAAATGGTAGGCGTAGGAGAAAAAACCGCACAAATAGATGGAATTTTAGATAAAATTGCAATTTTTTATCAACAAGACGTGGACAGAATTGTTTCTAATATGACACAACTTATTGAACCAATCATGATTCTTGTTCTTGGTGGCGGCGTGGGATTTTTAGTGGCATCAATTCTAATGCCAATGTACAATATGACTTCTTCTTTGTAGGGATTTTGTTAAATATGTTATAATATATAATATACGCTAATTAAATAATAAATCCGCCATGTGCGGAAAAGGTCGATTAGAAAAAAATCAAATAAGTAATAAATTAAATTTTATGAAAAAATCAAAAGGTTTTACTTTAATTGAACTTTTAGTTGTTATTGCTATTATTGGTATTTTAGCAACAATCGTTTTAGTGTCTTTAAATTCCGCTAGATCAAAAGCCAGAGATGTCCGTAGAGTTAGCGACATGAGACAGGTCGCATTGGCATTGGAAATGTATTACGATGGAGTTGGTAATTATCCAGCACCAGCAGCAGCCAATAGTTGTACTGCGGCCCATTGGACAACAATGGCAACAGCAATTACGGGCGGCAGTTATATGACTGCAGTTCCAAGTGACCCAACCAACAGTGGAACATACGTTTACGCTTACGGAGCCAACGCAACTAGTGCGCCGACTGATTACGCTGTAAGGGCAGTACTAGAAAACAACGTTCAAACTGGTCCATTAGGATCAGATGTTGACACCAGTACAATCTGTGCGGTTGCAGGCATGACCTGTGCCGATCCAGCTTTCTGTGTTGAACCGTAATTTAGTTTGATAGTCAAGTTCTGCCTCAATTTTATATTGGGGCAGAAAAGAGTGTCAAAATAAAATAACAATTAAGCTTTAAAATATATGTCAAAAAATAGGGGTTTTACTTTAATTGAACTTTTAGTTGTTATTGCCATCATTGGATTGCTAGCAAGTATAATTTTGGTATCTTTAAATAATGCCAGGTCAAAGGCCAGAGATACGCGTCGAGTAAGTGATATGCGACAGGTTGCCGTGGCCCTAGAAATGTACTATGATCGTGTTGGTAATTATCCGGCACCAGCAGCAGCTAATAATTGTTTGGCTGCCTATTGGACAACAATGGCAACAGCACTTACTGGGAACGAAATGACTGCGGTTCCTGTTGATCCAACCAATAGCGGAACATATGTTTATGCTTATGGTGCTAATGCTGCCAGCGCGCCAACTGATTATGCCGTAAGAGCAGTTTTAGAAAATAACGTTCAAACTGGTCCATTGGGATCAGACGTTGACACTAGCACAATCTGTGCGGCAGGATTAACCTGTGCCGATCCAGCTTTCTGTATACATCCATAATCGTTTAAGTTTGGCTTGATAATTTTTCTGCCCCCTTATTTTAATATAGGGTAGGTAATTATTATCGAGCCTTGTTTATTTATTAAATGGTAATTATTTATATTTTTACATTTATAATTGGAACAGTTATCGGGAGTTTTCTTAATGTTGTAGTTTTGCGCCTGAGAAAGAATAAATCAATATTAAAAAATCGCTCTCATTGTTTATTCTGCAAAAAAGATCTTTGTTGGTACGAACTAATTCCCATAATTAGTTTCGTTATTCAACTAGGAAAATGTCGTAAATGTCACAAAAAAATATCCTGGCAATATCCTTTAGTCGAATTTTTCACGGGATTATTGTTTCTGTTGGCGATTATTTACCAATCACCATTTTATGGCACAAGCTCAATGATCTTTTTTATTTTTTTATTAATCGTTATTGGGTTTTTAGAAATTTTATTTGTTTATGATTTTAAATATTATCAAGTTCCCAATATCATTATTTTTCCAATAATAATTTTGACTTTAATTTTTGATTTATATCTTTGGTTAAGTACGGGGTTATTTTCAATTTTTTTATCTTCCGTCGTAGCCGCTGTTGTCGCTGGTGGATTTTTTCTGTTTTTAGTATTAATATCCAGAGAGAAATGGATGGGAATGGGGGATGTGTTTATTGGTGTTTTGATGGGATTAATTTTAGGATTTCCACAGGTTTTAGTCGCTCTATTGTTGGCATTCTGGGTTGGCGCGGTCTTTTCTTTAATTTTAATGGCCATTAAAAAGAAAAACCTGAAATCTCAAATTCCTTTTGGGCCATTTTTGGTCCTGGCGACAATAATTTCGATTTTTTGGGGGCAAACATTATTAAATCTATATTTAAAAATATTTTAAAATGAAGGAAAAACACAATAAAATGAGAGGATTTACGATAATCGAGATGTTGGTTACAATATTTATTATTGGTGTTTTGTCTGTGATCTTGATTGTTAATTGGAGAGAAAACGAAAAGAACTATCTGGTTCAACAAGTGGCTCAAGAAATTGTTCAGGGTATTCGTCAGGCGCAAGGAATGGCTTTGTCGGGCAAGAATTACGGAAATCAGACCATATATTCTTATGGTGTTCATTTCAAAAAAAATACCACGGATTCGTATGTTATTTTTGGAGACAAAAACAATAACAATACCTACCAGTCCTCTGCCTCTGACTGGAGTGAAGTAGTTTCGATCAATCCGTCTATTGAGATTCACGCCCTGGATCCCAATAAAGATATTAACATTGCTTTTTCTGTCCCAGATGGATTTACAATTATGAACAACAACGATCCTTCAATCACGCAAATTACGATCACAATCAAAAGAAAAAACACGACCTGCCCATCAAGAACGTGTAGAAACATAATTATTAATAAGGCCGGACAGGTTACGATACAATCATTATAAAACCTAAATGCTTAAATTTAGACACCAAAACAAAGGATTTACATTAATGGAAGTTATTGTGGCCGTGGGAGTAATTATTACTGCCCTGGTTACAATTATTGGTCTAATTTCTTTTAGCATTTCAGGAATTAGATTAAATAAATCTAAAACCATTGCTTTTGGTTTAGCCCAGGAAGGATTGGAGGTTGTTAAAAATATTCGCGACAACAATTGGTTAAACAACAAAAGAACAGCCGCTAATTGGAGAGATGACCTAGGCGCCGGAGACGCAAGAGTTCAATACAACTCTAAGGCGCTAATGTCTTTTGCTGCTGTTCCATTAAGGTTAAGTGCGGAAGGACTTTATCAATATGACGAAGGTTCGAACACGATGTTTTATCGAAAAATTAGTATTACCTATCTTAACGATGACCAAATCAAGGTAACCGTTCAAATCGATTGGAACGAATCGGGTCGCAATCACAATTTGACCGCAGATACACTACTTTATAATTATCTCAAAGAAGATTAATGAGAAATAAAAACAAAAAAGGTTTTACATTAATTGAGTTGCTTGTTGCTATGACCATATTTGTAGTTGTGGTTATGATTGTTTTTGGTTTATTTTCAGCGGCAATTAGAGGTCAAAGACGAGTTATGGCGATGCAAAACATACAAGAAAATGCCCGATTTATTTTAGAGTTTATGGCCAAAGAAATTCGAATGAGTAAAATTAACAGTGTTAATGCAAGCGTTTTGAATGTTACACGATATGGAGAACTGTTCAATGATGTCGAGGTTGAATATGTTTTTTATAACGGTGATCTTCTAAAAGATAATGTTCAAATAAATTCAGACGAAGTTAGTGTTACTGGTAAATTTTATTATAGCGGAATCACCGACGACGGACAGCCAATTATTACAATTGTCCTTAAGGTTCAGGGAATTGGATCGCGAACAGAAGAACAATCATTTGTTAATGTTCAAACTACTCTGTCGCAGAGAGTTTTAGATATTTAGTTTATGAAAAAAAATAATTCCAAGGGATCATCTTTGCTTATTACGCTATTAGTTATAGCGGCGATATTGGGAATTGCGTTTGGCGTTTCGAAATTAAGTTTGGGGGAAACAAAAATTTCTCGAGACATTTCTAAATCATTGATTGCCTACTATGCTGCTGATTCGGGCGTAGAATGTCAGATGTATAATGATCGCCTATTAAATGAAACGGTCTGTGGTAACGGCGGGAATGTTTATTTAAACGCAGAAAATACAATTTTTTACAAAATTATTGCTTCCGGAACATATTTAAATGGAAACACAGGACCAAGAATAATTCAATCTAACGGCACATATCAAGATGTAAGAAGGGCCGTAGAGTTAAAGTATTAACAAGAGCGGACAAGGGGACAATTAGCACTCTTGACACGGGAGTGCTAATATAATAATATTGATCTATATGCGATTAGACAAATTTACTACCAAAGCGCAAGAAGCATTACAAGACGCACATGGTATTGCTTCTGAAAAAAATCAACAACAAGTTGACGCGCTTCATTTATTAAGAGCCCTTCTAATTCAAGAAGAATCTCTGGTTTTGGCATTATTCAAAAAACTAGGAGTTAATTTAGACAAACTAGAAAAAAATATTGATTTGGGATTAACTAAACTTCCTCATTTGGCAGCTGTTACTCCGGGAATATTTCAAGCTTATTTAACCCAAGATCTAGGCAAGGCGTTGGAGCAAGCATTTAAAGAAGCCGACAAATTAAAAGATGAATTTGTTTCCACGGAACATTTTCTGTTGGGAATGTTGCAAATATCATCTAAAACCAAAGAGATTTTAAATGAAAATGGAATTAATTATGAAAATGCGCTAAAAATTCTTGCCGATTTACGTGGTGGCGAACAAGTCACGGACATGGAACCCGAGGCAAAATATCAAGCACTAGAAAAATATACTCGCAATTTAACGGAACTAGCCAGACAAGAGAAATTAGATCCAGTGATCGGTCGTGACAACGAAATCAGACGACTAATGCAAGTTTTATCACGCAGAACCAAAAATAATCCAGTTTTAATCGGTGAGGCGGGAACAGGAAAAACGGCAATCGTTGAAGGATTGGCACAAAGAATTGTTTCCGGAGATGTTCCAGAAACATTGAAAGAACGAGAATTAATTGCTCTAGATTTAGGAGGAATGATTGCCGGTACAAAATTTCGTGGAGAATTTGAAAGTCGATTGAAGGCAGTTTTACGCGAAGTGAATCGTGCTAAAGGAAAATTTGTTTTATTTATTGATGAATTACACACCCTAGTTGGTGCAGGCGCTGCCGAAGGAGCAATTGATGCTTCTAATATGCTAAAACCAGCACTGGCCCGTGGCGAACTTCATGCGATTGGCGCAACCACCCTTAAAGAATATCAAAAATATATTGAAAAAGATCCTGCCCTAGAAAGAAGATTCCAACCAATTATTGTGAAAGAACCATCCATCGACGATGCTATTGCCATGCTTCGAGGCATTAAAGAAAAATACGAAGTGCATCACGGAGTAAGAATAACTGATCCAGCGATTGTTTCTGCGGTGAATCTGTCATCGCGATATATTTCCGATAGATTTTTACCTGACAAGGCCGTAGATTTAATGGATGAGGCAGCCTCAGCTTTGCGCATGGAAATTGATTCTATGCCAATTGAGTTAGATCAAATGAAGCGCAAACAAATGAAACTAGAAATTGAGGTTCGTGCATTAAAATCCGAAACTGATGCCGATTCCAAAGAAAGATTAAAAGCAATCAAAAAAGAAATTGCCGAACTTAAAGAACAAAGCGGAGAAATGGAAATTCAATGGAAAACCGAAAAGGACATTATTTCCAAAATTAGAAATAATCAAAAAGAAATTGAAAAACTAAAACAAGAAGCCGATATTGCTGAAAGAAATGGCGATCTAGAAAAAGTTGCCGAATTAAGATATGGTAAAATTCCTCAAATTGAAAAAGAAATCAAAAGCCAACAAAAGAAACTACAAGAAATTCAGAAAAAAAGATCAATTTTAAAAGAAGAAGTCGGGCCCGAAGATGTCGCCAAGGTGGTTTCAAGATGGACGGGGATTCCGGTATTTAAAATGTTGGAAGAAGAAACTGCCAAATTATCCAACATGGAACAAGAATTGCAAAAACGAGTTATTGGACAAGATGAAGCCATATCCATCGTCTCCAACGCAATTAGACGTAGTCGAGCGGGCATTTCAGAGGAAAACAAGCCGATTGGTTCATTTATGTTTCTTGGTCCAACTGGGGTTGGTAAAACTGAACTAGCTCTAGGTTTGGCTGAATTTATGTTTAATACCGAAGATGCAATTGTTCGATTAGACATGTCCGAATACATGGAGAAACATACCGTTTCTAAAATCATTGGTTCGCCTCCGGGTTATGTGGGTTATGACGAAGGCGGACAATTAACCGAGATAGTTAGACGTAGACCATACAGTGTAATTTTATTTGATGAAATCGAAAAAGCTCATCCAGAGGTGTTTAATATTCTGCTGCAAATCTTGGATCGAGGACGACTAACTGACGCCAAGGGCAGATTGGTTAATTTTAAAAATACAATCATCATCCTAACATCTAATGTGGGAAGCGACGTTTTGCAACAAATGGCCGAATTTGGTTTTACTCATTCTGGTGAAGTTAAGAAACAAAAACAAGAAGAAACCAAATCTCGAATTATGGAATCGTTAAAACAACAATTCCGTCCAGAATTTTTAAATCGTCTGGACGAAATTATTATTTTCCATAGCTTGGGTATAGAAGAGGTGAGAAAAATTGTTGATCTACAATTGAATTTAGTTGAAGAAAGATTAAAGCATAAAAAAATTAAAATTACTGTTTCTGCCTTAGCAAAAAGCTTATTATCTGAAAAGGGTTTTGACCCCGATTACGGAGTTAGACCACTAAAAAGAAAGATTCAGCAATTAGTCCTTGACCCATTAGCAAAAATGATTGTTGATGGTCAAATTAAGAACGGTGACAAAGTCAAAATCGACGCCGAAAAAGGGGAAATCAAAATAAAAAATGGATAAAAAAATTATTTAAGCGCATTATTCTGATTAATATTTCGGCTTACGGTCAATTATCTTACGATCGTAAGATAATTGACCGTAATAATATTATGACAAAAAAAACCTTTCGAAATTATAAAATTGGTTCATTGCAAGACGGTTCTTTAGCACAAGACGTATTGCATGTTGTTATGGCGTTATTTAAAGATATAACAACAGGAACGTTGAAAATAGGAGAGGCCTATGTTGATTTATTGGGAGGAAAAAGACTATATGATGCTTGCCACAAATTTGATAGCTGGTATATTTCCAAAGAAGAAAAACATTTTTTAGAAAGAAAGCGCCAACTTGAAGCTAAGAAAGAATGGGAAATCGGAAAAATTATTAAATATTTACACAATAAGCAATATATAAAATTAGACAAAAAAAGCGAAAAATTGTTTCTGACATACAAGGGGGTGTTGGAGTTTATAAAATATAATATCAAAAGAAAACAGCAGGAAAAATGGGACAAAAAATGGAGAGTAATTATCTTTGATGTCAAAGAAGATCGTAGAAAGAGCAGAGACTTCTTAAGAACGAGATTAAAGTGGTTAGGGTTTAGGGAGCTTCAAAAAAGTGTTTGGGTTTTTCCGTACGACATTAAAAGAGAAATGGAAGAACTAATGATTATTGCTAAGCACAACCCTCAAGACGATATTAGATTTTTAATAGTTGACAAAATAGAAAAAGACAAAGATCTAAAGAGGTGGTTTGATTTAAAATAGATTTACGGTCAATTATCTTACGATCGTAAGATAATTGACCGTAATAATATTATTAATTTGTTGTTAGTAATAACGACTTATTAATGTTGACAAGAGAATTTTTGGAAAAGTATAATATATTTATATGGAACAACAACTGAATAATGTCTCGAGCGAGATTAAGCCAAAAAAGAAGAGGTGGATCACGGTTGTGATCTTTTTTATTATAATTTTAGCAATTGGAACACTAGTTGCTACCGAGGGCGTGAGATGGTGGAAAGATAAGCAATATTGGGTAAAATTAGGCTTTGCCAGCGACAAGTTCCCATTTAGAATGCTGAACGAGGAAGAATTAGTGCGAAAAGGTTTGTGGTCAGGGGAATCAGAATGGTATAATTCAATTCCAACACGAACAACGCCGGAAGAAACGTATAATAAATTTATGAAAGCATTAAATGACGGAAACATAGATATGGCCTCAGAGTGTTTTGTACAAAAAAAGCAAGAAGAATGGAAAAAATCATTGAGCAATATCAAACAAGAAGGATTTCTGCAAGAAATGATAGACGACCTACCAAGCGATTTAAATAACACTTATGTTGATGGTGTTTTGGTAAAAAATATGAACAATCTCAAATTAGATCAAGACGGAACATTTTCCTATGAATATATCGTTAGTAAGAGCGGAAAAAATTATTCTCACTATATCTCATTTGAGAAGAATTTTAATGGAGACTGGTTGATTGAAAATTTGTAGTTAATTTTAAATAATATGTTTAACAAAAAAGTAATTACCGTAATTGCTTTATTGTTTCTCATTGTAGGAAGCTTTGTTTGTGGTCCAAATAAGGCTTTTTCTTATTCCTCGACGCCAACTCATCCCAATTTAACCAAAGAAATGATTCGTTTATATAATATGTATTATGATCCAGATGTTACCGATGAAAAAGTAAAACAAATTATTCAGGGAAGCATCGATGAGGACATGGCCCCGAGGTGGTCTTTCCATTTATATGATCCGATTTATAACCGTGCACCTTTTGGAGTTGCAACCGCCAAAGAGTGGGGCGCGAGCTCAAATATTCAGGGAGATGCCATTCATAAATTTGCTAATGCGTTGTTAAATATTTTTGGTACAACCAAGTTTAGTTATCACGGAAATTTTTCTTGGATAGCCAATGTTAAAAATTACACTAACAATAAAACAGAAAAATCCTGGTATGGATTGGGGCACACGCTACATTTAATCGCTGACATGACTGTGCCAGCTCATTCCAGAAATGATCATCACATTTTGGGTGAACCGTTTGAAGCGTGGTCTGGGAATTTAAAGCCAGAAGATTATATCTTTGCGGACGAATTGTTTGAGAAACGTAAATTGCCAATAGAAATTTATAACATTGAACAAGCATTTGATAGCTTGGCAAGATATAGCAATAAATATTTTTTTAGCAAAGACAGTATAAGCAGGACGTCTTTAGGCGATCAATATAGTAACCCCATAATAATAGATAATAAAGAATATGATTTTGGAAAATATATTACCAAGTTTTATGCAATCGGCAAAGACGAAAATGGGGAATCATTTAAGTTGGCTCAAGTCGATGCGATGGAATCGAATTGGAGGAACTATAATCCCGATGCCACAAAAAACAATGTATACGTTATTAACGAAAGAGATATTGCTCTTCAACAAGATTATTGGTCACGTCTTGCACCTAAGGCGGTGGAATATGGGGCAGCGGTGATTAAATTGTTTTTAGACGAAGCTGAAGATGAAAGGGCCAAAATTGCGCAACAGGATAAAAAATCTTGGTTTGCGCAAATTTTTAATCCAGAAGATGGTCTAGATCAAGAAGAGGAAAGTAATTATACTCCCCCGCCACAATTAACGGTTTTGCCAAGCAAATTACCTGAATCTCAAGACGCAATAGCTCCATCAACACAAACACCCGATTTTATTCCAGAATTGACAGACCCAATGCCTTCCGAACAGCCCTCAGTAACCACAGAAAATAATCAGAAACAGGAACAAAATGAAGAGCAGGAACCACAAAACAATAACCAGGAAGAGACACAAAACGAAAGCACAATTGTGGCCGGACCAAAAACAGGAGATAGTGGCGGAACTGCACCAGGGTCTATTCATCAGGAACAATCTATTAATAATAACGATCAAGAAAATAATTTGGAAGAAGAAGACAAAGCATCTGCATCTCATTTGATAATTAATGAAATTCAAACGAGAGATAACGAATTTGTAGAACTATACAATCCAACAGACTCAGCAATTGATTTATCGGGTTATTATTTTTCTTATTACTCTTCGGCGCGCGACTGGAATAATCCCTGGCGAAATCAAGAATTTCCTGCCAGCGCATCAATTCCAGCAAATGGATATTATTTGATTGGTCTCCAAGGATTTCCACAGACAGAGGGAAATCCAGATGCTGATTGGCAAGTTTATAATTCTGATCAATTAAATAATTCTAATGGTTCAGTTGCAATCTTTCCGTCCAATCCAGATTCAGATACAAAAACACCCCAAGAAATAAAAGATGAAGCAGTTGATGCGGTTGCTTGGGGTTGTGTCGATTTTGTTAAAGAAACCACGGAATTCAATCAGACGCTAGGTATTGATAAGTCAATGCAAAGAAAATTAAACGCTGACACAGATAACAATGATAGTGATTTTGAGTTTAGAAAAATGCCCAGTCCAACAAATTCCAAAGGAGAAACGCACAAAGGAGGAACAACAATTAATGATCATACAACAATCTCTCAAAATACAACGTGGACAATTTATAATAGTCCCTATTATCTTGAATCGAATGCAGGTCAATGGCCAATAGTTGAAGAGGGGAAAACTTTAACCATTGAACCGGGCGTGATTATTATGCCCAAAAATCCTTATTATACATTTTTAGAAATTAAAGGAACGTTAAAAGCTGAGGGCACATCAGATGAAAAAATTGTATTTACTTCGGAGAAAGATGCTGACTATGGTGGGGCGGGGGGAGCCGACAAGGGGGATATGAAAAATATTGTTTTTTCATCAACGAGTAAAAATTCTGTTTTGGATTATGTTCTATTCAGATACGGTGGCAGGCCCGATATAAACTTTTCCCGCACAGAAGAGACTATTAAGATAGACAATTCATCTGTGGAGATTAAAAATTCAACCATTGAAAAAAGTTATGGCGTTGGTATTAAATTAATTAATTCTAATTCAGAAATTAAAAATAGTATTTTAAATGACAATTGGACCGGCATATATATTGATGGCACGGATAGTTCAGAAATAGAGAGTAGTGAATTTAAAGATAATTTTTACCACGGTATAGAAATATCAAATAATGCAAAATCAAAAATTGAAAACAATATTTTTAATAATGGTTCAAATTATGCAATTTATACTAAGAGTGCAGGAGTTAAATTTTCGGGGAATAATATAATAAACAATCCCATAAATGGTGTTTGCGTAAGCGATTCGACGATTGTTTCGGAAGATACCAGATGGGATGCCGACTTGCCCTATGTAATTGAATCGAATGCGGGAAGTTATTTCACGATTAGTGAAGGTGCAACATTAACACTAGGTTCGGGAGTGATTATTAAACCGGCCAGTCAATATTATAATTTTATGGTTGTGGAAGGAACCTTAACCGCTGTTGGGGAAACAGGAAACGAAATAATATTTACGTCCTTAAAAGACGATAGTTTTGGTGGAGATACAAACAATGACAATGATGAGAGTGCTCCACAAACAGGCGACTGGAAACAGATTGAATTTAAGTCGACCAGCACGGGATCAGTTTTGGATTACGTGAAAATGTATTATGGAACCGGAGATCCACCGATTACGGAAGAGACGAGTGGAAGCGTAGAAATTAAAGATACGGTAGAAACCAAAAATCCTTGATTTTTGCCCCGACCTTTTGCGTCGGGGTTGACAAAACATTATTTAGGGGCTATAATGTAAATAACAAAATATCCTTCACGGGGTATTTTAAAGTCACTTTTTGAAAGGAGTCCTTATGGACAAGATCGGAGTCGAAGTCGGTATCGGAACCATCGATTTGACGGGCGTGAAGTTTCCATGGGCCCAGCCCGTGGACGTCGCGGTCGACAACGTGATCTTGGCCTCGAAGACGCTGAGCAAGGCGGAGATCCTTGAACTGGCGACCAGAAGCCGGGACAAGATCATCGACACGCTCATCGGCGTTGGCCAGGATACGTCTTCGGTGGTCGGGTTCCGAACCGCTCTCGCCGACGGGGGCGATGTCCCCCTGGCAAAGGATCTGTTCTGGCTGAAGAGTCAGGCCAGGCCCTTCATCATGAAGTGAAGCTCTTTTTCGGGCTAGCAACTCCGCGGTCGCGGAGTTGCTAGCCCTCATTTTTTTATGTTATACTAAAACTGTAACATGAGTGCAACAATCGACAACGAAAAAGAGTTACTTTCTCAAGTCGCTTCGGGCAATAAAGAGGCCTTTGGCCAGCTTTATGATTTATATGCCACGAAGCTTTTTCGTTTTATTCGCCTCAAAGTTAGATCGCAAGTTTTAGCAGAAGATTTGTCGTCAGAATCTTTTTTGAGGATCTACGAATATTTAACCGATAAAGCCAATACGATTGAAGAAAGTTTTCAGGCATTATTATACAAAGTTGCAAGAAATTTAATTGCTGATTACTACAAAAAGAAAAGTTCACAGGACATATTTATGGGAGACGATTTCCATATATTTTTAAACGAAGAACCCGCCAAGGACGAGATATCTTCCAAGGAGATTGCTGATCAGATTCATAAGTCTCTAACCAATATAAAAGAAGAATATCAAGATGTTTTAATTTTGTATTATATTGATGAGTTATCGGTTCCCGAAATTGCTAAGATTTTAGACAAGTCAGCGGGGGCAATTAGAGTATTAATTCATAGGGGATTGGTATCGTTAAAAAAGCACCTTTCAGAAGTTGACAATGAATCATAAATGTGTTAGTATTACACATGTAATTAAAACCGTAATAAGAGTGTAACAAAACGGCTTTTCATTCGTCATATATAGTAGAGCGAAAAACCAGAGCGATGGGAGGGGTAGACTATGGATGAATTCATTGTAAAACAACTTAAAAATTTGAAGAAAGTTAGACCAAATTCTTCCTGGCTTGAGGGTCAGAGAAGTTTTTTGTTATCTGAAATAGGTTGTGCTAAAGAACCAGGATTGGTTAAAGAAACAATAGTAGAAAAAGGAAAGCTTTTTGCGAGTTTTCCTATTTTTAGTATGTTAAGGTTTTCTAGACCGGCGTTCGGAATCGCATTGACATTAGTTGTGTTTGTTAGTTCATTGGGAACAATTGGCGCAATTAGCGCTGCACAAAACAGTTTACCGGGAGATGTTTTATATGGTTTAAAAACTGCAGTGGAAAGCACACAAATGAGTTTTGCTTCCAGCGATGAAAATAAAACTAGGCTTTCTATAAAATTTGCTAATCAAAGAATAGATGAAGTTGCACAAATTGCCGACAAACCAGAAAAGAAAAATAATATTGAACAAACCGTCAAAAACCTTACCGAACAATTGGTGGCTGTCCAAGAAAATATGGACAGATTAAAAGATAAAAATTCTCAAAAAGCAGCCGAGGTTGCAAAACTGGTAAACGAACAAACCGACTCCTATAAAGAAACTTTAATTAAAACTGGCGAACAATTGGCCTATATTATGCCCGAAGGCAAAGACATGATTAAAACCGAAATTGATCAGGCATTGATTCAAGTTAACAAAACCCAAGAAAAAGCCGAAGAAATCATCGCTAATGACGAAGCCAAGTCAGAAGAAACTAAACCAGAAGACGTCATTGTTCCCAACACCGAAGATGAAACAGAATCTAAATCAATTGAATTTGAAGAAATAATTAGCGAATAAAAATTATCTTAATGTTAAGCAGTCGTTATCTTATAGGTGGCGGCTGATTGCATAACCAAAGGTCGAAAAATAAAAATTAAAAATAAAATAAAAAATGAAAAAATTATTATCTATCGCGTTAGCCGTTTCGACAATTGCTATGTATGGTGCATTCATTGTGCCAGTTGCAAATGCAGCTGTTATTGACGGTGATATCGTGAGTTCGACAACGACATTCGTTGACGGAGACGGAAACACATACCAACCATATGATGTTTTCATCGTCAAGGTCGTTGGTTCGAAAATGTTCAAGAGATTAGTCTTGAATCCACAAGTATTCACTAGTTATGGACACTTGAAATGGAGCAATCTAAAGAAAATCTCAGCCACTGAAATCAAAACTTTCACAACTTCAGCATTGGTTAGAGTTATAAACGACGAAAAAGTTTATAAACTTTCACCAGATGGAGACAGTGGAACAAAGCAGTGGGTGGATGATTTAGCTTGCTTTACTTCCAAGAACTATGACTGGGATTCAGTTTAT
Organism: uncultured Candidatus Saccharibacteria bacterium; assembly: GCA_965231075.1. Classification (GTDB taxonomy): domain Bacteria; phylum Patescibacteriota; class Minisyncoccia; order RBG-13-40-8-A; family RBG-13-40-8-A; genus JAKJED01. The sequence goes on along the minus strand of OZ246412.1, from coordinate 420,433 downwards.
ACAATCAATGCTGTCGACGGTGGTAACTATACAACCGGAGGTAGCATCTGCGGAACAGGTGGTACAGTTGTTACTGGCAACATGATACTTTCACTAGCATCTGATAGTCCAGCTGCAGCTACACTTCCAAGTACCGCACAAGGAATTACCTTTGCCAAATATAGCTTAACTGGCACAGGAACCTTGAATCAAATCGCATTCAAACGAGATGGAGCTGGTGCTGTCGAAGATTTTGACAACCTTTATATCTACAAAGATGGGGTTCGTTTAACTGCCGGCAGATCAATTACCACCTCAACAAGCAAAGTTACCTTTATTAATTTAGGAATCACTGCTCCAGCTACATTCGAATTAGTAGCTGATATCAGCGCAACCGCTGGTAATGTTAACTACTTTACTATCGAATCTGCTTCAGATGTCGTTGGTAATGGAACAATTGGTGGTGCTTTCCCATTAAAGAGTAATGTCATGGGAGTCAGCGGCACAGCTGCTGGAACTGTAACTGTCGCACACAGTGGTGCAAACACAAGAAATGTCACCATTGGCGCATTACAGCAAGAAATCAGCCAGTTTAAAGTAACAACTGCAACTGAAGGTGCAAAAATCTCCAGAATCCAGTTGTTCAATGGCGGTACAGCAGACAATGCTTTGATCACCAATCTTAAACTTAAAGATCAAACTGGAACAGTTGTTGCAACTGCTTCAAGTATTGGTTCAAATGGTTATGTTGCTTTTGTCTTCAACACACCTTATGAAATCGTCAAAGGTGAAAGCGAGATATTTTATGTCTACGCTGACATTGGCGCACAAAAACCAGACAGAACTATCATTCTTTACCAGGAATTAGCTACAGATATCTTAGCCAAGGGTACAACCTACGGTTATGGTATGACTGCAACCATTACTGGATTTGATAGTACTTCAAATGGTGAAGGTGTAACTGTTACCTGTAAAGGTGGCGACTTAACCTTAACCAAAGTTGGACCAAATGCTACAAGCGTTGGCACGACCACATCTGATACAAACTTCCTTGAATTCACAATGTCAGCAGCTGCTGATATTACAATCAAAAGAACAAGGTTAATGTTTTGTCACGATGCCAGTGGAGATGGTTACAACACCTACGCTTCGTCAACATATGGAGCAAGCAATGACTTAGAAGATATTAAAATCAAAGAAAAAGACAGTGGAGTTGTTATTGCTGGTCCAAAAGACGGTATATCGTTTAACGATGGTACCCAGGCTAGCGTATGTGGAGGTCAAGCAGCTATCTATGAAGATTTCACAGATACTATCGATCTAACAGCTGGCACAACCAAAACTTATCAGGTTACAGCTGACATAAAAACAGCAAACACTGGCACGGCCAGAGATATTGCATCAACTGATAAGGTAAAATTTGTACTTTACAGTTATGCTACCTTGGTCGGTACATCAGGCAATGTAAATTACATGAAATATGCCGGCACAAGTGATGCTGTTGATGATGGCGCAATTGCTCCATCGGGAGATATTGCCGGAGAAGAAATGACAGTTGCTGCGTCAAGTTTAGCAATTTCATTGGCAGCTAGTCCATCGGGTAATGATTTGGCTGGAACCGAAAAAGTATACATTAAGGGTCAATCAGGGGTAACTGCAGTTGGATTTGTCTTTACTGCTGGTTCGGCGTCTGATATTACCATTAATACTATTCAGTTAACAGCCTATACAACGGAAGATACTGGCGAAGCATTAGGAGCTGGTATTGATACTAATTATGTCAAAGACACCGTTGGTACTGTCTATATCTATGATAAAGACACGAACGCAATGGTGCCAGGTTCATCCGCAAAAGGATTCACCAGTGGAACCAATTATGAAAATGTTGATTACACTGGCTTGAGTTGGGTAATTCCAGCCGGAACCTCAAAGACATTGTTAGTTAAAAACGATGTTTCTTCAGCTGCACCTGCTAGCGCATCCACTGCCGATACGTGGATTGGCTTCGATCTTGTCGATGTAAGTGCTGATGTTTCAGCTATCGACAAAGACGGTAATACCGTTGAAGCCACGGGAGATGCTTCAAACCCATTAGCAGCTACTGTTAACTACGGTGTTGCTTCTTATGGTTCACTTGCAATTGATGGTGCCTCAGACACCCCAGACAAGAGTTTGGTGGTTATGGGTACCAACGATAACGAAGTTAGCAAGTTTAAGCTTACAGGTACCAGCGAAGCTTGGTACGTTGAAACATTCTCTGTCCTTCTTAACGACGGACAAGAATCTGGCGAAGCTGATACTGCCAACAGAGATAATTTCTCAGCTGTGAAAATTAAATACCAGACCGAAGCTCAATACGGAACAAGCAATTGGACTGTTAGCGCGGGTCAGGGATTTGGTGCAACAGCAAGCTTAGCTTTCAACTTCTCAGGAACCAACAGAATCTATGTACCAAAAGACAACGATACTTATGTAACCGTTTTGGCCAGCATTGCTGGTTACGACGGAGGTTCAGGTGCTAAATCTAAGGTACCATTTAAGTTAATTGATATCGATGGTAGCACAAGCTCGTTAAAAGCTTACGGTGCACAATCTGGTTCACAATTAACTTCATACACCACAGACAATGCTGCTGAAACCGATATTAATCTACATTTTGTTACTCGTTCTAAGCCAGTATTTGCTAAAGTATCAAGCACAGCTACAAACGAACTAGCAAGATTCACAATTACCGCTGTTGGTGGTGATGTAATCTTTGATGGTACGTCTGGAACCGAAGCTGATATTGCTAGCGCTGCATTAAGATTTGATGTTGTCGCGTCAACAACTGACGATGCCACCATTAATCTTTACTTATATGACTGGAACGAAAACGTTGTCGCCAGTAGAGAAGCTCTTGGTAGCTTAGCCGGAAGCGTAACTAGCGTTTCTTTCGTCTTTGAAGAAAGAGATGTGACTGTTGCTTCAGGCGTTACCAGAGAATTCCATGTCGACTTAGCTGCAGCAGATGCGACCACTGACTTTTTGAAGACAGATGAGTCAATCTACTTGCAATTAAGAAATGACGACGGAGGAAGCTTAGCAACTGGCTCAATGAGTTTCGGAGAAAGAGATATCGTTTGGGGTGATGCCACAAACGAAGAAGGTCTTTCTGGTCAAGGTGATCCAGAATTAAGATTTGGTATGCCGGCCCTTATCAAGAATATCGGTCCATTGCCAATTACCTTCACGGTCTTAAGAGGTACAGCAACCCCGTAATCGATTTCGACCTATGACATCTTCCTTGTAGATGGTGACATAGGATAAACTGAAAAGCGCTTCACTTCGGTGAGGCGCTTTTCTTTTATTTGTGCTAAAATATAATTAGTATTAAAAATTAAATAATTGAAAATTCATTGAAAATTGAAAATTCAAAATTGAAAATTATGAGAAAATTATTACTAATAATATTATTATTTTTACTAGCTCCCATTGTGCAGGCAAATGCTATTACTGCGATTAATGATGGCGATCTAATTAAAACATTAGATTCTAATGATGTTTATATTATTAAGGGCGAGTACAAGCGCCTTATTTTAAATCCAGAAATTTTTAATCAATATGGTCATTTGAAATGGGAAAATATTAAAATCGTGAATCAAGAAGAAGTAAACAAATATGTAGTTTCTGACTTAGTACGTGCCGTTGGAGACGATAAGGTTTATAGATTATATCCTAATGACGACACAGGCGAAAAACGATGGATAAAAACCGCCGAAGATTTTAATGGATTCGGTTATAAAACAGAAGCAATTTATGAAATAAATTCATTTGAAAGAGATTTTTACATAAACGGCATAGATTTAATTTATCAGTCATCACAAATCCCAGAAGTGCCAGTGCCACCCACAGATACAACAATTAGAACAATTCCAGCAACCTTACGCGTTCCCACCGATTATTCCACAATCCAATCAGCGATAAATGCCTCAATTGATGGCGACATAATCACAATTTCCAAAGGAACATATAAAGAAAATCTGGTGATTAATAAAAATCTAAAACTGATTGGAGAATCAGCAGGATATACAACTATTGATGGCCAGGGCAATGATTCGGCGATAAAAATCAACGATGCCGAAAATGTCTTAATTCAGAAAATCACAATACAAAGCAAAGACCAGAAAGCAATTTATTGTGATGGCACAAATAAAGTTAGTGGAACAATTAAGAACATTGTTTTTAAGGATTCAAAATGGGGAATTTATGCCGAAAACAATTGCCAATTAACAATATTGAATAATATTATTTACAATAATCGTTCCTCGGACAATAAAGACGGTGGGGGAATTTTTATTAAAGACAATTTATCATATGCTCTTACAACTGAAATTAGAAATAACACAATTGACGACAACCATCACGGTATTTGGGTAGAAAATTCTAAAATTAAAACCTTTAACAATATCGTTTCGTCAAATATGGGTAGTGGAACAAGTACGGGGATATATTTAAAGAGTGGAGAAATCAACAATAGCTATAGCGATATTTATGGCAACGGACTTGATTCATTCGGTGGTGTGGGAATGGGTGATGGCGGAATTTCACGTGACCCAAAATTCGTAAATACACGAGAAAGAAACTATCGCTTGGTTTGGGGGGATGGGGACAATGTTTCTCCGTGTATCAACACCGGACATCCCGGGACCGATTATAATGATGGCAAACTCTTAACCGGTACAATTTATAGAAGTGACATGGGTGCATACGGCGGGCCGGACAATATCAATTGGGATTGATTTTCTCTCTAAAATTTGCTAAACTTAGATTAAATGGATAATAGGAAAAAAATCCTGTTTTTGGTAACACAGTCTGAGTTTGGCGGAGCTCAGCGTTTTATTTATGAGCTTGTAAGCAATATTAATAGATACGAAATTGTAGTGAGTGCTGGACCAGAAGGTGATGACGAAAACGGACTTTTAAATTTATTATCTAATCGGGGGATTAAAGTAGAGCGATTAAAAAATCTAAGACGCTCGGTTAATCCCTTTTTTGATTTACTGGGGTTTTTTGAGATTAGAAAATTATTAAAAAAAGAAAAACCAGATATCCTGTTTTTGTGTAGTTCTAAGGCAGGATTTTTAGGTGCTTGGGCAGGAAAGAATAAGGTAAATAAAATTATTTACAGAATCGGGGGTTGGTCATTTAATGATCCGAGGTGTTTTTTAATAAATCATTATCTAAGATTTATCGAGAAATTTTCTGCTAAGTGGAAAGATTATATTATTAACAATGCCGAACCAGATAGACAACAGGCCATAAAATTGGGCATCAAACCAAAGAAAGAAATTTTAACCATTCACAATGGAATTGATATCGAAAAGATGGAATTTCTAGACAGAGAGGAGGCAAAACAAAAATTAATTAACCTAATTTCTAATTATTCTAATTTATCTAATCAAATCCCAAACTCCAACGATATAATTGTCGGCACGATAGCAAACGATTATCCGGCCAAAGGACTGAAATACTTAAGAGAGGCGGAAAAGAAATTATCCGAGTTTAAAATTGTAATATTAAGTGGAATTCCAAATGCCCACAAATATTTAAAAGCATTTGATGTTTTTGTTTTGCCGTCTGTAAAAGAAGGTTTTCCTTGGGTTGTGTTAGAAGCAATGGCAGCGGAGGTTCCAATTATTGCCACCAAAGTTGGCGCGGTGCCAGATATTATTCAAAATAACGAAAACGGGATTTTAATTGAACCTGGCAAACCAGAAAAAATTGTGGAGGCGGTACAAAAATTATTAAAAGATAAACACTTGCAGGACAAATTAATTAACAATGCCAAAAAAACAGTTACCGAAAAATTTAATCTAAGTGAAATGATAAAACAGTATGAAAACTTGTTTTCTGTCAATTGACGTTGAAAAGCGCGAAAATCAAATAGACCGTCCTTTCGAGGGGGTTGATAATTTAGACAATATTTTGAGCGTTTTTAGAAAATATGATGCTCCGGCAACGCTTTTTGTTACTGGCGAGGTTTTGGAATATTCTCCAGATTTAGTTAAAAGATGGGCAAAAGATTTTGAAATTGGTTGCCATAATTATTTTCATAACCAATTAAATAGAATTGATCTTTCAGAAAGAGAAAGACAAATTAAGAACTTTTACAACCTATATAAAAATGTCTTTAACGATACACCAAAGGGTTTCAGGGGTCCAAGAAACGTAATCGACAATAAGCAATTTCCAATTTTGGCAAGATATGGGTTTATTTATGACTCTAGCGTATTTCCACGCTATCCCTGGAGAATTGGTGCATATGCCGGTTATTTGGGAAAAGCGCCAGTCGTTCCCTATTGGCCAAATGAAAAAAATTATAAAAAGAAGGGAGGTGTTGGGATTCTTGAAATACCGGAAAGTCCCGCACCATTCAGTGTTCCTTTTGTGGGAACATGGTTAAGAAAGTTGGGTGTTAAATTCTTTAAATTTATTTTTAAATTTAGAAAGCCGAATTTTATAAGTCTAAGCATGCATTCGTGGGATGGCGTAAAATTTGAAGGTAAAGGATCAAAAAATAGTGGTAAGGATTTTATAAAACAACTTGATGAAATCATGAAATTTTTAAAAGAAATTGGTTACGAGTTTAAGTCCGGAGAACAAATTTATGAATTTTACAAAAATAACCAGAAATCAGTATAGAGAATTATTTAATAGAACAAAATTTAGCACCTTTTTTCATAATGCCGATTGGCATGAATTTTTAGAGAAACAGTTTAGATGGATTTTTTTCGAATATTATTTATATGGGTCCGAAATAATATTTCCGATAGCTAAATTTAGAATTTTCAACAAAGAGAAAATTATTTCATTGCCGTTCTGTGAATATGGAGGACCGTTAATTTTAAACGGCGAAATCAATTTACAAGAATTTGAAAAAGATGTCTTTAAGGAATTTGGCGAGAGAATTAAAGTAAAATTTCACCCACAAATACTTCAAATTTCAAACCTCGAACCCATAACTCACAACCTCGAACCTCGAACTTCGAACCTAACAACCCATTGGCTTGAGAATTTTAAAAATAAATCAGCACAAGAAATTTGGGATTCTTTTAGAAAGACGTTGAGACACGAAATTAAACACGCCCAAGACCAAAATTTAGTGGTTAGAAAATGTGAGAATCTAAAAGAGTTAAAAAAGTTTTACAATTTATATGTTGCAAATTTAAGGCGCAAAAAGACAATTCCGTATCCCTGGTTACTGATTCAGTTTCTCTATAAAAATGCGCCTAGCGAGCTTTTATTGGTCTTTGATAGGGATAAAATCGTGGGAGGTAGCCTATTTGTAGAATATTCAGGTTTTGTGCACTATTTTTTAAGTGCCTCTGATCAAAAACATAAGAACCTGGGGGCAAATTATCTCATTCTTTGGAATAAGATAGAAAGCTTAGTCGGCCAAGATATTATCTTGGACCTTGGAGCAACTCCCAAAAATTCATCTCTTTTCACGTTTAAATCTGGATGGGGAGGCAAAGAATATCCGATAATCATTTTGAAAAAAGAAAAAAATCCCGAAAAACTACGTTCTTCGAGAGTAAGAAATCTGTTTATTTTGTTGCCCAATTTTATAATTAAACTTTTGAGTCCAATTCTTTTAAAATATAGAATATAATTTTATCAACATCTTTTTCTTTATACCAGTACTGTAGAGGAAAATTAATAATTTGTTTGGAAATTAAAGAGGTGTTGGGTAGTTGTTTTAATAAAGGATTTCGCCAGATCCTAGCACAGAAAATGCCGCGTTTTCTTAGGCCGTAAAATAATTTGTCGCGATCAGCGCTTTCTGGAACAAGGGCAGAAAGTATGGTGAAATTATTGTTTTCAGATGTTTGCACTTTAAAATTAAGTTTCTGTAATTGTTTTTGAAAATAACTTGCAATTTTAATCCGTTGAATAATTTTTTCCGGCAACCTTTCTAAACAATAGTCTGTGATATTTAAATAGATTTTTAATGGTTTTTTAGGAACAGAGCGTTGATTTTCGATTAATTTTTCCTCGGGCCTAAATATCTCGGAAAGGTTAGCTAGGGAAGGGAAGAGTCTTAGAAATTTGATAACGCTTCGAAAAGTAATTTTAGTTTTTTCTAGTTTAATATTGATATTTTCTTTTGAAACAAGCATGCCTCCACTAATAACTGGAAATAATTTAGCGAAGCTAAAAAATAAAGCATCGCCGAATTTTTCTGGAGAATCTGGCGGAGCGATATGAGCACAATCTTCGATGATTTTTAAATTGTAATTTCTGGCAATTCGAGAAACCTGTTCCATGTCAACAGGTAGTCCGTAGGTGTGAGAGATTAAAATCGATTTAGTGTTGGGAGTGATTTGAGAATCAATTTCCGATAATTCCATTTGGAACGTTTCCAAGTTAGTATCTATATGTATGGGTTTAATATCATAATGTTTAAGGATTGGTTTAAAGATGTCGCAAAGATAGGCCGGGAGAATCATTTCAGTATTCTGTAAGCCCAAAGATTCGATTGCCAATTGAAACGCCGAACGTCCAGAGTCCGTGAAGATAATGTGATAATTAGGAAAAATATTTTGCAGTTTTTCTAACAAAAAATTTTCAGAGAATTTTCTGAAAAGCAATTTTATCGGAAACTTTTTAAATTGTGGGAACGTAAAATACATATAACCTATTAATGACAATTATACATCACTTTAAACTTAACATCAAGATAGAAATAACAATTAATAAGTAAAAAACATGAAGAAGACTATTTCGTGGTTAGCTATAATTTTTGTGGTTTTGGGGGTGGCGTTGAGATTTGCCCCTCATTTTCCAAATTTTGCCCCAATTACGGCGATGGCTTTGTTTGGAGGAATTTATCTTAATAAAAAATATGCATTGTTGTTTCCAATTATAGCGATGCTGATTAGCGACTATTTTATTGGTTTTTACGACATTAAATTAATGGCAGGGGTATATTTAAGTTTTATTCTGGTTGGTTTAATTGGGTTGTTTGTTAAAAAACATAAAAATATTGGCACTATAATTGGTAGCACGCTTTTGGGGTCTGTATTGTTTTTTGTGATTACTAATTTTGCGGTTTGGGCATTTTATAGTTGGTATCCGCACACTCTGGCTGGTCTGGGTCAATGTTTTACAATGGCGATCCCGTTTTTTAGGGGGACATTAATGGGTGACCTGTTCTATGTCGCAATTTTATTTGGAGTTTATGAATTAGCAGTGTCTTTTATGAGCAAAAGAAAATTGACCACGGAGACAACGATTAATTAAGCATGAAAATTGTAATTGCATCAGGAATATATCCACCGGATAGCGGTGGACCGGCAACATACTCGCAGTTAATTGCGAGGGAATTTAGCGATCAAGGAATTGAGGTTGATTTAATTTGTTATGGCGATAAATACGAGGAAAATGATAAATATGAGAAATTTAGAATAATTAGAATATTGCGAAAACAAAATACATTAAAACGATATCTTAATTATTTCAAGAATTTGTTTAAATTAGCAAAAAACGCAGACATTATTTATGCTCAAGGACCATTGTCAGCTGGTCTACCAGCGATGTTAATTTCTAAAATTTTAAAGAAGAAATTTATAATTAAAATTGTAGGTGATTACGCATGGGAACAGTACCAGAACGAAGAAACAAGAAACAAGAAACAAGAAACAATTGACCTTATTGACGAGTTTCAGAATAAAAAATATGATTGGAAAACTGAATTAAGAAGAAAAATTCAAAAAAAAGTTGTTGGTAGTGCTGGCAAAGTGATTGTTCCTAGTGAATATTTAAAGAAAATAGTGGTTGGGTGGGGGATTAACGCCGATAAAATAATCGTCATTTATAACGCGTTTCGAGGGGTAGAAGATGTTGCACCAGAAAAGTTAGAAGGTGATGTAATTATTTCCGCAGGCAGACCGGAACCATGGAAGGGTTTCGATACACTTAAAGAAATTCTACCAGACCTATTAAAAGAAAACCCAAATTTTAGATTGATTATTGAAACGAAAATGCCTCACAAAGAATTAATGGCTCGTTTTAAGGGTGGTGATATTTTTGTCTTAAACACGGGATACGAAGGTTTATCACATTTACTTTTAGAGGCAATGGCCTGCGGTTTGCCAATAATTACTACTAGTGTTTGTGGCAATCCGGAAGTAATAGAAAATGAATTTAATGGTTTACTGGTGAGATATAACGACAAAGAGCAATTAAAGAATGCTATTTTAAGATTATGGAAAGATGAAGACTTGAGGAAGAAATTTATTGAAAATGGGTATAAAAAATTAAAACAATTCGAATTAAAAAGAATGATCAACGAAACTATTAAAGCGTTGATGCCCGCCCAGGGCGGGTCGGCCTCGGGCCGAAAATTACTTATGATAACTGGAGATAGGGCGTTGGCAGGTGGTAAACATGGGCCATTTTATTATATGTTGGAGGAATTTTCAAAAAGCTGGGAGAGAATTGATATAATTTGTCCACGAACAGAACAAAAAATCGATAATATTTTCGGGAACGTGTTTATTCATTCGTCAAATTTGCCGTTAATTTTGCAACCCTGGTTTGTATTAAAAAAAGGAACAGAAATTTTTAAACAACAAAAATTTGATTTATTTACAATTCACTCCTATCCGCCATTTTATAATGATGTTGGTGGCTTATGGTTGCATAAAAAGATAAAAACTCCCTATCTTTTAGAAATTATGCACATAACCGGCTATCCAAAAGCAGGCAATTGCAAGGAATGGTTTTACAAAATTTTAACTAAAATATTTATTAAGAAATTTACCAAAAACGCGAGAGCAGTTAGGGTTATTAATCAAAATCAGGTCCCAGAATTTTTAATTAAATTCAAAATTGACAAGGAAAAGATAAAGTATGTTCCCGCTTTCTATATTGATCTAGATATTTTTAAGCCGATTAATTTAGAGAAAAAATATGATATTGTTTTTTCTGGAAGATTAGTAAAAAACAAGGGGATATTTCTATTGCTACGCGCAATAGCAAATTCTAAATTGAAAACCCTGAACCCTAAACTTATTATCGTGGGTGATGGACCATTAAAACCAAAGATAGAAAAATTTATCAAGAAAAATAACCTACAAAACAACATAGAATTTTCTGGATGGTTGCCGACCACCAATGATGTTGCTGGTATTTATAATCAATCAAGATTGATGGCGATGCTATCTTTCAATGAGGGTGGTCCCAGGGTAACACTTGAAGCAATGGCGTGTAAAATTCCAGTTTTAACGAGTAGGGTCGGAATAATGAACGATATCATTAAGGACATGGAAAATGGTATTTTCGTTGATTGGAAAATTGAAGATATTGTCAATAAAATAATGTTATTATTAAAGGACGACAATTTAAGAAATAAAATTGCTGAAAATGGCTATCAAACCGTTCAACAATTTGAACGTAAAAAAGCAATAGAAAATTATGCATTAACTTATCAACGGTTGATAAGTTCGAAGTTCGATGTTCGCAGTTCTGATTCTGATAATTAAAAAAAAATAAGATCATGACTCAAGAATATAATTTTGAAAAACTAGAAGTATATCAATTGTCTATGAGTTTAATTGAAGATGTTTATAGTTTGACTAGGACATTTCCCAAAGAAGAGATGTTTGTGTTGGGCGCACAAATAAAAAGAGCAGTTATTTCGGTCGCATTAAATATCGCAGAAGGAAGCATAAAAACTAAGAAGGATTTTGCTCGTTTCGTTGATATATCGTTGGGTTCCCTCGTAGAGGTTAAGACGGCACTAAAGATAGCATTGAATTTGAAATATATTTCTTCTAACGAAATAGAGTCGAGTAATAACAAAATAGATAAAATTTTTATTAAATTATTAAGTCTTAAAAAATATTTACGACAATGAGTTCTTCGAACCTCGAACCAAAAACTAAAAAACGTATTTGCTACATACTTCCTGAATATAATCAAAACACTGATAGTCATTTTTATCATATCTATGAATTTCTAGAAAAACTTTCGGAAAAAGTTGATATTTTTCTGATTATTGAAAGAGGGAAAAAAGAAGACATTGAAGCGATTAAGGTTAAAATTCCCGAAACATATGTGCAGAAATTTAAGTTCATTCCATTTCGTATTTTGGAAAATTTGAAGCTGATTTTAAGAGCCAGAAAAAGAGGTTATAATCTTTTTTATACGCACTATGCCTACATCGGAGCAGTGAATGCAGGAATCGTTTCAAGAATTTTTAAGGGAAGATCTTATTATTGGAACTGTGCAATGAATTGGTTATTTAAGAAAAAAGATATTTCTAAAATAGGATACAAATTAAGTTTAAGACTTTCGCATTATTTGGTGACCGGCGGAGAAACAATGAAACAGGGATATGTTGAACATTACAATTTAAAACCAGAAAACGTAAAAGTAATGCCAAATTGGATAAATTTAAATAGGTTCAAAGCTCGAGGTTCAAAGTTAGAAGAATCTGAAACTTCAAGCCACGAATCTCGAACTTATAACATTCTTTTTGTCCACTGGCTCTCAAAGAGAAAGGGTGCTGACATGCTTATTCCAATTACAAAACATTTAATTAACTTCGAACATCTAACTTCTAACTTTAAACTTATCGTTGTCGGCAATGGTCCATACAAGGAACAATTATTAAAAGAAATAAAAGAAAATAATTTAGAAAATTATATCGAAGTCGTTGGTGCTGTTCCCAATGAAAAAATCATTGATTATTATAATCAAGCAGATCTTTTTATCATGCCATCAATGGAAGAAGGATTTCCTCGAGTTTTGCTTGAGGCAATGGCAATGGGCGTTCCGTATGTTGCCTCTGATGTTGGTGCTGTGAGAGAAATATCGCCAGAAACGGCACAGAGATTTTTAATCAAATCTGGGGATGTAGAATTGTTCGCACACAAAATAGAGTCGCTTTTATCGGAACCAGAAACCTATGAGACTTTTCAAAAAGAAGAATTAGAGAAGATTAGAGAATATTCAATTGATAATGTCATCAACAAGTTTATAGAATTATTTAAATGAAACTAATACTTACAACATCACCTCGAGCCGAAGGCGACCTAGAAAGAGTGGGCGTGCCGTTTTTGGGCATCGGTTATATTGCTGGGTATGTCGAAAAATTTAGTCACCATCGAGTTGAGATTTTTGATGCGCACACTTATGGGTTTAATGCCTCACAAACCGCAGAAAAGATATTAGAGAAAAGGCCCGACGTAATTGGTGTACACGCAATTACCGATAATCGTTTTAAGGCAATTGAGTTGGCCAAAGAAATTAAGAAAAGAAACAAAAATGTTATTGTTTTAATGGGAGGACCACATTTTTCATTAACTGCAAAAAATGCCTTAGAATTAGTTCCAGAGATAGATTGTATTATAAAAGGCGAAGCCGAAAAAGCGATTGTAAAATTTTTGGATATTTTGGAATCCAAAGGCGATTTTAACAATGTGTCGGGATTGGTTTATAGAAATCAAAAAAATGAAATTATTGAAAGACCAAATTTTGATTTAATCGAAAATCTTAACGACCTACCCGCGCCAGCCTGGCATTTATTTGATTTAAAACTATACAATAAGCCAATTGACGGAACAAACACTCGCTCTGTGGGAGTAATGAGTGCCAGGGGATGTCCTAATAATTGTGTCTACTGTGCAAATTCTCGAAGCGGATTGAGATTAATGGATCCTAAAAAGTTTATTGATGAAGTGGAATTTTTACACAAAACTTACGGATATAAAGGTTTTGATTTTTGGGACGATACTCTCACCATGGTTAGGGATCACGCGATTGCAATTTGTAACGAAATCATTAAAAGAAATCTAAATATTGTTTGGTATGCACGAGCGAGAGTAAATACAGTTGATAAAGAATTATTGGAACTAATGAAAAAGGCGGGATGTATAAGAATTAGTTTTGGGGTTGAATCGGGTAGTCCGAGGATTCTAAAAATCATCAAGAAAAACATCACCATTGAACAGGTGATGAATGCGGTAAGTTGGTCCTCAGAAATCGGGATGAAGGTGGTTACGAATTTTATGGTTAATTTACCCGAAGAAACAATCGACGATTTAAAGCAAACTATTAATGTGATAAAAGAATTAAACAAAATCAAAAATTCTTATCCTGCTTATGGGTTTACGGTTATTTATCCGGGAACAGAACTAGAATTAATGGCCAAAGAAAAGGGCTTAATGCCGAAAGATTTTTCTTGGAATAGCCCCTATCAATCGCCAAAATACAAAGTTGCCGGCACTGATCCGTCTTTATTCTATATGGAATGGCCGGGCGCAGAATTAGAAAAGATCAAAGCAATTATGACCAAAGAATTAGGAATAAGAGGAAATATAATTAAAAAGGGATTCAATAAATTAAGAAAAACCAAATCAGTTGGAGAATTAAAGGAATTAATTAAGACCGGAATTAATTATTTAAAGAAATAATGAAAATACTTTATATTGCCAACATCAGAATACCGACCGAAATGGCACATGGACTTCAGATAATGAAGATGTGCGGAGCGTTTTCTGAGATAGAGGTTAGAGGTTCGAAGTTGGAGGTGGAACTTATTGTTCCAAGACGATTTGGCATATCTGAACTATCAAAAAAAGATCCGTTTGAATACTATAGAGTTGATAAAAGTTTCAAGATCAAAAAGATATTTTGTATCGATTTGACCCCTCTAAACAAATATCTGGGGCCAGTTTCGTTTTTAATTCAAGCAATCTCTTTTGCAATTTCGACATTTTTTTATACTCTGTTCAGAAAAGCAGATATTATTTATTCTCGAGACAGGTTTAGTTTATTCTTCCTTTGTTTATTTAAACGCAATATTGTTTTAGAGGCGCATCAACTTCACAAGAGTTTATTTAAATTTATACTAAATAGAGTTCAAAAAATTATTGTTATTACTGATGGGCTGAAAAAAGATTTGGCGAAGAGGGGAGTTAAAGAAAATAAAATTATGATTGCCGGAGACGCAATTGACTTAGACGATTTTAATGTTGTTGCGGACAAAGAGGGGTGTCGAGAAAAATTAGGATTACCACAGAATAAAAAAATTGCTCTTTATGCGGGACATTTATATAAGTGGAAGGGCGTGGAAACGCTAGCAATGGCGTCAAAATTCTTAGAAGACAATGTTTTAATTGTTATTGTTGGCGGGATTAAATGGTATCTATCTAATTTCAAAAAATTTGTTGAAAAAAATAATTTGGGAAATGTTCTGGTTTTGGGTCACAAGGATTATTCTTTGATTCCTGCCTATTTAAAGTCAGCCGATTGCCTAGTTTTAACTGGAACCACGAACTCAGAAACATCCAAAGAACATACTTCGCCAATGAAAATGTTTGAATATATGGCTTCGGGCAATCCGATCGTGGCTTCTAATCTTCCCTCGTTTAAAGAGATTTTGAATAACGAAAATTCTATTCTTGTCGAATCAGATAATCCGGAAGCAATGGCAGTTAGCATTAAAAAAGCACTAAACGACACAGAGTTATTAAAATCAATATCGGAACAAGCATATAAAGATGTTCAGCAATACACGTGGGACAATCGAGCTAAAAAAATCATTGAATTTATATGTGCGGAATAAACGGTTTCATAAATTATAATAACGACAGCAGGACATTAATTCGGAAAATGAATGAGAAAATAAAGCATCGTGGGCCCGATGGAGAAGGTTTTTATATTGATGAAAATATTTCCCTGGGGCACAGAAGATTGTCGATTATTGATTTGTCTGAAAACGGCAAACAACCACTTTTTAACGAAGACAAAAGTTTGTGCATCATTTTTAATGGGGAAATTTATAATTTTCAAGAACTAAAAAAAGATTTAGAAAAAAATGGTCATAAATTTATTTCTCAAACGGATACGGAGGTTGTGTTACACTTATACGAAGAAAAAAAAGAAAAGTGTTTAGAACTATTGAATGGAATTTTTGCGTTCGCAATTTATGATATTAAAAACAAGGAATTATTTTTAGCACGAGATAGAGTCGGAGTGAAACCATTATATTATTACAATGATGACAACAAGTTCATTTTTTCATCAGAGATTAAAGCAATTTTAGAGCACGATATTAAGCGAGAAATTGACCCAGAAGCGTTTAACCATTATTTCCGACTTATGTACGTCCCAGCCCCATTAACGATGTTTAAGGGCGTTTTTAAGCTTCCACAGGCACATTATCTCAGGGCCTCACTTCGAACTCCGAACTTCGAACCAAAAACTTATAAATATTGGGACGTTACAGATACAAAAAGGATTGAATCAGAACAAGAAATTATTGGAAAAATTCAGAATTTAATGAAAAAATCAGTTCAAGGACAACTTATTTCTGACAGACCGGTGGGGGTATTTTTAAGCGGGGGAATTGATTCTACGAGTGTTTTGGGGATTGCGAAAGAACTAACTAATGCTAAAATTAAAACGTTCTCTGTCGGGTTTAATATTAATGATCCAAACAATAAATTTAACGCTGATTTAAAACTGGCCAGAGAAACAAGTAAGCTTTATAATACCGAGCATCACGAACTTATAATTAAAAGTGAAGATATTTTGAATAATTTGGAAAAAATTGTTTATCATATGGACGAACCCGTGGCAGAACCAACACAAATTGCAACCATGCTTTTGGCGGAATATGCAAAAAAAGAGGTGGCGGTTGTTTTGGGTGGAGATGGCGGAGATGAATTATTTGGGGGATACAAAAGATATTATTATGGTTATTTTTTGGATAAATATAAATTTATAAGATTTTTTCCGTTTTTGAAAACCAGGGTTTATTTGAAATTTATGTCGCAGAAGGAAAAAGAACTTGGGAAAATTTTAAACAAAAATATAAACTCAACAAAAAACACTTTAAAATTATTTAAGAAAAAATATTTTAAATTAAGCCCGAGAACAGAATTTACAAATCAATTTATGTTGGCCGATCTTAAAACGTGGTTACCAGACGAATCATTAATGCGTTCTGATAAGATGACGATGGCGATGGGATTAGAGGAAAGAGTTCCAATTCTGGACCACCAATTAGTAGAACTGTCTGCAAAAATTCCCAACAAATACAAGATGCTTAACAGAAACCAAGGCAAGACAATTTTTATTAAAGCAATGGAAAAATATTTACCAGAACATATTTTAAGTTCAGACAAGAAAAAAGTTTGGATGACTCCAGCATCGCAATGGTTGAGAGAAGGCCTTAATCAAAAAGCCAAACAAATTTTGTCTCCTGAGTATTTTTCGGACAACAGAAAGTATTTTAATTTCGATGGAATTCAGAGAATGTTCATTGACCATGTTGATAAAAAAAGTTACAATTTAAATCTAATTTGGGCATTAATAGTGTTTCAGGTTTGGTGCAAAAAATATTTATTAGATACATGAAATCAATCAAGAAAATAAAAAATAAATTAATCATAAACAGCAGAAGCTTTATTTTTGATTTGAATAAGAAAATGCCAATCATTGGTCGTCCATTGGCCCTGGGATGGAACCTTTTTTGTGATATAAAATTTATTATTAAAAAACAAATTTTAAAATTAACGACAAAAATTAAACACAACGACAACATTATAAACTTAGATAAAATCCTTTGGATAAGTCCCAACAGAATAAATCACTATTTGATAAACAAGGATGGCAAATTTAAGACATGGCAAAATTATGGCAAGGTTTTAAGTGGTGACTGGGACCTGTCTGTTGCAAAATTTGAAGACATGGATGTTTATCGTGCATTTGAGCACAGATTTAAGAATGGCGGCGAATGGAGAGATACGGAGTTTTATCAGAGGGTTTTGAATCAAATATCTACCGGTACAAGAAAATGGGAATGTAAAAATAAAGAAGATTTTGACGCGCGACTTAAAAAATTAGACTTGCTATATTCTCAAATTAAAGACAATGGCTATAAATTACAACAGGAACTCTATCCGCCAAAAACACTGTTAAATAAAATAGGTAAATCGAGTGGCGCATTAGATGAGATTGCGGTAATTATTGATAGAAACGGTCAATTTGTGTTGGCCGATGGGAGACATCGACTTTCCATTGTCAAGTTGTTGAATTTAGATAAAATTCCAGTGGTGGTTATTACTCGACATAAGAAATGGATGGACTTTAGAAAAGAATTAATTTTCTTTTCTAAAAATTATCAAAAAGGACAACTTTATCAGCCACTTACGCATCCGGAATTGCAAGATATTCCATTTCGTAGGGACGGAGAAGAGCGATTTAAAACAATAGAAAATGGCCTTGTCACCAAAAAAGGAACGCTTCTTGATGTAGGTGCCAATCTAGGATATTTTTGCCACAGATTTGAAGACGAAGGATTTGATTGTTATGCATTAGAAGAAAATCGGATGTGTGTCAATTTTTTAAAAAGATTAAAAGAAATAGAAAACAAAAAATTTAAGATAATTTCAGAAAATTTATTTGAATATAAAAAAAATCAAGAAATTAATTTTGACGTCGTATTGGCTCTAAGCGTTTTTCATCACTTTTTGGACCAAGAAGACACGTATCTTAATTTAATCGATTTCGTAAAAAGACTCAATACAAAAGAATTGATCTTTGAACCGTATCTTCCGGAGGAATTTCAGGGGAGGGCGGTTTACAAAAGTTACACCCCAGAACAATTTATTGATTTTATCATTAAAAATTCTAATTGTCTTAAACGTGCCGAATTTATTGGCGAATCAGAAAAAGGAAGGCCAATTTATAGAATTACACCTTAAAAATGAAAGTCTGCTTTTTAGCTAAAACTTTAGACGAAAAAAGAGGCGAAGGAAGGTTCGCCCTGGAATTAATTAATTCTCTTAAAAAAGACAAAGAGATAGAATTAGTTGTTTTAACTGAAGTAGATGATCATAGCGATCTCGCAAAGCCTATTTTAAAAAAATCGCTCGGTTTAAATCACATTTTAAATATTTTTATAAACGCTTTTAGAGCAAGAAAATATGTGAAAACTTGCGATATTATTCATGCTTTAGACGGTTATCCTTACGGGGTGATAGCGGCCTTGACCGTTATTGGTCTTAAAAAAAGAGTAATTATCACGGGCGTGGGGACATACACTATTTTACCGCTGGATAAATCGATAATAAAAATTTTAACGAAATGGGCATATAAAAGAGTTTATAAGATTTTATGTATTAGTAATTTTACCAAAGACCAAATATTAAAGAGAATTAAGCTAGACAATATTGACGTTATAAGTCTCGGTGTCGATTATGATAAATTTCAAAAAGTAATCGCGTTAGAGGGCAATGGTTCTAAAAAAATAATTTTAAGTGTTGGCGCATTAAAGCCTAGAAAGGGTTACCACATATCAATACCGGCGATTGTTAAAATAAAAAAAAGATATCCCAATATAAAATACTATATAGTTGGCGGTAGGCCACCAAAAATATATTCTGATTTAGTAAAAAACTTGAAGCTAGAAAAAAATATCGAATTTCTGGAAAATTTATCTGACGAGGAATTAATTAAATTGTATTATCAGTCAGACATATTTTTATTAGTGCCAGTTACGATCAATGATAATGATTTTGAAGGATTTGGTTTGGCGTATTTAGAGGCAGGAGCTTGCGGGAAACCCGTCATTGGCACTTATAATTGTGGCGCAGAAGATGCAATTATAAATAATAAAACGGGATTTTTGGTTTCTCCGAACGACATTAATGCAACCTCTAAATTTATTTTAAAACTATTAGATGATTCAGGCTTAGCTCGGGGAATGGGGAAAGAGGGAAGGATTTTTGCGCAAAAAATGAGCTGGGACAACGTAATTAAAAAATATCTAAGCTTCTATAAATAACCTATGTATATTTTCCAACCAGATAGATGTCTTTTAGAAAAACAAATTAAAAAATATGCTTCTTATATTAAGGGGGTTGTTTTAGATGTCGGAGGGGGAAAAATTAAAAGATATGCATCTCTTTTTAATTATGACAAGTATATTGTATTGGACATAAATTCGGAGAATCATCCAAATATTATTGCTTCTGCAGAAAGAATCCCAATAGAAGAAAAATCAATAGATTCTATTGTTTGTACCCAGGTATTGGGTGACGTTAAGGAGCCGGTGGTTGTTTTAAAGGAATTTTATAGAATTCTTAAGGACAATGGTTACGTTCTTTTCACAGAATCTCTTTTGAATGAACTACACGATGAGCCGAATGATTTCTGGAGATTTACTAAGTTTGGACTGAAAGAGATTTTTGAAAAATCAGAATTTGAGATTATAGCGATAGATCAACGTGGTGGATTTTTTACTTCTATTGCACAGCTTAAAATAAGATACCTAATTGATCGATATAATCTTTATAATAAAGAATGGTCTTTCTTCTTGAGGCCATTAATAAGATGGTATGGTAAATTTATGATTTTTTTAGATAAAATTGATAAAAATAATGCCAATAATAAACACGCTCTTGGTTGGTGTGTTTTGGCCCAAAAAAATGAAAAAATTTAATAAAACAGTAGATGTAATTACTTATTCCCTCAACTATATTTCTGGAAAAACTTTAGACTTGGGAGCTGGCGAGGGAAAGTATAAATCAATAATAACTAAAAAATCTAAAAAATATATAGCGACAGACATAATTTATAGTAAAAATATTGATATTGTATGTGACGCCGCTGATTTGCCATTTGAAAATGAAGAATTTGATACAATAATTTGTACTCAAATGTTAGAACATGTTAAGAATCCGCAACTTGTTGTTTGGCAGATTTACAGAGTTTTAAAGGAGAAGGGGGTTTGCGTTTTAACCGCACCGTTTTTAATTCCTTCACATTCTGATCCAGATGATTACTTTCGTTATACTGTAAACGGATTAAAATTTTTGTTTGAAAATCAAGGATTCAAAATTATTGAAATAGATTCTTATGGACGAACATTTACAGTTTTCGCAGAATGGTTTAAATTTATGTTTTTAAACCCATATAAAGAACATAGTATCTTTAAAAGAAGATTGATGGAAAAAGTTCAAAAATTTTTTTCTTTTTTAGATAGATTTTCAAAAAGTGAAATTGTATATAGTAATGTTTATTTAATTGCTCAAAAATGAAAAAAATTATTGTTACAACCAGCTGGGATGATGGCGCAAAAGAAGATTTAAAAATTTTAGAATATTTAAACAAACACAACCTAAGGGGAACTTTTTATATTCCTAAGAAAATTGAATTAGAAGTAGAAAAATTCGAACATCTTAAATTGCTTTCAGAACAAGAAATAGTCGATATTGCTAGAACCCAAGAAATAGGCGCCCATACACTAACTCACGTTTATTTAAACAAAGCGCAAAGATCTGTTGAAGAAGAGATAATCGGATCCAAACAATGGTTAGAAAGTTTAATTCAAGAATCGATACAAGTGTTTGCCTTTCCCGGCGGAGTATGTACGTCGGAATCAATAAAAATAATTAAGCAATCAGGATTTATTGGTGCCAGAACAACTAAATTATTTCAGATCAACATAACGGATTCTTTTTTGATGGGGGTTTCTGTTTGTTTGGGGCCAATTTTTTCTATGCCCAAAAATTGGAGTTTAAGATATAAATTTAAAGTTTTAATATACAGGGCATTTAGGGTGTTGAGAGGGGTGATTAAGCTCAAGCTTCCTATAAACTCAATCTTTGGTTGGAAAAGGCTCGTTAAGAATGTGTTTGGTTGTGTTTTAAAAAATGGCGGAGTTTTTCATCTATATGGACATTCCTGGGAAATTGAAAAACATAATTTATGGAATAAGGTTGAAGAAATTTTTGGACACATAGCCAATCGAGAAAATATAAAATATTTAACTAATAGTGAAGCTATAAAGAACAATGAAAATAGTTTTATTAAATGATGATTTCCCGCCCAATTCTTGTGGTGGCGCTGGAATCGTGGTATATAACTTAGCCCGAGAGCTTCAAAAAACGAATCATGAGGTTTTTATAATTACTGCAACAAGAATAAAAAGCGAAGAAAGGGAGAGTGATTTGGGCTGCTTAAAAATCTTTAAAATTTATTCTTGTTATCACGAAAGATGGCGATCGTGGAAAGGATTAATCAATCCGCAAACAATCACAAAGGTAGAGAAAATAATTAAAAAGATTAATCCAGACATTGTACATGCACACAATATTCATTATCACCTTTCTTATAGGTCCCTTAAAATAGCAAAAAAATATTCTAAGGCGGTTTTTTTAACCGCTCATGACGTAATGTCGATTAATTACGGAAAATTGATGCCCAGAAACGGAAAAGATGTTTATAAAATAACCTTTTGGCAAAAATTAAAATCGGCAAAAAAACGTTTTAATCCCTTTAGAGATGTTTTTATTAAAAAATATTTAAAATGCGTCGATAAAATATTTGCGGTTAGTGACTCCCTAAAGGAGCTTTTGATTTTAAATGGAATTAATAATGTCGAAACAATTTATAACGGTATCGATGTCGACCAATACAAAGAAAATCTTTCAGAAATTGATAAGTTTAAAATAAAGCACGGCCTACAAAATAAAAAAGTATTATTTTTTGGAGCGAGGCCGAGCATAGAAAAAGGTGTTTTTAAAATTTTAGAAACGATTGCTCTGTTAAAAGACGTCGATAAGAATATTGTTTTGTTGTTCGCGGGAATTGACAGAACAAACAAATTCGTTGAGAAAGAAATAGATAGTCTAAAAATAAACGATAATATAATTTCTTTAGGCTGGCTAGATGAAGAAGAATTAAAATTGGCAATTTTTTCTTCCGATATTGTTGTTTCGCCATCATTATGTTTTGAAACTTTTAATCTTGTCAATCTTGAAGCAATGGCTTGCAAGAAACCGGTAATAAGTAGTTTTTTTGGCGGTCCGAAAGAGGTCGTTTTAGACAATCAAACTGGTTACCTGATAAATCCAAACAATATTGTAGCAATCAAAGACAGGACTTGGGAATTATTGCAAAACCCAATCAAAATGCGACAATTCGGAGAAGCTGGATACGAACAAGCAAAAGAAAAGTTTTCTTTAAAGAAAAAGGTCGAAGAAACATTAAAATGGTACGAAAAATATGTCTAAAATTGTATTGTTTTTTCCAAAATATGAGAGTAGCGTTATCGGGCTTTTGCCGATGAGCATTTTGTCTGTTGCCGCCCCTTTGGCGCACAATGGGTATGACGTTAAAATAATTGATCAAAGACTTGAGAAAAATTGGCAAGAAGTTGTAATGGAAGTCCTTAAAGACAGTCCCGTGGCATTTGGCATCTCAGCGCTCACAGGAAAACAAATATTATATGGATTGGAGGTGTCTGGGTTTGTAAAAAAACACAGCAATATACCGGTAGTTTGGGGCGGCGTCCATCCTAGCTTGTTGCCAAAGCAAACCTTGCAAAATCAATATATTGATTTTGTTGTAATCGGAGAAGGCGAGGAAACATTTTTGAGGTTAATAGACGCCCTAAAACGGAAAACGTCAATAGATTCAATAAAGGGAATTGGTTATAAAAAAAATAACGAAATAATCATTTCTCAACAGAGAGATTTTATTAATTTAGACGAAGCTTTTGATGTTCCATATGATTTGGTAGATATTGAGAATTATATTGCAAAAAAATCTTTTGCTAGCGGAAAATCTGCAAGAGATATTGCGTTGTATACCAGCAGGGGGTGTCCACATCGTTGTGGGTTCTGCTATAATAAAGAATTCAATAAAGGAAAATGGCGTGGCAAGTCTGCAGAAAGCGTATTTCGGGAAATAAAGTATTTTGTTGATAAATATGGCATAAATTCTTTCAACGTTGAAGATGACGAATTTTTTGTGGACGTGAAACGGGCAAGGGAAATCTGTAATTTAATTGTTGAGAACAATCTAAATGTAGAAATTTTTACTACTTGTAGGGTAAATTATGTGGCGAACAACATGGATAGTAAATATTTAAAATTACTTTATCGGGCAGGATTTAGAACTTTGGCTTTTGGTGTTGAAAGTGGCTCGGAAAAGATTTTAAATTTAATACATAAAGATATTACCCTTGATCATGTTTTTGAGACAATAAATAGATTGAAAACGGTGGGCATAAATTCCAAATATTATTTTATGGCAGGATTTCCAACCGAGACAATTGAAGATTTATATAAAACCACCGATTTGATCTACAAAATGAAAAAACTGGATCCAAAGATTAGGATTCCAGCCTGGAGGATTTTTACTCCTTATCCCGGAACTGATTTGTATGCCTTAGCCATAAGAGAGGGGTGGCAACCACCACAAACCTTAGAGGAGTGGGCGAATTATGATTTTAATACGGTTAGAATGCCCTGGATAAGTAGAAAGAAGAAAAGAGTTATAATGAATGTTGCATTTTTAATTAATTATATTTTTATCGAAAAGACCAATGGTTCGGGTTTTTTCTTCGGGCTAGCAAAAATTTTCGGTAAACTGGCGAAATGGAGATGGGAAAAACATTATTTTTCTCTTGTCCCAGAGAGATGGATAATTAATTTTATTCTTAGAATTAAAAAAGCTTAACTTTTTTTAAAGAGTATAATTGACAGAATTACAGAGACAAATTGTCCAGCTAATCTTGCCGTTATTGCGCCGATTACGCCCCACACAGGAACAAGAACGATTGTTAGGGTCATAATAATTATTTGGGAAATTATTCCAAATTGATAAAGCTCCTTTTTCATCATTTGTGCTTGAAAATAAAGAGGGATAAGAGAAAATGGGAAAAATAAGACAATTAAAAACAGAAGTCTCGCATAATTTATTGAGTCAATATATTGTGGAAACAATATTTTATAGATAAACGGAGCGATTAGAATAAAGGCGATAACCAATAACGCCATTATAAGTGTAGCACGGAATATTTTTGTTAAAAGAGTTTTTTTGATTTCTTCTTTGGTTTTTGTAGAAAATTTTGGTAAAGCTAGCGCGCGAACGTTTTTGAGAAAGATATTTGCTTCCGAGGTAGGCATTGAGGCAAAGCTATAAATAGCTAATTGTGCTGGGCCCAAAAGATTAAAAAGTAAAATTTTATCTATTTGATTAGCGACAGTGGAAACTATATGAAACAAGCTAAGATGTTTGCCAAAACCGATAAATTTTTCATCAACATTGTTATTCGGCGGGAATTTTTTGATGCTGAGAATAAAAAAAGTTGCACCAAGCACGGCATAAGATAAAAAATACACCAAAACCAAAACAATAAGGCTGTTTGTTAAAAATAATGCTATAATAATAAAAAGAGAAGAAATTATTTGAGTTAACACATTATATGTGGTTTGAATACCAAAAAACTTTTTTCCTCCCAAGTATGAAAGATATAATCCTGTGCTTTGTAGGACTGGGAAAAATACACTGGCGATTATGAGAGAGATGGTTAGGTCGAAATTATCTTTAAAAAAGAAAAAATAACCAGACATTATTAGACACGCGATACTTCCCAAGACAGACCACTTTAATTTTTCCTTTAACCCCTTTTTGAACGAGCCGTCAAAATTATTTGCTACCGCCTGAAGAATTGCATCGTCAATTCCTGGTAGGGCAAAAATTCCCACAACAATGATTATCGAAAGAATATAACGATAATCTCCGTAAATCTCTATTGGTAACAACCTTCCAAAGGCCATTGCTAACAAAAAAGAGGCAACAACATTAATAATGTTGCCAATAACAAGACAAGAACCTTGCTTGGCAAGGTAAACATTGTCGGTTCCGGTAAGGCCTTGAGTCCGAACAAGTAATTTATATGCTAATTCTTTAATCTTTTTAATCATGAAGAAAAAATATTTAGCCTTAATCTGTGTTTTAATTTTTATTGTTTCCGTAGTGACCCATTATTGGCCAGTATATTACAAGGGTTTTTCTTTTGGTTTTGAAACAGAAGGATTAATTCTGGCTAGAAATTTAAGCTTAACAGGAGAATATAAATTAGACAATAGTAAAAACGTTATTTTGTCATCGGAGAAAATCGTTACCGATGGAATCCCTTCGAAAATTGGCAACAAGTTAACGCCGATTTTGTATAGTAAAATTTTTAATATTTTAGGGTTTAAACAGCAAATTGCTTTATGGGTCTCTTTGGTTATTTACGGTCTAATTAGCGTTTTATCCTTTCTGTTGGTCTATAAAACTTTTAATGTTTGGGCGGCGGGAATTTTTGTTTTTATTGATATTTTTTCACCGTTAATTTCGCAATACTCAATTCGTGCCGGAAGCTATGAATGGTCAGTGTTGTTTATTTGTGTTGGTTTAATATTTCTCCTTTGGAAAGAAAAAATCGGTTATTTGAGGTTGTTTGTATCGGGTTTGATGTTTGCCTTGGCGTCTTTGTCCAGAAATTCAGTAATTATTCTTCCGATAGCAATTTTGATTTATGAATTTTTACGGACAAAATCATTTAAAAGAATCGCTGTATTTATTTTACCACTTTTAATTCTTTGGGGTATATATTTGGGCCCAGGGATTATAAAAACCGGATCAATTAATAACACCTATTTAGGGTCAGAGGAAACAGACACGTCATATATGCATATTTTTCCGGACCAGTATACTTGGTTTTTTGATAGGGGGGCGTACATTGATAATGTGGAAAATACCGGCAACTATAATTACGATTATAGTCAATTTTTAGGAAAATATGGATACGCGGTAAGCACAAAGAATAAAATTTTGATGTATTGGGCGTCAATCGTGTCTTATCCAAAGGGGTTTTTGAGTCAGACAACAATTGGTGGACCATTTATGGTTTTTCTGTTGATTTTGGGCGGAATTTATTTGTACAAGAACAAGAAAGACCTACTAAAAATGTTTTTTTCAATGATTATTTTGACGTATATATTTCTAATCGTTATGAAAAGCAATCATTGGGGGCATTTTGTAGTACTTGAGTTTCCTTTGTTTTTAATGGCCTCATTGGGGATATATTGGATCGGCAAATTTATTTTAAAACAGAATTTAAAAAATAATTTAAAATATTTTTTGATTATTGGTTTGTTTTTAGCCCTTTTAGGGCATCTGATCCAATCCGATAAGTGGGTTTTTCACGAAGGTTATTTATATTCTAATTCAGAGCAGGTTTTTGGTATTATAAATTCTATTAATCAAAACAATACTGCCATTAACAGAAAAAACGATATTTTTGCTTCTGGCCAATGTGCGTGTTCTACAATTAATTATTATACTGACGTCAGCTGCGTTTGTTTTGATCCAATCACCATAGATAAATTACTTAAAGAGCAAAAATTACAATGGGCGTTTAATCAATTCGGCGTGACAAAAATTATTGGTTATGACAAAAATACAACGGAGCAAATTTTAAAAAATACAAATGTTAAAAATATAGGTGCTTATGAAGAATAGAAAAGAACAAGAAACGCAGGATTATGCGGCAAAATATTACGAAGAACAAAGATACACCAAAGGATATTCTGTAAAATATCAAAATTGGTGGTCTAAGAAGATGATTGATTTGGTTGGGCCAAACGGAAAAATACTTGATGTCGGCTGTGGCACCGGATATTTTGCAGAAAAATTTTTAAACAAATATGATGTTACGGGCATAGATATCTCAGAGAAAATGATAAAGTATGCACGAACAAGGATGAAAAAAGCGGTTCAGGGCGATGCTCAAAACCTGCCCTTTCCGGATAATACCTTTGATGTTGTAATTGCGAGAAGCTTACTGCATCATTTGTCCGACCCCAAACAAGGAGCAAGAGAGATTAAAAGGGTTTTAAAAAGCGGAGGAAGGGTAATTTTTGCCGATACACATAATTCTTTTTTAAGTGATTTGCCTAGAAAAATAATGTACAAAAAGAATAAACATTTTTCTGACGAACATAAGAATTTTAAGGAAGAAGAATTAATAGAAATTATGGGTTCGGAGCTGGCAATAATAAAAAAATATTATTTCGGCTACATGGCCTATCCGTTAATGGGATTTCCTGATGTTTTGGATGTTTTTAAGTATTTACCCTTGAAAAAGATTTTAATTCCAGCTTTAATTAAATTTGACGAGTTAATATCCAAAATACCAGTAATTAACAAACAATCATTCGGAATTATGATATTAGCCGAAAAACAATGACAGAAAAAAGAAAAATTTTATTTATTAATCCGCCTACCCCTCAAAAAGGAGTGGTAATTATTCGTGACATAGATCGTTCGGGCAGAACCAGTATGGAGAAAACAATTTGGCCCCAGACCAATTTAGCTTATTTGGCTGCGGTTGTGAAGGAAAATGGATTTGAGGTTGAGATAATGGATTGTATTGCCGAAAAAATATATTGGAACGCGTTCGAAAGAATAATACAACAAAAACAGCCGGACTATTTATTGATCAACGTTATTAGTTCAACAATCAACAATGACGTTAAAGCCGCTGAAATCGGTAAAAAAATCGGCGCCACAACAATTGTTGTTGGTCCGCATGTCACTGTTTTGCCGGAGCAGACACTGAAAGATTTTTCTTTTATTGATTTTGCCATTCTTGGAGAAGCAGAAGAAACAATTAGAGACCTTATAAATTCAATAGAGCAAAAAATCGCAATAGATGATTTTGCAAAAATCAAGGGGATTTGTTTTAGGGACAAAGGCAAAATAATTTCTACGGGGAAAAGACCACTTATAAAGGATCTTGATTCCTTGCCTATACCGCTTCACGAACTTTTGCCGATTGATAAGTACACCCTTCCTTTTATTGGCAAAAGATATACTTTTGTGATGACAAGCAGGGGGTGTCCTTATCGTTGTGTTTTCTGCAGATCGCCGATAAATTGGGATAGGCAGGTGAGATATAGGTCCGCCAAAAGCATTATTAAAGAACTGGAACATTTAAAAAAAATAAATGTTAAGAATTTTTTCGTTCATTCCGATATTTTCACCGTAAACAAAGACATCGTGATTGATATTTGTAAAGAAATAATCAACAAAAATTGGAAATTTAGATGGATTTGCAATAGTCGCGTAGATACAGTAGACGGAGAGATGTTGGTTTGGATGAAAAAGGCCGGATGCGCAATGATTAGTTATGGCATAGAATCCGGATCTCAGAAGGTTTTGGACATGGTTAATAAGGGGATTGCAATTGAGCAGACAAAAGAAGCGATTAGATTAACCCGAAAGGCCGGTATTAAGGCGTGGGGATATTTTATAATTGGTTTGCCGGGTGAAACCAAAGAAACGGTTGAAGAAACAATAAAATTATCAAAAAATCTTCATTTGGATTTAGTTAATTTCGCTGTCGCCACTCCTTATCCGGGAACAGAATTTTATGAAATGTCTCTAAAAAACAACTGGCTGGTTGCTAAAAGATGGGAGGATTTTGACCAAAATTATTCAACAGCAGTCAGTTATCCCGAGATATCTGACAAAGAAATAAAAAAAGCCACATCAAGGGCTTATAAAAAATGGTATTTTAGACCGATAGCGATCTGGAAATTATTAAGCGGAATACGCACACTTAGCGATATCAAAACGCTATTATCTGTGGCTTTTACTTTTGTGCGATGGATGTTTTTTAAGGCTGATTTTAAAGGCAATAATAAAAACTAAAAACGAAACGGTTTAATAATCCACGCAAAAATACCAATAATCATTGTAAATAAAGAGGTTAAAAGAATCAGCGAAGAAAAAGTAATTACCTGTTCTATTGATATAGCAAAAGAAGAAAATAATAAAATTAAAGCAGCATCGCGGGTTCCTATTCCCGAAACAGAAATTGGTAAAAGCGTTATCAAGCCGGTTGCGGTTAAAGAGAACGCTAAATACGGAAAAGGAATGTTTAAATTACACTCTTTTGCCAAAATATACATTTGTAAATAATAAAAGGAATACGAAAATAGGGTAATTAGGAATATTATTAAATAATTCTTGACGCTGTAAGTCTTAATATCGTTTAGAAATTCTTGAGAATTAATTTTCCAAGAATTTTTATATTTATTCGGTATAATAATTCTAAAAAAACTTTTCAGGATGCGATTAAACCATTTTTTTTTAATTGCGAAAATTATAATTACGGCCATTAAAAATACAATTAATAAAATAAAATATATTTGTTTTGTAACATCAACAAAGAAAACGAATAAGCCAATGGCTACAAACAATCCAAGAAAAAACAGGTCCGAGATTCTGTCTAAAAAAATACTCACGAACGATTTTCCAAAAGAGTATCCGTCTTTTTTTAAATACAGTGCCTTTGTTAATTCTCCGATCCTTCCCGGCGTAATAAACCCCGCAGACATACTGCCCCAATACATTATTAAAGAATCTTTTAGGCTGTATTTTATGCCCTGTTTTCTTTTGATGTAATTCCAACACAATGCTTTTATTGTAAACATCGGAAACGCTAATAGCAGGGCAAGAATTAAGTATAAAGGATTGGTGTGGGTTATGTTTTCGGCTATTGATTTTATGTCGGTTTTGGAAAGTATAACCAAAAACAAAATTATGCCCAATGCGAATGAATATTTGTTGAAAATGGATAAAAATTTTTTCATTGTGGTTTATCTAAATTTTTTTCCCAGTTTTCTAAACTTCTTAATATCCTCAATAGAGGCATCAGAGAAATAATCCTCTTTTTTAATTTGAATTGTCCATGAATTGACTGCATTGCTTTCAATTAAATTAACAGTCTCAATCAATGCTAGGCCCTCTAATGGTAATATTTTTGTATAAAGAGTGTGAATTGTCTCCTTTTCTGCGACCTGAATTTTCTTTTGCAGAATTATTTCTCCAGCATCAATTTTTTCATTCATATAATGGACGGTTACCCCTGTTTCTGATTCTTGATTTAATAAAACCCAGAATCCAATATTTCGTCCGCGATATTTTGGAAGCAATGATCCGTGGACATTTATACACCCCAGTCCGGGCACAGATAATATTTCTTTTTTTAATATTTGCGGACACGCAAAAGAAATTATTAAATTCGGTTTTGCTGCTTTCAGTTTTTCAATATAATTGGCGTTGTTAATATTTTCGGTTTGAATTATTGGGATTGAAAAATGTTTGAAGATTTTTTTAACAGAATAAAATCTTTTTAGACCCACAATTGGCGTCAGGACATTTAAAAGTTTAAAAACAAAGAATTCAAAGCTCTGAATTGCAAAGGATTTAAATCCATACAGTGAAAATAGTTCTGTGAATATTGTAAGCTTAGACTTCCTTTTATTAAAGCGAGGAAGAATGGTTGCTCCCACAATACTTTCTTTTTTTGCCTCAATTAATTTTGTCAATCCAAGGGGAAGGTAAAATGATTCTTCCTGGGTTATGATAAATATTTTTATTTTTGACATAAACGATATATTTCACTCATAAACACGGATTGATATGATTTTTTTTGTAGAAATTTTATGAATTTTTCCAAAATCTTAAGTCCATTTTTTGAGTTTCTAAGATACGTTAATTGCAAATAAAACGGTAAATTTTTTCTGCCCGGAGTTTTGTTTAGATTATATAAATGAAAATCGTAAATAATTGTATTCGGAAACCCAAAAAGATGATAGCAGAGTTTATACAAAGGCAGACCCAAAAGCTGTTGGTAGCTTAATGCTATAGGAATTCTTAGTTTTGGGACAACAGAAAACGGAATTTCTAGAATTCCGCAGCTTTTAAAATGTGGCTTTGTTTTCTGGTGGATATTATTGAACAATCCCGGTCGCCAGGAAGGAAATAGGCTTGAGCTGTATTTGAAATTATTATTCTTTAACCATTCTAATTCTTGTTCCGATATTACTCCTTGCGGTGCGCGATAACCCATTGGATATTTTTGAAAAAAATTCGAATAAGCCTTTTGTGCATTTATTATTTCTTGTTTTTTGTCTAGCGCAGATATCTGTGATTTTGCTGTATGAGAATATGAGTGAAGCTCAAATTCGCAGAGATAATCTTTGAACAAATTTATTATACTTGGTTGTTTATCTAAAATTTCTCCAGCCGCAAATACAGTTAGTTTCTGGTTGTATTTTTTCAACAATTCTAATAATGGTTTTATGTTTTTAAAACTATAGTAGGCATTTATTCTTCCATAGTCTTTTTCCAAATCAAGCGTAAGACAAACGTATTTTTGACAAAGGGGATTAATCATGGTTAATTTCTCGTCTGATTGTCGCTAACTGGTCGGCCACAAGAGAAAAGAAAAACATTAAGATCGACGACACTAATAAAAGTATTGTAGCATCAGTAATATTGTGTGGCCTGAAAAAGATATCATATATGCCAGAGCCAATAGCAAGCAAGAGTATTGTTGCATTGATGGGCAAAAAAATTTTAAACGGAGAGAAAAGCAAAATAATTCTCGCTATAAGTAAAAATGTTCTAAACGCATCTCTTGGCTTAACCATACTTTTGCCATCTGTTCGTTTTTTTATTTCTATGGGGACAAATTTAACATTTAATCCGGCCTTAATAAAGGCCAACAAGCTTGTTGTTGAAAGCGAATATCCTTGCGGTAAAAGGTGTAAAAATTTGAAAATTTCTTTTCTTTTTACAACCCTAAATCCACAATTTAAATCAGGAATTTTAGTCTTTGTTAAATAATTGGCCATTAGATTTAATAATCTTTTTCCGGGCAATCTTAATGCTGGTCCTTTATATCCTTTAATTCGCGCTCCGGAAACCATATCAAAATCTGGAACGTATTTAAGAAGCTCTTCTATTTTATTTGCAGGAAACTGATTGTCTGCATCAAAAAATAACAAATATTCAAATTTTGCTTCTTTTATTCCTGTCTTTAGACTCGCTCCATATCCCTTATTATATGGATGATTAATTAAATTAATATTGTCGTTTCTCTCTAACACCTCACGGCTTTTGTCGGTTGAGGCATCGTTAATTACAATAATTTCGTATTCTAATTCTGGAATCCTCGTCAATTCTTGTTGCAGTGTTTCTATTACCTGGTTAACAATTTTTTCTTCATTGTAAACCGGGACTATGACTGATAATTGTTTTTTCATACCTTATCTTCCTCCTCCTCGAAGGATAATGTTAATTGTTTTAAGAATTATGCCTAAATCAAAAATAAACGAACGATGTTTAATGTAGTATAAATCATATTGTACTTTCTCAAAATTATCTTCAACTGAAGAACCGTAACCATATTTAATCTGTGCCCAACCAGACAGTCCCGGCTTAATCAGATATCTTTCTTGATAAAAGGGAATGCGTTCTTTTAGTTCTTGATGAAACTCTGGTCTTTCTGCTCTTGGTCCAACGAAACTCATTTCTCCTTTAATGATATTCCAAAGTTGGGGAATTTCATCAAATCTTGATTTTCTTAAAAAGTTTCCAAATTTAGTTATTCTGTTATCGTTTTTGGGACTCATTTGCGGACCATTTTTTTCGGCGTCTTTTTTCATTGATCTAAATTTTGTCATCACGAATGGTTTTCCGCTTTTGCCAATTCTGGTTTGAGTATAAAATATTTTTCCCGACGACTCCAATTTAATAATTATAGCAATTAATGGCCACAAAGGTAAACTGACAATTAAGAGCAAAACCCCGAAACAAAAATCAAAAACTCTTTTAAATGTTTCGTAAGACTGCTTTCTTTCTTGAGAAATATTCTCTAAAAACCAAATTTCATTAATTGCAGTTAATGGCACTTTTTGAGTAATATTTTCATAGAACTCTGGCAGATTAACAAAATCAATTTTATATTTTATGCACTCAAAAAGATCTTGAATTAAATTTGGAAACTTGTAAACTTCGGGAGTTACGACGGCGATAGAAATTTTTTCTTGTTGTAGTGTTTCGCGTAAATTTTTAAATCCTTGGATTATTTTTATTTCTGGCAAATCAGTTCGATCGATTGCTTCACCATCTTTAATGATTAATTTCAATTTGTATCCAAGTTGCGGGTTTTTAATTAATTCTTTAGCCAATTCAATCGCTTGCAGGTTATATCCAATGATTGCGACATTGGTTTTAGATTTAATTGAGCCTGCCAATAAGTTGAAAAAATATCTCCAACCATAAAACAAGAAAATAAAAACAATTATGTTTAAAAATAAAATCGTTTTTGGGGCAATAGAATTAATTGTAAATCCAGGCACAACATAGAAGAAGACAACCGAAATTAGTCCACCAATAATGAGCGCCCTGAACAATGCGGTTGAAAACTTGAGGTTGTTTTTCGCAATGTCTAGTTCGTAAAGGTTATGAATATAAAAAACAACCAACCAAAATAAATAGATTATCGAAAAGGGGACAAAATGACTTTGAAAAACACCAAAATCAAATTTGCCATACCTAACCATTAAGGCGATAGCCAAAGACACGTATAAAATAATCAAGTCTCCGATTAGAAGGATTATTTTTTTGGTTTTCATAATTGTTTTCATTCTAACTCTTTTTATCTTAATTGACAATAGTATTTGCGAATACTATAATTAATTCATCATGACAACTGTTTCAGATTTTTTTGTAAAAATGTTGCGTTGGGGAATCTATGTTTCGCTTTTTATTCCTCTAATAATATTTTCTCAATATTTATCACCATTTCATTTTGGCAAAATGATTATTTTCAGATCGCTTGTTGAAATTATGGCGATTTTTTATATTCCCTTAATCATCGCTAATAAAAACTATCGACCAAAATGGAATTGGATTTTAAAAAGTTTTTCAATCTTTACCGCTCTATATGTTATTACGGGATTTACGGGAGTAAATTCCTATAATAGTTTTTGGGGGTCATTAGAGAGAATGGGCGGGACATTTAGTTTTGTCCACTTTTGGATTTATTTTCTAATTTTGATTAGTATAATTAAAACTGAACTTGATTGGAACAAAGTTTTAAAAATTTCCACTTTCGTTGGATTTCTATCAATCTTGTTTGCCTATGGCCAAAGATATATTCGGGGAAGTTTTTTTGTCGGTTGGCAACACGGAGAAAGATTGATTGGTACAATTGGCAACCCCGCGCTTTTTGCCGGTTATTTGTTGTTTGTTTTGTTTCTGGCCCTGTTTCTGTTTTTTAAAAAAGATTTTCCACGATGGCAGAGAAATTTTTTCCTATTAACATTTATCTTGGGTGTGCCGATTGTTTTTATTACAGCAGTGCGTGGAGCAATGGTTGCCTTTCTTGGATCACTATTTCTTTTGATTTTATTTTTGATTTTTAAGTCCGGGTCGGCCAGGGTTAAAAAATATCTTATTATTAGTTTGGCAATTTTTGTGTTGTTGGTTTTGGTTGTTGCTTTTAGCAAAAACCAGGCGTGGGTAAAAAACACAAGTTGGTTAAGTCGATTAGCGGATATTTCTCTGGGCACAAGTACGGTACAGACTCGTTTATGGTCGTGGAGTAGTGGTTTACAGGGATTTAAAGATAGACCGATTTTGGGTTGGGGACCAGAAAATTTCATGTTTTTACATATGAAATATTTTAACCCCAAACACTTTACTGGTTTTGGATCAGAAACAATTTGGGATCGCGCTCACAATATGCCCTTAGAAATTTTATGTACCATGGGTGTTGTAGGTCTGATTAGCTATTTAAGCGTTTTCTTTTTTATTTTTTATTATTTGTATAAAAAATTTAAGGAAAATAAAATATCGGCTCTGGTTTTAGGAATCTTGTCGGCGATGATTATTGCTTATTTTATACAAAATCTATTTATTTTCGATACCACAGCAAATTATTTAATGTTTTTTCTGGTATTGGGATATGTTTATTTCTTGTTTTTGAACAACGAACCAGAACCCAAAAACAAACAAGAAGTGATCGTAAGTAAAGAGCCATCGATTATTTTAGCGACGATTCTGTTGGTTCTTGCGCTAGTTTCAATTTTTCAATTAAACATTGAGCCAGCGAAAGCCAACTATGCCTCTACTCGAGCAATTCTGGCCACAGGTGCC
Source organism: uncultured Candidatus Saccharibacteria bacterium (assembly GCA_965231075.1). GTDB lineage: Bacteria > Patescibacteriota > Minisyncoccia > RBG-13-40-8-A > RBG-13-40-8-A > JAKJED01. The sequence continues at coordinate 384,601 of OZ246412.1, read as the reverse complement.
GGAGATGCTAATAAAGCGCTACAGTACTATCAAAAAGCATTAAATTACAATACCAATCAAGGGGCTTACGAAATTAGACATAAATTTGCTTCATTTGTTGTGCAGGTGGTTGAAGCACAAAAATCTCAAGAAGACAAACTAAGTCAAAGCGTGGTTAATCTATTGAACTTTGGCGCCAAAGAAATAAAAAAGAATATTGAAAAATACCCCCTAGATACCAACCCCTATTTGTATTTAGGCAGAATGTATATTTTATTAATTAATGCCGACAATAAGTTTGGAGTGCTGGCAGAAGAAAGCATACGCAATGCAGTGAAAATTAATGATAAAAATCCTCGAATTTGGTACGAATTGGGGCAGGCACAAATATCACAAAAGAAATTCCAAGACGCCTTTAATAGCTTTAAAACGGCGCTAGATTTAAATCCAGAGGTTAATGTTTCTCATTGGCTTTTGGCTGTGGCAGCCTCTTATTTGGGGGATTATGAAACGGCTGCAAAATACTTAAACCAAGCGATTGATAAGGGGTATTCTAATTACCAAAACAGTATTACTGATATGATGCGCATGGTATTCATTTATGAAAAAGTTAAAGATTATCAAAAAGTACGAGACATTTATGAACTTGCCGTTATTGAAGAGCCAAATAATGCCCAACTCCATGCTTCTTTGGCTGCTGCTTACGCTATAACAGGTGACTATGTTAGGGCTAGGGCAGCCGCATTAATGTCAGCGGAAATTGATCCCAATTTTGAAAAAGATGCAGAGAAATTTATTAACTCATTACCCAAGTAAACAAACAGGTGAATAAAAAAACCTTAATTTTTGCCGGAATACTAGTCTTTTTATTGGTTGTTTTGGTTGTTGTTTATTTTCTGGTTTTAAAGCCGGAAACAAGCAATCAGGTTAAAGCGCCTAAAGAAAACATTGAGAACGAATTTTTTAAAATTAAATTAATCCAAGGTTGGGTTGAAATAAATCCTCCGGCCTACGGCGCTTATGCCATGGCAATGAAGGAAGTTGAACAGTTTGGCGACCCAAAGATCAAAGAATTAAATTTCGCCAGTTATTACTCTGTGATTAAAGACGTTTTTGCGGAAGCAACAATTCCGGAATACCTCAACAAAATTAAAGAATCATTAACTCAAAGCTTTAAAGGATTACAAGTTTTGAACGAAGAAATCCAAGCCACCGAAGATGGGGAGATTTATTTTATTGAGTCACAGTTCAGGCAAAACGAAGTTGATTTTAAGGTTTTTTTGGCAATTAGAATCAAAGATCACGATGTTTGGATAATTTCCTTCAACACCCTAGAAGAAAAATGGGCGGAATATAAAGAATTGTTTAGTCAAGTTGCAGAGAATTTTAAAATTAAATAAGTAAAATTAAAAATTATGGAGAACTTAGAAAATTCGGAAAACAAAAAAATAAATTGGAAGATAATCTTGCCCCTAATTGCTGTTCTTATTATTGTGGGAATTTTTATCTATCAAGATTATCGTAAGAACGAAAACAATCCTGGAAATCCGCCAACTTCTCAAGAAGAATATAGGCCAGTGCCAGTTTCTAAGACTGATAACCCTAGAAGATCAGAGGCAATTGTTGATAATTCAAAATATGGTTGCGCCAGCCCGGCAACAATTGTTCCTGCTGTCACCAAAGAAGCAAATGCGACATGGACAATTCCCAAAGACGGGTCCACTAATACAATTAGTTTAGGCAAATACAAAATCAAAAATCCAATTTACACCTTAATGGATATTCCGAAATTGTGGCTATATTTTGAAAGCAACAAATTAAGCGATCGCGATGACAAGGTTTACGCTCTAGAGAAATCCTATGTCGCCAAAATGACACTGATTGTCAATGATCAAGCCCAAGAAATAAAATTGGGTGGCGACGAATATATGTTACTCGAACTAGACAACTATCCCTTAGGAGATATTTATCCATATGACAAAGAAACAGTTTTAGAATTTGAAATCTTGATTGAATTAAAATGCGAGAAAATACAAGGAGGTGAGTGTTTGGGAAACAACGGCAAATCGTTAAAGTTTTTAGATGGTGCTGATATTTCGCCAATGTTTAGAATTTTCGCCATTGGTTGCCAAGAGTTCGCTCACGACATTGTGGTTGATGCAGAATTTAAATATTAAATCTAGGGTCTTGACCCCGTTAAATGATTTTATATTAAAATCAAAAACCAAAGGTTTTTATTTAACAGGGGTTGACAACGGATTTTTTATCTGCTAATATATAGTTATTGAATGGGAAATCCCGCAAGGGAGGACTCTATACTTGGGGAAAAACGTCTGGCTTTATGTCGACGTTTTTCTTTTTGGTTGACATAATTGTGTTTCGGGTGTATAATATATATTATTAGAATTTAAGAAAGGAGGTGCAGGATGGCCGCACCAATGACGCACTTTGACATTACGTTCGCGTTTCGGGCGATTCTGCTTTTCGGGTTCGGGATGGAGTTTTCTATTCTCCAGCTCGCACTCATTTATTTCTGGGGTTCGGTAATGGACTTTGCCGATCACTTCACCTCGCCGAGTTATGTCGCGGACATTTTTTTCGTGCGTATTCCGCGATTTCTCAGGGGCGGTGATGTTGGCAAGCCGTCTCCGGGAGTAAAAATCCCTGCATGCTGGTTTCATCTTTGGCCCGGAGCAATCATGTCGTTTGTGTGCGGATTAATATTTTTTCACCGTTTATGGTGGGTTCCGTTTACGTTCTGGTTCGTACACATGATGATCGATCGTTTCCAGAAAAACGATGAAACTTATCCTTATGCGTCCTTCTTCTATCCGTGGGGCAAGTCATGGGTCAGAAAGTGGGGTTATCCGACCAAAATCAGAAAGGAAATTCTGATTAGTACGGCCCTAATGCTCCTCGTCTGCACTTTCGAACTTTGGTGGAATTTTCTGAAATAGGTTTTGTCCTTGTTGGGCTTCGGCCCGACGAGGACATTTTTTATTTACCCCGACCTTGCGTCGGGGTTTGACACTCATTATTTATTTCGGTTATACTTAATTAGGAGATTGTGTTGCCTGAGGAGCTCTGGAACCGGTACCCATTCAATACCAAGTATTGGGGTTTTTACCTTCCAAGCTCCTCAGGCGACGTAATTTGTTGTATTTAAATTAATGAAATTCTTTTCAATAAAAAAGAGAATAGTTTTAACCTTACTTGTTTCGGGTGGGGTTTTTATTGTTTTCTTTCAGTGTGCTTTCGCTATTGATGATTTAAATAAGAACGTAGGATTCTATCTAGATCCAGAATACGATTATAATAATCGCATAGAAACTTCAGCGACTTTGAGAAAAATTTCTGACAATGCTTATTTTTATATAGAAGATGAATATTGGGACAATTTAACGCTGTTACAACAACAGGATTATTTGGGTGATATTAATTTATTGGCAGAGGAATTTGATCAAATAATTTATCCTACGTTGACTTATTTTTTTGGTTCAGAATGGAACCCGGGAATCGATGACGATGCCAAGATAACAATTTTATTAACCAAGCTTGATGCGACCGCAGGAGGATATTTCAACGAGAAAGACGAAAAAAATCAAACCCACGAACCAAGGTCAAATATGCGCGAGATGATTTATTTAAATGCCAATCAAATTACCAATCCACTGATTTATAGTTTACTGGCTCACGAAATGCAACACTTAATTAGCTGGAACCAGAAAGAGCGCGAAAGGGGAGTTCGAGACGATATTTGGCTTAACGAATTAAGAAGTGAATACGCTCCAACACTTTGTGGTTATGATAGCGATTATGTGGGAAGTAATTTAGAAAGAAGGGTTGATGATTTTTTATCTTATCCCTTTGATTCGTTAACCGAATGGAAGGGAGAAAGAATTGATTATCCATCAGTTAATGTTTTGGGACACTATATTGCCGAACAATACGGAGAAGAAATTATTGGCATGACTGCGCAAAACAACAAAACCGGAATTGCTAGTTTAGAGCAAGCCTTAATTGATAAAGGATACAATGTTAATTTTTCAAAAATATTCAATCAATGGACAGTTGCTAGCTATTTAAACGATAAAATCTTACTGGGAGGAATATATGGATACAAAAACCCCTATTTAAAAGGAAATTTATTTGTTTCGCCAATAAGCTACGGAATTGTCTCGGCAAATGTAATCAATATTTCTCAAGATGTTAAAGATTGGGCGCCACATTGGTATAAATTTACCAATCGCCAAGAGCGTGGCACCACCACCAAAGACCTGGAATTGGAATTTGAAGGAGAAATTAATGGCGGAAATTTTAACGTTCTTTATGTAATCGATTATATTGATCAATCCAAGGGACCAATTATTGGAAACTTAAATCTAATCAACCAACAAGGCACGATAAAAATCCCCAACTTCAGGGATAACTTTGATTCTGTAACGATTATTGTTTCAAATCAGTCTCGCAATAGTGGTTTTACGAATAATGATCCAGCTACCCAATTTACTCTTTCGGCTTACACAACTATTTTTGATGAACCAACCGAACTACCTGATACTACAATTCAGACCAAACCAGAAGATTATGGATTAAAGGAGGGTGATTTAATTAGAGCCGAAGGCGATTTTGATGTTTTTATTATTAATCAATTTGGATATAAGAGATTATTTCTAAACCCAGAAATTTTTAATATGTATGGACATCTAGGGGGTTGGAAAAGTATTAAAACAGTAAAACCACAGGTTCGGGATGCATTCAAGACTTCAAATTATTACAAATATTCTGATTCGCCAAAAGTTTATGAATTAGAAGTAACCGGTGCGGACACAGGGAAATTATACTGGTTAAATATAACCGCTAACCAGTTTTTATCTTCAGGCGCAAAATCAGAATCGATTTTCACAATTAATAAATCAGAATTAAACTGGTATCCCAAAGGTGCAGACAAAACTGCGATATAAGACATTGACATCGTAATTTATAAAAAATATAATATAGATTATATGAATAAGGATTTTAGTGAATTAGTTGAATATTTAGATGGAAAGTTTGTCAAAATAGACAAGAAGTTCGATGTAATAGAAGGACGAATTGATCAATGTGCCAAACAGAAAGATTTGGATGTACTCATAGAACGGGTTGATAGTTTAACTACTTCGATTGATAAACTTGCTAAATTAATTACAGATTATCATCAAGAACAAATGGCCATAAAAGCAAAGATGGATATTCACGAAAAATGGATCTTTCAACTCGCTGAAAAGTTGGGTCTGAAATTACAGGAATAATTGTTGTTAAAAGATTATAAAATTCGGAGATTGCACCTCCGAATTTTTTGTTTACACTTGACTTTCTGCTGGGGGGGTAAAATTAAAATAGGGAAGATTAATTAAAATAAATAAGTAAAAATATACAATGTTCAGGAAGAAATCTAAAGAAAATATAAATATACAATCTCAATCAGCGGATGATGACAAAAAAGAAAAAACCGAATTACAAAAATCAATAGAGAAATATTATACGTGTTTCGAGGATATTTCTGCAAAAACAGCAGAAATAGTTGGGCCAATATTAGAAGAAGTACGTAAATTAGAAGAAAAAACCCAGCAATTAAAGAAAATAGCACACAATATTTTATTAAGTCATTATCGAATAGGATTTAACAAGCATGGCAAACAAATACATATTTTTGCCGAACGAAAAGATCCATTATTTACTGATACTTCTTTGGTTTCAAACAAGGAGAGCGAACTTCATAAAAATATAAAAAAATTGCCAATTTCTACACAAGAACTTTGTGATTTTTTAGATGGAATTCGTGAAATTAGAGACAATCAATGCCACATAACAGATGACGTCTTTAAAGACAGAACAGTAAATCGAGAAAAATTCGAAGATATCTTGGTTGGCTCAATTGACTTAGCCACTAAATTGATAGAGGAGAATATAAGAAAAATCAATGAAAACTCTAATAAGAACACTATAGACTACTTAAAGAGTCAAATAGAGATACTTAGCAAAGACAAAATAGGATTGAAAAATATATTAAATGAATCACTGGATACGCCATACAAAGACAGAATTCCTGGAAAATTTAAACCAGTCCAAGAAATGTCCGAAAAGGAATGGGACATAAAAAAAGATGAAATATTAAGTGAAATCGACAAAAATCAAGAAGAATAAAAGCAATAGTTTTAGATTTATTTTCCCAAAAAAGATACATCCAAAATGTATCTTTTTAAAATCTCTTGTTTTTCTACGAAAAAACTGATAAAATAAACACATGTTGGAAAAATTATTCGGGGATCCGAACAAAAAATATTTAAATAAAATTCAGATGTTGGTTGATAAAATAAATGAGCTCGAACAAAAATTCGAGCATTTTTCAAATCAGGAACTGAAAGACAAAACCGAAGAATTTAAAAAGAGACTAACTGAGGGCGAAACATTGGACGATATTTTGCCAGAAGCATTTGCCAATATTCGTGAAGCCGCAAAAAGAACTTTAAAACAAAGACATTTCGACGTGCAATTAATTGGTGGAATTGTTCTACATCAGGGAAAAATCGCTGAAATGAAAACCGGAGAAGGAAAAACTTTAACTGCAACTTTGGCGCTTTATTTAAACGCCCTAGATGGTCAGGGAGTTCAACTTGTGACTGTTAATGATTATCTAGCAAAAAGAGATATGGTTTGGATGGGACAGGTTTATAATTTTTTGGGCCTATCGGTAGCCTGTATTAATCATGAGAAATCATATATTTATGATCCTGAATACAAAAACAACGAAAAAGATGAAATTCGTGATGCAATGGGAAACTTCAGAATTGTTGAAGACTATTTAAAGCCATGCACTCGAAAACAAGCCTATGATGCTGATATTTTATATGGCACGAACAATGAATTCGGGTTTGATTATTTGCGGGACAACATGGCCTATGAAAAATCACAAATCTCGCAACGGGAACATAATTTCGTAATCATTGATGAAGTAGATAGTATTTTGATTGATGAGGCACGAACGCCATTAATTATTTCTGCGCCTGACACTGAATCAGCAGATTTATACAAAAAATTCTCAAAGATTGTACCTCGACTTGAAAAAGATATCGATTATAAAATTGATGAAAAAAAACGTTCAGTAACATTAACCAATGCTGGCATGGATAAAATGGAAAAGATTTTGGGAATGAGTAATATTTATGAGGAAACAGGAATTCAGATTGTTCATCATTTAGAACAGGCATTGCGTGCAGAGGTTTTGTTTAAAAAAGACAAAGAATATGTTGTTAAAGATGGCGAGATTATAATTGTTGATGAATTTACTGGACGATTAATGCCTGGCCGAAGATATTCTGGCGGTTTGCATCAAGCCATTGAGGCCAAGGAGAATGTTATTGTACAAAAAGAATCTAAAACTCTAGCGACAATTACTTTTCAAAATTATTTTAGAATGTATAAAAAATTGGCCGGCATGACTGGAACGGCTTTAAGCAATTCCGAAGAATTTGATAAGGTTTACAAACTAGACACAATTGTTATTCCCACGAACAACCCCATGGTGAGAAAGGATTTACAAGACCAAATCTACAAAACCGAAAAAGGAAAATTTAAAGCCATTGTTGAAGAAACCAAAAAAAGGCATGCTAAGGGGCAACCAGTTTTAATTGGTACGATTTCAATTGAAAAAAATGAATATTTAGGCATGTTATTGAAAAGAGAAGGTATTAGATGCGAAATCTTGAATGCCAAGCAACACGAACAGGAAGGAGCGATTGTTGCCCAGGCCGGTAAGTTGGGCGCAGTCACAGTGGCTACTAACATGGCGGGTCGTGGAGTTGATATTGTTTTGGGGGGCGTGCCACAAGATACAGAAGAAGCGCAGAAGGTTAAAGAGGCGGGAGGTTTATATGTTTTGGGCACCGAAAGACACGAAGCCAGAAGAATTGATAATCAATTAAGAGGAAGATCGGGAAGGCAAGGAGATCCAGGAGAAACACAGTTTTTTGTATCTTTAGAAGATGAATTAATGCAGAGATTTGGTTCAGATAGAATTAAAGGGTTGATGGACATGCTGAAAGTGCCTGAAGACATGCCCATTGAAAACAAAATGATTTCTAGCGCGATTGAAAAAGCACAAGCAAAGATTGAAGGATATAATTTTGATATTCGAAAACATGTTTTAGATTATGACGAAGTAATGAACAAACAAAGAACTGCGGTTTATAATATGCGCAAGGAAATTTTATTTGATTCTACAAATGAAGAAATTCACAACAAGGTTAAGGAATTGATGAACGAGGAAGAATTAAAACAATACGAGGGAAAAATCCAAGAAACTCCCGAAAACGAAAAAGGTAATTTAGAAAAATTTGTCATGTTAAGAGCAATTGACATGCTTTGGATGGAACATTTAGAGACAATGGAATGTTTGCGCGACAGCGTAAATTTGCGCGCTTACGGACAAAAAGATCCACTAGTGGAATACAAAAACGAAGGTCATCGATTGTTTGGTAAAATGATGGACGAAATTAATAATTCGATTGTAGAAATGTTATTGAGGGTGGAACTAAAACAAAATCCCCAATTTTCAATGGCCAATGACCAAAGAAAATCTAATGATCAAAATACTCAAATCAAAAAACATGTTGGCAGAAACGATCCCTGCCCGTGTGGGTCAGGGAAAAAGTATAAAAAGTGTTGCGGGGAATAATATGTTATGGCAGAGAAAAGACCTAAAATTTTGACTGATGCGGGATATGAAATTTATTGCGATGTGAAGAAAATACAAGAATTAGATTTGCCGGTTGTTGATTTCGAGATTGATAAATTAATATGGAACTTTGATATACCATTTTGGGCAAAAGATGGAACAGATGACTGGAATTTAACTCCTTGGGATGTTATCAATAAAATTGACGGGAGCATGGGTCACCAACAAAGAGTCGAGCAAGCCGATTTACAATTTCCAATTCTGTTATTAAACAAAAACGATAAATGGTTGATAATCGACGGTGTTCATCGTCTCGTAAAAGCATTCCAGTTGGAACATAAAACAATTAAGGCAAAAATAGTATCTACCGAAATAGTAGAAAAATATAAGACGTAAAAATATTATGGGAAAGGAAAAATTTCCAACATTTAAACCAAAAACAGAACAAATCAAAAGCTTTGAACAAAGAGAAGAAGAAATTGATGGTTTGATTGAAAAAATCGCTGCCGAACAAGATATGAATCCCGACGATATAATCGGGGATCTTGCAGTTTTTGCTCCGTACGAAGGCAACGATTCGGCAAATCCTGATTACATTGAACAGGTCGCAGAAATGATTGGAATATCTGCACAAGAAATGACCAAATACGCGATTAGAAAAGCAAAATATATAAACAGATAAAAAATGAAAACTGGACCAGAACAGAATAATAATTTAACTGCGCGGGTGATTGGGGAATACCGGGGAGGTTATCGGGTTAAAAATTTAGACAAAGAATATTTTGCCAAAATAACCGGCAAGCAAATGTTTGTTGCTTCCTCCCGAGAAGATTATCCAGCCGTTGGCGATTGGGTAGAAATCGATGAACTCAACGAAGAGCAAGCAGTAATCCGCAAAATATTGCCGAGAAGAACGATTATCAAAAGAAAATATGTTGATAAAAACGAGAACCAAGTTATTGCCACAAATATTGATGTGGCATTTATCGTTGAATCGATTGGCAGGGATTACAATTTAAATCGCTTTGAAAGATATATCACAATGGTCAACGACGGAGGAATAAGGCCCGTGATCATATTAAATAAAACAGACTTAATTACAGAAGAAGAATTAAATTCAAAAATATTAGAAATAAAAAATCGATTTCCCGACGTTGATTTTATTCCCACCAGTGTTATTAAAGACGAAGGACTAAATGAATTAAAAAAATATTTAATTAAAGATAAAACCTATTGTTTTCTTGGTTCTTCGGGGGTGGGGAAATCTTCTTTGATTAACAAATTGCTCGAAGAAGATATTATTAAAACTGAAAGCATTAGCACTTATTCGAATAGAGGAAAACACGTTACCACAAACCGAGAAATGTTTTTTCTAAAAAACGGAGCCATGGTTATAGACAATCCCGGGATGCGCAAGGTAGGGGTAACTGATATAAGTACAGGGATAGATAATTTTTTTGATAAAATAACGGTTTTAGCTAATGAGTGCAAATACGCTGACTGTACACATACTCATGAACCGGGATGTAGGGTTCTGTCGGCTGTTGAATCCAATGAGCTCGATAAAAAACAATACAATAATTATATCAATTTGAAGAAAGAGGCCGAATATTACGAAATGGATAAACTAGAAAAAAGACAAAAGGATCGTCAGTTCGGCAAGTTTATTAAAAGGGTTAAAGATGATCTAAAAAGATACGAATAATTTTAAAGAAATAAAATAGGGCCAAGCGCTTGCGCTTGGCCCATTTGGTCCCCCTCCGAGGACCGAAGGATCAGGTCGTGGTCGTGGTTGTGGTCTTGTTCTCGCGGCTCCGCTTGAGGCAGATCACCGCGATCACGATGCTGGCCAGCGTGGCCAGGATCGACGGGAGAACCCCGATGAACCGGAACAGCTCTCCGAAGAACAGGAAGTAGACGATCCAGAGAAGAAGCACGATGACCAGGAAGGGGATTCCCAGTAACGTGAAGACGATTCCCTGGACTGTCGAATCGATGTCCTTCTCGAAATCGAGAACCTTGTCCGGTCCGGCCAGAAAGCTCTGGACGAACGTGGGGTCGACGACGTCCCCCTGGACCGAACCCCAGATCTCGCCGATGTGGTACCCGGCGTTGGCCAGGATACCGACCACGAACACGATGAAAAGAGCGTAAAGGATTTTCTTGGTCATATCGACCTCCTTTTCAGAATAGTAGTGTATTTCAACTACACCATAAGTATAACATTTTGGTTGCCTTTTGTCAATAGGAGAAACATTACTACTTGACTTGTTATTATTATTGTTTTTTTGTGTTATAATAAATTTATGAAATTTAAAAAATTTAGTCTTTTAGAAGTACTTTACGCGGTCGCGATTATTGGGATTATAATCGCAAGTATTATGCTGTTTTCTTCAATTAAGTGATCAAGGGTTTACAAAAAAATTTTTTTATTGTAGGATAGAATTTCTATGGCATTTATAAAGAATCAATCCGTTGTCCCAAAAACAGGACATGCAGTAAAACAAAAAAATAAAATCCGGCTTATTGTGCTAGGGATTTTTATTTTTGTTGTTTTAACAGGAAGTTTAGTATATCCCAAAATCTGGGACAGTTCAGTTAATTGGATTAACGACAATATCCATCTAGGATTGCCCACATTTTTTAAGGTGCCATTCAAATTGGGACTAGATCTACAGGGCGGGACACATTTAATTTATTTGGCTGATCTTTCCAGTATCGATGAAGCAGATCGAGACGGTTCTTTAAGTGGTATCCGAGATGTCATCGAGAGAAGAGTAAATATGTTTGGTGTTTCTGAGGCAATTGTTCAAATTAACAAAACCGAGGACTCCTACCGACTAATCGTTGATTTACCAGGGGTTAAAGATACCCACGAAGCCATTAAAATGATTGGCGAAACACCTTATTTGGAATTCAAGGAAGAAAGAAGTGCTGAAGAAACAGACGCGATTTTAAAAGCCCAAGAAGCGGGCGATGAAAATGCATTAATGCTTGATCCATATTTTGTTTCCACTCAACTTACCGGAAGATTCTTAAAGAATTCACAATTAACTTTTGATCAGACCACAATTCAACCATACGTTACTTTGGATTTTAATGACGAGGGCACAAAGTTATTTGCTGAATTAACTAAGAAAAACATCGGTAAAAAACTGGCAATTTATCTTGATGGAGCGCCAATAAGCATCCCAACTGTCAACGAAGAAATTCCCAGTGGCAAGGCGCAAATCAGTGGTAATTTTACCCAGAAAGAAGCCAAACAACTTGCTGAAAGATTAAACGCCGGGGCATTGCCAGTACCAATCAACTTGGTTAGCCAACAAAACATTGAGGCCTCTTTAGGTCAAGAATCATTAAACCAGAGCTTAAAAGCGGGAATTATCGGATTTTTGATTATATTTTTATTCATGATTGTGTTTTACCGATTAAGCGGGCTATTTGCTTCGATTTCTTTAATTATTTACATTGTTACATTATTAAGCGTATTTAAGCTTGTTCCGGTAACCCTGACCTTGGCTGGTATCGCTGGATTTTTATTATCAATGGGTATGGCCGTGGATGCCAATATTTTAATATTTTCTCGTACCAAAGAAGAGCTACAACAAGGAAGACATTTTTCAGATGCGCTGGACAATGGAATTAAAAAGGCGTGGTCATCGATTCGTGATGGTAATTTTACGACAATTTTAGTGGGAATTATTTTATTTTTATTTGGCACAGGATTTGTTAAAGGATTTGCACTAACACTTATCTTGGGAAACATTATTAGTATATTTTCTGCAATTATCATTACTAAATATTTAATTAAATTCTTTTCTGGATCAAGAGAAGGAAGAAAGAAAATCTGGCTATGAAAATAAATTTTATCAAATATCATAAGTTAAATTATTTTTTCGCCATCGTGTTGATATTGGCAACAATTGGTTGTTTGATGATATTTGGCTTAAATTTAGGTATCGATTTTCTAGGTGGAACACTTTGGGAGGTAAACTTCGAAAATAGGCCGACTAATGCTGCAATTCAAGAAAAGTTGAACAGTTTTAATTTAGGCGAAATTGTTATCCAACCAACCGATAATAATGGTGTGATTTTGAGATTTAAAGATATTAACGAAGACACGCATCAAGAAATGCTTTCCAAGTTAAACGAAATTTCACCGATACAAGAGAAAAGATTTGAAAGCATTGGTCCAACCATTGGCAGGGAATTAAAAGACAAAACCATCGCTCTAGCGGTTATTTCTTTGGTTTCTTTGTTGACCTATATTGCCATTTCTTTTAGGAAATTAAAGTGGCCAATTGCTAGTTGGCAATATGGGATTGTCTCTATCGTCACGCTTTTATTGGACCTAATTGTGACTTTATTGGTTTTAATTTTGTTGGGAAGATTTTATAATGTGCAATTCAACGTAGCGATTGTTGCAGCACTATTAACTATTTTAGGTTACACGATCAATGACAAGGTTATTGTTTTTGATCGAGTAAGAGAGAATATTTTAAAAGAAAGATCCGATAATTTTTCTGATACGGTTAATAAAAGCTTAAACCAAATACTTGGTAGATCGTTAAGTACAGGAGCCTGTACGTTGATTGTTTTGTTTGTTTTGTTCTTCCTGGGGGGAGAAACACTAAAATATTTCTCATTAACTTTAATCGTGGGGATTATTGTTGGAACCTACACTTCTTTATTTGTCGCTAGTTCAATTTTAGTTTCTTGGGGACTTAAGGGCAAGAATTAAAAGGCCCTAACGCGGGGTCGGAGCAGGCTTGACAGGTTATTTTTAATATAGTATATTATATTTATAAAAAATATAATCTTTTAATAAAAGAGGGATAAAAAATGTATGTCAAAAAAATCAACTTTTTCTAAAGATATTTCTAAAAAAATTGAAAAAGCCATCAATTACCTAACCAATCCTAGGGTTCGGGAAGTTGTTGAGCGCAGATTTGGCTTAAAAGATGGTAAAACTGAAACATTAGAGGCGATCGGTAAAGATCATGGCATAACCAGAGAACGGGTGAGACAATTAGAAGAAAACGGATTAAAAATATTAAAATCCGACAAAGTGTTACCATTATTTAATGCCGCTTTTGATTTTTTGAATGAACTATTTGCCGAACACGGACACATTATGGGTGAAGATTATTTGTATTCTTTAGCAACTGGAACAAAAGAATTACGTCCAATAAGAGGTCAGGTTTATTTAACGTTAACCATAGGAGAGCCATTTAAAAGAGTGGTTAAGGACAATAAATTCCATCCTTACTGGATTAGTCACGATACCGCCAAAGAAAGGGCGCAAAAGATAGTTGATTTTCTAATCGATCATTTCAAAAAGAATAATAAAGTTTTTCATGAAACGGAGGTTATGGATTTACTTTCTAAAAAACATTCTAATATTCCGCCCAAAATGTTTAGTGTTGTCTTAGAGATTGCACGAGATATTAATAAAAATATTTTTGGCGAAATTGGCCTGAGTTTATGGCCAGACATTACTCCACAAGGAGTGAAGGATCGAGCTTATTTATTATTAAAGAAAGACGGTAATCCCAAACACTTCACAGCAATCACAGAATTGATTAACAAAACCTTCGTAGATAAGCCAGCATATACCCAAACAGTTCACAACGAACTAATCAAAGATCCGAGATTTATTTTAATTGGACGCGGAACCTATGCACTTAACGAATGGGGATATGAATCAGGAACCGTAGAAGATGTCATTTATAAGGTTTTATCAGAAAACAAAAAACCGTTAACCAAGAAAGAGATTGTTGATTTGGTTCTACAAAAAAGACAGGTGAGACCAAATACAATTGTTTTAAATCTTCACCGTTCTCCGAAAGTCAGAAGAATGGAAGACGGTAAGTACGTTGCTGCTTAGTTAAATTTTAAATTAACCCTAGTCTTGTGTTGGGGTAAGTAATCTAAATGGAGGAAATTTTAAATATCTATAAAGATATATTTTCGAGCTTTTGGTGGATTATTGCACCGGTAGCTCTTTTTTTATTTTTAAATAAATACTGGCTTAACTATATGACTAAGAAGTATTTAATGGGACTAAAATGGATAATGCTAGAGATAAAATTTCCTCGCGAGGTGATTAAAACTCCCAAGGCAATGGAACAGTTTTTCGCTGGTCTTCATGCCACAGAAAAGAATCCCAAGAAAAAAGATCGATATTTAAAGGGCACATTACCGCCTTGGTTTAGTGTTGAAATTTTAGGACACGGGGGAGAGATTCGTTTTTATATCAGAACCGAATCCAAATACAGAAATTTAATTGAATCACATTTATATGCACAATATCCACAAATCGAAATCATTGAGGCAGAAGATTATGTTTCCGACATCCCGGCAGGTACGCCGACCAAAGATTTTGATGCCTGGGGCACGGAACTGATTTTAAACAAACCCGATGCTTATCCTATAAGAACTTATCCGGTGTTTTTCGAAGACAAAGAGGAAGAAGAAAGAACCGATCCAATCGCTGGTCTATTTGAATTTTTGAGTAGTCTAGACCCAAGAGAGAGTATTGGGATACACATTCTCATTAATCCCGCAGATGATAAATGGAAGGAAGCAGGAGAAAAGTTGGTTGGTAAGTTAGTTGGCAAAGAGGTAAAAGCAGACAAGAAAAAAGGATTATTGATTGTAGAGGAAGGTAAAAGTTGGCTTACCGCACTCGGATTTGGAATAACTGAACTTTTTGGTTTTGGCGGAGAAGGAGAAAAAAAGAAAGAAGAAGTAAAAGCGCTAACTCCATTTCTAACACCTGGACAAAAGGAGATTGTCTTAGCGATAGAACAAAACATCGCCAAAATTGGTTTTAAGACCATGATCCGATTTATGTATTGGGCGCCGAAAGAAATTTTTAATAAAGACAAGCCCACTGTTGCGGCAGGATTTTTTAGACAATTTAATACTTTAAATTTAAATGGATTTAAGGCCAATAAAAAAGTTACTCCGGGCAGAGGGAAAATATTTAAAAAGAGAAGAGAAATTGGTCAAAAAAGATTTTTTGTTGGATTGTTTAAAAAAAGAGTTTTTCCTGGACATAAAATTAAAACCAGAGGATTTATCTTTAATACCGAAGAATTGGCGACAATTTTTCATATTCCAGGAACATTTGTTGAAGCCGAAAAACTATCTAAGATCGGAGCGAAGAAGGGTAGTCCGCCAACCGATCTTCCAATTATATGAGTGAACAAGATATTACAATCCTAGGTGAAACCAGCTTTCGTAATCATAAGGTCAGATTTGGTATTAAAACCAAAGACAGGCGTCAGCATACTTATATTATTGGAAAAACTGGTGTGGGTAAGTCAGAATTATTAAAGAACATGGCGATTCAAGACATTCAGAATGGAAGTGGTTTGGCAGTTGTTGATCCACACGGTGAGTTTGCTGAAAAAATGTTGGATTATATTCCTTCAAACAGGGTAAATGACGTAATTTATTTTAATCCTGCTGATGTTGATTTTCCCATAACTTTTAATATTATGGAAAAAGTGGATTCAGAATATCGCTATCTGATTGCATCGGGATTAATGGGCGTATTTAAAAAGATTTGGCCGGATGTTTGGTCGGCAAGAATGGAGTACATTTTAAGAAATTCAATCTTAGCGCTGTTGGAATATCCCGGAGCAACGCTTTTAGGCATTAATCGTTTATTGGCTGACAAAGATTACCGACAAAAGGTAGTAGAAAAAATTACCGATCCAGGAGTTAAATCTTTTTGGAATAATGAATTTGCCAAATATCCCGACAAATTCAGAGAAGAAGCAGTGGCACCAATTCAAAATAAAGTTGGTCAATTCATTACTACGCCACTTATTCGAAATATTATCGGGCAAGTCAAATCTTCGATTAATATGCGAGAGATAATGGACAATCAAAAGATTTTGATTGTTAATTTGCCCAAGGGCAAAATTGGAGAAGATGCTTCACAGTTATTGGGCGCGTTAGTGATTACCAAATTACAATTAGCAGCCATGGAAAGAGCCGATATGGCCGAAGAAGAAAGAAAGGATTTTTATCTTTATGTTGATGAATTTCAAAACTTTGCTACTGATGCGTTTGCAACCACATTATCAGAAGCCAGAAAATATAAATTATGTTTAATCCTTGCCCACCAATATGTTGCGCAACTTGAAACCATGGGTGATAAGGGTAGAAATACAAAAGTAAGAGACGCAATTTTTGGAAACGTGGGAACAATAATTACATTCAGGGTGGGTGCCGACGATGCGGAATTTTTGGAAAAAGAATTTCTGCCAGCATTTACCATTGATGATTTAGTCAATATTCCCAATTATAATATCTATTTGAAATTAATGGTTAATGGATTCGCTTCGCGCGCTTTCAGTGCTTCCACGACCAAAATTCCTCCAGTTCCTGATAAATCATATAAAGAAACGACAATTAAAATTTCTCGAGAAAGATATGCTGTGCCGAGAAAGATTGTTGAAGAAAAGATTGCGAGATGGAATGAAGGACTCGAGCCCGAGGAGGAAAAAAGCGGGAAAAGATTCGAAACTATTTGCGCAAATTGTGGCAAGAAAACTAAAGTTGCTTTTGCTCCCGACGGAAAAAGACCAGTTTACTGTGCGAATTGTTTACAAAAAGAACGAGAAAAAAAACCACAAATGCCCCCACCATCACAGGTCAAGAAAAAAATGGAAATCGATCTAGCCAGTGTCCGCGAGGCAATCAAAAAAGCAGTGGGTGATAAAAAAGAATAAAAATAAAAAGAGGGGCGCCTTAGGCGCCCCTCTTTTTTTATTTTCAGAAATCTGTTAAGATAAAATCATGGACAATTTAGAAGAAATCCGAAAAGTTAGGATACAAAAATTAGAAAATCTAAAAAAAGCCGGAATGAATCCGTTTACGGCTGGTGTTTCATTTACACACACCAACGCCGAAGCAATAGATGGTTTTAAAAAACTTGCTGGCAAGCCAGACAAAAACGGGGTTGTGCAAAAAGGCAAAGAAATAACCTTGGTGGGTAGGGTGCGTTCATTAAGAGGGCACGGAGGTTCAACTTTTTGTCACATTGAGGACGGTTATGCCAAAATCCAGCTTTATTTCAAAAAAGATCTAATCAGTGATACAAATTATGATTTATTTATCAACAACATTGATTTGGGGGACTTTATTGAAGCAAAAGGAAAATTGTTTTTAACTCAAAAAGGCGAACAAACCCTTCAAGTCTTGAGTTGGAGAATTTTAACCAAATCGATAATGCCGATTCCCAGTGAATGGTATGGACTTGAAGACACTGAAGAGAAACTACGAAAAAGATATTTAGATATTCTAATCAATTCAGAGATAAAAGAAATGTTTGTGAGAAAATTTAAATTCTGGCAAACAATGAGAAATTTTTTAATCGAAAAAGGATTTATGGAGGTTGAAACTCCGGTTTTAGAAAACACAACCGGTGGCGCAGAGGCCAGGCCATTTATCACTCATCATAACGCCTTAGATTTAGATGTTTATTTAAGAATTTCTGATGAATTATGGCTTAAAAGATTAATTGTTGCGGGATATCCGAAAGTTTTTGAAATTGGCAGAATTTTTAGAAACGAAGGCATGGACGCAGAACACTTACAGGATTATACCCAAATGGAATTTTATTGGGCATTTGCCGATTATAATGACGGAATGAAATTAATCGAAGAAATGTATAAGAAAATTGCTAAAGAAGTTTATGGTAAAACCAAATTTGAAATTAAGGGATTCAATATTGATTTTGCTAAAAAATGGGAAATCTACGATTATATTGAGATAATAAAAAAAATGACAGGAATCAATGTATTAAATTCTGATCTAAAAACAATAGAAAACAAATTGAATGAATTGAAAGTTGATTACGACAAGAAAGGATTTAATATCACTAGAGCAATTGACGGTTTATGGAAATATTGCCGAAAAGATATTGCTGGTCCGGGATTTTTAATTAACGTGCCAGTAACCATGGAACCGTTAGCCAAAAGAATGGAAAAGGACAACAACTTAGTGGAAAGATTTCAGGTTATTTTGGCGGGGTCAGAGCTAGGCAAGGGATTTTCGGAATTAAATGATCCAATTGATCAACTGGGAAGATTTAACGACCAACAAAAACTAAGAGAGGGTGGAGACGAAGAAGCGCAGATGACCGATAATGATTTTGTGGAAGCCCTAGAATATGGCATGCCACCGACCTGTGGTTTTGGTGTTTCTGAAAGGTTGTTTGCATTTTTAGAGGGTAAACCGATTCGCGAAACCGTTATTTTCCCGTTAATGAGACCAAAGAAAGAGATTAAATAGGCAAGTCCTAAAAATCTCGCCTATATTTTATAATTATAATAATGATCCCACTGCCAACCCGACGATTTTTCGGACTCGCCCATTTAAAAAGTAAAAAGAAATAAGTATATTATGACCAGAGAAGAAGCAGTAAAATTATTAAACGAAAAGGTTCAAAATAAAAACCTAGTTAAACATTGTTTGGCGGTTGAAGCGTGTATGAGAGAATTTGCGGAGCACTTCAATGAGGATTTGGAGCGGTGGGGACTGGCAGGATTATTGCATGACGTTGACTACGAAACAACAAAAGACGATTTATCTCAACATTCCCTTGTGGGTGCAAAGATTTCAGAGGATGCGGGACTAGACAAAGAAATTTGCGAAGCCGTAAAAACCCACAACGAAGCACACGGATTAAAACCAGAAAGCTTGATGGGTAAAGTTTTATTGCCGGTAGATCCATTAACCGGATTAATTATTGCTTCAGTCTTGGTTCTGCCAAGCAAAAAGATTACTGAAGTAACAACGGAAAATGTTTTAAATAGATTTAAAGAAAAAGGATTTGCTAAAGGCGCAAACAGAGATATAATTAATAAATGTTCGGATGCAGGATTAACATTAGAACAATTTGTCGAAATTGGTCTGAAAGCCATGAAGGGAATTGCAACAGAATTAAATTTATAATTATTCTAATTTCTAATTACTCTAATTATTCTAATCAAATCCCAATTTAGGTTAATTAGACTAATTAGGTCAATTAGGTTAATTTTTTAACGATATGATCGATATAAAATTACTTCGAGAAAATCCGGAAAAAATTAAACAAGCATGTGAAAATAAGCGCGCCAAGGTTAATGTTGACGAAGTTTTAGAATTAGACAAAAAAAGACGAGAGTTAATTCAACAAATCGAAGGATTGAGAGCTGAACAGAAAAAATTAGGCAAAGATCAGATCGAGCGGGCTAAAGAATTAAAAAACAAAATTAAAGAATTGGAGCCGGAATTAGAAAAAGCGGAAAAAGAATTCAAAGAAATGTTTTCCAAAATACCCAACCCACCACTAGATGATGTTATTGTTGGCAAAGATGAAACCGAAAACAAAATTTTACGAGAAGTGGGTAAAAAAACAAAATTTTCGTTTCAACCGAAAGATTATATGGAAATCGCAGAAACACTGGACGTGATCGATGTTAAGCGGGCAGGAAAGGTTTCTGGGGCAAGATTTGGCTATCTGAAGGGGGATTTAGCGCTAATGGAGTTCGGGTTGATACAATTAGCAATGGATATTACTAGAAAAGAAGGGTTTATTCCGGTCGTCCCGCCAGTAATGATTAAGCCAGAAATGATGAAGGCGATGGGTTATGTTGAGCGCGGCGGAGATGAAATTTATTATTTTGATAAAGATGATTTATATTTAACTGGGACATCGGAACAATCAATCGGACCACTTCATGCCGACGAGACATTCGAAGAAAAAGATTTACCCAAAAAATACGTCGCTTTTTCAACCTGCTTTAGGCGCGAAGCCGGTTCTTACGGCAAAGACACGAAAGGAATTTTGAGAGTTCATCAATTTGATAAAGTTGAAATGTTTATATTTTGTAAGCCAGAAGAATCTGCAAAAGCTCATGAACTAATTTTGTCGATGGAAGAAAAGTTAATGCAAAAACTAGAAGTTCCTTACCGCGTGATTGATATTTGTACGGGGGATTTAGGTGATCCAGCAGCCAAGAAATATGATATTGAGGCTTGGATGCCGGGACAAAACGAGTATCGAGAAACACATTCAACGTCAAATTGCACCGATTTTCAAGCCAGAAGATTAAACATTAAATATAAAGATAGTCAGGGAAAACTAAATTTAGTGCACACTTTAAATGGTACAGCTTTCGCTATTGGCAGAACATTAATTGCGATTATTGAAAACTATCAACAAAAAGACGGTACAATTAAAGTTCCCAAAGTTCTTCAGAAATATATTGGAATTAAAAAAATTAGTTAATTTATGCACAAAACTTGGGTGGAGATAAATAAAAACGCTCTCAAGAATAATATTCGTCAATTTCAAAAACTAATCGGAAATGTAAATTTAATGGCAGTTGTGAAGTCGAATGCCTACGGACACGGTTTGATTGAAACAGCAAAAATATTGAAAATCAGCAACGTAACATGGCTTGGAGTTGACTCGATTAACGAGGCGATAAGATTAAAAAAAGCGGGGATTAATTCCCCGATTTTAATATTGGGTTATACTTTAAAATCGAGATTAAAGGATGTCGTAAAATACGGTTTCAGACAGGTTGTCTACAACGAAGAAACAATTATTGAATTGGGGAAGATCAATAAAAAGATCAGGGTTCATTTAAAAATCGAAACCGGAACTTCAAGGCAGGGTATAGAAAAAGATCAAGTTTTGGATTTTGTAAAATTAATTAAAAAATATCAACGCATTGAAATCGAAGGAATTTATACTCATTTTGCAAATATTGAGGACACAACAAATTATAGCTTTGCCGAAAAACAACTCAACAAATTTAAAGAAGTTGTAAATCTGTTGGAAAGAAATAACACCACAATTCCCGTGAAACATACTGCCTGTACGGCTGCAACAATTTTATTTCCGGAAACCTATTTTAATTTAGTGAGAGTGGGAATTGGAATTTACGGGCTTTGGCCATCTAAAGAAACATTTGTTTCTGCAAAAAACGAACACAAAAAGTTGACTTTAGAGCCGGTGTTAAGTTGGAAAACAAAAGTTGCACAAATAAAAAACATCAAATCCGGGGCAGCAATCGGTTATGGTTTAACGGAAAAAGTATTCAAAAAATCAAAGGTTGCGGTGATCCCCGTTGGTTATTACGATGGTTACGATCGCAAGTTGTCTGGAGTCGGCAATGTTTTAATTCGCAATAAAAGATGCAAGGTCTTGGGCAGGATTTGCATGAATATGATGATTGTAGATGTAACCCACATTAATAACGTTCAGATTGAAGATGAGGTAGTTTTAATTGGTGGGCAAGGAAAAGAGTTCGTTATCGCAGAAGAGGTGGCGCAAAAAGTCGGGACAATAAACTATGAGATCGTGTCGAGAATCAATCCATTAATTCCCAGAATAATCAAATAATGTTTAAGAAGAGAAAAAAAATCGATTTAAATCAATATCAGCGCAGGCCGAGAGGAAAAAAAAGAAAAAAAATTCTTCTGATTGTTTTGATTTTATTAACACTGTATTTAATTTACATTTTGATCCCCTATTTAAATTTTCAAACAAAAAGAGAGGATATTAAAAAATACGAACAAATCGGAATTTTTTGCAAAGAGAATTCTTTGCAGGAAAATAAGTGTTTTTACGTTGACAAACAAGGGGTTATTTTTGAAGACGCTCCCAGAACAAGCGGAGGACTAGTTTTATTGATTAAAGATTACTCTGATAAAGAAATTAAGTTATATGATCAAGTTTTAAATCTCGAAACGATTAATATGATCACAGAAATAAAAAATTATTTATCTTCAGAAATTGGTTTGAGTGCTGTTAGTTTTGATATCGACAGTTACCCTGTAAATAAATTAAGAGTTGTGACCAATGAAAGCTGGTATGTCTTATTTGGCCTAAAACAAGAAATTAAAAAACAACTTTTATCGCTAAAAGTTGTTCTAGATGAAAAAATTGAAGATCGAATGAGTCTCCAATATATTGATTTGCGGATCGAAAATCGTATTTACTATAAATAAAGAAATATTCTCATGTCGACACGTGTCGCCATTGCAAATTGTCAATGGCGCACTAATTCTCAACCGACTGCAGTCGGTTTCCGAAGTTGTCTCAGTGAGAATATTTTTTTATTTATCTATATAATATACAAAAATAGAATTACCGATGACCGTTACGGGTTCGTATTGATTAAGCCAGAAATAGAAGTCAGTTTTTTGTGTCCAGCCTTTTGTTTGCAATGCCTGGCCTTGTTGCTTAAACGTTGCCGAGACCGCTATCCATTTTCCTTTGGCTTCTTCGGGACTGTTGTTTCCCGACCAATTTTCAACTTTATCCCACAAATAATAATTGGGAATTCCGCCTCCAAAATAATCTACATAAATTTTGGGGATTTTGTTTTCCTCAACCCATTTGGCAAGTCGTTTCAGGTCCTGACCCCAATCAAGATTAGAGTCGGTAACATATTTATATCCATTTTTACTACCACCGGTTAATTCGTTAAAATAAGACAAATAATAAGGGAAAGAAGAAAGCGAAGATACAACATACCAACCAGTTAATCCAATAATTAATATCCAAACGATGGTAATTATTTTTTTGTTGTGGATTTTTTCAAACAATTTTTTAATTTGACCAGAAATTAGAACGTAAACAAATGGAAACGTGGGTAAGATATGTCTAACGCCGATATTGAGATTGCTGGTTAGACTGGCCCCCCAATAAATCGCTAAGAAAATTAACATGGCAATTTCTGTAAAATTGTTTTTCAAAAATTGCGGAAATGATTTAAATATCTTTTTCCATGCAATTATTGTCCCTCCAGCCGCTAGAACCAAAAGAGCGATAATCGTGAGAATGTGTAGCGCCAACGGTTCCTTAATCGCATAAACTATCGGAAAGTAGCTTTTCCATCCCTTGTTGGTAACATCGCCTAAGAAAAAAGTTGTGTTACCGCCGGTTGCTCTAATAAATACCATAAACAATCCCATTGTATATTGAGCATACGGCCTCAATATTGGTTGTTCAGACATCCATACCACAAGATCTCCAGCGGGCTTAAGAGGAAATGTAGAGGCTATAAATTTGGTATCAGAAAGTTGTTTTTCAACGGGATAGCCCGCGACGTGAAATGCGTATACCGGATAAACAAGAACAAAGCCGATAATCATAATTAAAACAAATTTCCAAACATATTTAATAAAGTTCTTCCAGAATTTTTTATCTTCTCGCCACTTAATATAAACATAGATCAAAATTAAAATTCCAAAATAGGGAATTAGTAAAATCAAAGAAAATTTTATTAATTGAGCAACGCCAAAAGCAATGCCGGCAATAAATAGATTTTTGCTGGTTTGACTTCTTAACCACTTAATAAAAAAATAAGAGGCGAAAAAAAATGCAAAAGCCGCACCAACATCGGTTGTTACATATCGACCATGAGCGATAAATGTTGGCGAAAAAGCGAATAAAATTATTGCGAATAATGCCGGAATCTTGCCGTATAATTTTTTTGTCCATTGATAGACAAAATATCCTAACAGAATTAACAACAACAACATTGGTATTCTGGACCAAAAAACGATTTTATCGGCATCGTTGCCAAACCTATATAAAAAATTAAAACCAAAATCCCATTGGCTATTAATTTCCGATGTCCAAGCACTCAATCCCATAGGAAACTTAATGTTGTTTATAAAAAGTAAGGGGATTGCAGATAGATCTTTAAGTAACGGAGGATGTTCTGGGTTTAAGCGCATATCATTTTGGGTGAGATAAGAATATCCAGCTGGAATGTGCGCTACTTCGTCCATAATTGCCGATTCTTGTTGCTGACTGATTGTCGCCAAAACAAGCATTAAAAAAACACAAGCTATTGCTATAATGGGTGATAATTTTTTCATATGTTTTTATTGTATCATTTTTGTGATATAATTAAAAACATATGGAAGAAATATTTAAAAATTTTGAAAACAAAAAAACCGAAGCCTTAAGACAAATGGATAATCAAGAGGGCGAATTAAGCGTGGAAAAACAAAAAGAAATTTTAAAAGAAGCGGTTAATGAAAAAATCTCTAACGCACAGCCAATTACGCAAAACCAACAACAAGTTATCGCGCAAACAACCCAAAAATTAAAAGACGAACCCAAGGAAAGACAGATCCAGTTATTGGTACAAATGGCTATGGACAAAGGGGTAATTGAAGCGATAAATATTGCTCGAAATCTCGATAATCCTTATTTGTTAGACGAATTTCACGATGCTTTGATTGATTATTTTTACAATCAATTAGTTGCTAATGAAAAATTAAAATAAATTCAAATTAATGACTACGATGCAGCTCGTATATATCGTGTCGGGTTTCATAGCTCTCTTGTTGGGAGGGTTGTTTTTGATTTTTATTATCGATAAATCGCGAGGAAGAAAAATAATTATCAAGGCCCTAGACATGAGCCTATTTTTGGTTAGAATCCCCAGAGAAGCCAAACAAGATTTATCTGCGGACGAAAGGAAGAATCGAATTGCTGTAATGGAGCAGTTTTTGTCGAGTCTGGGCGCACTGTACGAAAAAAAAGCAAAATATGGCCAACCTTATATTGTTTTAGAAATGGCAGTTCCATTTTCTGGCTCAGAAATTTCTTTTTATGTTGCCGTGCCTAAGAAATATGATAATTTTCTAGAAAAACAAATTTATGGATTCTATCCCAAAGCGATCGTACAAAAAACAGAAGACTACAATATTTTTAATCCCGAAGGAGAATCATCGGGCGGATTTTTGAAATTAGACAAGAATAGTGTTTTGCCAATTAAAACCTACAAAGAATTAGAGATTGATCCACTAGAGAATCTTTCTACAGCCCTAAGTAAAATAGCGGAAAACGGTGAAGGTGGAGCGGTGCAGATCGTTTTGAAGGTGGCGGGAAAAAATTGGGCAAAATTTGGATTAAACATAATCCAAAAGATGAATCAGGGTCAAAGTTTTAAGGACGCGCTCAAAAACAAGCCCAAGAAAAAACAAGAAAAAGATGCGCCAGTTGTTCAACCGAGAACATCGCCCGTTGACGAAGAGATAATTAAAAGTTTGCAATCAAAAATTTCTAAAACTGGATTTGAAGTTAATATTCGTCTCTTGTTTTCTTCCAAAACCAAAGACAGGTCGGATGAATTATTGTCGCACCTCAGTGGTTCGTTTCAGCAGTTTAGTTCGCCAAATTTAAACTCTTTCAAACTAGAAAAAATGAAAAAGAGTGGATTAAAAAAACTTTTCTTTAGTTTTTCGTTTAGGTTATTTGAACGTAAACAGAGATTAGTTTTAAATAGCGAGGAAATTGCTAGTGTTTTTCATTTTCCACTAACTAATTTAAGTTCACCGAAATTGAAGTGGCTTAAGTCAAAAGAATCATGTCCACCAACAGTTTTGCCCAAAGAGGGGGTGATTCTTGGTAAAAACATTTTCAGAGGAGAAGAAACAGAAATTAGGATGACCGATGACGATAGACGCAGACATTTTTACATTATTGGACAGACTGGTACCGGTAAAACCACTTTGGCGATAAACATGATCAAGCAAGATATTTTGGCAGGGAAAGGGGTTTGTTATATCGATCCTCATGGCAAGGACGTTGAAGAACTCTTGGGGATGATCCCACCAGAACGTGCCGAAGATGTAATTTATTTTAATCCTGGGGACACAGAAAGACCGATGGGTTTGAATATGCTTGAATACGATCCCAATTTTCCCGAACAGAAAACATTTCTCTCTAATGAAATGCTCAATATTTTTAGAAAAGTTTTTCCAGAGTCATTAGAAGCAATGGGTCCAATGTTTCAACAATATATGCGAGGCGCAATACTTCTAGTTATGGACGATATTGCGTCTGGCGCAACGCTTTTAGAGGTTCCTAAAGTATTGGCTGATCCACAATTCAGGAAATACAAGCTTTCCAAAACCAACAATATTGTAGTTAAAGATTTTTGGGAGAAGGAGGCTGAGAAAGCCGGAGGAGAAGCGTCTTTGGCAAACATGGTTCCTTATATTACCTCTAAAACAAATGTGTTTTTGGCCAATGATATTATGCGCCCAATTTTGTGTCAACAAAAAAGCGCTTTTGATTTTAGGAAAATCATGGACGAAAAGAAAATTTTCTTAGCTAATTTATCGAAAGGGCGCCTGGGAGATATAAACAGTTATTTGTTGGGTTTAATCATTGTTGGTAGATTTCTGATGGCAGCGTTCTCTAGGGTCGATACAAACGCCAAAAATCTAGAAGATTTTTATCTTTATATTGATGAATTTCAAAATTTTACAACCGATACTATTGCCACAATATTATCTGAGGCAAGAAAATTTAAATTGAATTTAATTCTTGCACATCAATTCATTGGACAATTAGAAGACAAGATTAAGGATGCGGTTTTTGGCAATGTTGGCAGTATGGCAGTTTATCGAGTCGGCGCGGAAGACGCAGAATTTTTGGTTAAACAATTCGAACCAGTTTTTGATCAACAAGATATCGTAAATATTGATAATTTTAATGCTTACGTCAAATTATTAATTAATAATATGGTTAGTGTGCCGTTTAATATGAAGGCAAACTCGCCAGCCAAGGGTGATCCACTGATCGCCGAGAAAATTAAAGAACTATCTCGTCTGAAATATGGTCGAGATAAAGCAGTTGTAGAAAAAGAGATTTTTGAGAGATCAAAAATTTCTGACAAAATTTCTTATTCTCGAGGAGCCGACACCCTTCCGGAAGAATTGGATCTAAGGTAAAAACAAACTTTATGAAAAAAAAAGACTTGATCGTGGTTTTTGTTTTAAGTGAAATTATTGCGCTGTTTTTGTTTTTTATTTTGAAATCATTGCAATTTAATTTTTTCCCGCTAGGAATTTTGTTTGTGGTATTGCCAATTTTGGCGATAACCGGAATTTATATTGCATATTTAGTCGGCAAGAAGATATCAATTATTTTTCAACTTGCTAAATATGCCATCGTCGGTTTGGCCAACACCGCTGTTGATTTTGGCGTATTAAATCTATTAATGTGGTCTAGTGGAATAAACAACGGAAAAACAATTGTATTGTTTAATACGATTTCGTTTCTGATTGCTGTAACACATAGTTATTTTTGGAATAAATTTTGGACATTTAAATCCGGTGACAAAACCAACAGCGCTACCCAATTCATCCAATTTTTAATAGTTAGTATAATTGGAGTATTTATCAACACTGGTATTGTTTACGCTCTAAGTAGCTTGGTTAATCCGATGTTTAATCTAAATCAGAGCGCATGGATAAATGTTGTAAAAATTATAGCAACTGTGATATCGTTAGCATGGAACTTTATTGGTTATAAATTGATTGTGTTTAAAGAAAAAAATGGAGAACAACCTAGCAATCTATCGTAAATATCGACCGCAAAAATTTTCTGACGTTGTCGGACAAGAACACGTCGTGAAAACCTTAATTAACGCAATTAATAATAATAAAATTGCGCACGCTTATTTATTTGCGGGTCCACGCGGTACAGGAAAAACAACTATTGCTCGTCTTTTGGCTAAGGCCGTAAACTGTACAGACACTTCTAGTTATGAGCCTTGCAATAAATGTGAATCCTGCGTAGAAATCATAGAAAATCGAGCTATGGATTTAATTGAAATTGATGCTGCTTCTAACCGCGGGATTGATGAGATTAGGGAATTGCGTGAAAGAATTAGATTTGCGCCAACACATAGCAAGTATAAGGTGTTTGTGATTGATGAAGCTCATCAACTAACCAAGGAAGCGTTTAATGCGCTTCTAAAGACCCTAGAAGAGCCCCCAGCGCATGCAATTTTCATTTTAGCTACAACTGAGGCGCACAAGATGTTACCAACGATTCTATCGCGTGTACAGAGGTTTGATTTTAAAAAGCTTTCCTTAGCAGACGTAATTAAAAAACTGGAAATTGTTGCCAAAAAAGAGCAGGTTAAAATTAGCGATAAAGCATTAAGAATCATCGCCTTAAATTCAGAAGGATTTATGAGAGATGCCGAAAGCATGTTGGGGCAGGCGATTGCGTTTTCCGGAGACAAAGAAATTACGATTGAGGATATCGAACATATTTTGGGAATTGTAGATATTAATCTGGCGATTAAACTTGTAGAAATTTTAGCCAAAAAAGACTCCAAAGAGGCATTGTCGTTTGTTGATAAGTTTGTAAATCAAGGTTATGATTTAGTACAATTTATGGAATCTTTGATAAATTATTTTAGGAAACTGATGCTATTAAGAGTGAGCAATGATTTGTCAAAATTAATCAAAGAAGAATTGAGTGCCGAACAATTAGGCACAGCGACAAAACAAGCTGAACAATTTTCTTTGCAGGAACTGTCCAAAACCATTGAAATTTTAATTCAGACGTTGTATGATATGAAACGTTCATCTTTCCAGCAAATCAATATGGAATTAGCGGTAGTAGAAATCTGTGAAAGGTAAATATTGCGGGATCGTCTAATGGTAGGACAGCTCCCTTTGAAGGAGTCGATCTTGGTTCGAATCCAGGTCCCGCAGCAGAATTGTATAATAAAATCATGCATATATTAGAAGATTTAAAATTTAGGGGATTATTAAATCAAACTACCGATATTGATGTTTTAAGAAAACGATTGGAAAAGTCGTGTGTTTTGTATTGTGGTTTTGATGTAACCGCAGACAGTTTGCATGTTGGGAATCTTTTGCCACTATTGACATTAAAACGATTTCAAATGGCTGGTCATCAACCAATTGTGCTTTTAGGTAACGGCACAAGCTTAATTGGTGATCCGAGCGGAAAAAAATCAGAAAGAGTCTTAAATTCCAAAAAAACAGTAGACACCTGGTCAAAAGAGATTAAAAAGCAGATAGAAAATACAATGTCATTTGATGGCAGAAGAACAAAAGTTGTTGGCAATATTGATTGGCTGGGCGAAGTTAAAATGATTGATTTTATTCGTGATGTTGGTAAACATTTTTCAATTGGTGCAATGTTGGCCAAGGAATCGATTAAGTCACGAATTGAGACGGGAATTTCTTTTACAGAGTTTAGTTATATGCTTTTGCAGTCGTATGACTTTTTGAATCTTTATAAAAAATACAATTGTGAACTCCAAATTGGTGGAAGTGATCAGTGGGGAAATATTACGGCGGGAATTGATTTAATTCGTAAAACAGAACAAAAAGAGGTGTTCGCACTAACCATTCCCCTGATTACCAAGTCTGATGGTTCTAAGTTTGGGAAAACTGAAACTGGGGCAATCTGGCTTGATGCCAAAAAAACTAGCCCGTACCAATTTTATCAATTCTGGATCAATGTCGACGACAAAGAAGTGATTAATTTTATAAAATATTTTACGTTTTTATCAAACGAAGAGATCTCAAGATTAGAAACCGAAGAAGTAGCAAAGAATCCTCAAAATCGAGTTGCGCAAAAGGTTTTGGCCCGAGAATTAACCAAAATGATTCACGGAGAAAAAGAACTAAAAAAGGCAGAGGAGATTACCAATGTTCTGTTTGGGGGAGACATTAAAAAGCTTTCAAAAAAAGATACCTATAATGCGTTTAGTAGCCCATTTCATTTCGAAATTGATAAAAACAAAGAAAGTATTCAACCGATTGACCTTTTGGTTGATGCCAAAGTCGTCGAATCTAAAAGGGAGGCGAAAGAGTTTATTTTGAGCAATTCAGTAACTATAAACGGTAATCTTGTTAACGACACGGGAATGGTTTTAACAAAAAAAGACAGGCTACACGACCTTGTTATTATTCGTAAGGGTAAAAAAAATTATTTTTGGGGTCCGTGGAAATAATATAAAATACTAATTTTAAAATAATAAAGGGCTTCTCCCGCCGGGAGAAGCCCTGTTTTTTTGGCCCCTATGGTGCGACCTGTCGGGTTTTAATTTTTACCCGGAGGTAAGGCGAACCCTAACGGTTCTTGAGTACTTTATGCAGTGCACACGGCACGCAAAAGTGAACGTTAGGCAATTGCCTCTTTTGTTCGAGGGGACTCATCCTCTAGTCATTCGCATTTCCGAAGAAACGCGATACACTGGGACTATTGTCCGGAGGTCCTAAGACCAATCCTCGGTGCCCCTATATTAGGGCGATGTCTTTGAAGGTACACCTACGCAAGCAAACAGTATCCTCCTCTCTTCCTTTGGCCGGTCAGTGGGATTTTACCGAATGCCTCGACCTTAGACAATCAAATTGTCATAACTCTCCTTTCAGTGGGATCGGACCGAAGTCAGATGCTTGGATCACCTCCTCCATCGGACCGCTAATTTAAGTGTAACAAAATTTATGAGAAAGTCAAACGAAACATGGGGATAACTTATTGATCAGGGATTAAAATTGTGATAGGATATATTTTATATGGAGAGGAAGCGTACAACTTTCTTTGTTTTAATCGCTGTATTAATAGGTATTATTCTAGGCATTTTGGCCTGGAAAATTTTTGCTCCCCAATTAGGTGCGGGGGTTTTTTATTATCGTTTAAACAAAAACAAAGCAGACCTATTCCTATTAAATGGTAGTGGCGAAGGAGAAAAAGTGATTACTGTCGACGCCCAAGAAATTGATTTGAATAAATATAAGCCACCAAAAAGATCTTTTATTTCGAACGATAATCGACAATTAATCTATTTAAAGAAGGATAAAGAAGAAATTATTGAAAATTTCGGAGACAACATGGTTGCTAGTAGGATTTTTTATGATTTAATTTTAGTTAATTTAAAAACCGGAAAAGAGAAAAAAATTGAACAACCAATCGATTCTACTTCAATGGTTTTTTCATCTGATAGCAACAATATCGCCTGGAT
Organism: uncultured Candidatus Saccharibacteria bacterium; assembly: GCA_965231075.1. Lineage (GTDB taxonomy): Bacteria > Patescibacteriota > Minisyncoccia > RBG-13-40-8-A > RBG-13-40-8-A > JAKJED01. The sequence continues at coordinate 353,068 of OZ246412.1, read as the reverse complement.
AAAAGAAGTTCAGGGTTCAACCTACGAAGAGATTGAACAAAGCAGGGAAAAAAGAGAATTGTGGATCAGTCGTGTTGACGGAGAAAATGCAAGACTTTTGCTCAGCCTCGAAGAGAATGTTGTTTTACTAAAACGTTGGGATGGTGATTATATTTATTTCCAAGGAATTTTTGATGTTAACAACAAGACCCTGGGCAGAATAAACGTTCAAACCAAGCAAATAGAATATATTGAACCAAAGGGGTGTGGGGAGGGTATGGTTTATTGTCAAAACATAGAATTTTCACCGAGTGGAAAGTTATTCCTATATGAAATTTACAGCAAAAAGAACGAAAAGGAAATTACCGAATTATATTTAGGAAGTTTCGAAACCAAAGAATACAAACCAATTTTAACCACCGACAGGATTAGTGATAAAATTTGGTCTGATAGTGAAAAAGAATTTTTTTATACAGAACAAGAAACGATTAGTGGTCAAAATGTGAAAGAAACAATTCATTTAATTGACCTATATAAAGAGACAGACACAAAATTATATTCCGGAAGCTATATTAGTCAGTTAGGGTACGAAGATTCTAGTAATTATTTATATTTTCTTGAAAAATCAGATAGTGATGTAGTGAATATGTTTAAAATTATTAGGTTGAATATTAAAAACCAAAAAGCCGAGACAGTTTTAACTGAGAACTATAATAATATTTTGATCATACAATAATGTTAAAATTTCCTGATAAATTCTATTGGGGAACGGCAACTGCTTCATATCAAGTTGAAGGAGGAATTAAAAACGACTGGTCTAACGCCGGAAATAGATATGATGCGGAAACCGCCTGTGATCACTATAATCGATTTGAAGAAGATTTCGATTTAGCAAAATCGATGAATAATAATGCCCACAGATTTTCAATCGAGTGGGCTCGAATTGAACCCGAAGAAGGAAAATTTGATCAAAATGAAATTGCTCATTATAGAAAAGTAATTTTGGCCCTAAAACAACGCGGACTGGAACCGTTCGTAGGTTTATATCACTGGACATTGCCAATATGGTTTACAGAAAAAGGAGGCTGGTTAAACCCAAAAGCGCCAGAATATTTTGCTAGATTTACAGAAAAAATTGTTTCAGAATATAAAGATTCGGTAAAATTCTGGATTACATTAAATGAGCCGAATATATATGCGCCAAATTGTTATTTACAAGGTGTTTGGCCCCCATTCACCAAGAACATTATTAAAACAATAAAAGTCGCAAGACAATTAGTCAAAGCCCACAAGTCATCTTTCGAAATTATAAAAAAAGTTGCGCCAGATTCAAAGGTGGGTTTAGTCACAAACAATACTTGGCTTAAAGGGATTATAAGAATTTTTGGTGACTACACTTACAACCATTGGTTTCTAAATAAAATTAAAAATTATTATGATTTTATTGGCTTAAATTATTATTTCACGCATAGTTTATTTTCTGCTATAAACCACTTAAGGATTAAGCAGAACACAACAAACAATCAACTCACAGATATGGGATGGAAAATTGTGCCCGAAGGAATTTACCATGTTTTAATGGATCTAAAAAAATACAATAGACCAATTTATGTCACAGAAAACGGATTGGCTGACGCAAAAGATGAAAAACGCGCAAAATTCATTATTGATCACTTAAAATGGATTCATAAAGCAATAGAAAATGGCGCTGATATCAAGGGATATTTTCACTGGTCTCTGTTAGACAACTTTGAATGGGATAAAGGTTTTTGGCCGAGGTTTGGGTTAATGGAAATAGACCGCAACAACAATTTAAAACGCATTCCACGCGAAAGTAGCAAAATTTACTCTGAAATTTGTAAAAACAATACAATAAATATATGATAATCTCCTGGATTTTAATTTTAGTATTGGCGCATCTATTTTATGCTCTAGTATTTATTTTAGATAAATACATTTTGGTTAAGCCAATGCCACATCCAACCGTATATACTTTTTGGGTTGGATTTATGGGCATTACAACATTAGTTCTTATACCCTTGGGTTTAGTAATCCCCAATAATAGATTTATAATGCCCAATGGTTCAGAAATTTTTTGGAGCATCGTTGCCGGAATTTCTCAGATTTGGGCAATGATCATCTTTTATAGGGCCTTGAATCGAGTCGAGGTCTCTCGATTAGTGCCCTTTGTTGGTGGCATTAGCTCGGTTTTTGTTTTAATATTAAATTCTTTCTGGATTAAAGAATTTCTTACCACAAACCAATTAGTCGCTTTTGTATTACTGGTACTAGGAAGTTTAATCGTTGGAGTCAAAAAGAATGAATTCTTCGATAAAGGAGTTTTTTGGCCAGTGGTTTTTTCTTCGTTCTTGTTTGCTCTTTTTTGGGTAATTACAAAATACTTATTTTTGGGGACAAACTTCATTAGTGGGGTAGTTTGGGTAAGAGTAGGAGTGGCGATAGTCGCTCTATTTCTATTGTTCTCTAAAAAGAACCGAAAAGAAATTTTGGTTAACACCAAAGAGGCAAAACCAAAAACAACTAAATTTTTTATGTTAGGAAGAGTTTTGAATGTTTTGGGAAGTTTGTTTTTATATGGTGCGGTATTTTTGGGGAGTGTGGTTTTAACTAATGCCCTACAAGGATTACAATATGTATTTATTTTAATTTTAGCCTTAATATTATTCAAGAAAATTCCTAGTCTTAAAGAGCAATTTAGTCGAGAATTAATTTTACAGAAAATTGTAGCAATTTTGTTAATTTGTCTAGGCCTGGGAATTTTGGTAATATAAACATATGAACAAAAAAATCTATTTAGATTATGCCGCCACAACCCCTCTTGACGCTTCTGTTTTAAAGAAAATGATGCCGTATTTGGAAAACAAATATGGCAACCCATCATCGATTCATAAATTCGGACAAGAGGCAAGCGAAGCGATTGATGACGCTAGAGAAAAAGTGGCTAAATTTTTGAATTGTAAACCGACAGAAGTTATTTTTACGGGCTCAGCATCAGAGAGTGACAATTTAGCTATTAGGGGCGTAATTAAGGCCATTAGACGCAAAAAACAAGCTGGCGATAGAATCCATGTAATCACCACAAAAATAGAACACAAGGCTGTTTTAGAGGTTTTTAAAGAACTAGAAAAAGAGGGGGTGAGAGTTGTTTATTTGCCGGTAGGTCCAGATGGACTAATTAATTTAGACGATTTAAAAGCAGAAATTGTCCCAGAAACTGATTTAATATCGATTATGTATGCCAATAATGAAGTTGGTTCAATCCAATCGATTAAAAAAATCGGCAAGATGGTTGCTGAGATTAATAAAGTCGAAGAACGTCCAATCTATTTTCATACTGATGCCGTACAGGCCGCTAACTGGTTGGATTTGGATGTTGATAATTTGGGGGTACACTTACTTACATTGTCGGGCCATAAAATTTATGGACCAAAGGGGGTGGGGGTTTTGTATATTAAAGAAGGAACGCCAATAATGCCATTAATCTCTGGCGGTGATCAGGAATGGAAATTAAGAGCAGGAACAGAAAATGTTGCCGGAATAGTTGGCATGGGTGCCGCGGTCTCTCAAATTAAGCACACCAAAACCGAGATTGCCGAGATGTTAAAATTGAAAGATAGATTAGTTAAAGGAGTATTAAACAATGTACAGGGAAGTAAATTAAATGGTTCTCGAAAGCCAGAAGAGCAATTACCGAATATTGCTAATTTTAGTTTTTTGGGTGTGGAGGGGGAAAGTTTGGTTATTGCCCTTGATCAAGAAGGAATCGCAGTTTCAACTGGTTCGGCTTGTACTTCTACGGCACTCTTGCCATCACATGTTTTGATTGCCATGGGATTAATTGAATTAGATGCGCACTCAAGTCTTAGAATAAGCATGGGAAAGCATACAACTATCGCAGAAATAGATCAATTTGTAAAAATTTTACCAAAAGTGATTGAAAAATTAAGAAAAATATCGGGCAGATAAAATTATGGCAATTTATAATAAAAAAATAATGGAGCATTTTACGCATCCTAAATATTTTGGAAGAATCGATAACCCAGACGTGACTGGAAAAGCAGGCAACCCCCGCTGCGGAGATTTATTAACTTTATATTTGAAAATTGATAAAAAAACTAAAAAAATAAAAGAGATTAAGTTTGAAACTTTGGGTTGTGCTTCGGCGATTGCTTCTTCAGACATGATTTGCCAACTAGCGAAGGGAAAGACAATGCAACAAGCACTAAATATAGGTTTTCAGGATGTCTCAACTGAATTGGGGACATTGCCTCCACTTAAAATTCATTGTGCTCAGTTAGTCACTGAAGCATTAAAAGATGCGATCAATAAATATTCAGAAGTAAATTAAATTTATGGAAAAAATAAAAAAAATTATATTACCAGTCATTGTGGTTGTAATCTTGTTGGGGGTTGCGGCCGGACTTTATTATATAAATGGCAATACGATTTCAAAAGATAAAGCAAATAAAATTGCAATTGATTTTATTAACACTAATTTACTGCAAGGACAAGCGACAGCAACCACCAAAGAAATAACCAGCCAGAGCGGTGTTTATAAGATTAAAATCGACGTACAGGGTCAAGAATATTTTACCTATATTACCAAGGATGGAAAAATTTTATTCCCCCAGGGAGCGGAAATTACTCCCGCAGAAGAAGATAATACGCAGGTAACCAAAGATATTCCTAAAAAAGAAAAATCGCAGGCAATGTTATTTGTGATGAGTTTTTGCCCTTATGGCAATCAAGCCGAAGATGCAATGGCGCCAGTTGTAGATTTATTGGGCGACAAAGCAGACATCAAGTTGCATTATGTGATCTATAGTAATTATAATGGTGGTGGTGCAAATTATTGTCTAGACAAAGAAAACAAGTATTGTTCAATGCATGGAATTCAAGAGCTGAATCAAGGCGTCAGAGAGTTGTGTGTGCAGAAATATCAGTCAGACAAGCTTTGGGATTTTGTTTTACAGATCAATAATGCTTGTAGTTCAGGGAATGTCGATAGTTGTTGGGAACCAATTGCCAAGACAATTGGAATAGATGTTGCGAAAATCAAGACCTGCCAAAAGGATGAAGCAATTAATTTACTACAAGAAGAAGTTGCTTTAAACGAAAAATATGAAGTGCAAGGCTCACCAATGCTATTAATTAACGAAAAAGAATTTAACGGAGCAAGAAGCGCAGAGGGATACAAGGCAGGAATTTGTGCCGGATTTGAGGACGAACCAACAGAATGTTCACAATCCTTAAGTTCGACCACGAGTACGGCTGATGGGAGTTGTGAATAAATTATAAAATAGTTAGTAGTCTTAAAAAGGGGAGATGGTTGGTCTCCTCTTTTTAAATTATTCTAAAACCAGAAACGCGACTAATGTGCTTGACAAATCATGTAATCGGGTGTATAATATAAGAGTACCCTACAACTAAACAAGAGAGGAGTTTCTGATGAAAAATCTTATGATCGTTGTTCTGCTCGTCCTGTTCATGGTTCCGATGGCCGTGGCGGAAGACCGGGCTCAGTTCCAGGTCTTTCCTTCGAAGGCGAATGCGTGGTATTTCCACGACGCGCCTAAGGGCATGAACTACTACTTCATGCTGACCTGGCCCGGGTCCGGGTCTCTGCTGACCAAATTCGGTCCCCCGGCATTCAAGCTGGGCAAGATCGGATCGGTCCAGGTAGCCATTGGTCCCCACTTCAATCTGGCCGCGAAGAAGACCAAGGAATTGGTCAATTCCGTGACCATGGATGTGACGCCCGTGATTTCGGCCTTCGGCCTGTTCGGGGCGTTCGTCAACGAAGTTGGGATCGACCGCGATGGTAAGGGGATCTGGTTCGTTCGTCACACGGTTGGCAAGGACGGCTGGGGTCTCCGCTGGTCCGGTTGCGGGACGTTTGGAGAAAAGACGATTTTCTTCCAAATCGGTCCTACGGTCAAGTTCGGGGCGATCCAGTTCTGGTTCGCTTGGGACACGATCAACTCTGGCTGGACCGGAGAAGCGAGTTTCAGCGTTAAGCTTTGAACGCTGAACAGACGTGTTCTTTTAAGGCAAAGCACGAGGGTGGTTCCGCAAGGTTCCACCCTCTTTTTATTTTGTTTTTTATTTGTGATATAATAAAATCGTATGAAAAAAACAATTATTTTAATAGTTTTAGTTGGTTTTTTTGTAATCGCAAGTGGCGTGTTGGCGGCGACCTCTGATAATCTTTCCGGTCCTAACATTAGTCCAGACAGCAAATTATATTTTTTGAAAGTTTGGTGGGAGAAAATTGTATTAATATTTACATTTGACGCACAAAAAAGAGCAGAGAAATATCAGGTTTTTGCCGAACAAAGAGCAGAAGAAATAAAGCAAATGATTGCTGCTGGTAAACCAGAAATAGCCGAAAAATTAAAAAATATTTATCAAACATATTTAAATAAAGCCAAAGACGCTTTAAATAAAGAAATTCAAAAGGCTATGGATAAAGGGAAAGAAAGTTTAAAACAACAACTTGAAAAAATGGTCGATGATTTAATGAACAAAATAAAAGAAGGTATAAAAATATAATGGAACAAAAACCAAAAGTACGCGTATTTTCAACACCAACCTGTCCATATTGTGTGGCGTTGAAAAGTTATCTTCAGGAACACAATGTTGAGTTCGAATATATTGATGTTTCTCAAAATTTAGAAGCACAAAAAGAAATGATTGAAAAATCTGGTCAATACGGAGTGCCAGTAGCGGAAATTAATGGAGAGATTATTATTGGATTTAATCAAGAACGAATAAACCAATTGTTAAACATAAAATAATATGATTTACGATGTAATAATTATCGGCGGGGGACCGGCTGGAATTACGGCGGGAATTTATGCTGCCAGAAAAAAATTAAAAACACTTTTAATCACCAAAGAATGGGGTGGTCAGGTTACTAAAGCGATTGAAATTGAAAATTGGCCAGGAATTAAGAAAATTTCCGGAATGGATTTAATGAAGCAAATGACCGAACATTTGAAGAACTTTGAAATAGAAATTAAAGAAAACAAAGAAGTTATTGATCTAGATAAAAACGGTGATAATTTTATAATTAATGATGGCGAAGAAAAATACGAAGCCAGGACAGTGGTGATTGCAACCGGCAAGATTCCTCGATCATTAAATATTCCCGGAGAAGATCAATTTAAAGGTAAAGGGGTAAGTATTTGTTCTACTTGTGATGCGCCAATGTTTAAAGACAAAGATGTGGCAGTAATCGGAGGTGGTAATGCTGGGTTTGGAGTTGCATTAGACATGATTAAATATGCCAAGAAAGTTTACATTTTAGAATTTTTTGAAGAAATGAAAGGAGATCCAATAACTAAAGAGAAATTAGCACAAAGTGGAATTGTAGAATTTATCACCAATGTTTCGGTTAAGGAGATTAAGGGGACAAAATTTGTCGAGAGCTTAGTTTATGAAGACAGAAAAACTGGCGAGGATTCGGAAATTAATGTTGGTGGAGTATTTATTTCTGTGGGCATGTCGGCGAAAGTTGGATTTGCCGAAAAGTGGGTTGAATTAAATAAGGTTGGCGAAATCGTTATTGATAAAAACAACAACACAAAAACGCCGGGACTATTTGCTGCTGGCGATATTACTGATATTAAATATGAACAAATTACAATTGCTTGTGGTGAAGGCGCAAAAGCAATGTTAGCAGCGACGGATTATTTAAAAAATAAAGCTTGATATTATTAATTTAATTTGATATTATAAAAATCTCATTGATAAGATGAGATTTTTATAAATAAAGGGGGAAAGCTCCTTACAATTTAACAAGAAAGGACAAAAAAACATGGCTATTTCTTGGCAGAAACTATTCGTGGAGATGGTTAATCTTCTGGCAAAAAAATCAAGATGTCAGCTTTATCAAATTGGCGCCGTTTTTGTTCGTGGAAAGCAACTCTTGCAGGTTGGCTATAATGGTCCAACTGCCGGCGATAAACACTGTGACGCGGTGGGGTGCGCCAAAAAAGTCGATGGAAAATTTCTTCCTTCAGGATCAAAAAGGTGCAGAGGTGCTCACGCAGAAATGAATGCCATTGTAAATGCCGCGAAAAATGGCATTAATTTATCGGATTGCGATCTCTATTGCACTTATTCGCCGTGTTACGACTGTGCCAAGCATCTTAACAACCTGGGCGTCAAAAGAGTTTTTTACGTCAAGCGCTATGAAGAAGAGTTTCCGCAGGTTTCCGAACTTTTTGCCGGAGTTGGCATCGAATTGATACAAATCACCGATACTGAGGAGGTTTAACATGATCGAATACGCGGACATCGACAAATGGAAACATTTGAGGGAAGGGTTGTTCAGAAACGTCGAACCGGTTGCTGAATTGGTGGCAATGACACAACCGGTTGGCAGGTACATCGAGTTGGTTACACCCGAGACTCTTCCGGCCTTCACCGCACGAAGAAGCCACGAATCTTTGGGGACAATAATCGACGACCTAAGACTGAACGAGTGGCTAATCAAGAAGGGGCATCACACTCCTCTTGAGGCACTATCTTTCGTCTTTGACGTAGACGGTATTACCAAAAGTCTACAGAACCAATGGGTTCGGCACAGAATCGGTATTGGATGGACATTCAGAAGCACGAGATTTATCTCGGCAAGTCAGAACAGATTTGTTTACAATACCTATCATTACGTCGAAGATGAAGATTCGGTCAAACAACTTCTGAGCATCGATGAAAAAACCGCCAAAAGAGCAATCGCGGAATATGATTCCAAAATCGCTCTGGGTGCCACAAAGCAAGATTCGAGGAAAAACATGCCGGTTTTCTGGTGCACGCCATGCTACGCTTATTGCAACGCCAGATCTCTGCGGTATCTGTTTAATCTTCGATTGGCTCAAGATGCCGAGTGGGAGATTCGGCGGCTCCATAAACTGTTTTACGATATCGTGATGCAGCAAGCACCATCTTTGTTTAAGGATTTTCAGGAAATGGCAACAAAGGGGTACTCGAAATGAAAGGACAGTGCTTTACCTGCATGTATCGATTGTTTTTCAAGCCAGAACCGGATGGAACCTATTCCTGTTGCAGTGTACACGGTGAAACCGTCGAAGACATCGACATGGGGACGGGGGTAAGCCCAAAAGTCCTGGAACACGGGATAAACGGCAAACTCTGTGATTTACGCAGATCAGGAGAAAGTATCTGTGAACCACTAGAGGGCGAACCGTTTAAGATTGATCCTATCAGGATTGAGGGTGAGGAGGAACTCAAAAAACGACTCGGTCTTTAAAAATCGAAGAAGTCCTACCGGATAGCCGGTAGGACTTCATTTTTTTATTATTTTAATATAAGATATAGATATATGATTTTAGGAATTGATAAATTACATAAGTTGGTCAAAGATAAAAAATTGGTAGAAAATTTATGCCAAAGGGAGTTGGAAAATCCGGAGGGTGCAGGTTTTGATTTGAGATTGGGCGAAATTTACCAATTAGAAGGAAAATCATTTTTGGGTATCGAAGAGAGAAAAACCCCAGAAATTAAATTATTGGCGAAGTTTAACGGAAACAAAAAAGAGAAATTTTTATTTAAACCTGGCACATATTATTTAATGAAGACAGTTGAGAAAGTAAACACGCCAAAAGATATTGTAATTTTGTTTAGGCCACGTACAACTATATTTCGTTCAGGGATGACAATTATTACCGGCAATTGTGCTCCTGGTTATTGCGGAGAATTAACTTTTGGAATCGCTAACATTGGTCCGGTTGATGTTGAAATTGAACTTGGCGCAAGAGTTGCACACGCGATGTTTTTTAAAGTTGATGGCAAGTCACATCTTTATCGTGGTCAGTGGCAAGGCGGTCGAGTAACAACCAAGAAAAAAGAAAAACAGGTATAATATGGCAAATAAATATGAGCCGACAATTGGATTAGAAATTCACGTGGAATTAAAGACCAAAACGAAAATGTTTTGTTCTTGTTTGAATGATCCTTTACAAAAGGATCCCAATGTTAATATTTGCCCAGTTTGTACTGCGCAACCGGGTTCGATGCCAGTCATTAATGAAGAAGCAGCACACGATGTGATTAAAGCAGGATTGGCCTTAAATTGTAAAATTAACGAAAAAACTTGGTTCGAGAGAAAGAATTATTTTTATCCCGATTTGCCGAAGGGATACCAAATTACACAATTCGAATCACCATTGTGTTATGAAGGAAAACTAGACAATATTAGAATCAGAAGAATTCATTTAGAAGAAGATGTTGGTAAATCAATTCACGATAAAGGGGACTATTCTTTAGTTGATTATAATCGTGCAGGCGTTCCTTTGATGGAATTGGTTACGGAGCCAGACATTCATAATGCTCAACAAGCAAAGAAATTTGCGCAGGACTTGCAATTAATTTTTAAATATTTAGGAATTTCTGATGCCGATATGGAAAAAGGACAAATGCGCGTGGAAGCAAACATTTCTTTAAACATGGGCACAAAAGTTGAGGTAAAAAATCTTAATTCATTTAGATCCGTAGAAAAGGCGATTGAATTTGAAATTATTAGACAGCAAGCGATTTTAGAAGAAGACCAAAAAGTTATTCACGAAACGCGTGGATGGAACGATGCCAAAGGAGAAACCTTTTCTCAAAGAATCAAAGAAACTTCGGATGATTATCGATATTTTCCAGAACCAGACTTGCCACCAATGAATTTTAGCAGAGAAGACATAGAAAAATTAAAACAAGAAATTCCCGAATTACCATTTGCAAGGAAAGAAAGATTTACGCAAGAATACAAGTTGTCGGAACAAAATGCCGACGTTTTGGTGGGATCTAAATATTTATCAGAATTTTTTGAACAAACCGTAAGTGAATTAAAGGGATGGTTAGAAGGTGGGAAGATTAAAACTGACATTGATCGATTAATTGTGTTGAGCGCAAATTATATTATTACTGAATTCCCTAAATTTGTGCCAATAACTGGAGAGATAAAAATTACACCAGAAAACTTTGCCGAACTCATTTATATGACATTTATTGGGGACGTTTCTTCGAGTGGAGCGCAAGAAGTTTTAAAAGAAATGTTTAGAACTGGAGGCGATCCATCACAAATTGTGGAGTTAAAAAATTTAAAACAAATGACCGATACAGGAGAAATGGATGAGATCATCGATAAGATAATAAAAAATAACCCTCAACCAGTTGAGGATTACAAAAAAGGCAAGGGGACTGCGTTACAGTTTTTAATTGGCTTAGCAATGAAAGAATCAAAAGGCAAGGCCAATCCAAATATTGCGGCAGAAATAATTATTAGAAAATTAAAATAAATCTATATGAAGAAAGAAGGATTTCCCTCGTTATCAAGGATAGAGGAGATTAATCGAATAATTGACGAAATAGAAAAATTGCAAGAAGCAATAAGTGCAGACGAAAAAATGTCTAAGAAACTTGGCGTTCAGCACAAATATCCAGATCCACGACTAAACGAATTAGCAGAATTACGGATAAAACTAAAAAAACTAGAAGAATAAGGTTATTCTAGAAATCTTTTTATGAGATTTTTAGCTTGAACTGGGCCTAAGACCCAGTTTATTTTTTTGCCTGGATATTTTTTAAACCAGGTCATTTGACGTTTGGCGAAGTTGATAATTTGCTGTTCTAATTGTTCAATCATTTGCTCTTTGGTCAATATTCTTTGCAGATAACGTGCTACATAGCGATATTCTAGGCCAAAATCATCTAAACGATTCCAATTAACTCCTCGATCGTGGAGTTTTTTTATTTCTCCAATCATTCCTGCGTTAATTCGTTTAATTAATCGTTTATGAATTAATTTTTTTAATTCGGGAATTGATTTTTTAATGCCGATATATAAAACATCCCAACCTACGGCTGGTCCGCCTCGGGCGGCATAATTTAATGGTGGCACCGGCCTCCCTGTTTTTAGAACAATTTCAATTGCTCTAATTAATCTTCGACGATTTTTAACATCAATACTGCTTGCTCTGTCTGGATCAAGTTTTTTTAATTGTTCTAATAATTTTTCAGTTGTCCTTTTTTCTAATTGTTTTCTCAGTTTCCAGTCCGGAGCCACTTCAGGAATATCCAAATTTTCAGTTATGGCTTGGATATAAAACCCCGTACCTCCACAAATGATTGGTACTTTGTTCTTAGAGATAATTTTATTTATTGCTTTTTGTGCCAATTTTTTATATTCTCCAACACTAAATTGTTTCTGAGGACTAGCAATGTCTAATAAATAATGGGGGACACCAGACATTTCTTTTTTGGTAATTTTCCCTGTTCCAATATCCATTCCCTTGTAAACTTGTCTTGAATCAGCGGAAATTATCTCTCCGTTAAATTTTTTAGCAATTTCTACCGCTAAATTAGATTTACCAGAGGCGGTAGGACCGAGGACGACAATTATCTTGGGCTTCTGATTTACAAGTTTTTCTAGAACTTCCCATCTGCGTTTTTTCTCAATAAGCGAAACATTATCTTCTAATTTTGCCGCAGCAGTGCCTTGGCGGGTTGAATATTTATTAATATAGGCCAAATCAAAATTTATTTCTTTAAATAATTTAACCGTATTTTCAAATTGTTTTTTTGTTTCGCCAGGAAAACCTACAATAACATCAGTGGTAAATCTTACGTCAGGAATTTTATTTTTTATTTTTTTAATTAAGTTAATATAGTGTTCGCGCGTATATTTACGATTCATTTTTTCGAGAATGTTGTTGTCGCCACTTTGCACTGGCAAGTGAATCTCTCGGCTAATTTTAGGAGAACCAGCGATTACATCAATTAGTTCTTCAGAAAAATCTTTGGGGTGAGAAGTGAGGAATTTAATTGTAAAATCACCCTTAATATCAGAAATCCTTTTTAATAGTTTGGGAAAATTAATTTTATCGCCTTTGTAGGAATTAACATTCTGTCCTAATAAAATTATTTCTTTGCAACCATTTTTGATTAGTTTAACTATTTCTGTAATGATATTTTTTGCTGGCCTAGAAACCTCTCTTCCACGAGTGTAGGGGACGGCACAGTAAGTGCAAAAATTATTACACCCGGTCATTATTGGCACGTAAGCCGATTTAATGTTTGAATTTTTCGGTTGTAGCTCTAAATAATTTTTCCCCAATAATTCATCAATAGATAAAACTTCATCAAAGAATTTTAAGAACTTGGGTTTATCTGTCTTAATTACGCACCCAGTCAATATTTTTTTCGCTTTTAATTGTCTGAATTTTCTGTTTAAACCAAAAACCCTATCAATTGCACTTTGTCGCACAGAGCAAGCAGTGATTACAATTAGGTCTGCGTTTTCCATCTTATCTGTAGTCCGATAATTTTGTTGTTCTAAAAACGAAGCGATTCTTTGAGAATCGCTTTCGTTCATTTGGCATCCGAAAACTTTTAAATGATATTGCTTCATTTCAACTCTGTTTTAATTTTTTCGATAAACTCATCAATATTAATTGTTTCAATGTCTTTCTGGCCTCGAGAGCGAACGGCCAATTCACTAGAATTCATTTCTTTGTCTCCGACCACAATAATGTAGGGGATTTTTTGCATTTCGGCTTCACGGATTTTTTTGCCCACAGTATCGTCAGAATCATCAACCTCAACTCGAAAACTATGTTCTTGAAACTTGTTTTGAATTTTCTTGGCAAAATCTATATGGTTTTTCCCGACGGGTAAAATTGTAATTTGTACCGGTGCCAACCAAAACGGAAATGCTCCAGCATAATGTTCAATCAGCGTACCAACAAATCTTTCCATTGAGCCAAGCAATGTTCGGTGAAGCATAATCGGAGTGTGTTCTTTGCCATCCGGACCAATATAAGTCATTCCAAAACGAGTAGGTAAGTTCATGTCCAATTGAATTGTTGTGCCTTGCCATTCACGACCCATAGAATCAACTGCCTTTAAATCGATTGATGGACCGTAAAATTTTGCCCCGCCAATATCTTTTTGATATATAATTTTTCTTTTTTGGAGAATGTCTTCTAGGGTTTGTTCGGCGAATTTCCAAATTTTCTCATTCTTAATGTATTTTGCTTCCTTGTTTTTAAGATCACGAACAGAAAGATAAACATTTAATTTATCAAACCCGAAAGCCTTGTTAATTTCGATTGCGAAATCAAAAATTTTGTTTACCTCCTCAACAAATTGATCTTCGGTACAAATAATATGTGCATCATCTTGTGTGAAACCCCTTACCCTAAGCATGCCATGCAAAACACCGGACTCTTCATATCTGTAGACGCTACCAAGTTCGCACCAGCGAATTGGTAATTCTTTATAACTTCGTGGTTTGGACTTATAAATTCTAATATGAAACGGACAATTCATCGGTTTAGTGTAATATGCCACATTTTCAGTTTTATCTTTTAAAGACATCTGCATTGGAGGATACATCATTCCGCTGAAATTTTCTAGGTGTCCCGACTTTTCCCATAAATTTGAAAGTCCAACGTGGGGAGTATAAACATATTGATATCCTTTCTTTCGGTGTTGCTTTCTCCAGTATAATTCAATTTCTTCTCTAACCACGGAAAGTTTAGGGTGCCACAACACCAACCCTGGTCCAATATAATCATCAACGGTAAACAGATCCAAATCCTTACCAAGCTTACGATGATCTCGTTTTTCTGCCTCTTCTTGTTGTTTGAGGTAATTTTCTAATTCTTGTTTTGATTCGAATGCGACTCCATAAATTCTTTGTAGCATTTTATTTTTTTCGCTACCTTTCCAGTACGCTCCAGCGATTTTGGTGAGCTTAAATGCTTCTGGGTCGATTTCTTTGGTTGATTTGACGTGGGGGCCAGCACAGAGATCTGTAAATTCACCAGAGACATAAATTGTTGCTTTTGCCGACTTCAATTCCTTAATCAGTTCTAATTTATATGGTTGGTCTTTAAAAACCTTGTTTGCATCGGCTTTCGTTTTTAAGCTTTTCTTAAATTCAATGTTTTGTTTGATTATTTCTTTCATCCGAGCTTCAATCTTGGGTAAATCTTCAGGAGTGATTGATTGCTTAATATCTAAGTCGTAATAAAAACCATTTTCGATTATCGGACCAATGCCAAATTTAACATCTTTAAAAATGTCTTTTATTGCACTCGCCATCACATGGCTTAGTGAATGTCTGATTAATTCAATTTGTTTTTCCATAAAATTATCTTTGACTTATTAATTGTTCTGCATCGTCACAGAGAATTTTTAATTGGTCGTCTTTGTCGGTTAAGCGACCGGTAACCATAACAATTTTTCCTTCTTGCCAAATCGTGGGATTTTTTTCTAAAATTGTGGCGAAAACCAATATTTCTACGGTTGCAGTTAAATCCTCGATTTTCACAAACAACATCGGTTTGCCCGACTTTGTAATAAATTTAGTAATTTTTATAATTACTCCCGCAACTTTCACTTTACTATCTTTTTTCTCTTTTATCAAGTCTTTAATTTGAATTGTGCGCTGTCTTAAAAACTCCTTATGATCATTTAAGGGATGGTCGGAAATATACATTCCCAGAAGATCTTTTTCCCACTGGATTTCTTCTTGGAGTAGTTTTCTTTTTTCGCCATTACCGTTAGTAAATAAAAATTGATTTTTTTGTGGCGCAGGTTCTTCGCCAAACAAACTAGTTTGTCCGAGATTTTTGGTCTTTTTCGATTCCTTGGAAAACTCTAACAAATCTTCGATCTTATCTAGTAATTCTTTTCTTGAGCCTAGGGCATCAAACGCACCCGCACGAATTAAGCTTTCTAAAGACTTTTTATTAATAATGGCGGATTGTCCGGCTTTGGGGGACAAACGAATAAGAAAATCAGCCATGTTTTTGTATTCTCCGTTTTGTTTTCTTTCGGCAACAATTCCCGCCACAACGTTGTGGCCAACATTTTTTACAGCGGCCATGCCAAAACGGATAGATGAAGGTGGGACGAGTGTAAAATTGTCAAAACTTTCATTAACGTCCGGGGGTAAAACCTGAATTTTCATTTTTTTGGCTTCGTCAACAAGAATATTAATTCTATCTAAATCTTTCTGATCTGCTTGCATTAGAGCCGTAATAAATTCTTCGGGGTAATTTGCTTTTAGGTAAGCGGTTTGATAGGCGATTAAGGCATAACAAGTTGCATGTGAACGATTAAATCCATATTGAGCAAAGGGTTCAATGGAATCCCAAATTCCTTGAGCGGTTTCTTTGTCGACTCCATTTTTAATCATTCCTTCAATCATTTTATCGGCCTGTTGTTCAAGCAATTTTCTGATTTTCTTTCCTACGGCCTTTCTTAAAACATCGGCTTCTGACAAGCTAAACCCAGCCAAATCTTTAGCAATTTGCATTAACTGTTCTTGATAAACCGTAATGCCGTAAGTATTCTTTAAAATTGGTTCTAGCTTAGGATGAGCATATTTGACTTTTTTTTCGCCATGTTTTCTAGCAATATAATCAGGAATAAGCTCCATTGGGCCGGGTCGATACAGAGCAACCATGGCGATAATGTCTTCTAGGTCGTTGGGCTTTAATTTTTGTAAATACTTTCTCATGCCCGATGATTCAAGTTGAAACACTCCCACGGTGTTTGCTTTTTTAAACAAATCAAAAACTTTTTGATCATCGAGTGGAATATTATCGATATTAATTTTAATTCCACGCAATCTTTCAATTAAATTCAGGGCGGTTTCAATAGTGGTTAAGTTCTTTAATCCCAGAAAGTCCATTTTTAAAAGCCCCAAAGATTCAATAGAATGCATTTCATATTGAGTGACAATCGCATTTTCGTCTTGTGGAGCAAATTGGCGCGGTGTATAAAAATCAAGAGAATTTTTTGTGATTACAATTCCACAAGCATGAGTGGAGGCGTGCCTGGCAACGCCCTCAAGTTTTTTGGCGATATCAAGCAATTTTTTGGTTTGATCGTCAGTATCATAGGCTTGTGAAAGTTCAGGCACTCTCTCGAGAGCTTCTTTTAGTGAAGAGCCAAAAGGAATCATTTTAGAAAGTTGGTCACAAAAAGCATAGGGATATCCTAGTGCTCTGCCGGCGTCACGAATAGCTGCGCGTGCAGCCATAGTTCCAAAGGTTATAATTTGAGCAACATGATCAGCTCCATATTTTTTGCTTACGTAGGCAACAACTTCATCGCGTCTAATATCGGCAAAGTCCATATCAATATCAGGCATAGAAATTCTTTCAGGGTTCAAAAATCTTTCAAAAAGAAGTTTATATTTTAAAGGATCAACATTGGTAATATTAAGAAGATATGAAACAATTGAACCGGCAGCCGAACCTCGACCCGGACCGACAACAATACCTTGATTTTTTGCCCAATTAACAAGATCTTGCACAATCAAAAAATAGGAAGCAAAGCCAGTTTTTTTAATTATGCTTAATTCGTATTCTAATTGTTTTTTGGCTTGTTCAATATATTGCTTGCCCTCGTCAGATTTAAACAACGAAACAGGATATCTTTTAACAACTCCTTGTTCGCATAGTTCTTTTAGATATCCGTCAGCAGTTTGGTCGTCAGGAAGAGGAAAATGTGGGAGTTCTGTTTTGTCAAGCTCTAATTCAATATTGCACATTTCGGCAATTTTTTGAGTATTGGCAATAGCCTCGGGAACATTCCTAAATGCGCGAATCATTTCATCGGGCGATTTTAAAGAATAATCTTCATTGGTCATAGACATCCTGTCTTTTTCGTCGACAGTTCTAACCATTTGTACACACAATAAGACATCGTGCACTTCAGCGTCCTCTTTATTTAAATAATGGACATCATTAGTGGCAACTAGTGGCAAGCTAGTTTCTTTGGCTAATTGAATTAATTTCTCATTAATTCTTACTTGTTCTAAATCATTGGGGTGGTCCATAATCTCCAAATAGAAATGATCCTTGCCGAAAAGTTTAGAATATTCTAATGCAATTTTTTTTGCTTTCGCTAAATCATCAGATGCTAGTGCCGAAGGTACTTCGCCTTGTGGGCAAGCACTTAATGCAATTAATCCTTCGTGATATTCTTTTAAAATTTCCCAATCAATGCGTGGTTTATAATAAAATCCCTCAAGATATGACTTGGTTACTAATTTAATTAAATTGTGATAACCAGTTTTATTTCTTGCCAATAAAATCAAATGATGTCGGACATCGCCTTTGCCCATGGTTTTATCGAATCGACTTCCGGGAGTAATATAGGTTTCTACGCCAATAATTGGCTTAATTCCAGCGGCAGTGGCTTTTTTATAAAACTCAACCACACCATACATTGCGCCATGGTCAGTAATAGCCAAGGAATCCATTCCGGTCGCCTTGGCTTTTTCCACTAATTCGTCAATTTTTGCTAGTCCATCTAAAAGAGAATAATGGGTATGGACATGTAGGTGAGTAAATTTTTCTTCCATGCAATAATTTTAACACTAAAAATAGATATAGGCAAAATGTCGATTTGCATTAATTTATTTTTTCTGATATTATAAAACCAATATGCCAATACCAAGACAAAGACATACAAAATCAAGACGCAACCGACGCAGATCACATCTTAAACTAAAAAAGAGAACTGTGGCGAGTTGTTCAAAGTGTGGAGAACCAGTTCTACCACATCATGTTTGTGCTTTTTGCGGTTTTTATGACGGAAAAGAAGTGATCAATGTTCTAGCCAAACTCGAAAAGAAAGACAAAAAGAAGAAAGAGAAAGAGTTAAAGGAACACGAACACGAAGCCAAAGAATCAAAACCGTTAGATTTAGAAACGATGTCTAAAAAGTAATTATGTCATCAAGACACATAGCAAGGTCAATAGTTCTTCAGTCTCTTTACGAGATAGATTTTAATAAAGACAAAAAAGAGATTAATATCGATGAAGCATTAAAAAGAAATGCCGAAGAGTTTGGTCCGGGTGTCAACGAAGAAGCATTTATAAATGATCTAGCGCACGGGGTTTTAAAGCATCAAGCACAGATTGATGAAATTATTATTAAATCAGCCCCAGAATGGCCGTTAGCTCAAATTACAATTGTTGATAGAAACGTTTTAAGAATTGGAATTTACGAATTATTATTTGGCGACAAACAACAGGTTCCACCCAAAGTCGCAATTAATGAAGCAATTGAATTGGCCAAAGGTTATGGCGGAGAAAGTTCAGGCAGATTTGTAAATGGCGTTTTGGGAACAATTTTTAGAGAAATGGAGAAAACCAATGATAAATAAAGATTTTGAAAAATTAGAAAAGAATCTTAAAATAAAATTTAAGAACAAGAAATTATTAGAGCAGGCATTCGTGCACCGCTCTTATTTAAATGAAAATCCGGGTTGCAAACTAGAGCAAAACGAAAGATTAGAGTTTTTGGGTGATGCAGTAATGGAATTAGTAGTGACAAATTATCTGTTTAATAAATACCCCAAAAATCCGGAAGGGGATTTAACTGCCTGGAGAGCAGCATTGGTGAATTCAAAAATGCTTTCTGAGGTTGCTTCAAAATTAGAATTTAATGAATATCTAATTTTATCTAAGGGCGAATCACAAGACAATGGTCGCGCCAGACAATTTATTTTGGCCAACACACTAGAAGCAACAATCGGGGCAATTTATTTAGATCGAGGATATGACAAAGCCGAAGAATTTATTTTAAAAAATATTGTTTGTGAATTAAAAAGAGTTTTAGATGAAAAGCTTTACGTTGATCCAAAAAGCTATTTCCAAGAACAAGCCCAGGGGAAGGTAGGAATTACGCCGAGTTATCAAGTAAGAAACGAAGAAGGCCCCGATCATTGCAAAAAATTTGTTGTCGGGGTTTATCTAAAAGATAGTTTGGTTGCTGAGGGCGAGGGTCCTTCAAAACAAGCAGCACAGGAAGACGCAGCCAGAAAGGCGCTAAAAAAGAAGTGTTGGGAATAACGCTCAAAATTTATTTCCATGTCGACACGCGTCGCCCCTGCAAATTGTCAGAGGCGCGCTAATTCTCAGCCCCGCGTGGCGGGGCTTCCGAAATTGTCTCAGTGAAAACAAATTTTTTGCTAGAGAATATGTAGGACTTGTCACAAAATTAATTATCTGTTATATTGATTTTAATATGTTAAAAATACGATTACAAAAAGTTGGAAAAAAGAATAGCCCGAGTTTCCGGGTTGTTTTGGTTGAACACACATTTAGACCACAAGGAAAATTTCTTGAATTATTAGGTTCATACAATAAAGTTCAAAAACAAAAAAGTTTTAATAAAGAAAGAATTTTACATTGGATTTCCAAAGGCGCACAACTTTCAGAAACCATACACAATATGTTGGTTGATGAAAAAATTATTGATAAATCAAAAGTGAAAGCGTGGAAACCGAAAAAGAAAGCGGAATCAGAAAAACCAGCAGTCGCACCGACAGCAATAGCCGAAACTCCCAAAGAAGAACCAAAAACCGAAGAGCCAGTAATTGTTGACACGGAAACAAAAACAGCCCCGACGCCCGAAGAGGTCGGGGTCCCGACTGATAACGTCGGGAAATAATCCATTGTTAGAGTTGACAACCTTAAATCAAAATAATATTATTCATATATAGTAAGTAAAAGGTCGCAGGAAAGTAATTCATTTAACATTGAAGAACATGTCAAAACCAAAAGATCAGGAATTTCTTGAATCAATAGTCGAAGGAATTGTTAACAATCCCAAAGACATAAAGATTGATAGAAATGTTGATGAAATGGGCGTACTCTTGACCTTAAAGGTTAACCCAGAAGATATGGGAGCTTTAATCGGTCGTGGAGGTTCAACTGCAAGAGCTATTCGAACTTTATTGAGGATAGTTGGTGCCAAGAACAATGCTCGTGTCAATCTTAAAATCGAAGAACCAGAAGGTGGCCGCAGAGTTGTGGAACCAAAAGGAAGAGACGTTGATAGCGTCGTTGACGATTTAAAGATTTAAATAGAAACTTGTCGAAAACCGTGCTACTATATAATTAGTGCGGTTTTTGTTTTGAGCGAAGCGAAAAACAACCCCGCTATTGCGGGGTGCGACATAAGATTATGAAATTCAATATTATTACAATTTTTCTCCCGCAAAGCGGGATCCCGCTCCGCGGGACCGATACATTAATATGATCAAGTTCAATATAATAACAATATTTCCGGATAT
This sequence comes from uncultured Candidatus Saccharibacteria bacterium, assembly GCA_965231075.1. Classification (GTDB taxonomy): domain Bacteria; phylum Patescibacteriota; class Minisyncoccia; order RBG-13-40-8-A; family RBG-13-40-8-A; genus JAKJED01. Next base: position 331,953 of record OZ246412.1, on the reverse strand, counting down.
ATTTCAAAGCTATTTTAATGAGAGCATTATTAAGCGTGCGCAGGAAAAGAAATTGGTGAATATCAAAATTCATAATTTGAGAGATTTTACGGACGACAAAAGAAAGACCGTGGATGATACGCCGTATGGTGGAGGGCCGGGAATGGTTATGATGCTGGAGCCAATTTTTAAAGCGGTTAAAAAGTTGAAGGTTCGAAGTTCGAAGACGAAGGTAATTCTTTTCTCTACTCGCGGGAAAAAGTTTGATCAAGCGATGGCGAAAAGATTTTCAAAATTAGATAATTTAATTATGATTTGTGGACGATACGAAGGAGTCGACGAAAGAGTGGCAAAACATATTGCTGACGAAGAAGTTTCGATTGGTGATTATGTTTTAACTGGCGGGGAAATTCCAGCGATGATCGTTGTGGACGCAGTCAGTCGTTTGATTCCTGGCGTTTTAGGAAAACACGAATCACTTGAAGAAATCAAAGGCAGTTATCCCGTTTACACTAGACCAGAAGTTTTCAATAAATGGCCCGTTCCAAAAACCCTCTTATCCGGCGATCACAAAAAAATAAACGAGTGGAGGAAAAACCCTTGACACGTGAATTTTTCTGATATATATTTGTAAGCACATAATCATTAATATAATTTTTATGTAAAAGAGCGAAAACAACAAACGTACTTTAAAACAGAGTTTAGTTTTGGAACCATGTTCAAAAATTGAGCTCTGTTTTTTAATCAAAAACAGGTACACTATAAATTAAATATGTTTAAGTAATTTACAGTAGTTTGTGTGAGTTAGTCAGGAATCGAATTTTTTATGGTTTTTCTGATACAATCAGAAGTAGGCAGGCCGTTTCGGCCAATCTACTTCTGAATCTTTATTGAGAGTTTGATCCTAGCTCAGGACGAACGCTGGCGGCGTGGATTAGGCATGCAAGTCGAATGGGTTTAGACCCATGGCGAACGAGTTAGTAATACGTAGGTACATCCCTCTGACTCGGACATAACTTGCCGAAAGGCAAGATAATTTCCGATGGTCTCGCAAGAGTAAAGTCTTATCGCAAGATAAGATGGTGAGAGAGTGGCCTGCGTCCTATCAGCTAGTTGGTAAGGTAATGGCTTACCAAGGCGATGACGGGTAGGGGGCGTGAGAGCGTGTTCCCCAACGATGGCACTGAGATACGGGCCTTACTCCTACGGGAGGCTGCAGTCGAGAATCTTCCACAATGGACGAAAGTCTGATGGAGCGACGCCGCGTGTATGAAGAAGTCCTTCGGGATGTAAAGTACTTTTATAGAGGAGCAATTTTTGAGTGTACTCTATGAATAAGGGGTTGCTAAACTCGTGCCAGCAGCAGCGGTAATACGAGTACCCCAAGCGTTGTCCGGAATTACTGGGCGTAAAGCGTCTGTAGGGCGTTTGATACGTCTTCTGTTAAATTTCGATGCTCAACATCGAAACTGCAGGGGAAACGGTCAGACTAGAGAGTGTGAGAGGCCAATAGAACTTAAGGAGTAGGGGTGAAATCCGTTGATACCTTAGGGAATACCAAAGGCGAAGGCATTTGGCTGGTGCATTTCTGACCCTGAGAGACGAAAGCGTGGGGAGCAAAAAGGATTAGATACCCTTGTAGTCCACGCCCTAAACTATGAGTACTAGTTGTCTGAAGTATCGACCCTTCAGGTGACGAAGCTAACGCGTTAAGTACTCCGCCTGGGAAGTACGGTCGCAAGACTAAAACTCAAAGGAATAGACGGGAGCTTGCACAAGCGGTGGAGCGTCTGGTTTAATTCGACGGTAAGCGGAGAACCTTACCAGGGTTTGAAATTCTAGTGAAAGCCTGATGAAAGTCGGGTCTTCTACAAGGACACTAGAACAGGTGCTGCATGGTTGTCGTCAGCTTGTGGCGTGAGTTGCTCCGTTAATTCGGGTAACAAGCGCAACCCCTGTTGTCTGTTATAAGTGTCAGACAAGACTGCCTCGTGATACGAGGAGGAAGGTAGGGATGACGCCAAATCAGCATGGCCCTTTGATACCCTGGGCAACACAGGCGCTACAATGGCCGATACAATGAGTCGCCAAGTCGTAAGATGGAGCCAATCTCATCAAAATCGGCCCCAGTTCGGATTGGGGTCTGCAATTCGACCCCATGAAGCCGGAATCGCTAGTAATCGCAGATCAGCTACGCTGCGGTGAATACGTTCTCAAGCTTTGTACTCACCGCCTGTCACACCAGAGAAGCCGGGAGTACCTGACGTGCTCTGATTTCAGAGTCCTAAGGTAAATTCGGTGACTAGGGTGAAGTCATAACAAGGCATCCGTAGGGGAACCTGTGGATGGAAAATATTTTTACTTAGTAAATAAAATTTATTAAGTAAGAGTCGATTATTTGCCGATAAGGCAGTAACATAAAAAGTTTTTTAATTATTTGTACTAAACAAATAATAAGTATCGGGAAAACCATAAAGAATTCGAAATAAAAAAATCGTCTATTAGACGATTTTTTTATTTGTGCTTGATTTTATTATTATTTTAGCTGTATAATAAAGTAAGTTTATTAATAATTAATAAATTTTATTTTTATGGCAGATATTGCATATTGTGTTAAGTGTAGAGCAAAACAAGAAATGAAAGACGCCAAAGAAGTTAAAATGAAAGGAAAGGGAGGGGACAGAAGAGCATTAAAAGGTGTTTGTCCAGTTTGTGGAACAGGAATGTTTAAAATTTTAGGCAAGGCCTAAGATTTTTCGCGCGTGTAGCTCAGGCGGTTAGAGCGCGTCACTGATAATGACGAGGTCCATGGTTCGAGTCCATGCACGCGCAAATTTTATTTGAGGGCCATTAGCTTAGTGGTAGAGCTCCCGGTTTGCATCCGGAGGACAGGAGTTCGATTCTCCTATGGTCCACCACTTAAAAATCCCACATTACGGGATTTTTTTGTTTATGATATAATAAATGTATATGACAAATAAATTAAAAATCGCGGTGACAAATCTTTCTCCTTTCGTTTTTGAGAAAGATGGAAAATATTCTGGGTTTGAAATTGAATTATGGGAAATGATTGCCAAGGAAATCCAAACAGATTTTGAATATAGCAAATATAATTTTCAAGAATTGATTCCACTTGTTGCCGACAAAAAGGCAGACATTGCTATGGCTTCGATAACGATTAACGAGAAACGCGAAGAAGTTATTGATTTTTCACACGCAACCTTTCATTCCGGGTTGCGTATTCTGTTGTCAAAAGACAGATCGAGAGTAAATATTGGTAGTACGATAAAGACATTTTTTACACAAGGATATAAAAAATTATTAAAACCAATACTTCTTTTGGCTCTAATAATTATTGTTTTTGGTAATGTGTTGTGGTTAACAGAAAAAAGTGCCGAAACATTTTCAAAAACGTATTTTCCAGGAATTTTTCAGGCAATTTGGTTTTCTTTATCAATGATTCTTGGTTCTCCGGCAATGATAACAGTTTACAAGGTTCAATCTTGGGCGGGGTTTATTGTTGTTCAATTCGGACAATTAGTTAAACTGGCTGCGCTAGGGTTGATTATCGGACAATTTACGGCATTTTTAACAACCAGAAAAATAAAACTTAATATCGAGGGCCCCAAAGATTTGTCGGGAAAAGTTGTTGCTACGGTCCAAGGGACAACCACTGAACCGGTATTAAAAAGTTTGGGAGCGATAATTGTACCTGTGATTAAGATAGAAGAAGCATACGAAAAATTAAAAAACAACGAAGTTGAAGTCGTTGTGTTTGATGCACCAATTTTAGAATATTATGCCCTTAATGAAGGAGCGGGAAAAGTTAAAATTGTAGGAGAGTTATTTGATAAACAAGATTACGGTTTTGTTCTAGAAAACAACAGCCCATTAAGAGAGAAAATAAATCGTGCAATCTTAACTGTCCAAGAGAGCGGACTTTACGACACGCTATACAAAAAATGGTTCGGCGGAGAGGGTATTAAATAAATTTATTTTTTTACAATTTCTTCTCCAATCTTGTAAACATCCCCCGCGCCCTGGAGGAGGATGATGTCGTCTTTTTGTGCTTTAAGTTCTAAATATTTTTTAATATTATCAAAATCATTAACGTATTTTGCTTTAATGATTTTTTTATTTATCGCATCAACTAAATCTTTAGCATGGATTGAGTGATCATCTTTTTCTCTGGCAGCATAAATATCGGTGATAATTACTTCATCCGCCAAATCAAAAGCAGTTGCGAAATCGTTTAATAAAAGTTTTGTGCGTGAAAATAAATGTGGCTGAAAGACAACAAAAATTCTATTATCGTAATATAATTGTTCTGCTGCAGCAATAGTCGCTTTAATTTCTGTGGGATGATGGCCATAATCGTTATAAATTAAAGCGCCAGTTTTTGTGTTTCCCATAAAATCAAACCTGCGCCAAGTGCCGGTATAATTTTTTAAAATTTTTAAGGCCACATTTTCTGTGATTCCGTTTAATCTCGCAACCGTAAATGCGGCTTTGGCATTTTTTAAATTATGTTCGCCAGGAACAGAAAGTTTAATTTCGGCTTTTACGTCTAAATAATTTAATTTTTTAGCATTTGTACTTGCATTACCCAAGACATCTAAAACATTTTCGTCATCTCCGTTGTAAATTATATATCCGTCATCGGGCACTTTTTCGATTAATTTTTTGAATGCGGTTTTAACATTTTCAATTGTCCCATAATAATCTAAATGATCATTATCAATGTTTAAAATTATTAAAATATTGGGAGTTAAGTTCAGAAACGACTCCTTATATTCGCAGGCCTCAACAATAAAGTGTTTACTGCTTCCCAAAACAAAATTATCTTCTTGTTTTTTTAAAAGACCCCCAACAACAACTGTGGGATCTAAATTTCCATAAATAAATAATTCCGCAAGCATGGAAGTGGTGGTAGTTTTGCCGTGAGTTCCGGAAACGGCAATTGTGTGCATGTCCTTAGAAATTATTCCTAGAATTTCGGGATATGAATAGGTGGGAATGTTTAATTCTTTAGCGTAAATCATTTCGGGATTATCTTCGGTTATGGCGGGGGAATAAACAACCATATCAGTGTCTTGGGGTAAATTTTCGCGCTTGTGACCAATAAAAATTTTGCCGTGAATGGTTTGAATTCTTTCGGCCATTTTATTCATGGAAACATCAGAGCCGGTAACTTTTATGCCTTTAAGTCGGGCCATTCTGGCAATTGCCGAAACTCCCACGCCTCCAACCCCAATAAAATGTATTTTTTTAACGTGATCTAGCATAAGTTTAAATTTTAACATTTTAAATATGCGTTAGCAAAATAAAATAGGCCGAGTGGTTTCCCACTCGGCCTTTGTCCGCTCTCTGTCTAGTTTTTCCGCGCCAGCTTGGCGAAGAAAAACCAATAGGTGACGCCCAAGCCCACGAACACCACCAACCACGCCGATAAGAAGACGATGAATTGGGTGAGTTCGTTGCTGAACAGCAGCCCCGTCATCGTCCCGATAGCCATCGCGACGACATAGGATACCGCCGTCAGCAGTAGAAAGGGGTCCTTACGCAAGAACGCCCGATCCATCTTGATGATCCAGGTCTTGACCGACCCGATCACTTGCGCCACCACGTCCGAAACAGAGAAAACAGCACACAGTTGTTCGATCAAACGAACCTCCTCTAATTGATTCGAACTACTTTATTTTATCATAATATGCGATATTTGTCAATATTTTTTAACGTATTTTACAAATTGATCATTGCGGTCGTATTCGTTTTTGAAAACACCAAATGATGCGGCACCAGGAGACAATAAAATAACGTCTCCTTTTTTAACAGATTTTCTCGCTTCTTTAACTGCCAATGGCATTGAATCAACAACAACATATTCAGGAAAGTCTTTCGGCAAAATATTTAAAATCTTATCAGTTGCTGTGCCTTTTATGAATACAACATTTTTAGTTGTATTGGCGATAACTTCTAACATATCATTAAAATTAAATTCCTTGTCAGCTCCACCACAAATCAAAACAATATTTTTTTCGTTTTTATAAAGAGAATTTAAGGCAGCTACGCAAGCGTCAGGTGAAGTAGCATTATTGTCGTTGTAATAAGCAACTCCATTTCTTTTTAAAATCATTTGTAATCGTCCGGGCTCACCAGGATAAGTGGCAATTGCTTGTTTAATTTGCTTTTGATTTAATTTCATTAATTTTAGAACTTCAACCGCTAAAGCAATATTAGTTTTGTTGTGTTCACCAATTAATTTAGTTTTTAGGTTTCTAATTGCATCCTCATTTACAACGGTTATTTTACTTTTTATTTTTCCGTATTGGGTCCTTTTTTTAATTTGTAACATCGCTTGTTCACTGATTACTAGAAAATCTTTTTCGGTTTGGTGTTCGAAAATTTTTGCCTTGTCGTCAAAATATCTTTGCATGTCATTTTTATAGTAATTCATGTGGTCGTTCATAAAAGTTGTAAATACGGCAATCTGTGGGCTAATTTTGGCTTCGCCAAAACCTTGTAATTGCCAAGAATCTAACTCGAGAACAACAACATCATTATCTTTAACTTTTTCGAGTAGTGGCAAAGTCGCAAGTCCACGTACATTTCCACCCAAAAATACATTTCCTTTTCTGTAATATTTTTTCAGCCCATGATAAATCATTTGTGTTACGGTTGATTTTCCACGCGTGCCAGTGATGCCAATAATTTTTGCTTTAGTAAATTTAGCAAACAAGGAAGCATCCATTTCGATGGGAATATTGTTTTTTCTTGCCTCGGCAAGATAAATTGAATCCAACGGAACCCCTGCGGCCTTGATTAACATATCTCCTTGTTGAAAATCTTCAATGCGATGTTGACCCAAAATATATTTAATGTTTTTAAATTTTTTGAGTTGTTTTAAGGAAGAAGCGAGCTGTTGTTCAGTTTTCAAGTCAGTGATTAAAAGTTCGGCGCCATGTTTTGCCAAAAATTTTGCCACGCCAATGCCTCGGCCAAGTAGCCCGAGTCCCATAATGATGATTTTTTTGTTCTTGAAATATTCTTTATAATTTTCCATAAATTGATTCTATCATGCCAAAAATCTAAAGACAAAATCCCAACGTAAGGTCGAGAAAAAAATAGGGGAGATCGCCGAAGCGATTTCCCCTAAACGTTCTAAATACTTACCAACCACCACTGGCTCCTCCGCCTCCGGACGATCCACCACCAAAGCTGAATCCTCCGCCAGAGTCGGAACCTCCCGAAGAAAAGCCACTACCACTGATGAACCCCCCGCCGGAATCGTTAGAACCGCCCGTGCCATCATCAAACCAGGCAACGAACACGACTATAACAAGCAACAATATTACGAGAACGACAATAAGAACCACTTCGCTGTTATTTTTAAACGTCCTCACTTTTTTGTCGCCGGAAGTCAGTGCTTCAGGTTCTTCTGTGTGGGCTTGCTCGAGTTTTTCAATGATTTTTTTTATTCCTAGGGCAATGCCCGAAGCGTATGCGCCGCTCTTGAAGATCGGTACGATTTGGTCATTGATTATCCTGCCGCAAGTTGCATCGGTTAAAAATGGTTCGATACCGTAACCGGTTTCGATTCGCATTTTTTTCTCCCGCATTGCAACGAGAAATAAAACGCCGTTATCGTTGTCTTTTTTGCCAATGCCCCACTCTTTGAAGAGCCTTGCGGCGTAGTCTTCGATGACCATGCCGTCCAGAGAATTTACCGTTACCACGGCAATTTCAATCGACGTTTTACCGTTGAATTCTCTCAGGTTTTCTTCGAGTTGTTGCTGAACATCATCAGGAATGATGTTAGCAAAATCGTTGACCATGCCCGTGTTCTTTGGGAATTGCTGAGCAACCGCTCCAGAGAACACCAGAAGAACGAAGATAAAGAGAGCAAATGTTTTTTTCACGCGATACCTCCTTTTGGTATTGACCTAATTATAACATATACACAGAATTTGTCAATGTTTTACAAAACATTTATTAATATATAATATGACTATATGTTTGAGATTTTTAAAGACGCATTGATTGATAGTGCAAAAATGATTCCATTGCTGTTGGTGGTTTATGTTGCGATTGAATTAGTGGAATATAAATTTGGCAATAGAATTCGCGAAAAGATGCAAAACGCCGGGAAAGCCGGTCCAGCGATTGGATCAATTGCTGGGAGTTTTCCGCAATGCGGATTTTCGGTTATTGCTACCGCACTATACAATCAAAGATTAATCACGATTGGAACATTGTTGGCGGTTTATTTATCCACGTCTGATGAAGCAATTCCCGTGATTTTATCTCAACCCGAAAAGACAAAAATAATTTTTCCATTGATTTTAACAAAAATTGTAATTGCCTTCATTGCCGGATATTTTATTGATTTTGTTTTTAAAAAGCACAATCAAAACATTTTAACTCATATCGAAAATTATAAACACGGTACCGACGACAAAACACATCATCACGAATTAACAGTAGACAAACATGCCTGTTGTGGACATAGTAAAATTAATTTTTCGCACCCCATAATTCACACGTTGAAAATTTTTCTTTTTATATTTTGCGCTTCATTTCTAATCGGCGCTTTAATTTCTTTAATTGGAGAAGAAAATTTTTACAAATTTTTCTCGACACAAAAATTTTTACAACCGTTTTTAACAGCAATAATTGGATTAATTCCTAATTGTGCGTCATCGGTTCTAATCGCTCAATTATATTTGAAAGAAATAATCACTTTTGGAGCAATGATTTCTGGGCTTTGTGCTGGTGGCGGACTGGGCATATTAATTTTGTTTAAAGAAGAAAAAAATAAAAGAAACGCAGTTAAAATTTTAGCCTTGCTTTTTGGAATTAGTGCTTTTGCTGGATTAATGATCCAATATGTGCTATAATTCATTTTGGAGGGGATAATAATTAAATTCACCCCGTTAAATCCCGCGAAGCGGGTCGCCGAAAGGCGAATTTAACAGGGCAAACAATATGATCGAAATTTTATTGAATTCGTTAAAACAAGTCTGGGTAAGCGTTATTGGTTTTTTGCCAACCTTAATTGCTGCCCTGATTGTTTTTATTGTGGGTTGGTTAATTTCCATTTTTATTGGTAAATTAATCAACAAGTTAATCAAAACCATAAAATTAGATTCGCTTTTAGAAAAAATTGGTTTTGCAAAAGTTTTGTCAAAAACAAAAATCAAGTTAGATTCAGCAAAGTTTTTTGAAGAACTTGTGAAATGGTTTTTAATCATCGTATTCTTGATGACCGCAGTTGATATTTTGGGATTAACGCAAGTAACGATGTTTTTACAAAGTATTTTGTATTATATTCCTAGCGTGATTGTGGCGGCAATTATTTTGTTAGCCGCGGGAATTGTTGCGAAGTTTATGCAAAAATTAGTGCAAGCCAGCGCTGATGCGGCAGGATTACAATCATCGTCAACCATTGGAACAATTGTAAAGTGGGCAATTTTAATTTTTGGATTCATAATTGCTTTAACGCAACTAGGCATTGCCACAACTTTAATTCAAACCATTGTTATGGGAATTATTGCGATGTTAGCAATCGCTGGCGGACTAGCATTCGGACTGGGCGGTAAGAACATGGCCGAAAAAACTCTAGAAAAAATCAAGAACGATTTAACTGAAAAATAATTGAATTATACAGATATTTAGGGGCCGGAAACTTTTGTTTCCGGCCCTTTTAGTTTGGGGCTTGACACGCTATTTTTTTTCGCATAAACTAACAACATAAAGAATTATGAGAAAAAACCAAAAACAATTTATGAAAACAGGCGGTTGATGAAACCAGGTATTTTCATACCTTAAGTTACTTGAACCGCTAGAAAGCGGTTTTTTTAAATCATAAAATCTTGAACCTTGATAACTGAATATGTTTCGACATCAAGTAAACAAAAAAAATAAAGCATTTTATATCGAGTAAAATTAGTTAAATTAAAGCAATTAAAGTCTAAGTAGTAATGTCTATAAATTGCCAGCTAAATTAAGCAGGTTAGTAAGGGTATATGGTGGATGCCTTGACACTAGAAGGCGAAGAAGGACGTGGCGTAACTGCGATAAGTCTCGGGGAGGTGTGTAGCAACCTATGATCCGGGAATCTCCGAATGAGGAAACTCAATTCCAATAAACTGGAATTACTCCGACCTTGCGTCGGAGAGCGAACTCGGCGAAGTAAAACATTTCAGTAGCCGAAGGAACAGAGAATAAAAGTAATTCCCCAAGTAGTGGCGAGCGAAAAGGGAACAGCCCAAACCTGGTAAATTTTTCGCAAGAAAAATTTATTAGGGGTAGTAAGATAATAACGTCGAGAGAAATCTCGGGAAAGTGGATACAAAACTAAGACTTCCTTAGTTGAAGGAACTGGAAAGTTCTACCAAAGAAGGTAATAGTCCTGTAAACGAAAAGGGTCTTATACTTCTAGTTATTAATCTTGAGTACCGCGAGAACATGTAGTCTAGCGGGAATCATCCTGAACTATCTAGGAAAGGCTAAATACTTCTAGTGATCGATAGTGAACTAGTACCGTGAGGGAAAGGTGAAAAGTAGCCCGATAAGGGCGTTGAAATAGTACCTGAAATCATATACTTACAAAGAGTCGGAGCCTTAACGCAAGTTAGGGTGACGGCGTGCTTTTTGCAGAACGAACCAACGAGTTTACCGCAGACTGTTGTCTAAGTCCGTATAGGACGGAGGCATAGGGAAACCGAGTGTTAATAGCGCGAATTATAACAGTATGCGTAAGACCCGAAGCCAGGTGAGCTACCCATGGCCAGGATGAATCTTAACGAAAGTTAAGAGGAGGTCCGGACCCACCAGCCGTGCAATACTGGGGGATGAGTTGTGGGTTGGAGTGAAAAGCTAATCGAACCTGGTAATAGCTGGTTCTCCTCGAAATATGTTTAGGCATAGCCTCTTGTTTTTTCTCCTTAGGGGTAGAGCACTAAATTGGTTGAGGTGGCGCAAGCCTACTCACTAAATTAAACTCCGAATACTAAGGCAGATAGCAAGGGAGTAAGACTGTGGGGGCTAAGCTCCATAGTCAAAAGGGAAATAGCCCAGATCGTCGTCTAAGGTCCCAAAACTAAATTAAGTGGCAAAAGAAGTGTTTCGTCTTTGACAGATGGGATGTTGGCTTAGAAGTAGCCATCATTTAAAGAGTGTGTAACAACTCACCATTCTATCCTCGATTTATCGAGGGCTATGACAAGACGCGCTGAAAATGTAACGGGGCTCAAATTTAGTACCGAAGACACGGATCTCCGACCTTGCGTCGGAGGTGGTAGAGGAGCATTTTTTCAACAGTGAAGCTGACTCGTGAGGGTTGGTGGAGTTGAAAGAAGAGAGAATGTTGGTATGAGTAACCGCAAGTCCGATGAGAAATCGGACCATCGAAAGCCCAAGGTTTCCTTGGCAATGTAAATCAGCCAAGGGTTAGGCGGATCTAAGGCAATCCCGAAAGGGGTAGCTGATGTTCAATCGGTTAATATTCCGATCCTTCTGTATTTTTCTATGGAGTGACGGAGTTTAGTAGTTAGAGCAGATTATTGGATTTCTGTTTATGTATTAAGAAGCCAGGCTAGGCAAATCCGGTCTGGAACACTTCAAGATACGTATAAAGGTTCAACTTCGGTTGGATTAATTCTAATGAGCAAGCTTCCAAGAAAAACTTCTATGGTTAGAAATATAGAATCCGTACCTAAACTGACACAGGTGGGCGAGGCGAGAAGCCTAAGATGAACGGGTTAACCTTCGTTAAGGAACTCGGCAAAACAACGGCCGTAAGTTCGCAATAAGGCCTTCCTCGAGCAATCGAGGACGCAGCTAAAGATTCCTAGCGACTGTTTACTAAAAACACAGGTCCCTGCTAACTCGCAAGAGGATGTATAGGGGCTGACACTTGACCAGTGCTGGAAGGTTAATAGTGGGGGTGTATGCCGCAAGGTATAGGCTCACTGCTTGAAGCCCCAGTGAACGTCGGCGATAACTATAATCGTCCTAAGGTACCGAAATTCCTTGGCATGTAAGTTATGTCCTGCAGGAAAAGTGTAACGACTGGGAAACTGTCTCAACGAAGAGCCCGGTGAAAATGCAATGTCAGTGAAGATGCTGACTACCCGCGACAAGACGAAAAGACCCCAGGAGCTTTACTATATCTTGGTATTGTTTTAACGGTTTTGATGCGTAGCGTAGATGGTAGGATTTGAAGTCTCGATCCCGGTTGAGATGGATCCAACAATGAAACACCATTCTTTGAAATTGTTAAAACTAACCCCTTCTTAATGAAGAGGAACAGTGCCAGGTGGGTAGTTTTGGTGGGGCGCTAGCCTCCTAAAGAGTAACGGAGGCGTTTAAAGGTTGACTAGCTCCGGATGGAAATCGGAGCGATAGTGTAAGAGCATAAGTCAGCTTTACTGCAAGACTGACAGGTCGCGCAGTTGCGAAAGCAGAATCTAGTGAACCGACCCTGGTTAATAGAATCGGGGGAGATCATCGGATAAAAGCTACCCTGGGGATAACAGGCTGGTAGACGCTAAGAGTCCATATCGACGCGTCTGTTCGGCACCTCGATGTCGGCTCATCTCATCCTGGGGCTGGAGAAGGTCCCAAGGGTTTGGCTGTTCGCCAATTAAAGAGGTACGTGAGCTGGGTTTAAACCGTCGTGAGACAGGTTGGACTCCTATCTGTCGTGGGCGTAGATACTTGAGAGACTTTGTCCCTAGTACGAGAGGACCGGGATGAACAAACCTCTGGTGTACCAGCTGTCCTGCCAAGGGCACTGCTGGGTAGCTAAGTTTGGCAGAGATAAACGCTGAAAGCATATAAGCGTGAAACTCTTCTCAAGATGAGGTATCATAGATTGGTTGAAGATTACGACCTTGATAGGCTTCAGGTGTAAGTGCCGAGAGGCATTGAGCCGAGAAGTACTAATAAATCATTTGCCTGTTTAATTAGGCTGGCAATTTGTGGACACTACACTTAGATAAAAACTATTTTTACGAAGACACGTGTTGATTTTTAAAATTTAAAAATCACACTCTATCTCAGCCGACTGCGGTCGGCTTCCGATGCGGTCTTCTTAAAAAATAATTTTTATCTAAAAATAAACTTGAAATAAATTGTGATTATTGTAAGGGGGTTATACTTGGGGTGCTCCACCTGTTCCCATTCCGAACACAGAAGTGAAATCCTTCAAGGCCGATGGTAGCGGATTACCGCAAGAGTAGGTGACCCTCCTACAATAATCACAATTTCAAAAAAAACAAAAAACATCTCATACTGTGAGGTGTTTTTGTTTTTAACAAAATTTGCTATACTGTAATCAATGAGTAAATATTTCGGAAAACAACTTAAAATTGGAATTGTTTACTTGATAATTATTGCGATTATTGTTGTTGGAATTTATTTTATTAATAAACCAACCGGACCAACCTGTTTCGACGGGATTAAAAATCAAAACGAAGAAGATGTTGATTGTGGTGGGCCCTGTGGTCAATGTAAAAAAATCGAAGACCTGCAAATTATTTTAGAAAAATTTATACCCACAATAGACAATAATTATGATATTATTATTAGAATAAAAAACCCTAATATTGTGTGGGCGGTAGAATCAATGGATTGTCAAATTAATTTATATGACGCCGAAAATCAACTAATTGATACTAAAATTAATAAAACCTATATTTTACCACAAGAAACCAAATATATTGTTGAACAAAAAATTCTTGCAGAAAAACAAATTGCTAGAATCGAGATAAAACTTTTAGATATCGTTTGGAAAAAACCTTCGGAATTCAGCAATCTAGAAATTAGAAATAAAAATTCAGAATACCAAATCACAGAAAGTGGTTACAGCAGACTTGTTGGCGCAATTGAAAATAAAACCAGTTACGATTTAAATAAAATTGAAATTGTCGGTGTGTTATTCAACAACCAAAGCGAAATTATTGCTGTTGGCAAAACCACAATGAACACATTTCTAAAAAATGAAATCAGAGGATTTGAAATGAATTGGCCATATATTATTTCGGAAGAAGTCAAATCATTTGAAATTAGATCTTATATTAATGTTTTTCTTGATGAAAATTTTATCAAAGCTCAAAACAGTTCGAACACTATAGAATAATAATTAAAAAACAAGTAAAGTGCCACAAATTGGGCCAACAAAATTATGGGAGAATTTTTAAAGAAATTGTTTAAAAAAAGAGAAGAGTCGTGTTGCGGAGGTGGTCATTGCGACTGTGAACCGACAACAATTCCCGAAGAAGGCGAAATTCCACCAGACACAATGCCTGAAAAGTTAGAACCAGATAAAGACAGTATGCCGGAGGATTTTCCAGAAGAAGAAAAATAATTTATAGATATTATTAGCGCGGGCTGGAAGCCCGCGCTAATTTTTGTTAGTATTAAATTGACATGTTTTTATATTTTCTTAAAAAACTTGATTGGATACTAATCGCGTCTGTCTTGCTTTTATTAACCATTGGCATAATGTCGATCTATAGTACCTCTTTTTATCACGAAAAGAGTTATTTTTATAAACAGGCAGGTTTTATTGTCGCTGGCATGGCTTTAATGTTGATTTTTGCATTTATTGATTATCGACTTTTCAGGAACCATCCCACATTGCTTTTAATCTTCTATTTTATTGTTGCGATTCTTTTGGTTGCGGTTTTGTTTGTGGGCAAATCCAGGGGAGCGGCAAGTTGGTTTAGTTTGGGTTTTATAAACATTGAACCAGTAGAAATTGCCAAGCTTGTGATGATTTTAATTTTTGCACAATACTTTTCTCTTAGACACATTGAACTATATCGCATAAAGCACATTATTATTTCTGGGATTTATACCGCCCTAGTTGTGGGGTTGGTTTTTCTTCAGCCAGACATGGGTTCGGCAATGGTTCTAGTTTTTCTTTGGTTGGGAGTAATGATAATTGCGGGAATCAAATTAAGACAACTTCTGCTTTTATTCTTAATCGGAGCGATTTTATTTGGAGTTGCCTGGATTGGTGTTTTAAAACCCTATCAAAAAAATAGAATCACGGGTTTTATTAATCCCTACCTAGACCCACAAGGAAGTGGTTATCACCGCATTCAATCTATGATTGCAATTGGTTCGGGGCAGTTTTGGGGCAGAGGGTTGGGTCATGGGCCACAATCACAATTAAATTTTTTGCCCGAACAACATACTGATTTTATTTTTGCATCGATCGGTGAAGAATGGGGATTTGCAGGACTGATAATTGTTTTCATATTATATTTTCTGTTATTTTTTAGAATTATTAAAATTGCGATTAGGGCCGAAAATAATTTTGCGAGATTGTTTTGTGTGGGAACGGCAATTGTTTTGGCTTTCCAAACATTTGTAAATATTGGTATGAATCTGGGTGTTTTGCCGATTACGGGAATTCCTTTGCCATTTATTAGTTATGGTGGAAGCAATTTATTGATTAATTTTGTAGCGCTGGGAATTATTCAGAGTATTGCGATACGAGAAAAATAAAGAATTAAAATTTATTCTGCATGTCGACACGTGTCGATTTCCCAGCGGGAAATCGCACTAATTCTCGGCAAAATTTCGCCTATCGGCGAAACCATGCATTTTGCCTGCGAAGTTGTCTCAGCGCAGAATAAATTTTAATTAGGAGAAAGATGAGGAACAAACAAAAATCCCCCGCGTTGCGGGGGTATTTTTGTTTTTAAATCGTATACAATTTAAAATGAGTACTACGAAAGGTGTTTTGAAACAAGCTTGGTCATTTCAAACATGTTCACAGTTCCTTTTCCAGCAAATACTGCCTTTAAGTTTGCATCAGCATTGATGTTTCGTTTGTTTTTATCATCTTGAAGTTTGTTCTTCTTGATGTATGCCCAAAGTTTTTTAACAACTTCTGATCTCGGCATAGGACCTTTTCCGACTACCAATGCAAGTTCTTCGCTCACTTTCAATGGTTTCATGAAAGCTGCATTTGGTTTTCTTTTTGTCGCCATAAAAATTGTTTTACTTGATTTATTAAAAGACCTTTATTTACAGTATAGCACAAATTAAAAATACCACCAAATATAGAATCTACACCTACTACTATTGACAAATTTTACCAGTATGCTATAATTACTACATGAGGGTGGTTGGTGCAATATCCAGCTACTTATCAAATCTCGATTAGGTTCAAGGAGGAACCATGGACATTTTTCGGAGAATCGTGGGTGATGGCAAGATGAAGGAAGTCATGGCGTACGGGGGCCAGGTGTTCCTGGTGGACACCTCCGACGAGGCCTGCCTGCCCTTCGGCTTCCGGTCCGGCGACCGGATCAAGGACGGGTCGCTCTCGTGTTCCACCAAGCTCGTGGTCGTGGGAGTCGCGCCCTATCTCCCCCAAGATCCCAACAGCAAGAAGGTGCTGTGGGTCGCGGACGTGGATGGCAGTGGCCGGGTCGGCTATTACGATGGCTACCTGGTTCGCAGGGGATTTCACAAGTACTGAACCCTGACCGGCTGGCACCCGACCACATTCGCCCTGGAGGCAAGGCTCGCAAGAGCAATGCCTCCTTTTTAATTGACTTCAAATAGATAATATATTAATATATAAATATCTTTAAATCGAAGGAGCGGAGATGAAAAATTTAAATTTCGGAAAGTCGAACCAAAGGGCGAGCAAGGGGAATGGGAGCGATAAGCTCAACGGGAAACAAACGAGGATGGCCAGACACCAGGCTCGAATGAAGTTCTGGCAGAACGTTCGCGAAAGTCTCGACAGAAGTATTTTCCGGTTCTGGTGATCTTTCGGGGGCTTCGGCCCCTTTTTTATTTTCAACTAAGTATTGACAAATACATAATTTAGGTGTATAATGTAAAAGTTACGAAGTACGCAAACAAAGGAGTGTGACATGAACTTTTTGGGAATTTCTCTGGGTTGGTGGGTCGTCATCATCGTCGTTGTAATCATCGTGTTTTTTCTGCAGCGCCGGGACCGGCCTAAATCGCAACAAGGATATCCGGGAGTAATTGTGACTCCCGTATCCGAGCTTCGAGAAAAGGATGTCGTCGACGAAGAAAACGGCGCAGACGACGAAGCCGATGACGAAGTCGACGAAGAAGTTGACGAGGATAACGAGGAGGACAACGAGGACGAAGAGGACGAAAGACCTTCTACGTGGGACGATATCAAAGAACACGTTGTCTTCGCAACCAACTTCGCAATTGGCGATAAGGATGATTGGACCTGGGAAGCGAGGGAGCTTGATATCATGCTCGAAAAGGGCTGGGCTCTCGTCGCGGGAGATGACAACTGTCTCTACTTCCGCAAGATCTAAAAAAAAGGGGGGGGGAACAATAGAATAACGGGGTGCGGGCACAACGCCGCACCCTTTTTAATTTCCATCAACAAGTTGACCAAGCGTTTATCACGACGTATAATGAAATTGTATTAATCGACGTTTTTTTGATTAAAAACCAATTACGACTTGCAATGTCGTAATATAATAATATGCGAAAAAAAGAATCTATTGAAGAATTAAAAATATTGTCTGTCGAAGAATGGGAAAAATTGATGAGCGTGAGGCTGGAAAATTTAACCAGAGAAGATTTTAAATTATCAGAAGAAGATCTGAAATCAGTAATCCCGTATAAGTTTTTCACATTTATCGTTTCTCCGTCTATGGAAATTATTATTAATAAAGAGGGTCATTCTGATACAATATGTAAAAACGGACTACAATTTGGAGACACTATGACCGAAGGCAATATTGATATACGATTAGATAATATTGTCTTCAAATTTAAACTGCCCGGCTACCAAGATCCACCAAAATTTACAGAACTAAACGATAATTATCTTAATTTTAAAGAAGCGATCAGAAGAAAAGTTTTAGAATTTATTAGAGAATAATTTATTTAAAAAGCGACTAGATCTAGCTTTTTTTAATTGACAAAAATCACAATCGCGCTACAATCTAATCGAGGAGGCACGTAGCTCCTTAAAATCAAAAAACGGGAGAGGGAAAGATGAAAATTAGCATTTATTCCAACGGAACACAAGAAGATCGTGAAGCCGAACGTCTTTTGAAAGAAGCGGGGATTGAATGTCTACATTTTGGACCGACATCCGAAGATCCAACGCCGTTTGTTAAATTTGGAGACTGGAAATACGTGGGATTGGCAGAGATAAGGGATTTTGTTAAAAAATGGAAGGAAAACAGACTTCCGGAACCTTTTCCCGGCCGAACCGAAGAAAGAGCCAGGGAGTTTCTGAAAAAATATCTCCAAGAAATGATTTCTAAAATCAAAAACGGTGGATCTGGAGAAATTCGTATGACTTGTCCGTCATGTGACGCGGCACATTCAATAGGTCCCGAAACCAATTGGCGGTGTCATTGGATTGATTGTAAATACGTTTTACCCAGAGAACTTGTCCCTGTGGGACCGGCTGAAATTAAAAAATATCTTGCAGAATTGGCGTATGAAAAATGGCGCAAAGAAAAATTTGCGTTTATGCGTTCGCTCTTTCCGGAAGGTGAATTCGATAAACTTCTCGATTGATCTTCTCGGGGCCCCGTGGCCCCGATTTTTAATTTGATTGACATTTTACCTCTTTTTGCTACAATCTAATCAAGGAGGCATGTGCTCCTTAAATCTATTAAAAGGGAGAAGGGAGATGGATTTTATGACTCTGCGAGAGCACACCATTAAAAATGTAAAAAAATGGATCGAGGAACTCAGAAAAAGATATCAAAATCAATACATCTCGTTGGACGGGACCAAGCACATATCGATACCGGATATCAAGTGTCCGAATTGCGATCGTGATTCCGTTAGCCCGTTAACGATGCACTGTTCTTTTTGCGAGTTTGTGATTCCCGAAGAATTTCAACCGCCAACCATTGAAGCGATGACAATGGTTTGGGGAGAAGATCAAGTCAAGCTTCGGATCGCAAAAACCATCGAAGAAACCAAAGCACGACTCGAAAAAATCGATTTGTGGGAATAAGTCCTCGGAGCCCTCTTGTGGGCTCCGATTTTTATTTTGCTAAAAAAATAATTTTCTGCTATATTTCATCTATGCCACAAATTATATTTAAAATAGAAAAGGCGGGGGAGCGGGGGAGATCCCCAATTGAAATAATCGTCAAAAATAATAACAAATCCTACAGCCAAACTACGGTAGATACCGATAAATTGTTATTAACACTTGACAAGGTTTTAAAATCTGCTAAACTTAAAATAGAATTAGTTAAGGATATCAAAATAATAAGTCATAAAGAAGCTGGGCTTACGTCACAAAGAATTGTGAAAGCCATCAAACAAGCACTTGACTTCTAGATTTAATTAACGAATATAAAAAGCTGTAGAAGCCCTATTTTAGGGTCAGTTTCTATATTTTAATATATTTTTAATCGGGTAAAAGCCTCCGTTATCATGATTAAATATTTTTCGAACTATCCCAAAAAACAATATCCACTACCAAACTTAGTTGAGATACAGCTCAACAGTTACAAATTGTTTTTAGAAAAAGGATTACGCGAACTTTTTGATGAAATATCTCCTATCGTCGATTACGGCGGTAAGGATCTTTCTTTGTATTTTAAGGACTATTATTTAGATGAACCTAAATGCGACGAACTTAAGGCTA
This sequence comes from uncultured Candidatus Saccharibacteria bacterium, assembly GCA_965231075.1. Lineage (GTDB taxonomy): Bacteria > Patescibacteriota > Minisyncoccia > RBG-13-40-8-A > RBG-13-40-8-A > JAKJED01. Next base: position 312,329 of record OZ246412.1, on the reverse strand, counting down.
AAAAGAACGGTTTATCATACGAAGCACCCCTTAAGGTTAAATTAAAACTAGTAAACAAAAAAGCGAACGAGACAAAGGAACAGGAGATTTTTCTCACTGATTTGCCTTTGATAACTCCCCGCGGGACATTTATTGTCAACGGAGTGGAAAGAGTTGTTATTTCCCAGTTGATTAGGTCCGCGGGTGTTTTTTTTAAGACGGGTTACATTAAAGGTAGAAAAGTCCATGGCGCAAAAATTATTCCTAATCGAGGCGCTTGGTTAGAATTTGATACTGAAGCCAACAACACCATTGTTGTAAGAATTGATCGAAAAAGAAAGGTGCCGGCAACTTCATTGCTTCGAATTTTTGGTTTAGAAACCGATGAACAAATCTTGAAAGAATTTAAAGATGTTGATAATGACCCAGAAACTCAATTTATCAAAGAAACTTTAGCTAAAGATCCTGCCAAAACCACAGACGACGCTTGGATTGAAATTTACAAAAGAATTAGACCAGGTGACTTGGCCGCAGTTGATAACGCCCGACAGTTGATCGAGAATATGTTTAAGAATTTTGACCGATACGATTTGTCAGAAGTTGGTAGATACAAACTAAATCTAAAAATGGGGTTCAAAACTCCACTAGACCCAGCCAATCGCATTTTAAGAAAAGAAGATGTGGTGGCAACGATTAAGGAAATTATTAAATTAAACAATAATCCTGATATGGTTGGTGACGATATCGACCACTTGGGAAATAGACGCGTAAGATCATTGGGCGAGCTTTTGCAAAACAAATTCAGAGTGGGAATGGCAAGAACAATTAGAATCGTTAGAGACAGAATGAGTACGATGGATGCTTATAATTTAGCTCCCGCACAACTTTTAAATGCTCGACCATTAATGGCGGCAGTGAAAGAATTTTTCACATCTTCTCAATTATCACAATTCATGAACCAGGTTAATCCATTATCAGAACTGGAACACAAACGAAGATTGTCGGCGATGGGTCCAGGTGGTTTAACCAAAGAAAGGGCGGGGTTTGAAGTGCGTGACGTGCACCCATCTCACTATGGAAGAATTTGTCCGATTGAAACACCCGAAGGTCCAAACATCGGTTTGGTTGGTCACTTGGCCAGTTATGCCAAAATTAATGATTATGGATTTATCGAAACTCCATACAGAAAAGTTAAAGACGGAAAAATTACCAACGAAATCATCTATATGGATGCTTCCGAAGAAGAAAAATATAACATTGCTCATGCCGGCGTACACATTGAAGCTGATGGAAAAATTGGCGAAAAAAGGGTGGAAGCCAGAATTCATGGTGAGCCAGGAATCGTAGACAGAAGCGACATCGATTATATTGATGTTTCTCCTTATCAATGTATCTCTATTGCTACGGCCTTAATTCCATTTGTTGAACATGATGATTCTAATCGTGCACTTATGGGTTCAAACATGCAGAGACAGGCAGTGCCATTGGTTAATCCACAAGCACCACTTGTCGGAACGGGAATCGAAAGAAAAGCTGCCGTTGATTCAGGACAGGTTATGTTGGCACCAGATGATGGTGTAATTAAAGAAGTTGATGCCGCACACGTTGTAATGTCTTCAAAAGGAACAATTAAAAATTATCCTTTAAATAATTTCTTCCGCTCCAACGAATACACTTGTATTCATCAGAGACCAATTGTTATGAGAGGTCAGAAAGTTAAAGCCGGAGATGTTCTTGCTGATAGTACCTCGACTCAAGGCGGAGAATTGGCTTTGGGGCAAAATTTATTAGTCGCATTTTTATCATGGTCGGGATCAAACTTTGAAGATGCTATTGTTTTATCAGAAAAATTAGTTCGAGAAGACAGATTTAGCTCAATTCACATTGATGAATATCCTTGTGATGTTCGTGATACAAAATTAGGACCAGAGGTTACCACTCCCGATATTCCTAATGTTGGGGAAGACAGATTAAAAGATTTAGATGAGGAAGGTATTATTAGAATCGGTGCCGAGGTTGGTCCAGACGATATTTTAGTAGGAAAGATTTCACCCAAAGGTGAAACCGATCTAACTGCCGAAGAAAGATTATTAAGAGCTATTTTCGGCGACAAAGCCAGAGATATCAAAGACTCATCATTAAGATTGTCACACGGAAAACGCGGAAGAGTTGTCGGTGTGAAAATTTTCTCTCGAGACAAAGGAGACAAATTACAAACTGGGGTTATTAAAACCATTAAAGTTGAAATTGCTCAATTCCGAAAAGTATCTATTGGTGATAAACTTGCTGGAAGACACGGCAACAAGGGTGTCATCTCTAAAATACTGCCCGAACAAGACATGCCATATCTAGAAGATGGTACGCCAGTAGAAATTGTTTTAAATCCATTGGGGGTTGCATCTCGTATGAACTTGGGACAAGTTTTGGAAACTCACTTAGGTTGGGCAGCTAAAAAATTAGGCTACCGAACATACAGTCCGCCATTTTCTGGTGTTACCGAAGAAGAAATTAAACAAGAACTTAGAAAAGCCGGACTTCCTGAAAGCGGAAAAGTTACATTATATGATGGAAGAACTGGCGAACCGTTTATCAATAAAGTTACCGTTGGTCAGATTTATATGTTGAAATTGAATCACTTGGTTGAAGACAAGATCCACATGCGTTCAATCGGACCATATTCATTAATCACCCAACAACCACTTGGTGGAAAGGCGCAATTTGGAGGTCAGAGATTTGGAGAAATGGAAGTCTGGGCACTCGAAGGATATGGAGCTGCTCATACATTACAAGAAATGTTAACCATCAAATCTGACGATGTTATTGGACGCGCCAATGCTTATGATTCAATTATTAAAGGCAGACCAATCCAAAATCCACATTTACCATCATCGTTTAATGTTTTGTTAAGCGAAATTCGATCACTTGGATTCGCGATAAACATGGTCAACGAAGTTGATACAACCAAAGAAACTAATAAAAAAGGAAAAAAATAATATGCATTTTGATGACGATCAAAAACAAGAAGAGTTTAACGGATTGCAATTAAAGATTGCCGGACCAGAAGAAATTTTGGCCTGGTCTCATGGTGAAATTACAAAACCGGAAACGATTAACTATCGAACTCAGCGCGCTGAAAAAGATGGTTTGTTTTGTGAGAAAATTTTTGGTCCCGAAAAGGACTGGGAATGTTATTGCGGAAAATACAGAAAAATCAGATACAAAGGAATTGTTTGTGATCGTTGTGGAGTAGAAGTAACCAGATCAATTGTCAGACGTGAAAGAATGGGACACATTCATTTGGCTGTCCCCGTTTCTCATATTTGGTTTTTACGCGGCGTGCCATCAAGAATTGGTTTAATTTTAAATGTTTCAGTACAAAAATTAGAAAAAGTTGCTTATTTCGCTGCCTACATTATCACTAAAGTTGATGAGAAAGCCAAAGAAAAAGCGTTTAATGATATTGAGCGAGAATATAAGGCAAAATTAAAAACAGTTGAAGGTAGAGACGCGAAAAAAGATTTGAAAATGGCAACCGATAGAGCAAAAGACGAACTTTCTAAAATTAAAAAAATGGAAATTATTTCTGAATTGGCTTTTAGACATTTATCACAGAAATATAGTGAAGTTTTTTCGGCAGGAATTGGCGCTGAGGCCTTAAAAGATATTTGTGAAGACATTGATCTAGAAAAACTAGCTATTGAACTAGAAGAAGAACTAAAACAAGCAGAAGCGATGCAAAAACGAAAAGTTATGCAAAGATTAAGATTGGTTAGGGGATTTCAGAGAGCAGGAATTAGACCAGAGTGGATGTTTTTAGTTAATTTACCGGTTATGCCAGCAGACCTAAGACCAATGGTGCAATTAGACGGAGGTCGATATGCGACATCCGATGTTAATGATTTATATCGTAGAGTGATTAATAGAAACAATCGCTTGAGAAGATTACTGGAATTAAACGCTCCAGAAGTTATTTGTCGCAACGAAAAAAGAATGCTTCAGGAATCAATTGACGCTTTGATTGATAATTCCGCAAGACGTGGACAAAAAGCAGTTATGGCGGCAACCGGACAAAAACGACAATTAAAATCATTAGCCGATCAATTAAAAGGAAAGCAAGGAAGGTTTAGACAAAATTTACTTGGCAAAAGAGTGGATTATTCTGGTCGTTCAGTTATTGTGGTTGGTCCAGAACTAAAACTTCATCAATGTGGTTTGCCTAAAACCATGGCTTTGGAATTGTTTAAACCGTTTATTATCAACAAATTAATTGAACGAGAAATTGTTTTCAATATTAGAGGCGCAAGGAGATTAATCGAAGAAGGAGTTGAAGAAGTATGGGCAATTTTGGAAGAAGTTACCGAAAGATACCACGTATTATTAAATCGTGCCCCAACCCTTCATCGTTTGGGCGTGCAAGCATTCAAGCCAATTTTGGTTGAGGGTTTGGCGATCCAGTTACATCCGATGGTTTGTAAGGCATTTAATGCTGACTTCGATGGAGATCAAATGGCAGTACATTTACCGTTATCGGAAAAGGCTCAGAGAGAAAGCCGAGAAATTATGCTTTCATCAGTAAACCTATTTAAACCAGCAACTGGTGATCCAATCGTTGCTCCTAGTCAGGACATTGTTTTGGGTTGTTATTTCATGACCAATATTAAGGCTGGATTGCGAGGCGAAGGAAAAATATTTTCTAGTGCCGAAGAAGCAATTATGGCTTATCAATTAGATGTTGTTGATTTACAAGCAGCGATCAAGGTGAAAATCGGCGACAAGATTATTGATACCTCGGCAGGTAGGGTTATATTTAATACAGTTGTGCCTCCAGAATTAGGATTTAAAAACAAAGAAATGACCCAACGAGAACTAAAGGCGATTTCTGAAGAGGTGATTAATCTTTTAGGTACAGAAAAAGCTCCAGAGGTTATGGACAAAATTAAGTCACTTGGTTTTAGATACGCGACCAAATCGGGTGTAAGTTGGGGGATGGATGATATTAGTTTGCCAAAAGAAAAACCAAAAATTGTTGAAACTGCAATGAAAGAAGTTGAAGAAATTCGCAAACAATACAACGAAGGACTTTTAACACGCACCGAAAGAAGATCAAAGATTATTGAAATTTGGTCAAAAGTTAAAAATCAAATTTCTGGATTAGTGCCAAAAGCACTCGATCCTAATGGTTCGATTTTCACCATCTTCAATTCTGGTGCTCGAGGTTCTTGGGGTCAAGCAACTCAGATGGCGGGTATGAAGGGTTTGGTTATTAATCCGGCATCAGAAACTCTTGAATTACCAATTATTTCTAGTTTTAAAGAAGGATTTAATGTTTTGGAATACTTTATCTCTACTCATGGAGGTAGAAAGGGTTTAGCCGATACCGCCTTAAAGACTGCTAGCGCTGGTTATTTAACCCGACGTTTGGTTGATGTCGCTCAAGATGTAATTATCCGACACGAGGACTGTGGAGACAAGGATGGTATCGTTATTTATAAAAGAGATTTAGAAGATTTAGGAATTTCATTTGCGTCACAATTAACTGGAAGAGTTTTGTTGGAAGAAGTGAGCGTTAAGGGCAAAGTAGTTGCCAAAAAACACGAGTTATTAACCAAGAAAAAAGCTCAAGAAGTTGAAGCCGCTGGCGTTGATAAAATCAGGGTAAGATCGGTTATTTCTTGTAAGGCGAGATTTGGTGTTTGTCAGCAATGTTATGGTTACGATTTAGGAAGAAATAAGTTGGTTGAAAAAGGCGAGGCCGTCGGTATTGTTACCGCACAAGCAATTGGTGAACCAGGAACACAGCTAACACTTAGAACTTTCCATACTGGAGGTGTTGCCGGAGGCGCCGACATCACACAAGGTTTGCCTCGCGTTGAAGAACTTTTTGAAGCCAGAATTCCCAAAGGAAAGGCATCTTTGGCAGAATTAAATGGAAAAGTTACAGACATTAAAGAGCACAAAGGATCGAGAATTATTACCATTGAAGGTTGGCAAGAATTAAAAGGCAAAAAGAGAAAGAAGGTTTCTAAAGAATATGTTGCTCCGCCACAAACTGGTGTTTGGGTACAACAAGACGACGAAGTTAAACAGGGACAACAACTTTGGGAAGGTTCTGTGGATTTGAAAGAATTATTTAAACTTGCCGGACAAGAAGCGCTGCAAAGATATATTATTAAAGAAATTCAGGGAATTTACAGCACACAGGGAGAAGGTTTGAACAATAAACATATTGAAGTTATTATTCATCAAATGTTGGCTCGGGTGAGAGTGAAAGATCCAGGAGAAACCAATCTTTTGGCTGGGGCAATTATTGAAAAAGATATTTTCTTTGATGCCAATGACAAGGCCAAGCAAGCTGGTAAGAAAATTGCTACTGGTGGACAAGTATTAATGGGCATCACCAAGGTCGCCTTAAGCACAGAAAGCTTCTTGTCGTCAGCCTCCTTTCAGGAAACAGTAAGAATTTTGATTAAAGCAGCGTCAGAGGGAAGAGTTGATCATCTTCGTGGATTAAAAGAAAATGTTATTTTAGGAAAGTTAATCCCCGCTGGAACCGGTTATCGCGAAGCCATGGAGTTGGAAAAAATTGAGCAAGAGCTAGCAGACAAGAAATAAAATCATAGATATTAAAAACCTCGACAATTGTCGAGGTTTTTGTTTACATAAAATATTTGTGATATAATAATTGTGTATGGCAAAGAAGAAAAAGAAAAAAGATTCTAAACCCGAAAAAAGGGAAAAGAAGAAGTATTTAAATATCAACGACGAAACTAAACGCGGAGTAATTGTGGTTTTACTTTTTACATTAGCGGTTATTTTTGTATTAAGCTTTCAATCGGCAAGCGGTGTTTTGGGAGAATACCTATTAGATGCGTCCAGTTTTCTGTTTGGAAAATGTTTGTGGTTGGTACCATTGGCATTTGTTGCTGGAGCAATCGCAATTTTGAAAGAAATTCATAAAAACGTTTACCTTTCGACGCTATTGGGAATGTTTTTGTTTTTGTTGTGCTTTTTGGCAATTGTCCAAACATTCACATCAATTGACACAAAAAGTGCAGGTTGGCTGGGATATTTGTTTTCCTGGCCATTTTTAAAACTTATCGGCAAGTGGGCAGGCTTGGTTGTGTTTTTGGCCGGACTAGTTATTTCAATTTTAATTGCTTTCAATATTTCTCTCAAAAAAGCACCCAAAGAAGAAAAACCTAAAGAAGAGGAACTGGGCATGGAAAAAATTTCTAAAGAAATTAAAGGAGTTGGCTTTGATCAACCAGAGAAAAAAGTTGCCAATCTGGTTAAAGGAATATTCTCGAAGTCAAAAACCGAAGAAGGAGAAGAAGAAATTAAAGACGAAAAAAACATTAAAGAGGCAGGAAAAAAAGACAAAGACAAACTTCTTGCTACAACTAATATCGATGTTCAGGATTATACCTTTCCACCAATTGATTTATTGGAAGAAGACAAGGGCCATCCGATGAGTGGAGACATAAAACAAAATCAATTAATCATTCAAAGAACGTTGGAAAATTTCGGCATTCCCGTAGAAATGGCCGAAGTAAATGTTGGCCCAACTGTTACTCAATATACATTTAGGCCAGCTGGTGGAGTTAAACTTTCTAAAATTACAACCTTGCATCGTGATATATCTTTGGCATTAGCTGCTCATCCTATCAGAATCGAAGCGCCAATTCCTGGCCGATCTTTAGTGGGCATTGAAATTCCTAATAAGGTTCCGGCATTTGTTAGATTTAGAAATATGTTTGAAGAATATGAACGCAAAAATGGTCACCATCTAAACTTAGCGTTAGGAAGAGACGTTACGGGTACGTCGGTTTGGACCAATTTAATGAAAATGCCACACATGTTAATCGCTGGTGCAACCGGAACCGGAAAAAGCGTTTGCATTAATTCTGTAATTACGAGCTTGCTTTATCAAAAAGCTCCCTGGGAATTAAAGTTTATTTTGATTGATCCCAAGCGCGTAGAACTTCCTCTATATAATGGCATTCCACACTTATTAGCTCCGGTTATTGTTGATGTGCAAAAAACAGTTAATGCTTTTAAGTGGGCAATTAAAGAAATGGAAGAAAGATATCGAATGTTGGCCGAGGTTGGTTCTAGAGACCTGGCTTCTTATAACGAAAAAATGTTAAAGAAGTCACCGAAAGAAATTTTGCCGTTTATTGTTATTGTGGTTGATGAATTGGCCGATATTATGATGGCTTATGGCAAAGAGGTTGAAGGATTGATTGTGCGTTTAGCACAAATGTCACGTGCCGTTGGTATCCATTTAGTGCTTTCCACGCAAAGACCGTCAGTCGAAGTCATTACTGGTCTAATTAAAGCTAATATTACTTCGAGAATCGCATTTCAGGTTGCGCAGATGGTTGATTCGCGCACAATTCTTGACATGTCTGGAGCAGAAAAATTATTAGGCAATGGAGACATGTTGTTTATTGCTGGAGATGCTGGTAAGCCACGCAGAATCCAAGGGGTTTATATTTCTGAAAAAGAGGTTCAACGGGTTGTTAAATTCTTAAAGAAAGAGGCCGGTGAAATTGAATACGAAGAGGAAATTACTAAGTCGCCAGACGAAGACAGAGTGTTTGGTTCGGGAGGTAGCAATGCTTCAACACTAAACGACGCCTTGTTAGACGAAGCCAGGGATTTGGTTGTAAAAACCGGAAAAGCATCAGCATCATATTTGCAAAGAATGTTCAGAATTGGTTATGCCCGAGCTGCCAGTTTATTGGACGCTCTAGAAGCACTTGGCGTTGTTGGACCAGCAGAAGGCTCAAAACCGAGAGAAGTTTTAATGGCTCAATCTAAAAATCAATTCAATTCTGAAAATGATACCGAAGAAGACGAAGAAGAAGGCGAACCACTTAGCGATTTAGATGCAACCGTAAAAAAGAATATTGAGCCAGAAGAGAAAGAGGAAATCGAAGAAGAAATAGAAGAAGAGGAGGAACAGGCAGAAATTGAAGAAGAAAGTATCAAAGAAGAAGAGGACGAATTCTAGTTATGCAAAAAACAAGAATTAGCATCAAAGACAAGCCATTAATGCCAATGAGAAGATCGAAGGCCTTAATGTTTACGCCCAAAAAGATTGCATTAATTGTTTTTGTTGTTTTTTTGATTTTAGTTTTAGGATATTTTTATCGTGAAATTTGTTTTTTAATTAAACCGCCAAAACTAGAAGTAACCCAACCACCAGCAGATATTTCTACAAATCAAAGCACAATCGAAATTATTGGTAAGACCGAACCAACGGCAACAGTTACAATCGATGGATTTGATGTTTATATTGATAAAGATGGTAATTTTAAATTTGAAAAAAATCTTATCAATGAAGTTACCAATATTGAAATTCAATCTAAAAATCGTTTTAATAAAGTTAATACAATAATAAGAAGAATAATTTATGAAAAAGCAAACAACTAATCAAGACAATAAAGATAAGATTTTGGAAAACACAGTTGACGAAATTAAACAGAAATTTGGCGAGGGCTCAATTATGAAATTGGGCGAAGTCAAAAAAGTTGACGTTGACGTGATTCCTACCGGCTCTCCGTCACTTGATTTGGCGTTAGGAGTAGGAGGTATGCCTAGGGGTAGAATTATTGAAGTATTTGGGGCCGAAAGTTCGGGTAAAACCACACTAGCTTTGCACATGGTCGCTGAAGCGCAAAAAAAGGGCGGTATGGCCGCTTTTGTTGACGCAGAGCATGCTTTGGACCCCGAATATGCAAAGCGCATTGGAGTCAAAATTGACGACCTTTTAATCTCTCAACCCGATTCGGGAGAGCAGGCATTACAGATTGTTGAATCATTAGTAAAGTCGGCAAGTGTTGATGTTGTGGTTGTTGATTCGGTTGCAGCATTAACTCCACAAGCAGAAATTGAGGGCGAGATAGGGGATCAATTTATTGGGCTTCAGGCACGGCTCATGTCTCAAGCAATGAGGAAATTAAATTCAGTAATTGCCAAAACGAATTGCGTGGTTATCTTTATAAATCAAATCAGAATGAAGATTGGAATGATGTTTGGTAACCCCGAAACAACCCCGGGGGGTAAGGCACTAAAATTTTATTCATCGGTAAGAGTGGAATTAAAGAAAATTGCCCAAATTAAAAAAGGTGAAGAATCGATTGGTAGTCGTGTGAAGGCCAAGGTTGTGAAGAACAAGGTTGCAGCGCCATTTCAGTCAGCAGAGTTTGATATTATGTTTAATGAAGGAATTTCCTATGAAGGAGATCTGGTGAATGCCGGATTAAAGCATGGAATTATCAAGAAAGTTGCGTCTACGTTATCATATGGGGACGAAAAATTGGGAGTGGGTACAGAAAAAGCTAAAGAATTTTTGCGTCAAAACAAGCCCATCGCCAAAAAACTTTTATCCGATATCCAAAAAGCCGCCAAACCGGAATACTAACGTTAATTTGATTAAAAAGGGGCAGACCTTCGGTCTGCCCCTTTTGTGTTGACAGGATTTTAGTTTGAGCCTATATTATGTGTGAGAGTAAAATATTCTCAAATGTACATTATAACCATCAATGGAGGAAACCATGAAAATAGGAAAAACGCAACTCGAAAAGGAACACGCTGCTATATTTAGAGACATGAAAAGGCGCGCCAGGGAACTGAAAAAGGATCCCGCAGCAGCGAAGCAGTTTCTAATTGACGCTGGGATCTCAACTCCAACAGGAAGACTGACCAAGCCGTATCGATGACCCTTCAATTTTAGAAGACCAAAAAGCCTCCCCCGCGGGAGGCATTTTTTTATTCAAAATTCTTGACAGGATTTTAATTTGGGTGTATAATATAAATGTAGTCAAAATTACGAAACAGGAGGAACCATGAAGAAGAAAGAGTTTGTGATCATGATCATTTCGATCGTAATCTTCTCCTTGATCGGGATTCTCTGGCAAGCCGATAGGACCAGGGAATGGAAACGAGGATTTGATTACGGATGGAAGTCGGCTGCCGAAGCTCAAAAAGACGGAAGTATCGTTCTGTCCGTACCTAACCCAGTCAACCACAAGCCACTGAATATAGTCTACAAAAGGATTATTCAGTAGGCATATCAAATCTGTACCTTAACCGAATGTTCACGTAGCCGTATCGATGACCCTTCAATTTTAGAAGACCAAAAAGCCTCCCCCGCGGGAGGCATTTTTTTATTTCAGTAGTGTTTTTATATCAATCCCATTGTGCGGGCGCGTTTGATAGCGTTGGAAACTTTTCGTTGGTGGGTTGCGCAAGCGCCGGTATATCTTGGGGCCCTGATCTTTTTCAGAGGATCCAAATATTTCGACAATATGTTTGTGTCTTTATAGTCAACGTCTTTAATATTGTTTTTGCAAAAAAAGCAATCTTTCTTCATATTAAAATGGTATATCTTCACTTTTTATTTCATCGACCGGAACTTCTTCGTCAATTTGAATTTCTTCTAATTGTTCAACGGGAACACTTGATTCTTGGGCGTCTTTGGGAACGTTTTGTGTTCCACCGCTTGTTCTTGGTCCCATTTGCATTTTTTCAGCGATAATTTCGGTTCTGTATTTAGTGGCGCCCGACTGATCTTGCCAGCTTCTGGTTTGAATTCTGCCTTCAATCATCGCCATGGTTCCTTTTTTTAAATATTGATTACAAATTTCAGCCAATTTACCGAAAGCGACAACATTATGAAATTCTACTTGTTGTTTCTTTTCTTTGGTATTAGCATCGAACCATACGCGATTAGTTGCTAAACCAAAATTAGAAACCATCTGTCCACTTGGCAACGCTCTTGATTCGGGATCTCTGGTTAAGTTACCAATTATGAAAACTTTATTTAGATTCATATAATTAGGGAGTTGATTATAAGCCGACTAATTCGTCTAGCTTTTTATCAATTTCCTCTAAATTAAGATTATCTTGCTTGCTCGTCGGAGCTTTAGCGAAGGCGGGTTTGTCCTTACCTTCTTCTTCTTTTTTAATTCTTGGTTTCTTCGGTGCTTTTGGTTTGTCGGAGTCAGCTTTCGGAATTTCTAGAGTGGTTATTAGATGTCTAATAATAAGTTTATTGGCTCTAAGTTCTTTTAGAAATTCATTAATATCGCTTGATTCGAAATCAATATGGGCAACAATATAAATTGCAATTCCTTGTTTATTAATAGGATAAGAAAGTTCTCTTTTTTCCGGTTCTGACAAACGAACAAGTTTTCCCTTGTTGTCGATAATCGTCTTTTCCAGGTCTTTTTTAAAGTTGTCTAAACTAGAACCATCTAAATGTGGTTCCAAAATACAAGTCAATTCATATTGTTTTAGCTCGTTTTCCATTACTATTAATGATATCAGAAATATAATAAAAGTCAAATACCTGAATCGACTCTATTTTAAATTTTATGTTATAATATAAACATATGGATAATTTAGATAAAATTTTTAAGGCTTATGACGTTAGAGGAAAATATCCTGATGAAATTAATCAAGACATTGCCTATAAAATTGGTAGGGCGAGCGCTTTTGTTTTAAGCATAAAACCAGAAGATAAAACATTTAAACTGCGCGAAAAAACAACAAGTAAGCTGGTTATTGCCAGAGACAATAGGTTATCGTCGGAAGAATTGTTTAGCGAAGCAGTTAGAGGAATTAAAGACCAAGGAATTGATGTAATCGATGTTGGCATGGCAACAACGCCAATGTTTTATCGGGCAATAATCAAGTTTAAAACCGACGGGGGAGTAATGATAACTGCTTCACACAATCCCAAAGAATACAATGGCTTTAAAATTTTTAGAAAAAATGCATTACCGATGGGTGAAGGAGGGTTACAAAGAATAAAAAATTTAACGCAAGATAAGTTCCTAAAAGATGCAAGCAAAAAAGGCAAAACCACAAAAAAGGAAATTTTAAGAGAATATATTGCCAAAATTTTAGATCTTAGTCATGCCAACGATACAAACAAATTTAAGGTGGTTGTTGATACGGGTAATGGCATGGCCGGAGAAACGATTTCGGCTCTGGCACCAGAATTAAAAAACGTCGAATTTATTAATTTGTTTGGCGAAATGGACGGATCTTTCCCCAATCATGATCCCAATCCGATCAATCCAGAAAATACAAAAATCCTTCAAGAAAAGGTTGTTTCCGAAAATGCCGATTTTGGTATTGCCTTTGATGGCGACGGCGACAGAATTTTATTTGTCGACGAAAGAGGACAAAGAATCGATCCGGATCTAATTGCTGCAATCATTATTCATTATTATTTTAAGCGTGGAGGAATTATTCTTTATACTGCAGTGAGCAGTAGAATTATCAAAGAAGAAGCACTAGATAGTGGCAACGAAGTTGTTTGTTCTAGGGTTGGTCATTCATTTATTAAAGAAACCATGGCCAGAGAGGGAGTTGTTTTTGGTTGCGAAGCATCGGGACACTATTATTTTAAAGACACAGACTATGTTGAGGCGCCATTATTAATTTTTATAAAAATTATGGAAATCCTGTCGAAAGTAAAAGTTCCCTTGTCGGAATTAATTGAACATTTTAATCGCTTTAAACAAGAGAGAATTGAAATTAAAATTAAAGACATCAGAAATGCCGACATTCATATTAAAAGAGTAGAAGAGAAATATAAAAAAATCAGCCGTTTTGGCCGATTACCGAATATTTTTCATATCGATGGTTTAACTGTAGAATATACCGATTGGTGGTTTAATTTACGTGCCTCCAACACAGAATCCGTCCTCCGTCTAACCATCGAAGCCGACACTCAAGAACTATTAGCAGAACAAAAACAAGAATTACTTAAATCAATCCCATTTTTGTCTTAACCTCTTTCATGGTTTCTTCGGCGATTTTTTGAGCTTTTTTGGCACCTTGGGCTAGAATCTTTTTGACTAGTTCAGGGTTTTTCTCAAACTGTTTGCGCTTTTCTTGGAATTCTTTTAATTTTTCCACAACCACATCAGCTAATCCTGATTTGAAATCACCGTACCCCTTACCCTCATATTCTTTTTCGATTTCCTTAATCGATTTTTCAGAAAATAGGTGATAGATAGTTAAAAGATTTGAGATTGCGGGCTTATTAGTTTCATCAAATTTAATTTCTTTGCCGGAGTCAGTGACTGCGGTTTTTATTTTTTCCCTAATTTTTTCTTCGGAATCATTTAAAAATATACATCCTTGTGGAATGGATTTGCTCATTTTTTGAAGGGGATCGGTGAGAGACATTATTCTTGCGCCGGTTTTTTGTAATTGGGCTTTGGGCTCAGGAAACGTTTGCCCGAATCTGCCATTAAATTTTCTGGCAATTTCTCGGGTTAACTCTACGTGTTGTGCTTGATCGTCGCCAACTGGCACAATCGTGGTTTTATATAACAAAATATCGGCAGCCATCAAAACTGGATAAGCAAACAATCCAGCGTTAATATTGTCTTTATTTTCTTTGGATTTGTCTTTGTACTGCGTCATTCTTTCTAATTCGCCCATCGGAGTGATGGTTTGTAATAACCATGCCAGTTCGGCGTGTTCCTTGATTTGTGACTGAACAAAGATTGTGTTTTGTTTAGGGTCAATTCCCGCTGCTAAATAATCTAAAACAATATCCAAAATTCTTTTTTGCATTTGTCCCGGATCGTAGGCAACAGTTAGAGAGTGTAAATCAACAACCATAAAAATACATCCTGTTTTCGGATCAATGCTTTTCGCGTTTTGGAGTTCTACCCATTGTTTTATTGCTCCCAAATAGTTTCCAATGTGTAGTTCTCCGGTCGGTTGTATTCCACTTAAAATTCTCATATTATCTTATTTTACTGCCATTGATTATTTTTTGATCAGGATGTAAAAGAATTGCTTTTCCGTCTACGTCTGCAGCCAGTATCATTCCATTGCTTTCAACCCCTTTTATCGTTCTTGGTTCAAGGTTAGTTAAAATTGGAATTTGTTTTCCGACAATGTCTTCTGGTTTATATGTTTCGGCGATGCCGGCAACCAGAACTCTTGATTCATCCCCAAGGTCTACTTTTAATTTTAAAAGTTTAGTTGTTTCCGGTACGGGTTCCGCTTCAAGAACAGTTGCAATTCTAATATCTAATTTTTGAAAATCTTCGTAATTTATTTTGTCCATAAGTTCAATTATATAATAAAAAAATGCCCCTCGCAAGAAGAAGCATGGACTTAGCCAGAGGCTATCTTGTGAGGGGGCTAACAAATTCGTGCGTGGGGCACGAAAACGTTTCAAGGTGCAAATGAACAGAGTGAGGCGGGGATCCCTTGGGCTGATGCAAAAGGGGGGTTGTGATGGGAAAAAACGGGAGGAGGGATGGGAAGCCCTCCACAAAAGTGCCCTCGGGATCCCCAACCAGTTATTATACACTAACAAACAAAAAAATACTTGTCAAGAGTATTCTATGTATAAACGAATTATGGTGCCGGGAGCGAGATTTGAACTCGCACGAACTTGCGTTCGCTAGCACCTGAAGCTAGTGCGTCTGCCATTCCGCCACCCCGGCAAATTTTACAACCAACTATATTTTTGTGGATTCTTAAGAAAATCTAATTTATTGGGTTGGTTTAATAATTTATAAATCGGCCCTTCTGCAGATAAATTTAATTTATAAAAATTATTTGGTTTCTCAAATTTAAGCTTGGGAATTGATTCATAATTATTGTTTTGAATAAACTTAATCCCAAACAACGATTTTAGGGCATAATAACTAAACCCATGTTTCATTTTAAGTGGTCTATAAATATTGGATTCGAATTTTCTACTAACCCAATTGGCCGTTTTAAGATCGGTTTTGCCAATATTAATTATTAAATGTTCATAATTTGGTGGAATAATTATTTTATCATTTTTTTGTGCTTTTATAGCAACAATGGTTTCTATTTTCTTGTCGCAAGAATCTTGCAACAAAAACATCGCCTTACCATCTAGCACTTCATATAATTCAGGATAGGTAACATTTGTTCCCGGGACAACGGGATGGTCGTGTCCTAGTGTTTTATTAAATTCTTTGCCCAGCTTGTTTGGTTTTAAAATTGTAATGTCGTAGCGTAAATCATTTTTAATAATATTCATAAAATCAAGTTGAGTTTCCGCTAGATCGCGATACATATAATACAGCTCCAGGTTCGGAGCTGTTTTTAACCATTGCTTATCGTAAACCACATCTTTAATGTCGTTTAGATGTCTAATATCGGGTTTAAATTTATTAAGATTCATTTTTTTTCACTCGTTGCGTATTAATATACCATTTTTCAACATCATTAAATCGTTTTGATGGCAACACGATGTTTTCGTTTTCAAATCCTTTAATTTTTTTAGAAGTGTAATAAATTTGATACCAACTATATAAAAATACAACTGGCGCATCATCAATGACTAATTGTTGAAATTCTCTATATTTTTTTAGTCTTAATTCAGGTTCAATTATTTGTCTGGCATCGCGCAACAAAACATCTACCTTAGAATTGTCATACAGGGCTAGGTTTAATCCCGGGTCTTTCTTTTGAGACGAATGCCAAAAACTAAATGGGTCGGGATCTAGTCCTAAAACCTCGCCAAATAATAGCGCTTGATATTCTCGCGGTCTAATATATTCTTGTTGAATCTCTCCAATGTTTAGAATTTTAATATTGACCTTGGCTCCAATTTTAGACCATTGTTCCTGCAAAATATTGGCAGTTTGTTGTAGTTCCTTAAAGTCAGTTGTAACCAATTCGAATTCTAATTTTTCTCCCTTTTTCTCCCTAATGCCATCATTGTCTGTGTCTTTCCATCCTGCCGCCTCTAAAATATTATTAGCATGATCTTGAGCAAAATCATAAATTTTTAAATCGTTGGCATAGCCCCAAACTCCACTAGGGATGGGGGAGTCAACCGATCTGCCTTCTCCATTAAGAATATCTTGAATGATTTGATTTTTATTGGTTGCATAATTTAATGCCAATCGAACAGTTTTGTCTGATAAAACCGTGCTCTTGCTTTGATTGAAGAATATAGTGAAATATCTCGGCAAACTTAATCTTTTAATGTTTGATCTGTTTTCGCCACGTACTAAAGATTGATTTTGAACAGAAATCAAGCTCAAGTTGTCAATTTCACCACGATTATATGCCTTAATTGCGGTTTTTTCGTCGGCATAGAATCTTAAATATATTTTATTAATAAATGGTTTTCTGTGAGAATTATTTTCACCAAACGCTTCTAGTTTAATATAATATATGAATCCATCTTTGTCTTTTTTCAGTGTGGCCAGTTGATAAGGTCCGGTTCCAATTGGTTCGAGGTTTTCTGTGGCCAATGAAAAATTCGCTGGTTGAATTTTTTCCCAAATATGTTTCGCAATTATGCCTACGGTAGTATTAGATAAAAATGGAGCGTAGGCGTTTTTCATTTTAAATCTAACCTTATAATCATCCACTTTTTCAACCTCAACTCCAGTCCAACTTGTTCTTAGTGGGCTTCTAAAGTCGGGGTTTTGGATTCGATTAATCGTGAAAACCACATCGTCAGCTGTAAATTGTTCGCCATCGTGCCATTTTACGTCTTGTCTGAGCGTAAATTCGTAAACCTTACCATTGTCTCCAACTTTAAATTCTTGGGCCAGATTAGGAACAATTTCTCCTTTACTGTTATATTTTGTGAGTCCAGAAAAAATCAATTCAGTTAAATCTCGGTCGGCATCACTGGCCTGGCTTAAAACTGGATTAATATATTGTGGATTGCCAACAATTCCTTCAGTGAAACTTCCACCAAAATCAGGAACAACGGTGGTGGTTTTTAATTTATAACTAATCATCCAACCAAACAGCGAAACAATTATTAGGGCAGAAAAGCCAAAAACAAAATAACGTTCTTTTTTGTTTAAAACGTTAGGAAGCTTTTGCCATTGATGTATGGTTGGAATGCGCATTATTTTAAGATAATCATTCGCACGATTGAGCTGACGATAAAAAGTATTGCCAAAATAATTGTAGCAATAAATAATATTTTTTCCGCACCTCTCTTTTTAAAGTAGGTCTCGCCACCACCACCGCCACCAAAGGCAGAAGACAAACCAGTTCCGCGCTGCTGAAGAAGAATAACCACAATTAAAAGTGCGGCGAAAATAAGTTGTGCAACGTTTAATAGTTTTTCCATATCGATTTTTACTCAGTTATAGTTTTTTTATTTTTTTTGTAAGATCCAACAATTATTGCATTCACAATAGCGATAATAATTGTTCCCCAAAGGTAACCCATGAAACTAGTAATTGATAACGCTTCCATAAAGTAATCGACTGCGAACAGAATTATGCCGTTAATTACAATCGTAAACAACCCCAATGTTATAAATATAAGGGGAGCAGAAACAATTTTAAGAATTGGTCGAATGAACGTGTTGGCCAATGCCAAAACCACGCCAACGATCAAATAATCAACAACATCACCACTAAAAGTGATTTCGTTAATTATGCGAACAGCGACAAAAATTGCTAACGCATTTGCGATAATACGTAAAATAAGTTTTGTCATAAATTACTTGCCTCGAATTTAGTCGAGGGATTTTTTAATAATTAACTTTTTTAATTTGAAAACACTTTTTCCTGAAACCTTCATTTTTGGCTGTTTTTTCTTTTCTCGCATTTTAATCTTTTCTTCAATTTTTTTGGGTATTTCTATTTCTTTTTTCATTAAGCTAATAATATCAAAATTCAATTCTTAAAGCAAGGTTGTGATATAATAAAATTATGGAATTAAATTTATTAGAAAAATCGATTCTTGCAACAATCGCGTATTATGATGTCATGGATTATCCGTTAACCGGATTTGAAATTTTTAAATATCTGATGAGCCCTCAACACATCTCTTCATTAAAGAAAATTGATCCATGTTCAGAAATTGAACCTCTAAAGACAATTAATCTAGTTGACATTCTAAAAGCACTAAACACACCTACCCTGAAACAATACATTGATCAGGAAAACGGATTTTATTTTTTAAGAGAATTCGTGTCATCAAATACAAAAAGAAATCTTTATCAACTCAGAATTGAGCGTCAAAAAATTTCTGATGAAAAATGGAAAAAGTCAATAAAAACCATAAAATGGCTTCAGATTATTCCATTTATAAAAATGGTTCTAATGAACGGCTCGATGGCAATATACAATGCCAAACAAGAAAGCGATATTGATCTATTGATTATCGTTAAAAATAAACGCATCTGGCTGACAAGGTTCTTAATAACCGCATTTTTTCAAATAATTGGTCGACGCAGACACGGAAAGAAAATAACTAATAGATTTTGTTTAAACCATTATCTATCAGACAACAACCTAAAAATAAACACCGCCAGTCTGCGCATTGCATATTTAGCACACCTGACTCCCGTTTTAGAATTAGAGTCGGGTATCTACAATCGATTTCAATTTGAAAATCGATGGGCAGGAAATTATTTATATTTTTATAATTTAGAAAAATTAAATAATCGACAAAAAATCAAAAACAATAATCTCTTTAAGTTCATTAGAAAGTTTCAAGAAATTATTTTGAATACATTCATTGGAACGATTCTTGAGGGGGTGTTTAAATTTTTCCAAGTTGCGCATATTAAACGTAGTAAATTATTAAATCAAGAAAAAGGAAGAATAATTTTTAATGACACACAGTTAGAATTTCATCCCGATTCACCGCAAGGTGAAATACTTGATAAATATAATCATAATTTAAAATTATTGAGTCTTGATATCCAAGAAAAAGACATGGAATTTAGTTAGTTTGTCAATCAGGGGTTGACGACACAGCAAAAAGAGAACATACTTATAAATAGATAATTATTAAATTCACCCCATTAAATAATCTCGCGTTGCGAGATTCCCGCTATGCGGGATTTAACAGGGGTAAAAAAACATGGCAGTCGGAACAATTATTTTAATAGTAGTTGCAGCAATAGTTTTGTGGGTGATTGCAGTTTTTAATGGTCTGATTAGACTAAAAACTCGCACGGACGAAGCATGGTCGGACATCGATGTCCAATTAAAAAGAAGATACGATTTAATCCCAAATCTAATTGAAGCGGTTAAGGGATATGCGGCCCACGAAAAACAATTATTCGAAAAGGTTACAGAAGCGAGATCAAAGGCAATCAATGCTCAAGGAGCAGAAGAAAAAGGAAAGGCAGAAAATGCGCTTTCCGGAACCCTAAAAAGTTTATTTGCGGTTGCAGAGGCATATCCAGAATTAAAAGCTAATGAGAATTTCTTACAATTACAGAATGAGTTATCTGACACTGAAAACAAAATTCAAGCAGCCAGAAGATTCTATAATGGTAACGTTAGAGACTTAAACATCAAAATCGAAACATTTCCATCGAGAATCATCGCTGGTATGCTAGGATTTAAGAAAAGAGAATTTTTCGAAGCCGACGAATCCGAGAAAGCCGTTCCAGAAGTAAAATTCTAAATTAGTCATACAAAATACTCCCCGCAATGCGGGGAGTATTTTAATTTACAAAAACATAATTTCTTGATAACATAAACACATATGACGCTATATACTCATATTGGTTCAAACATCCGAAGAACTTGGGTTTTGTTTTCTGTGTTTTTCATTATTATTATTGGATTGGGTTGGTTTTTGAGTTATTATTTTGAAGACCAGGCTATTTTATTCTTTGCCGTAGGAATTAGTGTGTTTATGTCATTTTTTAGTTATTGGTTTTCCGATAAAATTGTTTTAGGAATTTCTGGTGCCAAATTAATCAATCACGATCAAGCACCACAACTTTATCATGTTGTCGAAAATCTTTGTATTACCGCTGGACTTCCGGTTCCCAAAATTTACATTATTAACGACCCAACCCTAAATGCTTTTGCCACTGGAAGAAATCCCCAGAATGCTGTGATTGCTGTGACGTCTGGATTGTTACAAACATTAAATCAAACCGAATTAGAGGGAGTAATTGCGCACGAATTGAGTCATATCGGAAATCGTGATATTTTGTTGCAAACGGTTGTGGTTACTCTGGTGGGAGCAGTTTCTTTGATTTCAGACATATTCGTTCGAGGCAGAATGTTTGGCGGAAGAAAAAGTAGCAATGACAATGGTGGCGGACAAGCTAGAGCGGTTTTAATGATTGTTGGTTTAATTTTTATTATTCTTTCACCAATTATTTCAAAATTAATTCAATTAGCAATTTCTCGAAAAAGAGAATATTTAGCTGACGCCTCTGGTTCGCTTTTGACCAGATACCCGGAAGGATTGGCTAGCGCTCTAGAGAAAATTGCACAAAACTCGACTCCTATAAAAAAGACGCACAAGGCAATGGCACATTTGTATATTAGTAATCCATATTTGTCCACCCTGGGTGGAAAAACTAATAAATTAACTAACTTATTTTCTACTCATCCTCCAATTCAAGAAAGAATTAAGAGATTGAGAGAAACAAGTAAATAAAATATATGGGACTCATAGAAGCGCTTTTTGGAATTAATGATAACCCAAAAAGAATTCGTAAAATTGAATTCGAAAAAACATTAAAAGGTATGTCACAATTAACGAGCAAGGAAAAGACTTATGTCCGTGGCGTTTTTGGTAAAGACTTAAAAGATGGCAAAATTAGTCTTACCGAATTACAAAAAGAATTAATAGATCTAAAAAATAATCAAACCGATCCATTGAGCGATCAAGATGTGCAAAGAATCAAAGGAAGACTATCGTCTGTAATGATCGACAAAATAAAGCAATAAAAAACGAGGAAAGGTCGCATAGTGGTCTAGTGCGCACGCTTGGAAAGCGTGTGTGGGGTAAAACCCACCGAGGGTTCGAATCCCTCCCTTTCCGAAATAAAATTTATGAGAAATATTTTTGAAAAACGTTGCAGTGGATTTGAAGCCGAAAATGCATTTTTGGGTAGTGGGCCAAAAGTTGATGATTTGTTGATTAAAAACAATATTGACCCAACAAAATTATCGCGAGGTATGTTGAGAAAGGCAATTGTTGAACACTATCCACTTAATCCAGAAATTCCTCAAAAAAAATGGGCGAATGATTTATTTGATTTAGTTGCCGAAGAATTGAATTTAGACCCAGAAAATCCTCAAGGACTAAAATTCTACAACTGCTTGGGAACAAATTTAGACAAAAGAGGAGTTGACTGTTTTTTTGTATTTCAAAATCCGATTAATGGTCGTGAGGCGTATTTTGAAATCGATATCACCGCCAATAGTAAAAAAGACGCATGGAAATCAGACTTAGTTATCAACGTTAACGATTTTCCTGATTATCATAAAGACGAAAGCGGTTATCTTTCTGAATTAAGACGCTATGCCACAATAATCGCCGATGGACTTTTGTCTGGTTCTCAAACAATCCACTAATATTAATGAAAAAAAGATTTTATTTTTTTATAACAATATTATTTTTATTTATTGTTTTTTTTATTTTAATATTGGAAATCGAAGCGTATAAAACGGAAAGCAAAAATTTATTAAATTCGCTGGTCTCTAATATTTCAGTTCCCAAAACTCTAATCTTGCCCGTTCCGTATATTAATGAGGCGCCGGATGGAAATTTTTCGGGAAACTGGAAAAATGGCTGTGAAGAGGCGAGCATGGTAATGGTGGAAAATTATTATGCCGGAAGAAAATATGTTAGTATTAAAGAAGCTCAAGATGCGATGCAAGAATTGTTTGATTATCAAGACAAAATTTATAGTTCTAATGCCGATTCTGACGCGCAGAGAACATTAGAAATTATTAACAATAATTTAAACTACGCCGCAACAATTGTCGAAAATCCGACCGTTCAGCAGATAAAAAAAGAAATTCAGAAAAGAAGACCAGTGATTTCTTTGCATTACGGATTTGAGTTACACAACCCCAATATTCCGTTTGCGGTTTACGGCTCATATTATCATCAAATGGTTGTTGTGGGTTACGACGACACAATCAAAGAATTTATTGTGCATGATGACGGCGATCAAAAATCTGGCGCCAATCATCGTTATGGATACGATTTGTTCATGAATTCTTTACACGATTTTGATTATTTAACTCGCAAAACAAATCTTCCGGCTCGCGTAATTTTTACAAGTAAAAAATAAAAATAATTTATGTTAGGATTTGATTTAATATCATTAATTAAAACGGCGGGATATGTGGGATTATTCGGCATAATTTTTGCTGAATCGGGACTATTAATCGGGTTTTTCTTGCCCGGAGATAGTTTATTGTTTACGGCTGGATTTTTGGCCTCGCAAGGATTTTTAAATATTTGGCTTTTAATGGGCTTAACTTTCGTTGCTGCGGTTGTGGGCGATAGTGTCGGCTATTGGTTTGGTAATAAGGTCGGTGATAAAATCTTTACCAAAGAAGAATCTTTGTTTTTCAAGAAAGACAACATTCAAAAGGCGGAAGAATTCTTTAAAAAGCATGGCTCAAAAACGATTGTTTTGGCAAGATTCGTGCCGATCGTTAGAACGTTTGTACCAATCTTGGCGGGGGTGGGAACAATGCATTATCGTAAATTTATTGCTTTTAATGTTATCGGCGGAGCATTATGGACGATTGGAGTATCTTTATTGGGATATTTTCTTGGTAATTTAATTCCTAATATCGATAAATATCTTTTGCCAATTATTTTATTAATTATTGTTGTATCTGTGTCGCCAAACATAATTCATTTAATTAAATCAAGAAAAAAGTAAAAATAGATTCATGCAGTTTTTATTGTACTCGTTGGTGGCATTTGTAAGTTATGCCGCAGGTCGGGTGGGACACATTTTTTTAGGAGAAACCAATGGACTTCATCACTGGATACCAGGATTAATACTTGTAATCATAGGAATAATTTTTAAAGATAAGTGGTGGGGATATTATTTAATTGCTATCGGAGTCGGACAAGTCGTTTCTGATTTTTTAGATATGATTCATTTAAAGGTTTGGGGCAGAGATCCGGTCGGTCCAAAAAAATTTTGGCATATCGATTAGCTCTTGACTTTTAAAATAAAAAGTGTTAAATTAAAACACTATAATTAGAGCACATTTTATTATGAGGAGGTGACATGAGTCACAAAAATAGGCAGACAAAAAATACAACCATAGAGCTTCGTTGGCTCCGACAAGGAGTAATGGAGGAATTTTCCGAGACAGGGATCGAAGAAGTTCCAATTAACTGGAACCGATTTGTGGATAGAAGTCTTTCGATAAATCCCTATGGGGATGTGATTTTGGATAAACAGCTAAAGCGTGGCAACATCGTTTTGCGTATTAATAGAAACGGGAAAATGGAATGGTACTACGTTCCTCTTCTGAGGAGTGGGCGGAAATTAACCAAAACCATCAAAATAGATTCCACAGCTCTCCAGGAAGAGGCCCTGCGGATTGTCCTAAGCGAAGTTTATGATAAAGAAAGGGGAATTATTCACAAAACCGAATTTCCTAATACCAAGAACATCGCCCTAATGTATACATCTGCGCTCTTTGACAGAAAAGATACCACAGAGTGACTCTTGCCCCGATACCGCACAAAACGGTTTCGGGGTTTACTTTTTTCAAAAAGTAGAATAAACTAATATCATATGGGACCAATCGATGAAATAAAATCTAGGTTGGATGTGGTTGAAGTAATTGAAGGATATATCAAACTTAAAAAAGCGGGCAAGGATTACAAAGCACCCTGTCCGTTTCATAAGGAAAAAACGCCTTCTTTTTTTGTTTCTCCGTCTAAGCAAATTTGGCATTGTTTTTCGTGTAATTTAGGTGGAGATATTTTTTCGTTTGTGCAAAAAATTGAAGGGATTGAATTTCCTGAGGCATTAAGAACTTTGGCTAAAAAAGCGGGAGTGGTTTTAAAAAGAGAAGATCCACAAATTCGCAGTCAAAGAAATCTTTTATTTGAGATTTGTGACGAAGCCACAGAATACTTCCAGAAACAACTTGAAATAAACAAACCTGCGTTTGGGTATATACAGAACAGAGGGTTAAAACCCGAAACAATTAAAGAATTTAAAATCGGCTATTCCAACGATTCGTGGGATGGTCTTTTGAAGCATTTAACACAAATTGGTTATAAGGCGCCAGACATAGAAAAAGCCGGGTTGATTATTAAAAAGGAGAACGAAAACAGATATTTCGATAGATTTAGAAATAGAATCATGTTTCCATTGTTTGATTTGAATGGTCAGGTGGTGGGATTTACTGGAAGAATTTTCGGACAAGACAATCCCAACGTCGGGAAATATGTAAACACCCCCGAAACCATAATTTATAATAAAAGTCACATTATTTATGGCCTCGACAAGGCTAAAACAGAAATCCGTAAACAGGATCAATGCATTGCTGTTGAGGGTCAGATGGATTTAATTATGTGCCACCAGGCGGGATATAAAAATGTAATTGCCGTTTCTGGTACGGCGTTGACCACAAACCATCTGCAAACAATTAAAAGATATACCGATAAGTTAGTATTTTCTTTTGATGCCGATACAGGCGGTGAGGGTGCAACCAAAAGAGCGATTGGTTTAGCGCAACAATTTGAATTTAATGTTAAGGTTGCAATTCTTTCAGAAAAAGAAAAAGATCCCGCAGAAATTATCAAGCAAGACCCAGAAAAATGGAAGCGAATTTTAGAAAATTCAAAACCAATCATGGATTTCTATTTTGAAAATGCATTTAATAAATACAAAGATAAAAATTTAAGTGTTGACGACAAACGAGAAATTGCCAAAGAACTATTATATCCCATTAAGGGAATAGTGAATGTGGTTGAACAATCACATTGGCTTCAAGTTTTGGCGTCAAAGCTAAAGGTTGAAGAAAAAACGCTAATTGAAGCGTTGAGGAGAATAAAGTCGCGTGAAGAAGGCGCAGAAGCTCCTTCAGAGCATTTCGCGGAAAGATCAAGAATTAAGGAGCTGGAAGAAATTTTGTTGGGTTTGGTTTTAAAATATCCCGAACATTTGGAATATTTAAACAAAAATTTCTACGACTCACTTTTAAACACCGAAGAATTAAAGAAATTTGTTAAAAATATTAAAACCAATAAAATCGA
The DNA here is from genome assembly GCA_965231075.1 of uncultured Candidatus Saccharibacteria bacterium. Taxonomy (GTDB): domain Bacteria; phylum Patescibacteriota; class Minisyncoccia; order RBG-13-40-8-A; family RBG-13-40-8-A; genus JAKJED01. Next base: position 286,337 of record OZ246412.1, on the reverse strand, counting down.
ATCGGAAGAAGACAAGTTTTTGGCGAATTATTTGATTTTTAAAGTAGAACATCTTAATATAGAAGAAACAGAGACTTTAAAAGAAATGGATTTTTGTATACAGGAACTAAAAAAGAATCATCTTAAACAAGAGTTGATACAAATTAGTTTAGAAATCAAAACAGCAGAAGATGCTAACGACAAAGATAAGCAAAAAAAATTAAACGAAAAATTTTGTAAATTAGCGGAAGAATTAAGTGAGTTAACAAATAATTAAAACTAACATTATGAAGAAGATGAAAAAATCCCGACGTTCGTTAAAAACGAAGTCGGGACCCCGACCCCGAAGGGCGTCGGGGAAGATCTCCAAGACTAAATCTCGTAAACGCGAAATCAAAAAACTCATTACTCCCGAGATTATTCAAAAATTAATTCACCAATCACGGGGACGAGGATTTGTTACTGAAGCTGAAATTATCAAAACCATTCCATATTTAGAAAGAGATATTGCTGGAATCGAGGAGCTTTACGATAAATTAAAAGAAGCTCATGTTCAAGTTTTGGAAAAGAAAGAATATATCGAATATATTCCGGATGATAAAAAAGTATCGTCAGGGGGCGAGGTTTCGCCTAAGGGTGGGAAAAAGAAGAAAGTCAAAAAAATATTGGAAGAGCTGGAAAGTGTTGATTCGGTCCAGATGTATTTGAAAGAAATCGGTAAAACCGAATTAATTTCCGGAGACGAAGAAGTGGAACTAGCAAAAAGAATTTTAAAAGGGGACGAAGAAGCCAGAGAAAAACTCACCAAAGCCAATCTTCGTTTAGTGGTTAATTTGGCCAAAAGATATGTTGGTAGAAGTCCACACTTAACTCTTTTAGATTTAATTCAAGAGGGGAACATTGGACTTTTTAGGGCGGTGGAGAAGTTCGATTACAAAAGGGGCTATAAATTTTCCACATATGCGACCTGGTGGATTAGACAGGCAATTACTCGTGCCCTTGCCGATCAATCTCGAACCGTTAGAATTCCCGTTCATATGGTTGAAACAATTTCCAAATTCAATCAAGCCAGAAGAAGGTTATTACAGGATCTGGGCAGAGATCCAATGCCCGAAGAAATTGCCGCTGAAATGGGGATTGAGATTGAGAAAGTGAGACATATTATCAAAATTTCTCAAGACACGGTATCGTTAGAAACGCCGGTTGGTGAAGATGAAGAAGATAGTATTTTGGGCGATTTTATCGAAGACGAAAAGACAATTATGCCGAACAGCGTTGCGGCTCAAAGATTATTGAGAGATTGGTTGCAAGAAATTTTGGTTGATCTACAAGAAAGAGAGCAACAAATTTTAGAAATGAGATTTGGACTAAGGGATGGAGTTCAGCATACACTTGAAGAGGTGGGCGCATATTTTAAAGTTACGCGTGAAAGAATTCGTCAAATTGAAGCCAAGGCTCTTCAACGCATCCGTGAACATCACAAACTAAAGAAATTAGAAGAATACTAATGTTTAAAATTATTAAAAAATCGAAAATTTCAAAGGCCAGAGTTGGCAAATTGAAAACGAAACACGGCGAAATTGAAACGCCGTTTTTCATGTCCATCGCTACCAAGGGATCCGTGAAGAGTTTAACTGTTGACGAAATCAAGCAAATTGGTGCGCCGATACTTCTGTCCAACACTTATCATTTAATGGTTCGTCCGGGATTGGAAAAAATTCAAAAATTTGGTGGCGTGCACAAATTAATTGGTTGGAATGGGCCAATTTTAACTGATTCTGGTGGATATCAAGTTTTTTCTTTGTCTAAATTATTAAAATTAAGCGATAGGGGAGTGGAATTTTCTTCCGAAGAATTTGGCGGAAAGATATTTTTAACCCCAGAAAAAGCATTAGAATTTCAAAAACAAATTGGTTCAGATATTTGTATGTTATTAGACGAATGTCCTGAATATACCAAAGACAAAAAACGCGTTGAGAGGGCAGTAAACAGAACCACTTATTGGGCAAAAAGAGCCAACGATTTAATGAAAAAATGGAAGGGTATAAAACCACTAGTATTTTGTATCGTCCAGGGCGGAATGTTTAATGATTTGCGATTAAAGAGTTTAAAAGAATTAACACAATTTGATTGGAGTGGAATCGCTATCGGCGGGGTTTCGGTTGGTGAACCATTTTCCGAAGCGCATAAAGTTTTAAAATTTTTATCAGACAAGCTTCCCGAAGACAAGCCACATTATTTGATGGGCGTAGGTTACCCCGATCAAATTATTCAATCCGTGAAACAGGGGATTGATATGTTCGATTGTGTGATTCCTACCAGACATGCCAGACATGGAGAATTGTTTATTTTTAAAAACGGCTTAAAATATGACACAATTCAAATTGACAAGTCCAAACACGCCACAGATTTTTCGCCATTAGACAAAAAATGTTCTTGTTACACTTGCAAGAATTATACCAAGGCATATTTACATCATCTATATAAATCTAAAGAATTATTGTATCAGCGCTTAGCGACAATTCATAATCTAAAATTCTACGTCGATTTAATGCAAAAAATTCGCGAGGGGATTAAAAAAGGGAAAATATAAAAAACACGGCAGGGGTCAGCCCCTGCCGTTTGGTTTCGTAACTTTAATCGCCCATCCTTTCCATTTTTCGGAAAGCTTGGATGGGGTTGTCCAATAAGGTGCGTACCTAGCGCTGTCGTAGATGAGAATTTTTTCTTTTTTCACTTCGCCCACTACGACATAGTGATCGATCGGGGGTTCGTAATAGAGAATAAATCCTCTTTTTAGACTGCGGATGCTGATTTTTCTAGAAATAGCGTCAAGTCCTGCTCGACGCAATTCATACATAATTCTTTTTGGAGAAACTCCCTTGTTGGGAGCATAAGAAATGTTGAAAATCACTCCGCGTTTACCAAACATTTTTAATACAGTGTTTAGAACGCAGACACCACATGTCGGTCCCATTTGCATGAAAAAAAATTCGGCATATTTTTTCTTCAAGATTTTTCCCTCCTTTTTTCTGGCTCCGCAGGTAGGATTCGAACCTACAACCAACTCCTTAACAGGGAGCTGCTCTACCATTGAGCTACTGCGGAATGATATTAATGTGACCGTCTTTAATTATCTTGTCTAAATAATCTTTTCTCTTTAAATTTTTTAACCTTTTTTCAATATAACGCGCCTGTTTTAATAATTTATATTCTTGTTGAAAAATCAACTCGACACCACCAAATCTTTTTGTTGATGGAGTAAATCCACTCTTGTGGTGCTTTAATCTTTCTTCTAAATTTGTGGTACTTCCGATATAATAACGTCCATCTTTCAAACTTTTTAAAATATAAACAAATGACATAGGTATTGAGTCCCGACGCTTTGGTCGGGACCCCGACTCGTACGTCGGGGCTACTGCGGAATGGTAATGTATTTATTGTATAATAGAAATATTTTTAAATCAAATTTTATTTTATAATTATATTTATTTCGTTTGACAAAACAACCACGAATTGATAAATTTAACACATATGACCAAAGACAAACAAGATCTTCCATTGAATGGTGATCCCCACATAGCAAAACAGGATCCAACATATCAACGAGTTGCTGACAAAGAGTCCCTCGATGTTATTGATAATGCTTTTAAAGCACACAGAATTGAAGAAGAAACAGAAAGGGAAAGGATAAAGAGCAATGATCCTGAATTTTTGAAACTATATGGTCCGAAAAACATCAAAGAGGTTGTAAAATTTCTTAAACCCGAGATAAAACTGGACAACATGCCAAAAGCCGATAAAACCGACAAAGAAAAAGATCAAATGATAAGATTGATGCTATTTAAACAGATAAATGGTGGCTGGCTGGGAGAGAATGTTAAAGCAATGATTCCAGCAAAACAAGAGGAATCAAACAGGGGGATTGATTTAATTGTTGAATTTTTTGACCCAGAAAAAAATAAAACTTTTTCTTTTGTAATTGATGTTGTTTTTGAAAACGATGCCGAATTTGCATCTAAACTCACAACCATCAGAGAGAGCATAAAAAAAACAGTATTAGAAAGAGTTCTTTGTTTTAAAACTACGAGAGATGTAAAAAATGACTACCAAGACAGATTAAGAAAAGACGCTGCAGAACAGAAAAAAACACAGATTAAATATGGAAACGAAGAAATATTTTTAAGAGCAAAAGGAATTCCTAGGTTCGTTGTGGGAATTGATAATAATACTTTTGCAGGGATGCTTAGAATTTGGGACCGTGAAGATGGCGAAAATCATCTAAAAAATAATTTAATTACAAGAATGTTATTTTTGCAGGAAATTTTAACACAAATTACACCTTTTATGCAGATAACTGAAAGATTTTTTAATTTAAACTTAGAAACTCAAAGAGAAATTTTAGATAAATACGAAGAAGTTTTAAAAGCAATTACTGATATTGAGAAAACTAATCTGGAAAAAATGAGTCCAGAATTAAGAGCAAAAATCGAAAAATTTTTACGCGGAGAAAGAGTGTTGCGACTTATTTCAAAAATAGTAACAAGTAGACAATTTTTAGAGGGAGTTTATTCCACAAATAAATCAGAACAAAGGAGGTGATTGAACGTGGAATTCGAAGACGTGACGTGTAGAGACTGTGTCGAAGACGGAATGAAATGTTGGCGTCAACGAAGATTCGGGCTGTGGAACAAGATCAAAAAACTGTTCCGCGCCAAAATCAAGAATCCTGCGGACGGATGCGACGATTTTCTGTCCTGGGACACCAGGGAAGAAGAAGACACGAAACAATGAACCTTTACAGGGAACAAACGAAAGACGAGCCGTGAAGGGCTTCGGTTTCATTCAACCGAAGCCCCTTTTTTTTATTCCATATAAAGGGCTTGACAAACTTTATAGATATGCTATACTTATAATGACCATAAGGAGACTGTCCTCCCGGTTGACCTTTTGCGGCGCATGAACGCTTAGCAGAGGGCCCGCATACTTAAGAAGGGGAACTGGTCCGGCAAACTACACCGGTCAATATCCAGGGGGCAGGTCCCGGGTTCCTAATTAATCAGAGGGGTGTGGTGGTGCGCCCCCGTTCTTTCAAGCATCGGCTAATTCCGATCCCAGGGTCCATAATCCACGGCCACGAAAAGGTCATGGGGTTAAGTCCCTACAAGCTACCTGGTCGTTAAGGGCTTCTAAGGGTTCGGTTTCAGCTCGGCGTCGCGGTTCTTCGGAACCCCGGCGCCGGTTTTATTTTTCACAATACCACTTGACATTTTTAGGCATTGTATGCTATAATGATAGTGTCATTAGAATTGTTCTGGTGATCCTTGCTACGAAGGTCTCGTAGTAGTTCTTTAAGAAAGGAGGTCCAAAATGGACCAAGTACGGCGGGGCGAAATTGCCCTGGCACTGCTCAAGGTTCTGTTTCGAAGGAAAGGACTACACACCTTTTCTCGATCAGAACTGAAACGGGAAGCCGGCAACCTCTCGAAGGAAACTGGCATTCCCGCGGACGAGCTGATGAAGTTCGCGAAGCTGATGGTCTTCGAACTTCTCAGCGAGTGCTTCACCGGAGACTGATCGAAAACTAGGGTTGGAGCCATCGGCTCCTTGAAAGGGTAATTGCACCTCCTCGCTTTCAAAGCGAGTAAGGACAGAACAAGAACCCATCCCCGTTTTCGAAAAGTCAGCCTCACCACTCACACTGGTGGGGCTTTTTTATTTCGTAAAATGTGGTATTATAAAGGTATAATAATTAAATTAAAAGACATGAAAAATTTTGAGAAAAAAGCGGAAGAAGAATATCAAAAAAATAGCGCGGAGTACAAAAGGGGATTAGAAGATAAAATGAAAGCACTAGAGATAGCGATGGATCACGAAACAGATCCTGAAAAATATAAGTCAATTGCTGAAGAGCTAGAAGAAACAAGATTGGCACTAGAGGCATTCAACCGTCCAATAAAAATAGGAGATACAGAGATTTAATATGAACGAATCAATAACTTCGTTATACGAAAGCACATTGGAAATTCCCAAAAATAAACCTAAAAACCAATTTATTTTATGTCCGATTGGGTTAATAGGGTCAGGAAAAACGACGGTTATTAAACCATTAAGCAAAAAGTTATCTTTATTGCGGGTTTCCACTGACGAAATTAGAATTTTATTTAAAAAAGAAGGGCTTGATTGGGAACAAGCGCGAGATATAGCTTACGGACTTATTAAAAAATATCTTCATCGAGGATTTAGTGTTGCCGTAGATGCCGATTGCGTTACCGAAAGAGCGAGAAATTATATCGCAGAAATTCAAAAAGAATTAAATTTAAAAGTCGTTTGGATTCACATCAATCCTCCGGAAGAATTTATTATCAATAAACTTAAAAATTATAAGTACAATGGTTTATTGTTTAAAGATGCAGAAGATGCGATAGAAAATTATTTCGCTCGTAAACCACTTCATCAAAATCTTGATTTTCCGTTTACCTATACATTCGATACGTCCAAACCAGACTTAGGCGAGCAAATAAACGAAGCAGGGGAGAAAATTGATAAAATCATAAATCAAAGTTATGAAGTTGAATCATAAAGAATTTGAATTTATTAAACCGTTAACATGGAAAGAGGTTTTTAGTATTTGGCGAAAAAACGAAATCAACCAAATTCACTGGAAAGAATATTATAAAGAAAAAGGATTTAAATCTTGGCTTGATTGGCGTAAAAAATATCTTGAACCGATTGAAGCCCTAAATAGAGAATGGAAATTATTTAAAGTCACAAATCCATTAAAATCTGTACCTAATTTTCACGGTGGACCGTATAGCGGATGGTCGAAAAATTATTATAAAGGCAAAAATTTACCGATATTTGCTAAAATGAAAGAACATCCGAGGGCGATTGATTATTTAAAAAATTTACCACCCCAAACCACAATTATTGTTTGGAACACAAAAATAGGAATAGTGGTTATTGAAGGTATGCATAGGTGTGCGGCAATCACCAGGGCAGCGAAAAAGAAGAAGAATCTGAAATTAGATATGTACATTGTCGTGGCCGATTGCCCACTTAGTAAAATTCCCGATTTTAGAGATAAGAATTTAAAATTAATTAAATTCACCCTGTTAAATAATTTTAAATAAAGATTCACCCCGTTAAATGATTTTAAATAATTTTGTTATGATATGTATTATGTTTATATATTAAGGTCGAATAAAGATAATAAATTTTATACAGGGTATACTAATAATTTAAAATTAAGATTTGAGTTGCACCAAAAAGGTAGAGTAGAATCAACAAAGAATCGAAGACCACTGAAGTTGATTTATTATGAAGCATGTTTGAATCAACAAGATGCCACTCACCGAGAGAAATATCTTAAAACCTATCATGGTAAATTATTTCTCAGGAGTCGACTCAAATCTTATTTAACAGGGTAAATGGAACAATTTTTAAACGCGAATATATGGCTTGTATTGTTGCTTATTATTTGGGTATTGCCATGGAAGGCAGTGGCTCTATGGAAAGCAGCAAGAAACAATAGTAAGATTTGGTTTGTTGTATTGTTAGTCGCCAACACGCTTGCAATATTAGAAATCATCTACATTTTTGGTTTCAGCAAGAAAAAGTCTTGCTGTAGTTGTTGCGAGGAAAAAACGGCGGAATAAGATATAGCATTATAGGGTTATGAATAAATCATTTACTATTCATGATTTGCCCAAAGAAGAACGACCACGCGAACGAATGGTTAGTTTTGGCGAACAAGCACTATCGACTCAAGAATTATTGCAAGTTATTTTGGGACGTGGTGTTGCCGGTGAATCGGTTTCAGTAACCGCGCAAAAATTATTATCAAAATTTGGCAGTTTGCAAAAATTATCCGAAGCCAGCATCGAAGAATTGTCTTTAATAAAAGGAATTGGATTGGCGAAAGCAACTCAAATCAAGGCCGTTTTCGAAATTGGCCATCGTCTTTCTACTCAAATCCCTTCATATAAAAGTAAAGAACTTACCGATCCTAAAAAAGTTTATCAATTAATCAAAAATAAACTCAAAGACAATCGCAAAGAACGTTTTTATATTATTGTTTTAAATAGCAGAAATTATTCTGTTGCCGAAATTTCGGTTGGAACTCTCAATGCCAGTATCGTTCATCCGCGCGAAGTATTTGCAGAAGCAATTAAGAATAATGCAGCATCGGTTATTTTCGTACACAATCATCCGTCAGGGGATTGCGAGCCGTCAGAATATGACTTAACCACAACCAAGCGTTTATTGGAAGCAGGAAAAATTTTAGGCATCGAAGTTGCAGACCATGTTATTGTTGCAAAAAATAATTATTATAGTTTTAAGGACAACGGATTGATATAAGGGCCCGTCCCGACCTTGCGTCGGGCCCCGACGTGTGGTCGGGGTAAACTTGACACGCGAATTAATGTACGCTATTATGTACGTATAACAATTAAAGCAAAAATGAAAAAGAAAACTATGAATCCAAAAACAACAATGTCAATTTCCGACGCACGGAAGGACATTTTTAATATTGCCGAAGAAGTACAAAAACCAAACAATTACTATACTTTTACCGAAAACGGTAGACCAAAAGCAGTTTTGATGTCTGCCGAAGATTTTGATTCCTGGATGGAGACCATGGAGGTTATGCGCGAATTTCCCGATTTAGAGAAAGATATAAAAGAAACTGACAGTGCCGTAAAAAGCGGAGCATATAAAAAATGGGCGACGCTAGACGATATTATGGCCAAATACGGCTATGTTGTCGCCGACAAAAGTAAAATTAAATATGGCATGGCAAATACAATTCAAAAAAGAGGCAGAAAAAAATCTTAGTAAAATTCCGCAAGATTATCAAAATAAGATTTTGGCAGTATTAGCAATAATATCCAAAGAGCCGTTTTTGGGTAAGAAACTAGACGGTAAATTAGACGGACTTTATTCGTATAGAGTGGGACATTATAGAATAATCTACAAGGTTTATAAAGAACATTTATTAATTATTATTATCCGGATTAAACATCGCCAAGGAGCGTATAATTAAATTATGACATCTGATAACAGAAAACAATTACACGAAAGACTTTGGGCTGCCGCAGAACAACTGCGTGCAAATTCTGGTCTTAAGCTTAATGAAATATCTGAGCCACTTTTGGGTCTGATATTTTTAAAATTTGCTGATGTTAGATTTAAAAAAGTTCAAACAAACATAGTATCAGAAAAAAGTGCAACGTATGCCGGAAAAACCAGTGGACGCGTAAGGCCAATTAGCGCTGATGATTATAAATCAAAAGGCGTTTTATTTTTGCCGGAGATCGCTACATATTCGTATTTAATGAGTCTTCCCGAAAACAAAAATATTGGCAAGGCCATTAATGATGCAATGAAAGAAATTGAAGAGAAAAATACTGATTTGGCTGGTGTTCTGCCACAAGATTACGCTTCGCTTCATAAAAACCCCGGAGAAAATAGCAAAATACTTATTACGCTTCTCAAAAATTTTAATCAGATTCCGGACGACATAGATGGTGATGCTTTCGGTGAAATTTATGAATATTTCCTTGGTGAGTTCGCTCGTTCCGAGGGAGCAAAAGGGGGAGAGTTTTTTACACCACAATCTATTGTAAAGTTACTTGTAGAAATTATTGAGCCATATCATGGAAAAATTCTTGATCCCGCTTGCGGAAGCGGTGGTATGTTTGTGCAATCTGCGAACTTTGTAAAAGCGCATGTAGAAAAAGCGAAAATAATGAATGAAATTGCTATTTATGGTCAAGAAAAAATAGGTTCAACCGTAAAAATTGCGAAAATGAATCTTGCCATCCATGGTCTATCGGGCAAAATCGCAGAAACCAATTCTTTTTATGAGGATCCATTTAATAGCGTTGGAGGTTTTGATTTTGTACTTGCCAATCCACCGTTTAACGTAAAAGGAAAAGATAAAAACAAACAAACCACAATTGATCCAGCAAAAATTAAAGGCGATCCACGTTATTATCTGGGACTTCCGCTTACTGGCAAGGGGGAAATTTCTAATGCTAATTATTTGTGGATGCAAATATTTGCTAGCGCCTTAAATAAAGATGGACGAGCGGGTTTTGTTATGGCCAATTCTGCAAGCGATGCCGGTAATGCCGAAAAAGAAATTCGTAAAAAAATGATTGATGCAGGAATGGTAGATGTAATCATTTCTGTTGGAAACAATATGTTTATGAATGCCACGTTATCTTGTACGCTTTGGTTTTTTGATAAAAGAAAAACAAGCACAGAAAGAAAAAACAAAATTTTATTTATAAATGCTCAGGATATTTTTACTCCTATCGATCGAGCGCATAGTGAATGGACAAATGAGCAAATTCAAGAGATTGCAGGCATTGTGCGTAGATATCGCGAGGAAAGAAGTGAGGAAAAATATAAAGACATAAAAGGCCGATGTAAGGTGGTAACGCTAAAAGAAGTTAAGGACAATGATTATTCGCTTAACCCTGGTCGTTATGTAGAAATTATCGAAAAAGAAATTAGTGATGTTGATTTTGGAAAAAGAATGAAAGAACTTTCGGGCGAATTTATTAATCTAACCGACGAAGCGCATAAATTGGAAAAGAAAATTCAAGAAGATTGGAAAAAGATTATATGAATATATCAAAAGAAATAAATAATAGAATTGATGATGTTTTAAAAAAGAATCGAGTTCATGAAACTACAATATGCATTATGGCTGTTGCTATTTTTGTGCTGGGGCTAACCGCTTTGATATATGGGATTATTAAAAACGAAGTATTGGTTGTTGCTCCTGCAACATTAATAAACGCTGCTCTTTATTGGCCGATCCAACAAATTAAAAAGATAAGAAAGGAAAATATTACACTTGCTGCGATTCCTTCGCTTATTGCAACTTTGCCTCCAGAAGATGCGGCGAGAGAATTGGTAAAACTTTTAGAAAAAATTACATGAGTTCAACACAGCAAATTTTAAAAGAATTAATACAAAGACTTTATCAGGACTCTATGTCTCGATTTAATTTTTTTGTGGATCCTTATGCAGATAACGGATATTTAGAAGCTAGTGACGGAACTTTTCTGGGTAAATTTAGTAATAAGTACGATTCCGAATCTATTTTTAATAAATATGGTAACTATGGAAGCAAATATTCAAATACCTCTATTTTTAATAAATATGGTAACTATGGAAGCAAATATTCGGCACTGAGCCCAGTAAATCCTTACACGTCTACTCCACCGAAAATTTATTTAGTAGGCCAATTTGTTGGTTATTTGACTACCAATAAATATATGTCAAATTCTATCCCTACAGATTTATTTTTGTTTTATTTAATGAACAAGATGGGAGTTTTAGACGACCGACTTGATGACTTTCTAGATTTAATTTCACGTTAATATATAACAAGAAACGCAATTCGCAAATATGACAACTTTTCAGAAAGCAAAATTAAGAGATATTTTTAAATTTCAGTACGGAAAGGGCAATAAAAATCCAAGCAATGGTGGCAAATATCCTGTTTATGGTGCCGGCAACATTATCGGTTATTTTAATGAATGTAATGCTGAAAATTCTCCTGTCATAGGTCACATGGGTGCAAATTGTGGCACGGTAATTTTTGGAAGGGGAAAACATTTTGTTACCTACAATGGGATAATGGCCCTGGCGAAAAGGGGTAACGATCCGCTCTTCGGGTACTATGTGCTATTAAGTAAGGACTTTCGCAAGTCAATAAGAGGGTCGGCACAACCGTTTATTTCATATGATTTACTAAATAATGTTGATATATTTTTACCCGATCTTCCGACCCAAGCACAAATTGCATCTGTTTTGTCTGCTTATGATGATTTAATTGAAAATAACGAAAAACGGATTAAAATTTTGGAAAAAATAGCGCAGTTGCTTTATACAGAATGGTTCGTAAAATTCAAATTTCCTGGACATGAAAAAGTAAAAATGGTTAACTCTGAGTTGGGCAAAATTCCGAAAGGGTGGCAAATTGGAAAAATTAGTGAACTCGCAAATGTTATTTCGGGTTTTCCGTTTAGGGGATCAACATATCAAGAAAGTGGAAAATATAAAATAGTTACAATTAAAAATGTTCATGATGGGAAATTTGTTTTGAATTTTGATTCGTTTATCGATGAATTACCAGAAAAATTGCCCGTGGACTGTATTTTAAAAAGTGGTGACATTTTACTTTCGCTAACCGGAAACGTTGGACGCATTTGCGTTGTATATGGGACGAATCATGTATTGAATCAGCGAGTAGCAAAAATTGATCCAGTAAATAAAAATATTAGAGAATTTATCTATTTATTGTTTAGGCAAAAAAGATTTCAACAAAAACTGGAGGCGATGTCTAATGGCGCCGCACAACAAAATCTAAGTCCGATACAAGTCAAAGATATTAAGGTTATTATTCCAAATTCAGAAATTCTCGATAAATTTAGTCAATTTGCATGCAACTATTTTGATTTATCATTATTCTTACAAGAAAAAAATCAAAATTTATCTAAAGCTCGCGATTTATTAATTCCTCAATTGGTAACGGGGAAAAGAGAATTAAAATAATTTTATGAAAATTAAATCTGTTTCAATAAAAAATTTTAGAGGAATTAGCGAAGACACTCCGCCTTTTGAGTGTAATAATTTTAACTTAATAATTGGAGATAACGGAACTTCTAAAACAGCAATATTGGAGGCCATTAATCTTTGTTTATCTTCTAGCTATGCTGCATCGCGACTATCAATCAAGGATTTTTACCTTGGGAGTGATGGGCCTATTGAAATTTCAATATTTTTTGAAAAAGATTTTGATGTCGAAATACCAGATTTATATGGGAATAAGCAAAAAATTAAATGTAAAGGGATATCACTAACGGCAAAAAAACGTGATCGAGCTGCCCCCGGAAAAGCATTTAATGATTTGGTCGTGACAGAGCATTATTACTTGCCAGTGGAGGAAAGAAGTGAAGATGGATGGAATATTAAGCGAGGAACCGGATCTATTTTAAAAATTACAGAAAGACAGTTGGCCCTATCATATGCTTCAGCAGAAAGTCCGAAATCGTTTTATTTTGGAAAAAAAAGAGAACAACAATTACAAAAAAGGTTTAATTCTTCGATGTCCAATGTGCTTGATGACCTTAATTGGCGGTTTGAAAAAAAACAACGAATGAAGGATGAGGTTGATAAATTTAAACATAAACGAGAAGAGATCGAAAAACACGTGTTTGAAAATACTGATGGCGATACGTTGAAGAAAACAATTGATGAAACAAATAAAATTCTCAAGGATTTAAATATTCCGGTCATTGATTTAAGTATAATTAAGACGCTGACTCCTTATGATAATTCGGAAATCGTAAAGAGATTTGATGGTTTTGAATTACCCGTTAATCTTACAGGAAGTGGAATAGAAATGATTACGGCGCTTGTTTTTCTTGAGACGCTTGCAAATATTTCAAAAGATGAAATTTGCATAATTATTGATGAACCCGAATTACATTTACATCCAACCTTGCAAGATAAGTTTGCAAAACATTTACATGACATGTCGGAAGAATCACAGGTATTTATTTCAACTCACTCGCCCTTCTTTTTTAAAAATTGTTTTGATAAGGACGGAGTTAAGGTTCTTGTTTCCGAAATTAAAGGCGAGAAAGTTGTTATTGAAAATGCAAAGACCAGAGGCCTTGGTTTATTAAAATGGAGTCCATCTTGGGGTGAAATTTGTTATTTCGCTTACGATTTACCAACGATTGAATTTCACGACGATCTATATTCGTCAGTGGAGGACAAATTAAGAACGACTCCATCGCAGAAAGTATCTCAAGATGATATGGAGAGTTGGCTCGAGTCAAAGGGGCAAACCAAAGAAATAAAATGGCCAGATCCTGTCAGGGGACCTCAAAAGGAAACATTGATGACATACGTGAGAAATCGCGTTCATCATCCGGATAATGCCTCAAGACCAATGTATACATCACAACAATTGAAAGATTCCATTGAAAGAATGATTAATTTATTAAAAACACCATGAATCCATTTAATGAAGATAATTTAGTTGAACAAGCGGTGATAAAACTCATTAAGAAGATATGGGACGATAAAAACTGCCATATTAATGCTTATAAAGATGAGGATGATTTGAAATTGGAACGAGAAAATCAGGGAGAGGTGGTGCTCAAAAAATATTTATTGCCAGCATTACAAAAAATTAATTCAGGGTTATCAGATGACGCATTAAAACAGGCAATAGATATTATTATTCGCGATAGATCAAATTTGAGTTTAGTGAGAGCCAATCAAGAAGTTTATAAATTATTGCGTGACGGCGTGAACGTGAATGTCGCGCGTGAAAACGGAGAGACGGGGACTGAACGTGTCCGATTTTTTGATTTTGACAATATAGAAAATAATAATTTTTTGGCAGTATCGCAATTATGGGTAGTGGGGGAGATGTATACACGTCGACCCGATGTAATTTTATATGTAAATGGCATTCCGCTTATTTTATTAGAATTAAAAGCTTCGCATAAAAGCTTAGTTGATGCTCATCGTGATAATATTCGCGATTATAAAACTGCCATTCCCAAGCTTTTCTGGTACAACATGGGAATTATTATTTCTAACGGCATTGAAAATAAGTTCGGCTCCTTAACTGCACCATATGAATTTTTTAATGAATGGAAAAAAGCTAAAGACGAAAAAGATAAACCAAAAACTGATTTGGAAACGATATTAAAAGGAATATGCGATAAAAAACGATTTTTGGATATTTTTGAAAACTTTATTCTATTTGATGAATCAAAAAGCGAAATCAGAAAAATTGTTCCACGATATTTTCAATATTTGGGTGTTAATGGGGCGTTTGAAAGTGTCATAAATCGTAAAAAATTAAATGGTAAATTGGGTGTTTTTTGGCACACGCAGGGTTCTGGTAAATCATATTCAATGGTTTGGCTCTCGCAAAAGGTTTTACGAAAACTCACTGGCAATTTTACTTTCATTATTGTTACGGATAGGACGCAATTAGATGGTCAAGCATATAAAAACTTTGTTAATGTTGGCGTGATTCAAGAAACAGAAGTTCATGCCGAAAGTATTACTCATTTAAAAGATTTATTGACGCAAGATCATCGCCAAATTTTTACAACCATTCAAAAGTTTCAAGATATTTTTGGACCGATATCAACGCGAGAAGATATTATTGTGATGACTGACGAGGCTCATCGTACCCAATATGATCGTATGGCGCTTAATATGCGCAAATCATTGCCCAATGCTTCTTTTATTGGATTCACTGGAACGCCACTCATGGCAGATGGCGAAGGAGAAACAGTTAAAACGTTTGGTGGATATGTTTCCGTTTATAATTTTGGACAATCTGTGGCAGATGGTGCAACTGTGCCATTGTATTATGAAAATCGGGTACCAAGATTAAAAAATGTTAATGAAAATCTTGAGGCGCAATTGGGACAATTAATGGAAAGATATGATCTCAATGAAGACGAAGAAGAGAAATTGGAACGAGAATATTCTAATTTTTACGAGATTATTACTCGCGAAGATCGCTTAAATACTATTGCACGTGATATTGTAGAGCATTATGCCGGACGAGGATACGACGGAAAAGCGATGGTGGTTTGTATTGACAAGAAAACTACTTTTAGAATGTATGACAAAGTGAAAAAAGAATGGGACCGTTATATTGCCAAATTAAGAATGGATCTTTCGCGTGCCACTGACGAACGTGAACATGAAAAGATTTTGACCAAACTAGAACAACATGAAAATGTAGATATGGCGGTGATGGTGAGCCTGGGAGATAATCAGAATGAAATTGCCGAAATGGAAGAATTCGAAATAGACGTAAGACCAATCAGAGAAAGAATATTGAAAGACAACCTGGAAGATGAATTTAAAAAGGCTGACAGTGATTTACGAATTATTTTCGTATGTGCCATGTGGATGACGGGTTTTGATGTCCCAAATCTTTCTACGTTATATTTAGATAAACCATTAAAAAATCATACCTTAATGCAAACTATTGCTCGCGCTAATCGCGTAGCAGACGAAGGGAAGAAAAATGGTTTAATCGTTGACTATATCGGTGTGTTTAAAAATATTGAACGAGCCCTGGCATTGTATGCGGCCAATGGAATTGACGAAGATGAGATTATTAAGAGCAAAGACGAGTTGGTAGAAGACTTAAAAGATGCGCTTGATGTTGTTAAAAGGTTTTTAAAAAAAGAAAAAATAGAAATTGATGTATTAATTGACGCACCAAGTAATCAAAAATTATTATTATTAGAGAAATATGCCAATACAATAATTGGCAATCAAGAAAACAAAAAGAAATTTTTAAATCTTGCGAGCGATTTACAAAGTGCTTATCGTTCAGTGTTACCCGACCCTAGCGCGGAAGATTACTATAAAGAAGTGACAGCTATTCGTGTGCTTGCTTCGCGTATCCGTGATGTGGGGTTGCAAAGCGTTGACGTATCTCAAGTTGAAAAAGATTTAGAAGATTTATTGGACAAATCAATTCAAACCGGTGAGTACGTTATTTCTCCTAATAAAAAAATAAAAGATTTAAGCATTTTAGATGCCGATGCTTTGCATAAATTTTTCGCCAAGCTGGATAACAAAAACTTACAAGTGGAGGCCTTAAGTGCTGAACTCGAACAAAAGATAGAAGAGATGATGAGAAGAAATAAAAAACGTGCCAGATTTATGGAGCGCTTGACCTCTCTTTTACAAGAATATAATAGCGGTGCTCACGATATTGATCAGCTTTTTGATGATTTGGTGGTGCTTGCAAAAGATTTAAACGAAGAAGAGCAACGAACCGTTAAGGAAAATTTAAGCGAAGAAGAGTTGGCTATTTTTGATTTATTAATTAAAGAAAAATTAACACCAAGCGAGATAGATACCATAAAAAGTGCGGCACACGAACTATTAACTGGCCTTAAGCCATTGCTTGTGCCGCACTGGAAAGACTTTGAAACCAATCGTGCGGGAGTAAAGGTGGCCATATCAGACTTACTATTTGCGAAATTGCCAGAACCAACCTATACAGAAAAAGACTGTGAACTTAGAGGATTTGAAGTTTATAATTTTGTTTACGAACATTGTTAATCAATTAAAATAATCTATGGAATGTAAACAAAAAATTAATTTAAAAATAATCACATGATACAACTATTTATTTACGGAATATTTGGGCATATATTGGCGGATTTCTTTCTGCAACCCAAGAAAATGGCAATAGGCAAAAGCGCGAAGAATTTGAAGGGTTTTCTGATTTGTGCTTTACATGCGCTGATTTACACCGTATTAATATTTGTGGTAATTTGGAAATTTAATATATTGGCGATTATTATAATTTTTGTTTCACATTTTATAATTGATCATTGGTCTGTGGGCAATATTTGGGCAAAAATAATTAAAGGGAGAACCTTTGAGAGTGCACGCGCTTCGCAAGAACCAAACAGAGAATTTGATATAGCGCTTACTTCTGTTGTTTATACTGTCGTCGATACTACTCTTCATTTTGTGATTTTGTGGTTTGTATTAAAACTGATTTAAAATAATTTTATGGCAGGGGATCGGAAGAAAATATTAGATATTATTAATAAAATCGGATTCGATTTTGATTGGGACGAAAAGAAAGTCTGGAAATTAAAAGTACTTGTCAAAGAAATTAATATTTCTGAATTAAAATGGCATTTTAATATTCCATTTTGGTCACCCAATAAAAAAGAAGGATATGGACTAAAACCGAAAGACGTTATTAATAATCCCGATAAATATTCTTATCAATACAAACGAACAATGCGATCCGATTTATCTCATCCAATAGATATAATGAAAAATAAGGGAAGATGGCTTATTTTGGATGGTTTACATAGATTAGTTAAAATGCAAATTTTAGGATACACGAAAGTTAAAGTACGAAAAATTCCTCGATCACAAATATCAAAAATTAAAAAATAACTCCATGGAATGTAAACAACAACAAAATTTTAAAAACTGCCCGTGTACGTATGAGGGGTGCGAGAAAAAAGGCTTCTGCTGCGAGTGCGTGAAATATCATCGCGAAAATAGCGAGTTGCCGGGTTGTTATTTTTCACCCGAAGCCGAAAAAACGTACGATAGATCAATCAAAAAGTTTATAGAAAGTAAAAAAATAATATGAAAATTGCAATCATATCAGACATACATGACAATGCGCATAATTTAGTTTTGGCGCTTAAAGAAATCGAAAACAGCGGTGCCGAAAAAATATTATCTTTAGGAGATTTTACAAGCACTGGCGTTGCTAAAATATTAAACTTATCAAAGGTTCCGGTTTTTGCAATTTGGGGAAACAATGATGGCGATAAAATGTCGATTATAAAAAACGCACCTAGTATAGTTTTTAGCGAAGTAACTCACGATAAACTAGAATTAGGCGGTAAAAAGATTTTTATTTCTCATTATCCAGATATAGCAAAATCGATGGCAAAGTCGGGCGATTTTGATGCCGTTTTTTATGGCCACAATCACGTTAAAAACAAAGACAAAATAGGGGACTGTTTAATTGTTAATCCCGGAGAAATTGGTGCTGTCAAAACAAAAACATCAACATTTGCAATTTATGATACAGAAAAAAATGACGCCGAAATTTATGAAGTAAAAGAATTTATCAATACCAGAACAAAAGAGGTTGAGGAATATTTGGGTGAAACTGCAAACAATTTTAACGCGACTAAAAATCATCAATACTAATAAAAAATAAACTTATGATTATAAAGAAAAAAATTTGGCCGGATTATTTTGAGAAAGTTGAATCTGGTGAAAAGAAATTCGAATTTAGAGTTGCTGATTTTGAAATAAATAATGGCGATACGTTAATTTTAGAAGAATGGGATCCAAAAACCAAAGAATATACTGGCAGAAAAATTGAAAAAACGGTAAGCCATATTAATCATTTTCACTTGGACGATTTCGGACAGAAAAAAGAAATTGAAGAAAAAGGTTTATATGTTATTGAATTAAAATAAATTTTATGGACAAAGAACCAACAATTGAACCCAAAGAGCCGGACGTTAAATCTGACGAATTTTGGTTTAATGAATTGAAATTGACCAATAAACAAAGGAGAGAACTAAAACGATCAATGAAAGAATTGCAAAATCAAGGCTGGAGCGTATCGGAATACGAAAAAGCGGATCAAGCCCCACCCTGCCAAATAGAAAGATGTGGGGGCATGGCAAAGTGGTTTATTGAGGGGAATTGTTATTGTGCCGAATGTGCATTAAAAAAGGGCGAAGAATTTAAAAAAATGGCAGAAGAAAGGGGTAAAAAAATAAATTTATGACGGAAAAAGAATTTTTAAGACATGGGTGCGAACAAGTGTTACGATTTTCACGAGTTAATAGTTGGGCTGATTTATCGGAAGAAAGAAGGATCCAATTGGGTTTTAATATGGGAGTGGTAGCGCACGGGCTAAATTTAGCTAAAGAAGATGGGTATCTTATTCTGACTGGCGTTCGAGGAGGGACCGTTTCCATGTCAGAGTTTCGCGAAAAAATAGCCGCCACTATTGCTTCTCGCGGTATTATTGTTGACGAAGCCAATATTCAAAAGCCGTTTTAATAACACACTAATTAAATAAATTTTATGGAACTAAAAGACATACAAAAACAAGTTGATGAATGGGTGAACCAATATAAAATAGGTTATTTTCAGCCATTAGAAATTTTGGCACGATTGATGGAAGAAACTGGCGAATTAGCGAGAGAAATTAATCATTTATATGGTCCGAAAAAGAAAAAACCCGAAGAACAAACCAAAGAAATGGCAGATGAAATGGGTGATATAATTTTTACCCTTTGTTGTTTGGCCAATTCTAAAGAGATAGATCTCGGTGAGGCGTTTCAAAAGGTCATAGATAAATGTTATAACCGAGACGGCAATCGATATGAGAAAAAATAATATGATAAGAGAAAAAGATTTAAATATAAATACCAATAAAGAAGCAAAAGAAAAATTTGAGGTTGGTTTGGTGCTGGGAAGTACAAGTGTGCACAAAATAGATGCCGTTAAAGAAGCTTGTGCAAAAATTGGTATTAAGGTTGAAATTAAAGGAGTTTCTGCAAAATCCGAAATAAACGAACAACCGTATGGTCTTGAAGAAACGTACAGGGGCGCATTAAACAGGGCGAAAAACTCACAGAAAGAAAACAATAAGATGTTTGCGATGGGTATAGAAAGCGGAATTATTCCGATAGACGATAAATTTATCGATTTGGCCGTTGTAATTGTTTTAACTCCAGACGGAAAAAGTTTCATGGGTACGTCTGCTGGTATTGAATTTCCCAAATACGCCATAGAAGAGGCTCGATTGAGGGGATTCGAAACTACCACTGCTGGATCTATTGTAGCTGAAAAATTAGGCGGTTCCGAAACCGATCCACATTCAACCCTGACTAACGGCAAGATATCAAGGAAAGAACTTCTTGTAGACGCGATTGTTTCGGTTTTGTCGGAAGTATTAACTAATTAATTTAAAACATAAAATGAAAATTGTTATTTGCGGAAGCATGACCGCCTCAAAAGAGATGACGGAGGCAGAGAAAAAGCTCAAAGAACTTGGGCATGAGATCGTTTTGCCTGATTTTACACATGAGTATGCCGCGATGGACACCATTGATAAAATGCACGCAGAATCAGCAAGAAATAAAGTTGAACATGATTTAATTCGCGGTTATTTTGAAAAAATAAAAAATGGTGAAGCGATCCTTGTTATTAATGTAGAGAAAAAAGGAATCAAGGGTTATATTGGTGGTAATTCGTTTCTAGAAATGGGCTTTGCCTTTGTTTTAAATAAGCCGATTTATCTTTTACACGAAATTCCTAACGTCGGTTATCGAGACGAAATAGAGGCAATGTCACCAATTATTCTTAATGGAGATTTCTCAAAAATTGTAAGTAAAGTATAAAATTATGAAAGAAATTAAAGAAAAATTTAATAACCCTGAACAAACGCCCGAACAGATTAGGGCAACAATGATTGAGGCAAAATTAGAAAATTTGCACGTAGATTTGACAATAGAAGGCGAAAAAGGGGAAACATTAGATTTAATAATCGATAAAATTGTCGGAGACGTTGCGTATATGACCTACGTTACCGATGATGGCGAATTAGGAGAATTAATTCCTCTCGAGATTTCACGAATTAAAAAGATTACAATTAAAAAATAATCAACATATGTTGGTTGATGATGTAAAAATTAAAGTAAGCGCGGGGAAGGGCGGAGATGGGATTGTCGCGTTTAATACCACCAAAATGTCGCTTGGTCCAACTGGTTCAAGTGGCGGTAATGGTGGCAATGTTTATATTGAGGGCGTATCTGATTTAAGCGCGCTGGGACAGTTTCAACACAACAAAAACCTCAAAGCTAAGGATGGACAAAGAGGGAAAGCACAACTTAACGATGGAGCAAATGGCGAAGATTTAATTTTAAAGGTTCCCGTTGGCACGATAATTCATAATTTATCTACCCAAAAAGACGCAGAAATTGTTTCTATTGGCCAAAAATTATTAATTGCTAGAGGTGGTAAGGGTGGAAGGGGAAATTTTAAATTTCGTTCCTCAAAAAACACTAGCCCCAAAGAATTTGAAAACGGAACCCCGGGGGAAGAATTTGAATTACGCCTGGAACTCAAATTAATTGCTGATGTTGGACTAATTGGCCTACCCAATGTCGGCAAATCAAGTTTATTAAATCAATTAACTAATTCCAAAAGCAAAGTGGCCAATTATGCGTTTACAACTCTTGAGCCGAATCTTGGCGTCTATTACGAGCTGATCTTGGCCGACATTCCTGGATTAATTGAGGGCGCCTCAAAGGGCAAGGGATTAGGAATTAAATTTTTGCGTCACATTGAACGCACCAAAATTCTTTTTCATATCATTTCTGCAGAATCGATTGAGCCAACCATAGATTATCAGGTTGTTAGAAACGAATTAAAGGCCCATAACAAAGAATTGTTAAGCAAACCAGAATATGTTTTTTTAAGTAAAGTTGATTTATTGAGCCAAGAAGAAATTGATTTAAAAATAGGAAAACTAAAAGCTATTGGCAAAAATGCCGTCGCAATTTCCACAACAAAAAATATAAACACCAACGAAATTGAGAGAATACTGAGAAACATAATTAAACAAAAAACAAGCCTTGAATAGGCTTGTTTTGTTATGGTGTTTAGTGTTTTTATTTATTGAACTCTTGATATGTAATTTGTGATATGTTTTTAATAATTTCTTTAAGATTGCCAAGATTAGAGCCATTTGTCATGACACATAAAATATAAGAACTTGATGGACCGTAAACAATACCACAATCATATAAATTCTGACTCACCGTATTGTTTTCTTGATCTACCAACCTTCTTTCTCCAAATTTATGTGCGATTTTAATTTCTTTAGGTACGCCCGCTTTTAGTCCGTCGTTAAAGGTGGTTTTTGTTAAAAGATCTAATACTTTCTCCGAATTTTGTGGCTTAAGATAGTTGGAATTAAACAGAGCTCTAAGTATTCCCCCGTAAGTTTTAGATGATAAAAATTTTGTTTCAAGATTACTTGATGTTGGAACATATATACCTAAGTCGATAAAAACCTTATTAACAAAATTATTATCTATTAGTTTAAATAGAAATTCTAGAGCATTATTATCCGAATATACGATCATTCGATACAGCAACTCTTCGATGGTATACTCTTTGCCCGGTTCAAGGGTTTTTTCAGGTTTAATATTTTGCATTTTATCGTTAAATTCTGACGGTCCGTTATAAATATTTTTCTGATAAAAAATATCTGGCTCTATTTCTGATAGTTTATAATACGCAATCAACAACGGCAACTTTAATAAACTGGCAGGGGCAAAGTTTACATTCTCATTTATACCAATCCATTGTTTCGTGCTTAAATCGCGAATAAACACCGAGACATTATTGGCCTTTTTATTTCTCGTTGAGTAGTCAATAAAACTTTTTATCTTGGATTCAATAATCACATTTTTTTCAAGATAGTTTTCGTGAGACGAAACGATACAAGCTATCTCTGGATTAATCAAACTATAAACGCCCTTACAGTCATTAAATCTTTTATAATTAATTCTAGATAGGTTTTCGTTAAAAACCCACCAACATAAAAAAGTATAAATTGCCACAACAAACAAAACCAGAGCAATCCATAAGATTAATTTATTGTTTTTCTTTAACATGATATTATTATATAAAAATTTTACGCTTTCATCAATTGAAATAAATGTTTTTAATTTGATGTATAATATTTAATAGTATGGACAACCGCACGGACGAGGAAATTGTTAAAATAGTGCAAGATGGCGACAGTGAGTCGTTTGGAATTTTAATTGAAAGATATGAAGAGAAATTAAGAAGATATGCACGGAAATTTTTAAGCAACATCGAAGACATTAAGGACGTAATACAAGAAATTTTTATTAAAACCTATTCTAACATTAAAAGTTTTGATCCCGATAAACGATTCTCACCATGGATATATAGGATTGCACACAATGAATTAATTAATGTTTTAAGAAAAAAGGATAGGTTACCATTACCGTTTTTTGATCCCGATACAATTTTCCCTCATCCTATTTCTGGCGAAAAAACAGATCGCAGCGCAAGAGACGATGAAACTAAGAAAATTCTTGATCAGTGTTTGGAAAAAATATCGCCAAAGTATCGTGAGGTTTTAATGCTTTATTATCTGGAAGAGATGGACTATAAAGAAATTTCTGATATTATGCAGGTTCCGGTTTCAACAGTAGGCGTAAGACTGAAAAGAGGCAAAGAAATGTTAAAATTATATTGTAATAATAATCATATAGACTATGAACAATAACGACCAAGAAAAAAATTCAATAAAAAATAGTATTTTAAACGAAATAAAAAAAGGAGAGATTAAAATGCATCCTAGAGTTTATTTTGTCCTAAAATCTGTACTATTAATTGTCGTGGCGATTTTACTTTTTGTTTTAATAACTTATTTAACAAGTTACAGTATTTTCTATTTTGAAAATAACGGCGCAAAATTTTTGTTAAGATCGGGACTAACGGGATTATTAGACTTTTTCCACACCATACCACTAATTCTAATAGTTTTATTATTAATCTTAATTTATGTTGTTGAAAAAATTATCAGAAAATTTCATTTCACCTATAAACGACCGTTAATTTATTCGTTTTTATTGGTCGTTGTTTTAGCTGTTGGTTTTGGATTTATAATTCACAAACACCCCATACAAAAAACCTTGTCTTGCGGTCTACCCCAAGAATATAATCTTAGAACACCTAATACCTTTAAGGGGGAGATTATCGAAATTAATGAAAACGAAATTAAAATTCAAGACATTAACGGAGAAATTATTTATACGATCATTCCTTCTGCATCTTTTAAATTGGGAGAGAAAGAACTAGAACGGGGCGATAGAATTATTTTTAGAGGCAGAAAAGACAATAAAGAGATAATTAATATTTCTTCTTTTCAAAAATTAAATTGTGGTTGCGGTGGCTGTAATAACGCTCCAATTAAATTGAAATAAATTATTTTCGACCGTGTAATATATATCATAAGGTCGAAAAATAATTTAATAATGAGTACATAAAAATAAAAATGAAAAAAGTTATTATGCCATTATTAGCAATAGTTGCAATTTTGACCACAGTTGGGCTTTTCGGTGTTAATAGCGCCAATGCTGCTTCTTGTGGGTGTGGTTGCAACGGTCAATGTGCTAATGGTCTGAAAGTAGGCAAATTAGGAATGATTGAATATAAAGCACAAATTTTGGGATTAACCGTTGATCAAATCAAAACTCGACTTAGTAACGGTGAAACCATGAGAGATATCATCGAAAAATCAGGATTAAACTTAGAACAATATAGAGAAAAAATGCAAGAAAAAATGCAAGGACTAAAAAATGAAATTCGTTCAAAAACAAATTGTTCGTGTAGTAATCCTGGAAGTGGTAAGTGTGGTTTAGGCAGAAATAAATAAAATTTAATTGTTTAATTTAAAAATTTCGGAAATAAAATTCCGAAATTTTTAATTAGCGTTTATTAAAGATTTTGTTATAATAAAAACATGGAGAAAAAACACTTTTTAAATCCATTAGCCGATAGAATGCGACCAGAAACACTGGATCAATTTTTGGGTCAAGAAGAAGTTATTGGCGACAATAAATTATTAAGAAAAGCGATTGAGTTAGATCAATTGCCTTCTATGATTTTTTGGGGACCCCCGGGAAGCGGGAAAACAACCTTGGCGTATATTATTGCCAAGACCACAAAATCTGATTTTAAAAAAATTAGCGCTGTTGATACTGGGTTAAAAGAATTGCGTGAAATTGTCGAAATTGCCAAACAAAACGAACGTTTGGGCAAGAAAACCATTCTTTTTATTGACGAAATTCATCGCTGGAACAAAAAGCAACAAGATGCATTGTTGCCAGACGTGGAAAGTGGCAGGATTATTTTAATTGGCGCGACCACTGAAAATCCTAGTTTTGAGGTTGTAGGAGCTTTATTGTCTAGGTGTAGGGTTTTTGTCTTAAAACAATTAAGTAAAGAAAATTTAATTAAAATTATCAATGGCGCAATTAAAAATAAAGAAAGGGGCTTGGGTTATTTTAAATTAAAAACAGACAAAAAAACAATTGATTTGTTGGCGCACATGTCTAACGGGGATGCCAGAACCGCCTTGAATGTTTTGGAATATGCCTCGTCTTTATCGAAAAATATTACTCCGGAAATTATTAAAGAATCATTTCAAAAATCGCACCTTT
The DNA here is from genome assembly GCA_965231075.1 of uncultured Candidatus Saccharibacteria bacterium. Taxonomy (GTDB): domain Bacteria; phylum Patescibacteriota; class Minisyncoccia; order RBG-13-40-8-A; family RBG-13-40-8-A; genus JAKJED01. The sequence continues at coordinate 260,496 of OZ246412.1, read as the reverse complement.
TGTACGATAAGGGTGGTGATGAACATTACAACATTATTTCCGCGCTTCATAAATCCATGCGCGGATCGGATGCCAATGCAGCAATTTATTGGCTTTGCAGAATGTTGGAAGGCGGGGAAGATCCGCTCTATATTGCGCGCAGAATAATTCGATTTGCGTCAGAAGATGTGGGATTAGCCAATTCTTTGGCCTTAAACCAGGCCGTAGACGCATATAATGCTTGTCATTATATTGGAATGCCAGAATGCGGAGTGATTTTAGCACAAGCAGTGGTGTATATGGCAAAATGCAAGAAATCTAACGAATTGTACACGGCTTACGAAAAAGCGATGCAAGACGTGCGTGATTTGGGAAATTTACCAGTGCCATTGCATATCAGAAACGCGCCAACCAAATTAATGAAAGATTTAAACTACGGCAAAAACTATAAATATAGTCCCGATTTTAATTATCAAGAAAAACAAGAATATTTACCGGAAAAATTAAAGAATAGAAAATATTTGAAATAAAGATTAATTTTAGATAGGATTAAGACACCATGTCACTATCCATCGGCATAGTTGGGACACTAATAGACATTGCTTAAGTGATGATAATGTAAAATTGATACCGTTTGAGTTTACGATAAAGCTTCCGACTTATTCGGAGTACTATAAATAAATCAATAAAAAATAAGTTTATGCCAATTCAGATTATAATTATTTGGATAGTCGGTATAACAAGTTTTACCTTGTTGGGCAGTTGGTATGCAAAAAAACTAAATAAGCCCGATTTGTTGATTGCTTTATATGTTAGCTTTATCCTGATTGCACAAATTTTAGCCATTAAAATTTCCGTATTTAATTTAGGATTTAAAATATTCACTTCGCCAAGCGGAATCTTGGTATTTTCTGTTACGTATCTATTAACCGATATTGTTAATGAAAAATTTGGTAGAAGGGAAGTCCATAAGATGGTTTTGATCGCTTTTATTTGTCAGGTAGCGATGGTTTTATTTTTTTGGTTGGGAAGTATTTTGCCACCAGCATCATTTTGGAACATGCAAGATTCGTGGCAAAAAATATTTTTATTGGTACCCAGGATCACTATTGCTAGTTGGGCTGCTTTTTTAATAAGCGAGAACTTAGATGCTATAATTTTTGCTTGGCTTAAGAAGATAACCGATGGAAAACATTTGTGGATGAGAAACGTTTTTAGTTCCATTCCCGCACTAGCTATAGATTCAGTCATTTTTGTTTCTTTGGCGTTCGCGGGAATCATGCCAATACTTCCACTGATAATTGGTCAAATAGCGGTTAAGTGGTTGGTGGGGCTGATAAACGTGCCGTTTATGTATATAAATAGATTTATTTTATTTAAGAGAAAAATTTCATGCAGATAAATATTGAAAACAAAAAGAGCAATTTAATGTCTTGTATTGTGCTTTCTTGTAATTCTAATATCAAAAAAGGATATTCTGTTTTTCATTGTCTTTGTTCGATTTTTAACCAGAATTATGAGAATACAGCAGAAATAATTTTGGTTGAAAATAGCCATAAGAAAAATATAAACTTAGATGAAATAAAAAACAAGGTTAGTCTTTGGAACAGCAAAAGAAAGATACCGTTTAAATTCAAAATAATAAACAATGAATCGTTTGTGAGCAGAGGCACGGCAAGAAACGAAGGCGTTAAGGCAGCGTCCGGAGATGTGTTAATCTTTATCGATGACGATACGATAATTTTAGACGAAAAAGCATTTTCAAAAATACACAAATTATCTCAAGAATTTGATTACGGATATGGAGCCGAAAGGCTTTGGACAAACCAGTTCTTATTTCAAAAAGAAAGTAGGGTTATTTTAGAAAATCTAGAAAATGGTAACAATGATTTATTGAAAAAAATATCGGGTATTCCAGAAACAATATCATATAGGGGGGGCGTCACAAACAAAAATTTATTAGCAAAAACATTTATAGGCAATTTTGGTTTTTGCAATAGGGACGTGTTTAAAAAATCTAATGGCTTTCCCGATTTTAAGGGTTATGGATTCGAAGATGACTACCTGATGTTTAAATTATTTAAACATGATTTCAATTTGACGTCCCTGGAAAACATAACCGTGGTGCACGTAAACCATAAAATTAGAAAAGAACAGACGAGAAATTTAATTGATTATTTTTTAAAATTAATAGAGAATAACTATTATTGGTTTTATGTAGAAAAAACATTTTCTGACAAAATAAAGGATAAAAGCACAATATTAGAAGACTTAAAGAGTCTACACTATGATTATCGTATTGAAAAATCATATAATGATTATTTAAAATTACTTCCTCTAGATCTGTTAACATCAGGTAAGGCTAAAACAGATTACTGGAAAAAACATTATCTGTATTCTAAGATAGATTTTGTTCGACTAATCTCTGTTTTGCAAAATTCTAACAATATAGATGACTTTGTGAAAAATAGTTTTGCCGATTTTGATAACTTGGCACCAATTGTTGTGGTGTCTATAAATAATGGTATCGTTTCCATAGATAATAATGGGAGAATTAAAAAGTTATTCAATTTTTCTTTTACCTTGCCTTATTCTTCGCGAATTTTGAAACAAAAAATTTCTATAAAGCCCAATAAAAAGTTGAATCAATTTCCTTGTGATGAACGATCTAGAGACAGAAGATACAGATTGCTGAAAAATCGCTATCCTTTTGCCGAGTATTTAAGATTTGCAATCATAGGAGACGATGATTTGTTGAGTTTAAAATTCATAAATGATTATTGGGCGTTTCCCGTTGTCATAGAGAAAGACAAAAGAATTGTTAATCTCATAAAAGACATCAAAAATCATTTTAAAATATTTAATATTGATATTAGATTTATCGAGAAAGAAAAGAGAATGCCAACGGTTCAAACGTTTATAACTGATCCGCCATACACATTAAATGGGGCACTGGCCTTTATATATGCCGGATTAAGCATGTTGGACAATAGTTTTGAAGAGAAAGAATTTTACGTAATTTTGAATCCTACCATGTTGGGAAAAAATATTTTTATTTTGCAAAATATCTTACTAAAAAATAATATATATCTAAAAGAGGTCATAACAAATTTCAGTCAATATCAACTACCTTCTTTGTATGATGAACGAAAAAGGGCTGATAAGTTCTTAAAAACACATAAAATTAAAAACGATTCTCTAGTTTATAGTTCTTCGTCCAATTTATACATATTTAGTGTTGTTAGGCCAGACCTGGTGGGAATAAAAAAATCAATAGATTTTAATAAATTATATAATCATTATTTATGACAAAATTTTCAATAACAAAGAAAAAATTAAAATCGAAAGATATTAATTTTTTGCAAAACAAAAAGGCGTTATACGTTTCTGATTTCAGGGCGATTAGCGAATCAATGGATTATAAGATTCCAACAATGTGGAAATATGAAAATTTATTTCCATGGATTTTGAATAATCAAAGTGTTGTTGTGAATGAAGACGGCAATAATCTAAATTATTCAAACAAGAATAAACTTATTCTGGTTTCTAAAAATGATGATCCCAGAAAATCAACCTTTGAAAGAATTGAATCTGAAATGCTCGAAGGAATTTCAGACCTGATTGTAGCCATACCACATCCGGAAGCGGATATTTTAGCCAAAAGACATAATTTAAAATTAAATTATGATTATCCTGATTTTTTAGAAAAAAATGACAAGTTTGAACAAAAGGATTTATTGGGGAGACTGACTCCAAAATGGTTTAAAATAGAGTCATCAAAAGAAATAGATTCTTTATCGATTGATGGGCGTGGAGGATTTATAAAAAGGCGACAAGGGTCAGGCGGTTTTACTGTTTTTGATGTTTTGGAGATTAAAGATAATAAAAATTTTCAGATGCTCTTTAAAAACAATCCATTGGATTGGTATTTTGAAGACCGCGCCGAAGGAAGGTCTTGTAGTGTGCAATGCGTGAAAGAAAAAACAAATATCTTTATTTTTGGTTTCTCCGAACAACAAATAATCAATGGTCATTACTTTGTTGGTTCAAAAATATTATCGATAGACAACATAAACGAAAATTTGTTTCAGGCGTTAACAGGGTGTATCAATAGATTATCTCCGCTCTTGGATGACTATGAGGGATTTTTCGGAATAGATTTCATTATGGACGATAAAAATAATTTACAAATATTAGAAGCCAATATTAGAATGACTGCGGCCACTATTCCCACGTTAATTGCGAATGATTTAGAATATAACAGTGCCCTGTTTATGGAAGACGCAAAACTTAACGAGATCCAAGCCGACGACTTAATATTAATTCGCCATGACGATGAGGTCGATTTCATTCGTCCTTTGAATGTATGAAAAATAAAAACATAATAGCTGTGCCACCTTATTATTCTGGAACTTCCTTTGAAGACATTGTGCTGAGATTAAAGTCAGCTGTTAAAAATTCAAAAATGGAAATTTCATTTGTCGGAGCCAAAGAACCATTGCCCAATAAATTGTCAGGCAATTTTCTTGACGACCATGATTATATTGAGGGACAGATAAATTTAATAAAGACCTTGTGTCAAATCAAAAATGCTAAGAATATTTTGTTTTTAGATTACTTTAATCCAGGCATAGACATATTGTTCTATAACAACCAACGGCCCGGAAATGAAAAATGTAAATATGGTGCATTGTTGCATGGAACATCTTTTTTTAGCGATGATATTTATGCTTTTTCTTGGTTGAAAAAATTTGAGATAAGTTGGGCTCAAATTTATGATAGTATTTATGCCCCTTCACAATATATTGTGAAGAAATTACCAGCATCAATAAAGAATAAAATAAAGATACTCCCACTTGGAATAGATGGCATAGACTTTACTTCTTTTCAGCGCCATATAAAAAAATATGATGTTGTTTTTCCTCATCGCCTAAATGACGACAAAGGATTAATTCAGTTTATTGATATCATTGGAAGAATGCCAGACGTAAAGTTTTTCATTACAGTTCCTCAAAAAGAAAAATTTATTCACGGGAATGATTATTATTTAAAATTGAAAAAGTTTAAAAACATAAAATTTATTTTTTCTGAATCTTCTAATGAACATTTAAACACCCTGTCTATGGCCAGGATAGTTTTAAGTTGTGCCAGACAAGAAAATTTTGGGTATTCTGTTATTAAAAGTATATTGGTTGGTTGTATTCCAGTGTTGCCAAACAAATTATGTTATCCGGAATTTATTAATAAAATCTTTTTATATAACAATACGGACGAGGCAGTTAATTTGATACGCAAATATTTAAATGGCAATCAAAAACATATCGATCGTAGTCTAATTAAAACCAGAAACAAGGTTTCAAGATTTTCTTTTTTGGACATATTGAACGATTTTTTTAAAAAATAAATAGAGGCGCATTTTAGAATACGCCCCCATTACCAAGTATAAGTTTTTTCGAACGGTTCCAGTGGAATTATTTTGGGGTTATTTTTTATAATCTTTTTGCTCCTTGCAATAAAGATGACCCCATTTTGTTTAGATCCGTCAGAATTTAAAAATACTATTTTTTTGTGCTTGTAGAGTCCTCCTTCAAATATTAGAAGTTTTTTAAATAGTAATCTGAATTCTTCTCTTCGTAATTTGTAGGTAATCATTAAAGACCGAATGAAATGTTCGTCATCCAAAATAGCAATAGGATATTTGACTATTTTGTTTGGCTCAAATTCGTCGGTAACTTCAAATAATTTTCCCCTTACAAATCCCCATTCGATTTTTGTCGGTTTTTCTCCAACGATTTTTTGTAAAAGATCTAAATTCTTGCATGTTCCATAAAAAATGAATCTATGTAACATTTTTACCTCCTAATCGATTTATTTACATCAGTTTACATCCTTTTATTTGTTTTGTCAATCCCACGCGTATTTAATTGTGTTACATAAATCAATGTAGTTGCCCTTTACTTGTGTTGTTAAAGATGTTATGCTCTCTATTCTGATAGACGAAGCTATAAAAGACGGCTCTTTAACAATATAAATTCGGTAACACAAAACAAAAAGGAGGAGACATTATGCAAAATATTACCGTGAAAGGAATACGAAAATCATTTAATGGCAAAATAGTACTTGCCGGAGTGAATTTTGTATTGACAGAAAGTAAACGACTTGCGCTTATTGGTGAAAATGGTAGCGGCAAATCAACGTTACTAAGGATTATCACTGGCAATCTTGATGCCGACGAAGGAGAAGTTTTTGGTCTGAGCAATGGGTGCGCTTATATCGCACAAGATTTTTCTGGCGATGACGATGAAACGCCATACGAATTTTTAATTCGTCGTGCATCATCTATTAACAAGGCAATCCAGTTGCTTGGTCAGTCTGGCTTTGATCTTGGAAAAAACGAAACAAGATTACAACAAATTAGATGTGCTGATCTTTCTGGTGGCGAAAAGAAGAAGTTAGAAATTGTGGCCGGACTTGCGAGTAGATCACTGTTTATCGCTATGGATGAGCCAGAGAATCACTTAGATTATCAAACAATAGAATGGCTCATTGGTGCTCTTTCTAAGTTCCGTGGCGGGCTAGTGTTTGTTTCCCATGACCAGTATTTCATTGATCAACTTTCAGATACGGTTCTAGAACTAGAAGATGGCACAATCACTGTTTATTCGATGAAATACGATGAATATTTGGCAGAAAAAGAATGCCAAGTCGCTGGTCGCGCACGTAACTGGACGACAGAAGAAAAGACAATAAAACGTCTTCGTAAAAACGTAGAAACAATGAAAATGTGGGCCAATAAAGGCGCCGATGTAGCATCTACGTATCGACAAATAAAACGTCGTCTTCAAAACTTAGAAGACAATCATGGCCATAAACCACTGGTAGAACCCCTGAAACCGAAAATTAAACTTACTTCCGATGTTGACCAAAAGAAGAGTAAGCTGATTGTTTCGGTTGATCATTTATATTTTGCATACGGATCAAAACAGATTTTTTTTGATGCGACAGCGGAACTCCGTTTTGGAGAAAAGGTTGTTTTGTATGGACCAAATGGGTCTGGCAAATCTACTCTCGTTAAGCTTATTGTTGGTGAATTATCTTCTCAGGCTGGCTCTGCTCGAATGGGTATTAACATTAATTGGCAATTTATGACCCAAGACCATCTTGTGGGCGTAGATTCCACAAGATCTGCAATTGATGTTTTCAAGGCCATTCTTAAGTGGCCGGAGAGTCGATGTAGAGCGTGTTTGGCACAATACGGGATTAATGCCGACCTGGTGAAACGAGAATTAAGGGTGTTAAGCGGTGGTCAGCAGGCTCGTTTCAAGCTTGCCCTTACATTCGCCCAGGAACCAGAGTTTCTGATACTCGATGAACCAACGAACCATGTCGATCCGTTGACATGGGAAGCGATTGTTGAGGCAATTCAGAAATACTCTGGCACGGTGCTAGCCATAACCCATGATCGTGAGTTCATAGATGCTATCGCAGAAAAATTATGGGTCTTAAAGGATCACAAGATCTGCGTTGAACATGGCAACCTGTCTAATTATCTGAGTCGTAAAAGATGAAAACAGACATAACTTCATCTTTTACGTTGTACACTATGCCCGCCAAATTGGAATTCCGATTTTGGCGGGTTTTTTATTAGGGGCTGGAAAAAATTAAATGGAAGATGTATGATAAGAATATGCCTCTCTCAATCGGAATTGTAGGATTGCCGAATGTGGGGAAATCGACCCTGTTTCAGGCGATCACTAAAAAACAAGTAGATTGCGCAAATTATCCATTTTGCACCATTGACCCAAACATTGGTGTAGTTGCGGTTCCCGACGAACGCGTGGACAAATTAGCAGAATTAACCCACTCAGCGAAAAAAATTTATGCCACCGTTAAGTTTGTCGACATTGCCGGCCTAGTTAAGGGTGCGAGTCAGGGCGAGGGACTGGGTAATAAATTTTTAGCTAACATTCGAGAGGTTGATGCCATTGTTTATGTTTTGCGTTGTTTCAAAAATGCCAAAATTATCAATACTCGTGAAAAAATCGATCCCGTAGAAGATAAGGAGATTTTGGACACAGAAATGGCTCTCAAGGATTTGGAAACGGTAGAGAAGCGTTTACAGGGCTTAGCTGTGGAAATAAGATCAAACAAGAAAGAAGCGCTTAAAGAAAATGAAGTTTTAAAGAAGGCACAAGAATTTTTAAAAACGGGAAAGATTTTAAGTGAAATGGAGTGGGAAGAAGAAGAATTGGTCTTTTTACGCAACTATCAACTTTTGACCATGAAAAAACGTTTATATTTATTGAATGGTCAAGAAGAAGAAATTCCTGACGAAATTACAAACGTCTTTAAAGATAAAAATTGGCCATATATTATTATTGATATTTTGAGTGAATTTGGGGCGAATGATTTGGGTGCAGAAGAAAGAAAAGAGTTGGGATTGTCAGAATTATCAAAATTAGACGAATTAATTAAAGAAGCATATAAAATATTGGATTTAATCACATTTTTAACCACCGGAGCAGATGAAACACGCGCATGGACGCTAACTAGAGGCAGTACTGCGCCACAAGCTGGCGGAGTAATTCATACTGATTTTGAAAGATGTTTCATTAAGGCAGAAGTGGTAAATTGGAAAGATTTATTAGATGCGCACGGTTTTGGCAATGCTCGCGAAAAAGGTTTAATCCGCACCGAAGGCAAAGAATATATCATTAAAGACGGCGACGTAATTGAAATAAAAAGTAACGCATAATGAATATTCAAAAACTTGAAGAAATTTTAATAAAGGAAAAGCAACCGAAATATCGATTGGAACAAATTAAAAAAGCCATCTATAAAGATGGCGTTTCTTCGTTTTTAGAAATAAAAAATATTCCCAAAGATTTACGCGAATTCTTAGAAAAAGAAATTCAAATTTTATCATTTAAACAGGAAAGCTTTTTAATCTCCAAAGACAATAAATCATTCAAAGCATTATTGCGATTGAAGGATGATAATTTTATTGAAGCGGTGTTAATTTCACCCAAACCAGGATTATGGTCAGTGTGTGTTTCGTCGCAAGCGGGTTGTGCATTGGCTTGCGAATTCTGCGCAACTGGAAAGATGGGATTAAAAAGAAACTTAACATCGGAGGAAATAACAGATCAAATTTTGTTCTGGCGTCAATATTTGGGCAGTATTAGAAATTCGAAATTAGAAATTAGAAATTCCAACATTGCGATTAGCAATGTTGTGCTTATGGGCATGGGCGAACCATTTTTAAACTGGGAAAATGTTGAACAAGCACTATCAGATTTAATTAACGAAGATTTGTTTGGTTTTGGCTCACGCAGTATTTCGGTTTCCACTTCGGGAATTGTGGATAAAATCGAAAATTTCGCCAAAGAATTTCCCCAAATTAATTTGGCGATTTCACTGCATTTTGCGAATAACGAAAAACGTAGTCAATATATGCCAATCAATAAACAGTATGATTTAGAAAAGATAAAACAGGGGATTGAAAACTATTTTCAAATTACAAAACGAAAAATATTTGTTGAATATGTATTACTTAAAGATATTAATGACACCAAAGAAGATATTGAAGAATTATTAAAATATTTAAAATCAATCAAAAATAATTATTTGTTACATGTAAACTTAATTCGTTATAATTCTACAGGTTCTAAATTAAAGGCATCGGATTTTAATAAGGTTCAAGGAATTAAGAACTTTTTAATAAAGAACAAAATCAATACAACGATTCGAAAAAGTTTAGGTTCAGAAATTCAAGCTGCCTGTGGTCAATTGACGCAAAACAAATAGAGTGGTATTATCAAGATACGTCTAATGTGAAAGGAGTTCTTTGTGTATCTAACCAAAATCTGGCCGTCGGTCTGCAGAGACGTTCAAGAGCGTATCAAAAAACTTTATGACGCTCAAAGACTTAGCAGTAACGAGGTCAAAAGACGACTGAGGGGCATTGAACCACACACAAAAATATGTGACAAGTGCAACAGGCGTCTAAAGTATCGCGCATGGTTAGAGAAAAAAAACAGGAGGTAAGAAATGACAACGCTTTATGTTGGATTCTGGAAGAGGTTGTGGTACTCTCTGACGGGTTGTCGGAGATGTCCGACGTGCAAGAGCCCCATGATTGATCTGTCGCAGATCTTATCGACTGGACGTCAAACATGGCAGTGTTCGAACGAAGATTGCGGATTCCGTATCGCAATCGAGTAGATTCGAATCCGTCGGGGCGGAAAGCCGCCCCGATTTTTATTTTTGTTTTTATTCTGCTATAATGAAAACATAAAAATTAATTTATGAAACAATGGTAATTAAAAAAATTGAAATCAAGAAAAGCACCAAATCAAAGAAGATTAATTACGACATTTTAGACAAAAAAGAATGGAACTCTTTAATTAAGAAAGAGCCCAAAAGATTTAAATATTTAGCCGAAGGCGGATATTATGTCAACTTACAGGGCTTAAGCTTAAAACCAATTGAAGGAATTGATTTGGAAAAAACAAACGAACTGGCAAAGATTCTAAGGGGAATGGCATTTTCGGCAATTGATAGTATTAAATCGGGTCATCCTGGCGGGTCGTCATCAAAAGTAGAGCAAATTTTATCCTTACTTTTGTCGGGTGATTTTGTTTTTGATCCATTACAACCAAACCATCCCGGCAGAGACAGAATTGTTTGGGGCGCTGGCCATTGTACGCCATTATTTCATTCAATTTTATCTTTAATCTACGAATCTTTAAAAAGAAAAGGAGAGAAATTTGATATTGAAAAATTAGAAGCATTTTATCCGGCATGTTTGGTTAAATTTAGACACTGTAATGGTCCAAGTGGTCACGTGGAATCAAACTATCCACTATCAGATATTTCTACTGGTTCATCGGGGCATGGTTTGTCAGCAGCATTAGGATTGGCAACTCTTCAAAAATCAAACGGATTAAACACAAAAGTTTTTGTTTTGGCCGGAGATGCCGAAACCGAAGAGGGGATGACTTATGAGGCAAGAAACCTAATTCAATCCATGGGCATAGATAATATGGTGGTAAGTTTAGACTTAAATAAATTTGGTATTGATGGTCCAGTAACCGACGTGATTAATTCCCCGTATTTAAATCATTGGTTTGGATCGGGTTGGAACATTATCGAAGTTGATGGACACAATGTTACAGAATTAATTTATGCCTACAAAAAAGCATTTCAAGGATTCGACAATAAAAGAGCAACTGTAATTATTGCCCACACAATCAAAGGAAAGGATTATGGTAAATTAGAAGGAACCGCTGATTCACACGGCATGCCATTGCCACACGAAGAATATGTGCAAGTGATGAAAAAATTAGGATTTGATGTCCCGGGAATTGAGGGCGAACAAGTTAAAGATCTTGATATAGTTTTATCAAAATTGACCAATGAATTGGTTGAATATTTAACTGGTCGGCTAGAGATTGGTGCTCGAAAACAAAAATCCGAACAAGAATTATTAGATCAGATGAAAAAATCTCTAGGAAATCGTGCACTTGCTGATTATCGAACCATAAAAAGACCAGAAACGTTGCCAGTAGAATTAATTTTTGAACAAGGTAAGCCAATTGCCACCAGAAAAGCCACAGAAGCATTTTTCAAATGGCTGATGTCACAAACAGCATTCTTTTATTTGGGTTCGGGGGATTTAGCGAAATCAATTCTAACCGGAGCAGCAGAAAATGTTTATGGGATTATTAATTCAGAAAATCCGTTGGGCAGAGGAATTCGATTTGGCATTGCCGAACAAAACATGGCAATGATGTCAACATCTTTGACTCAAGATATTTTACCAGGCGGATTTAAGGCGATGAGTGTATTTGCAACCTATGGCGTGTTTACGTCAATTATGGCCAACCCCGTAAGAATGTCGTTGATTCATAATCATACTAATCCTAATTATAATGGATTTTATATAATGCTTGCCGCACACGATGGTCCAGAAACCGGTGAGGATGGACCAACACATCACGGATTATTTTGGATGTCATTATTTATGGCCTATCCAGGAATTAAAGTTTACAAACCACTTGATGCTAACGAAACCATTGAAATGTTGTTTTATGCAATGAATAAAGGCGAACCAATTGCTCTGTCAGTAATGCGACCAAATACGCCAGTATTCAAACGTGGCAATGGCGTTCCTGAAGCAAAAGAAGCAATAAATGGAGCCTACGTGTTTAAAAATTATTCTGAAAATGGCAAGAAAAAAACCTGTTTAGCGATATCTGGTGGTCAGGTTTTAGCAAATACATTAGAAATTTTACCAGAATTAGAACAAAATTATGACGTAAAAATTGTTGCCGTAACCTCTCCGGAATTGTTTGAAGAATTAAGACAAACTAATTCCGAAAAAGCGAATGCAATATTCTCCGATCAGGATAGAGAAATTGTAATTACTCTTCACAATGGTTGGCCAGGATTTTTAAACGCTTTTGCGTTGCCAAAAGATTACGAAAAGAAAATTATTGGTATAAATAAATTCTTAAAATCTGGTACAACCACAGAAGTGTATCATTACGCCGAATTTGATTCCAAGGGATTGAAGACAAAAATATTAAAAGCACTCGAATAATGGAAACAATTTTTCTTCATTATGTAACAATATTGGGCGCGTGGATTTATGTTTTGATTTTTATTGGTATGTTTATAGAGGGAGACGCGATTCTCTTTTCGGCGTTTTATTTAGCAAGCCTGGGACATTTAAACGTTTGGGTGTTATTTGCGGTTGCTGTTGTTGGTGTTGTTTTCGGAGATGTTATTTGGTACAAGTTGGGCGCAACCCTAGAAAGAAGATCTAAGTTTTTTAGAAAAACAGCTGCCAGAATAACCGGTCCGTTAGACAGAAGGCTGTCTAAACAACCAATTAGCACTCTTTGTATTACTAAATTTACGTATGGAATCCACCACGCAACATTATTGAGAGCTGGCGCAACTGCGCTTCCTTTTAAAAAATATTTTTTCACCATGTTAGGAGCAGGACTTTTTTGGACGGGAGTAATTGCTGGGTTGGCTTATTTCTCATTTATTTCCCTAGATTTGCTTAAAAAGTATATTAAATACGGAGAGATAGGATTATTAATTGGAATCATATTTTTTATGATTATAATGCATTTTCTTTCTCGGGCCGGTAATAAAGAAATTAAAGAGTCTGACAAGCTAAGTAATTAAATCAAAAATAAAATGAGAATATTAATTTTAACCAGAAATTTAAGTTCGCTTGAAGATGCGAATGCGAAACAAAACAACGGAACTACTGCCGATGGCAACGGTGGGTATGGTCGAGAAAACATAAAAGACGCACTGGCAATCAAAAAAGTATTACCCACACATGATGTCAAAATTTATGCTTTAAGCGAAGATAGCTACTATCAAATTCGCGCCGAAAAACCAGATGTTGTTTTTAATTTATGCGATGACGGTTTTAGGGGAGATTATAATCTCGAACCCCATGTTGCGGCCATGCTTGATATCTTGAATGTGCCATATACAGGGAATAATTATTTCACTATTGCCCTATGTCAAAATAAGGCTAGAGCAAAAGACATTCTAACCTATAATGGAATTTTAACCCCCAAATTTCAAGTTTTTGCTGCCGCTGACAGAAAAGTTAATCCCGATCTAAAATATCCTTTAATTGTTAAGCCGATTCGTGAAGACGGGAGCGTAGGAATTAGAGAACGTTCAGTGGTTATTAACGAGGAACAACTAAAGGAAGAAATAGATCATATTGTTAATTTCTACAAACAAGAAGCGTTGGTAGAGGAATTTATTGATGGCAGAGAATTTACGGTATCATTGATTGGCAACAAGAGACCAATTGCTTTACCAGTTGCTGAAATTGATTTCGCGGGACTACCAGAACATTTACCCAAAATTGTTTCCTATCGCGCAAAATGGATTAAACAAAGCATGGCCTATAAACATACGCCAATTATTTGCCCGGCAATAAATGTTGATGAAAAAACAACTAAACTAATCGAAGATACCGCCAAAAAATGTTATAAAATTTTTGGTTGTAGGGGATATGCACGTATTGATTTTCGATACGACGACAAAGAAAAGAAATTGTATGCCCTAGAAATCAACCCCAATCCTGACGTTTCAGAGGAATTTGATATTGCCACATCAGCTAAAGCGGCAAATATGTCTTATGCTGATTTAATTCAAAAAATAATTGATTTTGCAATTGAAAGGAAGGATTAAATGAAAAAAATTATTTTGTTCACAATTATTGGCTTGTTTTTATTCGTGCCAACATCTTTCGCCAGAGATGTTGTTAGCGATTGGTACATTAAGGATTTCCAGGCAGAAATCATTGTTAATAAAGATTCTTCATTATTAATCACTGAAAATATTGTTGCTGATTGTGGAAATTTACCCGATAAACATGGCATTTTTAGAATAATTCCCACAAAAGCAAACACCCCAGAGAAAACAATTCAAAGTCCAATAAAATTGATTAGCATTACTGATTTTAACGGAGTTCCCTACGAGTATTCGGTGATTAAAAACTCCGGCACGATAACTTGGAAAATTGGCGATGCCAATAAAACGGTTAGTGGCATCAATAATTATAAAATCGTTTACATGGTCGAAAACACAATTCGTTTTGATAATGCAGAATTTGATGAATTTTATTGGAATGTCTTGGGAAATTTTTGGGAATTAGAAATTGAAAATTTCTGGACTAAAATAATTTTTCCCGAAGAAGTTAATCGAAACAATACCGCGATTAGTGCATATTCTGGAGAATTCGGTGGCAGAGTTGATGATTTAACTGGTTACAGGTGGTACACTAACAACATTTTAGAAGTTTTTAATGCCCAAATTTTGAAGCCGGGACAAGGAATCACAGTTTCTGTAACTTTTCCTAAAAATATTTTTACACCATATCGTCCGGGATTTTTTGAAAAATATTCTAAATATTTACCATTTTTTATATTAATCATTGTTTTTATCATTGGTTTACTGGTTTGGAAGAAATATGGTAAGGATCCAAAAGTAAATAAAACCATAATTCCTGAATTCGAAATACCCGGCAACTTAAATCCACTAGAAATGGGGATCTTAATGTTTAAAAATAAATTTAATGCACAATTCGTTTCTGCAACGATTATAGATTTTGCGGTTAAGGGTTTAATCAAAATACAAGAGATCGAAAACAATGTTTTGTTTATAAAAAACAAAGACTACGTTTTCGAATATATCGCGACAGACGAACAAATCAAAAAACTGGAGCCAATAGAAATATTTATAATTAATAGCATTTTTAATAACGCCAAAACTGTCAAACTTTCTAGTTTAAAAAATAAATTTTATAAATACATTCCAGAAATCAAAAGAAATGCAAAAAACAGATTAGCAGAAAAAAATCTTATTGTTAAAAACGGCATTGCCTTTGCCATGTCACAAAAAACAATTGAAGGCGCAGAATTAAATTGGCGAATTAAGGGATTCAAGTTATACATGAAAACGGCGGAGAAATATCGCCAACAATTTAATGAGAAAGAAAATATCTTCGAAAAACTTTTGCCATATGCAATGATTTTCGGACTAACAAAGTTATGGATTAAGAAATTCAAACAAATTTACGGAGAAGATTATTTTGCGACATATCATCCAATTTGGTTTGTCGGTTCATTGGGATCGTTTGACATTGACGGATTTACTTCTAAATTGAACAGCATAACGTCTAATATTTCATCTAGTCCCGGTGGGTCCTCTGGTTTTGGTGGCGGTGGATTTTCTGGTGGAGGTGGTGGAGGCGGAGGTGGGGGTGGTTGGTAAATATAAGCGTATGTACAGACAAGATCTGAAAAAAGAATATTACACACTAAAAGCAAAGCAGGACAAATATCCTGCTCGTTCAGTTTATAAGTTACAGCAGATTGATGAAAAATTTCATTTAATAAACAAGAATGACGATGTTTTAGATTTGGGATGTGCTCCTGGATCGTGGTTGTTATATGCTTCAAAAAAGGGAAATGTTTTAGGAATCGACCTACAAGACATTAACATCCCGTTACCTAAAAATGCAAAATTTATAAGACAAGACGTCAATACTTTTAAAACGGATGAGAAATTTAACGTAATTATATCGGACATGGCGCCAAACACTTCAGGAGATCACTCCGTAGATGTTGAAAGATCAATAGAATTGTGTGAAAAATGTTTAGAAATTGCTAAAACCAATTTGATTAAGGGCGGTAATTTTGTTTGTAAAATTTTTGAGGGCGAGGGGATACAGAATTTTTTTAAAAAAGTAGAGGAAAATTTTAACTTTGTGAAACGCTATAAACCACTAGCCAGTCGTAGTGAAAGTCGAGAAATATTTATTATTGGTAAAAATTTTTATGGATAATTATTGCCCATTCGAATATAAAAGAGGTTATGTAAGTTTTTTAAAGTGTAAAATAGGTCTATCGTCTAAATGTTTTATTCCTGAACGCGAAACAAGAGTTTGGGTTAAAAGAGTGATTAATAAAATCAATCCCGACGCTCCGACCGTGTCGGAGGTACGGGACTCCGACCGCAAGCGTCGGAGAGGCCGAAATTTAACAATTTTGGATATTTTTGCCGGCTCAGGATGTATTGGTATTGCAATTTTAAAATATGTTAAAAATTCAAAAGTTACTTTTGCCGAAATTGATAAAGATTTAATTGGGCAAATTAAATCTAATTTAAAAATCAATCAAATTAACCCCAAAAGATATAAAGTAATCCAATCAGACATATTTAAAGGATTTGCCCCACTCCCCATAAAATATGATTATATTTTTGCCAATCCACCATATATTCCACTAAAAAACAAACACTTAGTGCAAGATTCTGTTTATGATTATGAGCCACATTTAGCGTTGTTTGGAGGAGAGGATGGCTTGCTTTATATTAGAAAATTTTTAAAGGATGCGAGAAAATATTTAAAACCAGGTGGCAAAATATACATGGAGTTTGATTGTTTACAAAAACACGACCTGGAAAAACTGCTAAAAGAATTAAACTACACAAATTACAAAATTTACAAAGATCAGTTTAAAAAATATCGTTATATTTGCATCAATAATTAAAATAAATTAAAATAAGAAAATAAATCTCTAAAAAGTAAATTTATGATAGAACCAAAACAAGAAAAAACACTAGTATTGGTAAAACCAGACGGTGTAAAACGTGGGTTAATTGGCGACGTTGTCGCAAGAATTGAAAGAAGGGGACTCAAAATTATTGCAATGGAAATGATTTGGGCAAACAAAGATCAGGTTAGCGGAAATTATCCCAATGACGAAAAATGGTTTAACACAATTGGAGAAAAAACTAAGGCAACTTATGAAAAATATGGTCATGACGTTAAAAAAGAATTGGGCACGGAAGACAATGTTAAAATTGGAAAAATGGTTAAAGAATGGTTAATTGATTATATGACATCCGGACCAATAGTTAAAATGGTTGTGAAAGGGGTTCATGCGGTGGACATGATGAGAAAATTAGTAGGAAACACCATGCCAGCATTAGCAGAAATGGGAACGATTAGGGGTGATTTTTCGGTTGATTCTTCTGTACAGGCCAACAACGGAAAGAGAGCTGTGCGTAATATTGTTCATGCATCTGGGACAATTGAAGAAGCAAATAATGAAATCGCTTTCTGGTTTTCGCCAGAAGAAATTCATGATTACGATCGCGCGGGAGAAGATATAATGTTTTAAAAATATGAACGCAATGATATTTCAACAAATAAATGGTTTTGCAAACACCTCAAAAATCATTGATTTTGTCGGGGTGTTTTTTGCTGACTATTTATTGTATGTGATTGCAATATTTTTTCTTGTATTGTTGTTTGTCAACAAAGCCCGCCTAATGACGATTTCTGTGGGCATTTCTGTGTTTCTTTCGCGTTATATTATCGCCGAACCAATAAAAAGAATTTTTCATATTGCCAGACCATACGTTTCCGTTGATGGTGTTAAAAAAATAGTCGAAGAAAATGCAGATTATTATTCGTTTCCCTCTGGACACACAGCGATTTTTTTTGCGATCGCAATGGCAGTGTTTTATTTCAACAAAAAATGGGGGATCGTTGCGTTTGTAATCGCAATCTTGGTTGGCGTTTCCCGAATTTACGTTGGCGTTCATTGGCCACTAGACGTTGTTGCCGGAGCATTAATCGGCATCTTGTCGGGAATAATTGTTAACTCCTTAATAAAAAAATACAAAAATGGATCTCAAATCAAAAATTAAAGAAATTCCCGATTGGCCACAAAAAGGAGTAAATTTTAAAGACATCACTCCGTTACTACAAGACAAAGAAGGCTTTAAATTTATAATTGATGAATTGTGCAAACCCTATTTAAATAACATTCCCGACATTATCGTAGGAATTGATGCCAGAGGTTTTATTTTGGCTTCGGCAATGGCCTATAAATTAAACACGGGACTTGCCTTGATTAGAAAGAAGGGCAAATTACCCCCAAAAACAATTTCGCAAGATTATACATTAGAATACGCCATCAATACCATTGAAATGAAAGATGATTCAATTCAAAAGGGACAAAAAGTTTTGATTATTGATGATGTTTTAGCGACCGGAGGGACCATGCAAGCAACCTGCGATTTAGTGGAAAAACTTAATGGAAAAATTGTTGGCATCTCATTTTTGATTGAATTGGATTTTTTAAAAGGCAAAGAAAAATTAAATCAATATCAAATTCACTCATTGATACATTATGAATAAGGCAGAAATTGGAATAATTGGCGGATCGGGATTATACAAATTTTTGGACAAGGGTCGCTGGATCACAATTAAAACTCCTTTCGGCAAACCCAGCGATCAGATTTGTATTGGAAATTATAAGGGACACGAAATAGCATTTTTACCACGACATGCCCGAGGTCATAAAATTCCGCCACACAAAATAAATTATCGTGCTAATATTTGGGCATTAAAAAGTTTGGGCGTGAAAATCATTATTGCTCCAACCGCAGTTGGTAGTTTGCAGCCAAAAATAAAAAGAGGAGATTTTGTAATTTGTAATGAGTTTATTGACAGAACCTCGGGAAGAGAAGACACGTTTTTTCATGGGCCAAAAGTAACCCATGTATCATCTGCTGATTGCTATTGTGATCAATTAAGAAAAATTGCTTTTAATATTTGTAAGAAAAATAAATTACGCGTACACGATAATGCTACGGTGGTTGTAATTCAAGGTCCAAGATTTTCTACACACGCAGAAAGTAAGTGGTTCACAAAAATGGGCTGGGACATTGTTAATATGACTCAATATCCAGAAGCGGTTCTAGCACGCGAAGCCGAAATGTGTTATTTAAACATTTCTTTAATTACTGATTATGATGCGGGATTGATTGGTAAAGTTAATCCTGTAAATATTGAAGAGGTGATTAAAGTTTTTAATCAAAATATTGAAAAATTAAAAAAAGTAATTCTTGACATTATAATTAATTTGCCTAAGAATTATAAATGTAAACAGTGTCATGAAGCTCTGAAGGGCGCTCAAATGTAAGGATTTGAGCCAAACCCTGCACCATAAAGGTGAAGGGTAAAAAAGAGCGAATATCGTAATTGAGGCGGAAGCTTTTTGTCCGACTTGAATCTGCTTTTTTAGGACAAAACAGAGGAGAGATAAAAAGAGCATTTTCCCGCTGAAATGATTGTTGTCACTATCGCTCTGTGGCACCATTCACTCGATATTCGCTCTTTTTTGTTTGCCATGATATAATTAATTTATTAATTAATTATTCAGATTGATTTATATAAAAGACACGTGTTGATTTTTTTAATAAAAAAATCACACTCTATCTCAGCCGACTGCGGTCGGCTTCCGATGCGGACTTTTATATAAATAATCTTTATTCAAATTATGTTATCGAAAAACAAAATTGAAGAGTTTAAAAAAGACTTTGAGGGCGATATATTGACCCAAAGATTTTGGCGCGAGGTTTATTCAACTGACGCCAGTTTATATAAATTTGTTCCGGAATTAATTGTTTTGCCAAAAACAAAAACCGATATCCAGAAAACAGTTAAATTTGCCAAGACCAATAAAATCGGTATAACTTGTCGTGCTGCTGGAACATCGGTTGCGGGAACCGCGGTTGGACCAGGAATCATTTTAGACGTCACCAGATATTTTGATCAAGTGCTTGAAATCGGCGATGGTTGGGTAAAAACACAACCCGGAGTAATTTATGACGACTTACAAGCAAAACTTGCTGAAAAGGACCTATTTTTGCCTCCAGTGCCTGCTTCTTCAAGGGCCTGTATGATTGGTGGAAATGTCGCCACTAAGGCCTGTGGAGGAGGAGCTGTAAAATATGGCACACTTGACGATTTTATGTTGGCAATTGAGTTTGTTGATGCCGATGGAGATATCGTAAACACTGAAACCGGAATTGGAGTAGATAAGTTTAAAGCTAAACTAGAAAATCTACGCCAAAGAATTTTAAACGATAAAAAATCGATGGCAATTATGAATCGAAAAGCGGACGTACAAGATGCTTCGATCTATAATATTTCTGCTTTCGATCGATTCGTTGATACTAACGAACTAATCGCACATTTAATGATGGGTAGCGTGGGAACTTTGGGAATTTTTACAGAAATTAAATTAAAAGTTGCACCAAAACCAGTAGAAAAACCAGTGTCTTGGGCAGTATTTTTAGCTGATTTATATCAAATTGATAATTTTATTAAAGAAGTTAAGCGATTGGGTTGTTCGGGAGTAGAATTGGTTGATAAGGTTTCAATTGAACTGGCCTCAAGCTGTTTTCCGACGCTTGGACTTTCCAAAGAAGCAGAGGCGATGTTTATTGTGCAATTTGATGAAAATATCGAGGCAACCCTAAAAGAGTTTGAAAATTCATTAAAAAACTTTAAATTAATCGGCGAAGTAATTAAAGATGCAGACAAGATGGGAAAAATTTGGGAACTTCGAAAATGTTTACTTCCTTTAACCGCTAAATTTTCTCCCACAACCAAACCATTGGTTTCGATTGATGATGTTGGAGTGCGAATTAAAGATGTGCCAGATTTATTAAAAGATTTAAGAAAAATATTTAAAGATTTAAACATTCAGGTTGCTTTATATGGTCATGCCGGAACCGGAACAATTCATATTGATCCTGTTATTGAGGCGTCAACCACTAAACACATCAAAACTATCAAGAAAATCGCCGATAAAGTTTATAAAGCGGTGTTAAAATATGATGGCACAACCTCAACTGAACATGGCGGAGGAAGATGTCGAAGTATGTATATCAAAAAACAATGGGGTGGAAAAATTACAAAATATCTTAAAGAAATAAAACAAATTTTTGACAAAAACGACACCTTAAATCCCAACACAATGTTTAGTAAAGATAAAATTTACGACAACATTAAACTCCCCATGAAACCATTAGGAATTGAAGAGTGGCCATGTATGGAGTGTGCTTATTGTCAAAATAAATGTCCAGCATGGGTAACTGCCAAAAAAGGAGAAACCGGACCAAAGCAGTTCAAAAATTTAATTCGTTACAAAACTCTTAATGTTAAAGAAGGGGATTCAGAAATTCCAGAAATCGAAGAACAAATCAGAAAATGTGTTTTATGTGGAATGTGCACAAAAACTTGCGACACTATCGTAGGTGCAAAGTTGAAAGAATTTAATCAAAACTATCGAGATAATAAGATAGAATAAAAACCATGTTCCAGATCTACAATAAATCATCAGAAAAAATGTCTGAAATCGACAATAATTTGATCGATCTGATTGTAACTAGCCCTCCCTATAATATTGGCACCACATATGGTAACAATGAAGACAGGGTCACGTTTGATGATTATGAAAAAATGTTAAATCGTGTTTTTTCCGAATGTTATCGTGTATTAAAAAATGATGGGAAAATTATTATTGAGATAGCTGATTCTATCTTGATAGATAAAAATTATGTTCAATTAGCAAGTATGGTACAGAACATTTGCCTGAAATTGGGGTATTTTATTTGCGAACGCCACATTAATTTTATTAAAAGCGAACACGGAATTTTGATGCCAGACCATGATTGGAATAATAATTTTTATACATCAAACAATTCTCATTCAAATTGTCATCACTGGTTAGTTTTTACTAAAACAAAATCAAAATTTAATAACGGAAAAATATTCTATCTTAATTATAAGGAATCTAAGGAACATCCTTGTCCTTTTCCGGTAGAAATCTATAAGACCATTCTGGACATGTATTTAAAAGGGGGATTTACTGTTTTGGATCCATTTATGGGCACAGCAAACATGGGAACAGAAGTATTAGAAAGAGGTGGAAATTTTTTCGGCTATGAATTAGATGAAAAAATTTTTGAATTTGCAAAAATAAATTTATCTAAAACAAAATAAACCTTACTTCCATTGTGAAATTAAAAAAAATACGGAAATTAAGTTCCGTATTTTTTTATTGATTTAATTCTTGACAAATTCTGTAGATATGCTATAATTATAGTATCTGAAAAAGACAAGGAGTCTCGAATGAAAAAGTATTATGTTCTTTTCGTGGTCGTGTTCGTGGTCGTGATGATGTCGATTCCCACGTGGGGCCAGGTTCTGGGGTCGGTCGAGAACGAGACCAACATCCAGAAGGGGATCGTCTCCACCCAGTTCCAGTACTGGATCCAGGGGCAGTTCAACAAGCAGTTCGGCTGGTTCGCTTGGGCTCTCGGATCCAAGAACTGGTCCGAGATTTACCCTGGCCTGTCCTGGCAACCCACGTCGTGGTTACAAATGGGCGTGGGTGCGGGCATCGAACAGGGTCAGTCCAAGGCGCGTTTCGGTGAGTTCCTTTGGATCGGCAAGGGCCGATTCTGCTTCCTGGGATTCACGGAACACGAGGGATCCGGATTCTGGTACAGGGCGATGGCCATGTACAAGATGAACGATTCCTTCCAGGTCGGTCTGATGTCCCAGCACAAGCTCGGCATCGGTCCGAAAATGGAGGCGGTGGTTCTTAAGCCGTTTTCCGTCTGGGCCGCGATTCTGACCGGGGGCGAAAACCCCAAAACGACCATATTCGGTGGTCTGAAGCTCGGCTTCTGACCATCAACGGGGACAAGGCACGCAAGTGCCTTGCCCCCGATTTTTATTTTTGAAGTGAAATAAATTAAATCGATTTTCGTAATAACATTCGTAATAACAATTGTAAAATAAAACTGGTAAATTTTTTCATTTAATTAAAAGATGATCACAACAATGGTCATTTTTTAATAGATGTGCACATTATAAAAGGAGGCGAATCATGAAACGCTTCATGGTTCCGCGCATAGCGCACTGTTCGGGCGGCTGCCTACGAAGGGGGCTCGACCATTTGGTCGGCCCCCCGTTTTTATTCTTTTGCCTTGACAAATTACCGTAAAATATGATATAATTTACATAATTCTACCTTAACAACTAAATATGTTAGATAGAAAAATCTTTCAGGAGGTTGATGATGAAAAAAGCGAATCAGGAGAAGCTCGCGAATTGGATTTTCACCGTAGTCTTGCTCTGGTTGATTCTGCCCTGGTCGGGAATCGTTAACCGACTGGTCAGCAATATAAAAGAGCAAATGGCCAAGCCCATAATTGAAGATAGACTCTTCGAAGAAAAATGGGCAGAGGTTCGATCTATTTATGATCAAGCCGCAAACAAAATCAAAGACAAAAACTACGTAGCCATGGACTATGCTCGAGGAATTGCCAGAATTCACGTTCTAAAAACCGGCATGGAATCTAAATATCGTCTTGATCCTCGACAGGCTATGATTTTTGAAAAATGGACCACCGGTTATGGTCCCTTACGAGAACAAATTAAAGAGCGTGATTTCGGCGGGACGCCTTCAGTGTTGGCGTTAAATGTGGCCATGGATCAAGCGCGAAAAGAAACGGGTATGGCTGATGGCCTTATTTACGATCCCGCATTCATTGCTAGGGTTGTTAAATTCTTCAAGTGGATGTTCTTGTTCGCCTGGCCCATGAGCTTAATTCCGCTTTTACTGCTCTACATTCGGCGTTGCCAGATCCGAAAAATCTCGTTTAAAGAGATAGTGATTCTCAGTCCCATCAAATTTTTCGGATTCTGGATTTTCGGGATTTTCGGTTTGATGGCCAATTTCCCGAACGATACGGCTGGATTGCGACGTTATCTCCGGATCAAAAACGCATACATGCGTACGCGTGAAGAAAAAAGCTGGTGGCTAAGCAAAGAAGAAGAGACTCGACTGTGGCAACAGGCCAGGATGCCTTTGGAGCGGTTTGACGAACGGCTTCATCAGACGCTCGTTTACTCGCGAGCCATGGCTTTCGTCTCTTCATTATTCATTTGGGTATTTGTGGCTCCGTTTCGAGCACTGGCTCAAGCCCCGAAAGAACAACCCATAGCAACCGCCAAGGTTGCTCCCGAACTTCAGAAGCAGAAGAAGTTGGCATTTGAGCTTTTCAATCTTACTAACTTCCAGCAGATCGGCGGACTGGTCCAGGTTAAGACACTGGCCACAACCAAACAAGATCTGTCTTGGGGAAAACGGATACAAGTGAACGCCACAGGAAACATTCTTTCTTGGGGAAAATTCCGGATTGGATATGCCGGTAAAGCGGATTTCAGCAAGACCGATCCGGCACTTCCATACGCGAGCATCGAAATCGTTCCGGGCACGGGTCTTATCGATAAGGCTTGTCTGGGTCGTATCTTCGATCCTGCGTATCAATGGTATTCCCCTGGAGCAATGCAAGCCATCGAATCGCCGTATTGTATCGGTTACCCTACAGACGTGGGAGTCAGCGTAGCCGGACATTTTGGCGAATTTTCCTGGGCACTAGCAAGAGTTGATGGTAATGGTGGGCTTCTTCTCTGGAAGGATCCAAACAAAACTAAAGACTTGTCCGGGAATTTAACATGGAACTCGAAATCGTTTCTTGGACTAGACGCCTTTAAATGGCGATTGGTCTATCGAGGAGGAGACCGAGTTTCCGATGGCAAACGATTCATTCTCGGCAATGATGTGTCCCTGGTCAAGGGGAAGTTCGTAGTCGAGGCTGGATGGATCACTCACCGCGAAGGCACAAAAAACCTAGACGGTGGATGGATGCTGGGATTCGTCACCTTCGGTAAGTGGCGACCGTTAATCCAATTCGACAATCAGGTCGAAAAGGGTAATCGGCTAACCGTTGGATTGAATTTTCTGGTCGATAAAGCCAAAAGAATTCAACTCAATTTGGAAAAAACCGCACTGGGCACTTCCTTAAGGGCCCAGTTACAAGCAACATTCTAAGGAAAAGAGGAGGGGTAATTACGATTTTCAACGCGGGTGGAGCCATCAGGCACCACCCGCTATTTTTATTAAAAATCAATTGTCAGCTTAACCTACGATCGTAAGCTAAAGTGACAATTGTAATAATCTATAATTATGACCTATAGTTCGGTTTGATATAATTTGTCTTGGCTTAAGAAATATAAAATTTCGTCCGAAGCGTCATATTTTATTTCCGGTTTTTCGGCAGTAATAAAATTAAACGTATTTCTTGGCAAACGATTATCAAGCTCGGTAAATAAAATTGAATTATCGGTTGCAATAATTAAATGTTCGTCTGTTCGAGGATACCAAATTACATTGTTAATTTTTTGATTAAAATCAATTTTATCTAGATCTCCTTTTTTTCTAATAATTGAATTGTTGGTTATATCGTCTAGCCATAAAACTTCTATTGATTTATCTTTTTGACAAAGTAATTTTTTATTGTCATCAGAAAGAATCCATTTTCCTTTATTCATACCAGGAAACACCTGATCAAACATCGGTGCAGATTTTAATGTGGTTAAGTCTAGTTCTGAAATAATCCCCGTAACATTGTCCAAATAAATTAATCCATCTCTGTAAATAACGTAATTTATAACATTCGCCATGATAAGTTTTTTATCGATGGTTCGATATAGACTGTTTTTTAAAAGATAATATGGTTCGGGTTCTTTTTCGGCAACAAAAGAAATATATTCTTGACTCTCCGTTGCCACCAGAGAAATTTTGGGATTAATGGGAAGCAATATAATATTGTTGGCTTTAGTTACAAGATTTGGTTGGACAATTAAATTTTTTTCCCACGGATAAAAATTCTCCTTGGTAATTTTAACGTTATAAATTTTTGGGCTTAAGCGTTTAATCAGTTTGTTTGTGGTTGTTTTTAGTTTATCGTTAATATAGATTTCTGCCTTTGATGGGTCTGATTTTAAATAAATTCCGCCCGTGGCAGTGATTATCTTTTTTTCGAAATCAAAACTATATCCTAAAGCATAAAGAATGATAATTGGCACAACAACAACAAAAATTGCCACAAAAGTATAAAAAATAATTCTTCTCGTTCTTTTGGTCATAAATTTAATTTACCACTTTAAAAAACAGTTGCCAAGACATAAAAAATAAGGTAGTATAAAATTATGTTTGTGAAAAAAATAGGCATTGATTTAGGTACAGCAAATACATTGGTTTACATTCCTGGAAAGGGGGTAGTTATTAATGAACCATCAGTCGTAGCTATTTCAATTGATGATAATCGAGTTTTGGCAGTTGGCAACGAAGCCCGAGAAATGATTGGCAGAACCCCTGACTCAATTATTGCTTCTAAACCACTAAAGGATGGGGTTATTGCTGATTATCGAATCACTCAGGCAATGCTTTCATATTTCATCAATAAGGCTAGTGGCAAATTTAGAATATTTAGACCCGAAGTTTTAGTTTCCGTTCCGGCGGGGATCACTTCTACAGAAAAAAGGGCAGTAATTGAAGCAGCTATCCAATCCGGAGCAAAATCTGCTTATATCGCCAAACAACCGGTTCTAGCAGCTATTGGTGCAGGCATACCCATAAATTCTCCCGTAGGGAACATGATTATTGATATTGGTGGAGGAACGACTGATGTGGCAATCATTTCTTTAGGCGGAATTGTTGCCTGGTCTTCGGTCAGAGTGGCTGGAGACAAGCTAGATAGAGCAATCACTGATTATATTAAAAGGAAGCACAACCTTGCTATTGGTGATAGAACCGCCGAAGAAATTAAGATTCAAATTGGAAGCGCCATTCCTAATTCTGAAAGAGGAACAATTAAGATAAAGGGGAGAGATTTAATTGAGGGCTTGCCAAAAATTGTGGAAATCACCAACAAAGAAGTTGTTGAGGCCATTTCTGGAGAACTAAAAGAGATGATTCGTGCAATTAAAAGCGTTTTACAAGTTACGCCACCAGAACTAGCCGCTGACGTTATGGATAGGGGAATGTTCATTTCGGGTGGTGGAGCATTGCTTTCAAACTTAGATGATCTTATTTCTAAAACAACTGGCGTGCCATGTTATGTAACCGAAGATCCATTAACTTGCGTTGCCAAAGGTTGTGGTGCAGTATTGGAAAATCTTGAAATATACAAACGTAGTATTATGTCCAAAAAGTAACATTTATGAAAATCGCTATATCGGTTAATATCCCCCTAGAAAATAGAACCGGAGTAGAGGAATACGTTTATCATTTACTCTGGAATCTTTCATCGGTTGATGGTTTTGAAAATCATCAATTTTTTATCTTAACCCCGCAAATAACTGAAACACTAAAAGAAGTTGCCGAGGGATTACAAGCTGATAATAAAAAATATGTTTTAAGGCAATTAAATTGGCCATTTAAAAAATTTTGGACAATTGTTCGTTTAAGTTGGGATGTTTGTAAGAACAAATATGATGTTCTATTTTTGCCAGCACACCTAATGCCATTTTTTGTTGGCAAAACACGCATTATCACCGTAATTCAAGGTCTGGAATTCGAAAAATTACCCAAAATGTATTCTTGGCACAAAAGATTATTATTAAAATTTATCACCAAGAGAAATGCGTCTCGGTCTGATAAAATTATTGTTCCGTCGAATTCCACCAAAAATGATTTAATAAAATATTATTCTGTCGATGAAAATAAAGTTTTTGTTGTTTATCATGGAGTGGGGAGTCCACCAATTGAAATTAAAAATTTAAAATTGAAAATTCAAGATAAACCATATCTTGTATACATCGGTAGAAAAGATAAAAGAAAGAATATTAATGGGTTAATTAAAGCGCTGAAGATTTTGAAACATGATCACAACATCCCGCATAAATTAATTTTGCTTGGACCGAATAAAAATTACAAAATTCCCAACGATTTAAAAAACGATATTATTTGTACGGGATATGTTAAAGATGAAGAAAAATGGAATCTATTAAAAAACGCCGATGTGTTTGTGTTCCCATCTTTTTATGAAGGATTTGGGATTCCAATTTTGGAAGCGCAAAAAGCTGGAGTCCCCGTTGTTTGTTCGAGCATTTCTAGTATGCCAGAAATCGTTTTTAACCCACTAAATCATGAACCCAGTGCGATTTTGGTTAATCCTTATAAGCCATCAGAAATTGCTGAAGGGATTCATAAAATTATCAGAAATCAAGTGTTTAGTGACGAATTGGTGAAAAGAGGATACGAAAATGTTCAGCGTTTTTCTTGGCCAAAATGTGCCGAAGAAACATTTAAAATATTAATTTCTAATTAGTCTCATGCCTAAAATTGCTATAATAAATGATTACCTGACTTCTTATGGCGGAGCAGAGAAAACGTTTAAATCGTTGTCTGACATTTTTCCTGATGCTGAATTGTATTCTTTATTCTATGACCCCAAAATCAAAAAAGAATTATTTCCAATTCACAGAATGAATGCTTCTTTTTTGCAACGATTACCACTGTTTATTAGAAAAAGATATCAATTGTTGTTACCATTTCTACCAATTGCCGCAGAAACAATTGATTTGCGTGATTATGATATTGTAATTTCCGCAAGCCATTCTTTTGTAAAGGGAATTATTACTCGACCAAAAACAATTCATATTGATTATTGTTTCAGTCCAACCCGTTATTTGTGGGATAAATCGAGAAAAAATATAATATTACATTATTTCAGAATGTGGGACAGACAAGCATCAGAGCGGGTGGATCATTTTATCGCTTGTTCAAAGGCAGTGCAAAACAGAATCAAAAAATACTATAAACGGAAGTCGGTAGTGATATACCCGCCCGTTCAATTTTCAATTTCCAATTCTCAATTTTCAATGAATTCTCAAAATTCGAATGAGCAAAAAGAATTTTATTTAATTGTCTCTCGGTTACAAAAATACAAACGCATTGATTTGGCGGTTGAAGCATTTAATAAATTAGGGCTTAACTTAATAATAATCGGGGACGGACCAGAAAAGGAAAGTTTACAAAGAATTGCAAAGAGGAATGTTAAATTTTTGGGACTTCAGCCCAATGAAATTGTGGCAAAACATTATCAAGATTGCACCGCATTTATTTTTCCGTCAGATGATGATTTTGGAATCGCACCAGTAGAGGCGATGAGTTATGGTAAGCCGGTCTTGGCTTATCGAAGAGGGGGGGCGTTAGAAACAGTAATTGAAGGAAAAACTGGAGAATTTTTTGATTATCAAAACTCGGCAATTTTAGCCGATGGAATCAGACGTCTAAGACAGACAAAATACAGTGCCGATTTTATTAAATCCCACGCTCAACAATTTTCTGAAGATAGATTTAAAAAAGAAATTTTAGAGTTTGTGAACCAATTTGCGAATGAACATTAATTGTGATAACATAAACGTATGTTAGAGTTTTTGAAAAATGCAGCTAAAAATGGAAAATTAGCTCACGCATATTTGTTTTACAATGGAGCGAATCAAGAAATGAAAAATACAGCATTTGAGTTCGCTGAATTTCTCAAAACCGACAAATTCGATATTCTTTACATTGTGCCCAAAGAGGGCAAAAAAGAAACGTCTATTGACCAAATTAAAGACATTAAAAAATATCTTAGCCTATCTCCACGTAATAGTTTTTATAAATTTGTAATTATCGATAACGCGGAAACCATGAATAATGAGGCGTCAAACGCACTTTTAAAAACACTGGAGGAGCCACTTGGCAATACAATTTTAATTTTAATTACATCCAATCTTAATTTATTGTCTAAAACAATTCTTTCCCGCTTACAAGAAATTAGATTTGATGCCAAATCTTTAAACAAGGTTGCGAAAGATTTTATCATCGAAGAATATATTAATATATTGAATAAACCATTAAACGATATCTTTAAATACATTGAGAAAACCACCAAATCCGAAAGCAAAAATCTGGATGAAATTTTTTCTCTTCTCAACTCTTGGTTGTTCTGGTTCAGGGAGAAATTAATTCACGAAGAAGACAAAATTAAAGAAAATTTAAATATAATTAAAGAAATACAAAAAACCAAAGATCTAATTTCCGGTACAAACGTGAACCAGAGATTGGCTCTAGAAAATTTAATTTTATGTATAAACAACTATTAGACAGCTTAAAACAAGAATTCGAAAAAACTGCATCATTCTTAAAGGCGGAATTGGCAAAAGTGAAAACCAGTCGCGCCAATTCGGCTATGGTCGAAGATATTGAAATTGAGTGTTATAATAATCAAAAGTTTTTGTTAAAACAATTAGCAGCAATTAGTGCGCCACAAGCACAATTAATTACAATCCAACCCTGGGACAAGACCGTAATGGCGGAAATTGAAAAGGGAGTAAGAAATAAGTCACCATTTAGTCCAATTGTTGATGGAGACATTATTCGCATTAATATTCCTTCGTTAAATGAAGAACAAAGAAAAGAATACGTAAAAATTGTTGCCGACAAAACCGAAGAAGCAAAAATTTCGATGCGCCTACATCGAGAAAAGGTTTGGAAAGAAATTCAGGAAATGGAAAAGAAAGGAGAGATGAGAGAGGATGACAAATTTCGTGCTAAAGACGATTTACAAAAATTAGTTGACGATTACAACAAAAAAATCGACGACCTTAAAAAAGCCAAAGAAACCGACATAATGACCGTATAAATTTATGATTCTTACTATTATTGTTTTTTTGTTAATATTGGGACTATTGATATTTGCTCACGAGTTGGGGCATTTTATTAGTGCCAAAAAGGCCGGAGCAAGAGTTGAAGAATTTGGCTTTGGCTTTCCGCCAAGGATTTTTGGTTTTAAAAAAGGTGATACAACTTATTCTTTAAACGCAATTCCGTTAGGAGGATTCGTCAAAATCTTCGGCGAGGAACAAGATGAAAAACGTTCAGATTCAAAATTTGCGTTTTATAACAAACCGATTTGGCAAAGAGCAATTATTTTAGTTATGGGTGTGGTAATGAATTTAATTTTAGCCGTAATTCTGCTTTCAATTGTTCACGTGCTTGGTATACCAACAATTGTTGAATCGGGGCAAGAAACAAGTTATCAAAACATTCAAATACAGATCGTGGAAACGGCCAAAAATTCTCCAGCCGAAAATGCAAACATCAAAGTGGGAGACGCAATAATTTCTTTAACTTACGGTTCTGAAAAAATAGAAATTAAAGAAATTGAAGAAGTACAAAAATTTATTGGATTTCATTCTGGTCAAGAAATTTCCATGGAAATTAAAAGAGGTAATGAAATAATTGTTAAAAAACTAACTCCCAGAATCGATCCACCAAAAGAAGAGGGGGCATTGGGTATTGCTATGTCTAAAACCGGATTAATTTCTTATCTATGGTACACGGCAATTTTAAAAGGATTTGAAGCAACCGGAAGGTTGATTGTAACCATGGTTACAATGTTTTGGTTGCTTGTTAAAACCTTGCTTTTCCAAGGAAAAATGATCGGGGAGGTGGCCGGACCAATTGGTATTGCCGTTTTAACTTCTCAAGTAGTACAGTTGGGCTGGGTTTATGTTTTGCAGTTTGCGGCAATTTTATCGATTAATCTGGCAATTATAAACATTTTGCCATTTCCAGCATTAGATGGCGGAAGATTATTATTTTTGTTGATCGAAAAAATTAAAGGCAAACCCGTAAAAGTTAAAACCGAAAGAATTGCCCATACTCTTGGTTTCGCAATTTTAATCGGTCTAATGATTGTTGTAACATTGAGAGATGTAATTAAATTATTTTAAATATGAAACAATCACAATTATTCGGAAAGACAACAAAATCAGTTCCTCTGGATATCAAAAATATCAGCAATAAATATTTGTATCAGGGCGGATTTATTCGACAAATTGCCGCGGGCAGATATGCTTATTTACCACTAGGTTTCAGGGTTTTTAATAGGATTTTGAATATTATCCAGGAAGAAATGGAAAAGATTGGATCACAAAGAGTAATCACTCCAACTCTTCAGCCAATTGAATTTTGGAAAGCGACCAATCGCGATAAGGCGTTTGGAGATTTAATGATGGTTGTTGATGATCATCACGGTTCAACTTTTGCTATTGGCGGAACAGCTGAAGCACAAATGACGGAATTGATTAAAAAAATGAATCCTACCTACAAAGACTTGCCAATAATTATTCATCAAATTTCCAATAAATTTAGAGACGAAAAAAGACCAAGAGGGGGATTGATTCGATTAAGAGAATTTACCATGAAAGATGCATATTCTTTTTGTAAATCAGAAAAAGAACAATTAGAGGTTTATGATAAATTTTATAAGGCATATGAAAATATTTGTAAAAGATTGGACTTAAAAACAATCGCCGTGGAAGCAGATAGTGGGGCATTGGGTGGAAAATTGTGTCACGAGTTTATGGTTTTGGCTGATTTTGGAGAAGACAAAATTTTTGTTTGCGATAAATGTAAATATGCTGCCAACGCAGAAAAAGTAGAATTTGTTAGACAAGACATAAATTCTAGCGATAAAATGTTACCAATAGAAGACGTACATCAACCAGCAAATATTAATACAATTGAAGAAATGTCTAATTTCTTCAAAGTGCCGAAAAATAGAATTATTAAGGACGTGCTATATAGGGGCAGTAATGATGAATATTATATTGTAATTATTCGTGGAGATTTAGATATTAATGAAATCAAATTAGCTAGAGAATTGGAAATTGATTCCGTCACACCGGCCACAGATGAAGATTTGAAAAAACTTGGCACAATTCATGGCTCGGTACCGGTTAAGGGATTAAAAAATGTACATTTTGTTGGCGACCTATCTCTGAAAACTGTAAAAAATTTTACTGGTGGTTACAAACGAGAAAAAGAAGAACTGGAATGGCAAAACAGTAATTTGGATAGAGATTTTAAAGTCGAAAAATTAATTGATGTTGCTGAAGCGCAAAACGGTGATATTTGTGGAAAATGCAGCAAAGGAAAACTTGTCGAAAAAAGAGCAATTGAATTTGGCCATATTTTTAATCAAGAGTTATTTTATACTAAACCACACAATGCTAATTTTACCGATAAAGATGGAAAAGAAAAAATAATTTGGATGGGCGCGTATGGAATTGGCATTGATCGTGCATTGGCGACAATAATTGAAACTCATTTTGACGAAAAGGGGATTGTTTGGCCAAAGGGAACAGCTCCGTTTGATATCCACTTGATTGCAATTGAAAACAATAAAAAAGTTAAGGACACTTCAGAAAAATTATATGACAACCTAATCGAAAATGGATTTCAAGTTTTATATGATGATCGCGATTTAACGCCAGGAAATAAATTTGCCGATGCCGATATTATTGGCATTCCTACAAGATTAGTTATTAGTGAAAAGACATTGAAAACCGCAAGTGTGGAAATTAAAAAAAGAAACGAAAAAGAAATAAAATTAGTTAAAATCAAGGAGGTCTTAAAACATGTTTAATAAAATACTGGGAAAATTTTCCAAGGACGTAGGGATTGATTTGGGTACTGCTACAACCCTTGTTTATGTTAAGGGCAAGGGGATTGTAATTAATGAACCATCAGTTGTTGCTGTGAATCAAAAAACCGGACAAGTTTTAGCTATTGGTGTTGAGGCCAAGAGAATGGTTGGCAGAACCCCCGCACACATTTCTGCAACCCGACCATTGCGCGAGGGAGTGATTTCTGATTTTGAAGTAACCGAGCAAATGCTTCGTTATTTTATTCACAAAATTCATAAAGATAGCTTTAGCTTATTTCCTCGACCAAGAATTATTATTGGTATTCCATCAGGAATCACCGAAGTTGAAAAAAAGGCAGTTAAAGATGCTGCGCTTAGTGCCGGAGCGAGAGAGGTATACTTGGTTGAAGAGGCGATGGCAGCGGCGATTGGTGCAAGATTACCGGTCCAGGAGGCAGTGGGAAATATGATTGTTGATATTGGCGGCGGCACCACTGACATTGCTGTCATTTCTTTAGGCGGAATTGTTGCTAGCCAAACATTAAAAATTGCCGGCGACAAACTAAATCAAGACATTATTAATTATGCTCACGACGAACTAAAGATTGTTTTGGGAGAAAAAACTGCCGAAGACCTTAAAATTACCATCGGTTCAGCTTACGAGTTAGATGAAATTCTAGAGGCTCCGGTAAGAGGACGCGACTTATCTACTGGCCTACCTAAAGAAGTCGTTGTTAATAGCGATCAGATTCGTGAGGCCCTGTATGCATCAAACGAAGCAATTGTAACTGCTATCAAAGAAACCATTGAACAAACTCCGCCAGAATTAATTTCTGATTTAATGAATCGAGGCATTGTTTTGGCCGGTGGAGGAAGCTTGCTTCGGGGATTAGACAAGCTTATTCACGAAGAAACAAAAATGCCGGTTAAAATTATTGATGATCCATTAACTGCAGTTGCACGCGGTGCCGGCATCATCTTGGAAGAATTAGATAAATTAAGAGATGTCTTAGTGGCAAGTGATTACGGCGAGGTTCCCAAATAAAATGAAAAAGATATTTTTAATACTTTTCATTCTAATCATCGTTTTGGTTATCATAAACTTAATCCCCGGTCTCAATAAAGGACTTGGGAATTTTGTTTATAAAATATTTTCACCAATCACAAAATTATTTTCAAATATTGGTAGGGGAATTGCTAATTTTTTCCAAATGTTAATTTCTATTGGCAATTTAAACAAAGAAAACATTGAACTCCGACAAAAAAACTTAACACTGGAGACCGAAATCGCTCAACTCAAAGAAGTCAGAAGAGAAAATGATTTTTTAAGACAAACACTCGAAATCGATAAAACGGAATATTCAATTGAAGAAGTAGCCACGATTGTCGGCAAAGACATTCAAGGTACTCGGGATTGGATTTTAATCGACAAGGGAAGCAATAACAAGGTTGGAGAGGGGATGGTGGTTGTTTCGCCAGAAAAAGCGCTTATAGGCAGAATTTTTGAGGTTTCAGAGGGTTTTTCTAAGGTAATGCTTGTTTCTCATAAAGATTCTACCATTTCAGCAATACTCGAAAATAGCCGGGCCGAGGGGCTGGTAAAGAGAAGTGAGAAAGGAGGATTGTTTATGGATTTTATTCCCAACACAGAAGAAGTCGAATTAAATGAAAAAGTGATTACTTCCGGCATGGACAATTTATATTCCAGGGGCATTATTATTGGTACAATTAAAAGTATTGATCCGTCAGATAATCAGATTTTCCAAAAGGTTATAATCTCTCCAATGATTGATTTTTCTAAATTAGAAAACGTAATAATCATTAAATGACAAATTGACCTAATTTCTAATTAGTCTAAATGGGAATTGGCAATTGGGATTTGATTAGAATAATTAGGTTAGTTAGAAATTCGTGAGATATTTTATCGTTTTATTATTTATTATTCTGTTATTGTTTTTACAAATTGGCATTTTGCCAAATTTTAAAATTCTCAACACCTATCCTAATTTAATTTTTTTGGCGTTGATTGCATTAACGATTTTAAGAGGATGGAAACAAAACTTAGGCTGGATTATTGGTGTGGGATTGTTTTTTGATTTTTATTCTCTAAACAATATTATCGGAATATCAATCGTTATTTTGTTGTTGAGTTGTGTTGTTGTTGAGCTTTTA
Source organism: uncultured Candidatus Saccharibacteria bacterium (assembly GCA_965231075.1). Lineage (GTDB taxonomy): Bacteria > Patescibacteriota > Minisyncoccia > RBG-13-40-8-A > RBG-13-40-8-A > JAKJED01. The sequence continues at coordinate 224,595 of OZ246412.1, read as the reverse complement.
AATCGAAGATATTTTAAAAAAGAAAACAAATTATCATTAATTTTGATTTTTGTTATTTCTTTAATTTTTAACGAGATTCTATTAATCGTATTTTCAAAATTATTTCATTTAGGATTTAGTTTTTATTGGTTGGAATTTATAATGGAAACGATATATGGACTAATTTTTGTCTTACCCATGTTTTATTTAATTAAATGGTACACAAGCAAGATCAAATATGTGGATAAAATCAAATAAATACAAAATTAAACACAAATTTCAGGATATCGACACAGAAGAAATTTTAATGGACTCAAAACGATTAAAAGAATCTCCCGAAAGTGAAAAAGAAAAGCTCGAAAAACCAATCAAGGAAAATATGTTAAGGTTATTTTTTTTATTTGTGGCCGTTGTTTTGGTTGTGTTGTTTTTCAAGGCTTTTTTATTACAAATTATAAAAGGAAATTATTGGAGGGGTCTAGCCGAAGACAATCGAATTCGTTCTTATCCCATTGAATCCTTAAGGGGAATAATTTATGATCGCAACGGGACTCCTTTAGCAATCAATGTGCCAAAATTAGATCTAACAATTGTGCCTATCGATTTTAAAAAAAATCCTAATTCAGAACAAATTATTAATAAAATATCAGAAATTTTGTTGATATCCAGAGAAATTATCAGCGAAAAGATATTAAAAAATGCCGATTACACCTATCCCATTATCCTTATTGAAGACATTAACAAGGACCAAGCGATTATTCTGGAATCAGAATTCTCTGGTGTCCCGGAAATAAAAATACAGAAAAACAATCGAAGACAATATGAAAATGGTTCAATGTTTGCGCATGTTTTAGGCTATTTAGGAAAAGTTACCCCCGAAGAGGTTAAAAATAACAATTATTTGTTAGATGATTATATCGGTAGAACTGGTCTGGAACAAATTTACGAAAACATAATTAAAGGAACTCATGGCGAAGAATTAACAGAAATTGATAATTTAGGCAAAACCCAAAAGATTCTCGCAACCAAAAATTCCATTTCCGGAAAAGATTTAATCTTGTCTATTGATGCAGAACTGCAAACGGTTCTTTATAACTCTCTTAAAGAAAAGTTGAGTACTTTATCTACATCACGCGCTTCGGCCGTAGCCATGGATCCAAGAAATGGAAAGATTCTAGCGATGGTCAATTTTCCTAGTTTTGATAACAATGAATTTATCAAAGGGGACTCAAACTATATTAATAAATTATTTCAAAACAAAGATTTCCCATTGATCAACCGCGCTATTTCTGGAGGATATCCATCTGGTTCAACAATTAAACCAATGCTAGCAATTGCTGCACTTCAAGAGAAAATAATCACTCCCGAAAAAACGTTAAATTGTCCAGGGTACATTAATCTTTACAATAGTTCGGGTGGTGTTTATTGGACATTTAAGGATTGGGACACACATGGCACAGTAAATTTGATTAAGGCCATTGCCGAATCTTGTGATGTTTATTTTTATAGCATCGGTGGAGGATATGGCAATCAATCAGGGTTGGGCATTGAAAAAATAAAACAATATTTACAACTGTTCGGCTGGGGAGAAAAAACGAATATTGATTTACCGGGAGAAAAAATCGGACTTGTGCCAGATGAAAACTGGAAGCAACAAACCAAGAATGAGCAGTGGTATATTGGCGATACTTACAACACATCAATTGGGCAGGGGGATATAACCATTAGTCCATTGCAATTAACATCGGCGATTGCTGCTGTGGCCAATAACGGAAAACTATTCAAACCACAATTAATTTTAGACTCTGAGCCCGAATTAATCAGAGAAATCCCTGCGGAACAAAAACATTTTGACGTCGTAAAACAAGGAATGAGAGAAACAATTATTTCTGGGTCGGCAAAATCACTGAATGATCTCCCGATTCATGTTGCCGGCAAAACCGGAACCGCTGAAACCTACAAAGGAAAGGCCTACGCACACGCCTGGTTTACGGGGTTTGCTCCATACGAAAATCCAGAAATAGTTATTACGGTATTAATTGAAAACGGCGCAGAGGTTGGAGGAGTATCGGCAGCGGTTGCCAAAGAAGCGTTTAGGGCGTACTTTACGCGATAGGTATTGACATTCATTTTATTTACGCTAATATTAAATATTAATAAAAAAATAATTATCTTACATGCCGTTGTAACGGCATTGTAGTTTTTTAAAAAATGAAATACATTAGCCCAGAAAAATATAAAGAACTTCGCGAAACACTAACGCAGTTAAAGGAAAATCGAAAAAGCATATCGGAACAAATTAAAGAAGCCCAGGAAAGAGGCGATATTTCAGAAAGTGCCGAATATACCGAAGCCAAGGAAGCACAAGCATTTAATGAAGGTAAAATAAAAGAGTTGGAACAATTTTTAGGTGAAGCTAAACTCGTCGACAAAAAACATAAATGTGATTATGTTGATGTGGGTTGCAAGATTACCGTTAAAAATAGTGACTCTAAAAAAGAATTCGTTTTAGTTGGATCAGAAGAAGCCGATCCAACCAAGGGCATGATTTCCAATGAATCGCCGTTGGGCAGGGCATTTTTTGGTAAAAAGAAAGGGGAGGAAGTAATTGTCCTTACCCCCGGCGGCAAAATTCGTTATAAAATTCTAGATATTGAATAAGACAAAACCCCGCAGATGCGGGGTTTTTCTATTGACATCTTTATTGTATTTGATAGTATTGAATTAACAACAGGGTCTACAACCAACGCCAAAGAGGAGTAGTCCTTCTCGGGATTAACTTAGCTCTTTTTCGCGAGTACCTCCTTCTCGCAACAATGTAAGTGTTTTTGCAACATAGGACGGCGTTGCCAAAAACATTTACAACTCCTTTCAGTTGTCTGCTGCATCGGGCTTCATCGCCCAAAACCATCACAAGGCGGTTGTAGACCCCGCTTTTTACCCCGAGCATAGTCGAGGGGTTTTTATTTTACTTTTTAACAATTTATGATAATATAAAAACATATGGAAAGAACTAATATTATTGAAACAATTAATAAGGCGGGGGAGAAGGTTAAGATTTCGGGATGGGTGCATAACCGCAGAAATCATGGCAAAATTGTTTTTATTGATTTACGCGATCGATCTGGAATATTACAGGTTGTTTTTACCGACGCCGAAATAGTCAAAGATGTAAGAACTGAATGGGTGATTTCAATCGAAGGAACAATCAACAAGAGACCAGAAAAAATGATTAATAAAAATGTTCCTACCGGAACAGTTGAAATGCAAGCCGAAAAATTAGAAATTATCAATAAAGCCGAAACAACTCCATTTGCCATTGATACCGACGGCTACGAAATTAATGAAGAATCTCGCTTAAAATACAGATATCTTGATATCCGCAGAGAAAGAATTAAGAATAATTTAATCTTGAGACATCAAATCATACAATATATTCGCAATTTCTTATCGGATAAACAATTTTTAGAAATTGAGACACCAATATTGACCAAATCCACTCCCGAAGGAGCGCGTGATTATGTTGTACCATCAAGACTGCAAGAAGGAACGTTTTATGCCCTTCCACAATCACCACAACAATACAAACAGTTGTTAATGGTGGGTGGAGTTGAAAAGTATTTTCAAATTGCCAGATGCTTTAGAGATGAAAATGCCAGAGGGGACAGACAACCCGAATTTACACAGCTTGATTTAGAAATGAGTTTTGTTGAACGCGAAGATGTTATGGCCGTAAACGAAGAATTGATAATTAATATGATTAAAAATGTTTGCCCAGAAAAGGAAATCCAAGAAATTCCATTTCCAAGAATCAGTTGCAAAGAGGCAATGGAAAAATATGGCACCGATAAACCAGATTTAAGAAAAGACAAGGACAACAAAAATCTTTTAGCATTTTGCTGGATTATTGATTTTCCATTTTTTGAAAAAGAGGACAATGGTTCGTGGACATTTACCCATAATCCATTTTCTGGTCCAATTCCTGCACATATGGAATGGTTATTAAATAAAGAAAAAATCGGAGAAATTTTAACCACCCAATACGATATCGCTTTAAATGGTTATGAATTAGGCGGAGGAAGCATTAGAAATCATCAACCACAAGCCCTAAAAGCGGTTTTTGAGATTATGGGATTTGAAGAGCAAAGAATCATCAATAATTTTGGACACATGTTAGAAGCATTGTCCTTTGGTGCTCCGTCACACGGCGGAATTGCTTGGGGAATTGATCGCTTAATCATGTTGTTGGCTAACGAAGCCAATATTCGAGAAGTTATGGCGTTTCCAAAAGCCGGAGATGGTCGCGATTTAATGATGAACGCACCCGGCAGAATCGACGACGCCCAACTTAAAGAATTAAAAATAAAAGTTCCAGACAAAAAAGTAAAAAAATAATCTTAGACGTTAAATAATCCACAGTTGATTACTGTGGATTATTTTTTTGTGCTATAATACAAACAAATGGTAAAGAAATATTTCCTGCAAATATTGATAGTTTTGTTATTAATTGGCATTGCCTGGGTTTTGTTATTAATTAATGATAATGAAAAACCAATTCAAGCAAACATCAATCAATCTCAGGGAGACAAAACAATATCTAAACTACCAAATTCAAATGATATTGATAATAAATTTTTCCCGATCAGAAACTGGTCCATAGAAGAACCAGAAATTTTTGCAAAATCAGCAATAGTTTTAAATTTCCGAAACGACCGGAAAGATAATACTCTGTTACAAAAAAACATCGATCAGGTTTTACCAATCGCTAGTCTGACGAAACTAATGACCGCAATCGTCGCAATTGAAAATTACGATCCGGAAACCGTTATTATTATATCGAAAGACGCAATTGAAACCGATGGCACAAACGGAGGACTGATTAACGATGAAAAACTAAAAGTAAAAGATCTGTTATATATTATGCTTGTCGAATCGTCAAACGATGCCGCAATGTCTTTGGCAAAAGATAATCCACAAATGACCTATGATGAGTTTATTTTAAAAATGAATGACAAAGCAAAAGAGTTGGGACTGAAAAACACGAGTTTTGTAGAGCCAGTTGGACTTGATTCGTATAATCAGTCAACTGTTGCAGAAATTGCTATCTTGGCCGAATACGCATTTAAATCTCCTTTGCTTGCGGAGATTTTAAAGACCCCCGAAACAACCATTTACTCTATTGATAAAAGTGTAATTCATAAAATCACCAGCACTAACAAACTTTTAGGAAAAATTCCTCAATTAATCGGTGGTAAAACTGGTTATACCAATGAAGCAGGAGGATGTTTAATGACAATTTCAAAAATTTATAATGATAATTATTTAATTACAGTAGTTTTGGGTTCAACTCAACGAGAAATTGATACCGAAAAACTCATTGATTGGACACAAACCGCATGGATATGGCAATAAATATATTTCCTGTAATAAAAATTTTAACCATTGCTGCGATTTCTTTTGTTGTGGCATTATTTTCGACACCGATTTTAACCCATTTTTTGTATAAATATAAAATGGGCAAGGGGATCAGGGACGAAGGAACCACTCCGGTTTTTACAGCTCTACACAAAAAGAAAGAAGGAACTCCAACCATGGGAGGAATTTTAATTTGGGTAACGGTTATTGTTATTGCTGTGTTGGTTCTAATTTTAACCAAAATATTCGGACCAGACACAATCTTTTCTGACTATAATTTTTTAACCAGAAAACAAACCTTATTACCGCTAGGTGTCATGTTGTTTGCCGCTTTAATTGGGTTAATTGATGATTTCATGGGCATAAACAGAATGGGCAAAACCGGCAAAGGATTGAGAATGCGAGAAAGAATTATCATCTATACTGCCATTGCTTGCATTGCTGCTTATTGGTTTTATTTTAAGCTTGATTGGGACTTGCTTCATGTGCCATTCATTGGAGATTTTAACATTGGTTTGTGGTATATTCCAATTTTTATTTTTGCAATCGTAGCATCGGCGTTTTCCGCTAATGAAACCGACGGACTAGATGGATTATCGGGTGGCGTGTTGTTGGCAGCGTTTTCTGCTTATGGAGTAATTTGCTTCAGCCAAGGCAAAATAGAGCTGGCTACATTATGTGGAGCGGTTGTGGGGGCGCTATTAGCGTTTCTTTGGTTTAATATTCATCCGGCACGATTTTTTATGGGAGATACGGGAGTTATGGCCCTGGGCATAACCCTAGGAGTAATTGCTATGCTCACAAATACTTTGTTTTTTTTACCATTAATTGGATTTATTTTATTGATCGAATCTTTGTCTGTAATTATTCAAGTATTATCTAAGAAAATCCGTCACAAAAAAATATTCTTATCAGCACCAATTCATCACCACTTTGAAGCCAAGGGGTGGCCAGAGACTAAGGTTACAATGAGATTTTGGATTATTGCTGGAGTAACTACAGTTATTGGACTTATTTTGTTTTTTATTGATTCAAACTTATTTTAACGAATTCAAAATTTGAAATTCAAAATTTTAAATTTGAATTTGTAAATCATATGTATGATATTTTGATTAAAGACGCAATCATTGTCGACGGAAGCAAAAACGCCAAATACAAGGCCGATGTAGGAATTTACAATGGTCGAATCGACAGAATCAAAAGAAATATCGATGCCAAAAAAGGCAAAAGAGTTATTCATGCTGAAAATATGTATCTAACTCCCGGCTTTATAGACCTAAACAATCATTCTGATACTTATTTAACTTTATTCACAATCCCTAGTCAAGAAAGTCTATTACGCCAAGGCATAACCACAATTCTAGGGGGAAATTGTGGTTCTTCTTTGGCTCCGCTGGTTTCTCAGGAGGGGTTAAAGGCTATTCAAAAGTGGTCCAATACTAACGAAATAAATTTAAATTGGTTAACTTATAAGGAATTTTTAACTTCTTTAGAAAAATTAAAAATTGGCGTAAACTTTGCAAGCCTAGTCGGCCATTCAACCTTAAGAAGGGGACTTTTAAGAGACGAGTTTAGAGAATTAAAACCGAAAGAATTAAAAATAATGGTTGATATGTTGAAAACTGCAATGAAACAAGGCGCATTTGGACTCTCTACGGGATTAGCTTATAGTCATGCCAAAATTGCTACAACCAAAGAAATAATCGAGTTAGCCAAAGTAGTTAAAAGCTTTAATGGTCTTTATACCACACATGTTAGAGGTGAAGCCGAAGAATTAATTCCTGCAATCGAAGAGACGATTGAGGTAGCAAAAAAAACCGGTGTAAACACGGAAATATCTCATCTTAAGGCAATGGGAACAAATCATTGGCCAAACATGAAAAAAGCATTAGAGATGATTAAAAAATCTAATAAAACCAATATTAATTTTGATATTTATCCTTATACCATAACCGGATCTGTGCTATATATTCTTCTTCCAGATTGGGCTGCTGAAGGAGGGAAAACACAGCTTTTAAAAAGATTGAAAGATCCTTCGATTAGAGAAAAAATTATTAGAGAAATGCAAGAAAAAAGATCCTACGAATACGACAAAATTACTGTGGCCGTTTCGCCAATTAGTAAATCGTTTATTGGTAAAAATATAGCCGAAATTGCCCGAGCCGAAAACGTAAGCATTGAAGAAGCAATTATAAACATGCTTTTAATCTCCGAAGCAAGAATCACAGTTTTTGTTGATACTCTAAATGAAGAAAATATAAGGTTAGGTATTTCTGATTCTTTGGGATTTATCGCCTCTGATGGAGTTGGTTATAATCTTGATTATTATCATAAAAAAAATGATCTGGTACATCCTAGGTGCTTCGGAACCTTTCCGAGATTCTTGGGAAAATACGTTGAACAAGAACACTTAGTAAGTTGGGAAGAGGCAATTTACAAAATAACTCATGGTCCGGCTACCAAGCTTGGGCTTAAAGATCGTGGATTGATTAAAGAAGATTATTGGGCCGATCTAGTAATTATCGATCCTGCTTCTATAATTGATAAGTCGACTTTTCAAAACCCGTATCAATATCCCAAGGGTATCGAATACGTATTGGTCAATGGGGAAATTGCCGTAGAAAATGGTTATTATACAAATAAAAGATTGGGAAAGATTTTAAAAAGATCATGAGAGGAAAAAAACCAGACAAATGGTTAATAATCGTTGTTTTATTTTTGTTGTTGATTGGATTGGGAATGCTTCTTAGTGCGTCGCTTGTTGTTTCTCAGGAACAAACTAATAATCCATATCACTATTTTGTTCATCAATTAATTTATGGCGGGGTCGGGGGGTTAATTTTATTTTTTATTGTTCAAAAAATAGATTATAAGATTTACAAGAAATTGTCTTTATTGATTTTTTTCTTGGCTCTAATTCTTTGTGTTCTTGTGTTTGTACCTCAACTCGGCATGAAGCACGGAGGAGCTCAAAGATGGTTAATTTTAGGTCCAATTAATTTCCAGCCATCTGAATTTTTAAAATTAGCTTTAATAATTTACCTGGCCACATTTTTTAGCAAAAAAGAGGTTCAGTCCGGGACAACCAATACTTTGGTTCCATTTCTAGCAATTACCGCCGTAGTTGGAGGATTGATTGCGCTACAGAATGATGCCGGAACTTTGGGACTAATTGTAATTGTGGGATTTGTGTTGTATTTCCTTGGCGGGGCAAAAATACCACAAATTGTAATAGTAATTCTGGTTTATCTTGCTGGGCTATTCGCTTTGATTAAATTTTTTCCACATCGCATGGAACGTCTCATGACTTTTCTTAATCCTTCTACCGATCCCCAGGGAATCAGTTATCAAATTAATCAAGCACTTCTAGCTATCGGGTCTGGAGGATTGTTTGGCAGGGGACCAGGACACAGCATCCAAAAGTACAATTATCTTCCTGAGCCAATGAACGATTCCGTTTTTGCAATCATGGCCGAAGAAATCGGTTTTGTGGGTTGTGTAATCTTCTTGATTTTAATTTTAATGTTTGTTTTTAAGGGATTAAAGATCGGTCACAAAGTTAATGATGGATTTGGCAAATTGTTAGCCTGCGGGATCGCTAGTTGGATTGGCTTTCAAACATTGATAAACATCAGTGCCATTTCTGGGATTATTCCTTTAACGGGAATCCCTTTGCCATTTGTAAGCTATGGTAGTTCAGCACTGATCATCACCATGGTCGGAGCGGGAATATTAGTTAACATATCTAAGCATCAAAATTAATCTAATTATTCTAATTTCTAATTAACCTAAAAATTTATGAGAATTTTATTTACGGGAGGCGGAACGGGGGGGCATGTTTTTCCCATAATCGCAATCAAGGAAGCACTTACCGCTGATTGTGAGGCTAGATATCTCGGGCCAGACGGCTTTGCAAAAGAAAACTTGGGCAACATCAAAGCAAAATTTATCATGGCCGGAAAATTACATAGATATTTTAGTCCCATGATAATTATAGAAATATTTAAATCTTTTATTGGAATTATTCAATCACTTTTTAATTTGTTTATATGGATTCCTGACGTAGTGTTTTCTAAGGGTGGATACGGAAGTTGTCCTGTATTGATTGCTGCGCGTTTATATCGTATTCCCGTTATCATCCACGACTCAGATGCTATACCCGGGCTAGTAACTAAAAAATCAGCTAAATTCGCCAAAAAAATTATTTTATCTTTTGAGACAAGTAAAAAGTATTTTAAGCCCAAAGAACAGGAAAAAATTATTGTTATCGGCAATCCCATTAGAAAAGACTTGTTAACTGGCGATAAAAATACTGGAAAGGCAGTGTTTAAAATTTCTTCAAACAAACCAATCGTTTTAATTCTTGGTGGATCACAAGGGGCACAGAAAATAAATGAAACAGTGGTTAATAATTTACCAAAATTAATTGAGGTGGCAGAAATAATTCATGCCTGCGGCACAAATAATTACAAAACATTAGAAAAAGAAGCAATTCAATCGCCAGAATATCATTTATATCCGTTTTTAAACACAGAACAAGAGAAACATGCCTATGCTTTAGCTGATTTAATCGTGAATCGCGCAGGGGCAGGAGGAATTTTTGAAATCGCTGCACTGGGGAAGCCATCAATTCTGATCCCGTTGCCAAATTCAGCACAAAATCATCAACGAGAGAATGCTTATGAGTTTAGCGCAGTCAGTGGAGCAATTATTTTAGAACAAGAAAACCTAACGCCAAATATGTTGTTGGAACAAATCTCTAATTTGTTATCTAATCCTCAAAAATTATCTGAAATGTCCCAAAAGGCTAAACAATTTTACAATCCCCAAACCCCCGAACTAATCCGTGACGAAATCCTAAAATTCGCCAAATAAGGGGCAAGTCAATCAATCGTTAAAGGGGAGCACGCCCGAAAGCTCCTCTTTTTTTATTCCCTTGACCTTTTTATTTTGCTATAATGTGAATATGCCCAAGAAGAATAAAATTAGGGTACGGTTTGCGCCATCGCCGACGGGCTTTTTGCATATTGGCAGCTTGCGAATGGTGCTTTTAAATTACCTTTTTGCTCGAAAAGAAAAGGGTGTTTTTATTTTACGCATCGAAGATACAGATCAAGAAAGGTTTGTTGAGGGAGCAATTGAATCTTTACTCAAAACACTCAATTTGTTTGGCATCAAATTTGACGAGGGTCCGTTTTTCCAATCTCAAAGATTAGATATCTATAAAAAATATGCCGATCAATTACTCAAAGAGAAAAAAGCATATTATTGTTTTTGTACCGAAAAAAGATTAGGTGAAATGCGCGAAGAACAGATCGCCAAAAAACAAGCACCAATGTATGACAAACATTGTCGCTATTTAGACCAACAAATAATTGATGAAAATTTAAAGAACAATACGCCATACACCATTAGAATGATGGTTCCGGAAGGGGAGACGATAAAATTTAAAGATTTACTTCACGGTGAAATTGAATTTAAATCCGATTTAATCGATGACCAGGTTTTAATTAAATCAGACGGATTTCCAACCTATCATTTCGCTAGCACCGTTGACGATCATTTAATGGAAATTTCTCACGTGATTAGGGGAGAGGAGTGGCTTCCTTCTGCGCCAAAACATATTTTATTGTATAAATATTTTAACTGGGAGCCACCAGTCTTTGTTCATCCTTCGCTAATGCTTAGTAAAGACGGCGGAAAGCTTAGTAAAAGGAAAGGAGATGTGGCAGTAGAGGATTTTATTGAAAAAGGATATTTACCCGAAGCATTGATTAATTTTATTGGACTTATAATTCTTAGTGTCAAAGATGGAGAAAAAGAAATTTTAAGTTTGAAAGAATTAATTGAAATGTTTGATTGGGATAAGGTTCACAGAAATCCGGCAATATTCAACACCGATAAATTGGATTGGATTAATGGCCAATACATCAAACAAATGCCCATAAAAGAATTAACTGAATTATGTTTACCGTATTTACCGAAGGATTCTAATTTAGATAAAAAAACGATTGAAAAAATAATTAAACTCGAACAAGAAAGAATGACCAAGCTATCTGACATAGGGGAGTCGAGTGCTTTCTTTTTCGAGGAATCAGAGTATAATTCAAACATGCTAACATGGCCTCCAGCCCTACAGGGCCAAAAGCCCGGAGGGAAAGACGCACCTAAGCAAAAAACACTAGATTCGTTGAATAAAGCATATACAATATTGTGCGACGTTAAAGATGATGATTTTGAAGCCGAAAAGTTAAAACAAATCCTTTTGCCGGAAGCAGAAAAATTTATAAATTCTGACGGGAAAATAGATCGCGGACAACTGTTGTGGCCGTTGCGTGCTGCATTAAGCGGAAAAGAAAAATCGCCAGGTCCATTTGAAATCGCTGAAATCCTAGGGAAGTCCGAGACATTAAAACGTATTCAAAAGGCAATCGAATTACTTAAATGAGAAAAACAATACTTATAATTTGTATCTTATTTCTTGGTTGCTGGTTATTACCAAGCCCATCTTCGGCTAGCCTTGTTGACGATTTACAGGCCCAAATCAATCAAAAAGAGGCAGAAATTAAACAACTTGAAGCACAAGCAGCCGAATATCAAAAAGAATTAACAAGTACGCAGTCGCAAAAAAACACGCTTAATAATCAGTTAGCAATTATTGCCAGTAGAATTAAAGCGCTTCAAGGGGATATTTCGGTAACCACTAGTAAAATTTCTGCAACATCATTAAGAATTGAATCCTTAGCATTAGACATTGACCTTAAACAAGATGAAATTGATAAGAAAAGAAAAGAAATTTCTGATTTGCTGCAGGTCATGGCCGAATACGATAAGGAATCGTTAATGGAAATTGTTTTAACTCAGGACAATCTTTCTGATTTTGTAAACCAAATACATTACATGGAATCAATCCAAAAAAGCATCCAGAATAATATCACCAACCTTCAAAATATTAAAAGAGAGATGGAAACACAAAAAACTAGTGCCGAGATTCAAAAAAATCAATTAGCATCATTAAGAAATCAACTTTCTAACCAAAAGTCAATCATTGACAGCGAGAAACAAGAAAAGAATTATCTTTTGACTCAAACCAAAGGACAAGAAAAGCAATATCAAACACTACTAAATGACACCCTTCGAAAACAACAAGAGGTAGAGCAACAGATTTTCGACCTAGAAGACAAAATACAGGCCACCATTGATCCAAACTCTGTAGAAGCACGTCCTGGGGCCCTTAGTTGGCCCATGGAAGGGGTTTTAACTCAAGGATATGGTTATACCGCCTTTAGCAAGAGAATGTATAAAAGCGGGTTCCATAATGGCATAGATATATCTACCAAGTATGGAACGCCAATCAAGTCGGCTCGTGATGGAAAAATTTTGGCGATAGGGAACTGTGGCAAGTATGCTTACGGCAAATGGATAATGGTAGAACATGACAACAAACTAACCACTTTATATGGCCACATGTCCGGATATGGCAGCTTTAAGGCCGGAGACGAGGTTAAAAGAGGCGATATTATTGGATATGAGGGGAGCACGGGATATTCGACCGGGGCACACGTGCATTTTGGGGTTTACACGTCCGAGTCAGTTCAAATACAAAAAACATGGTATGGTACAGTGCCAATTGGTGCACACCTAGATCCACAAAAATATTTACAATAATTTTAATTAAAGATATTATATAATCATAGAAGAGGAGAGAGTGCCAAAGGGCATTGTTATATATAAGTATAACGACGCACAATCATAGTTAAGCGACTATATAGAGGGGGTTTTATCCGAGCACTTCTCCCCTATAACTATTTTTTAAAGATTATGAAGACATCTAATATTCCCATAATAAAACATATATCTGATTTTCTTGAGTATTTAGAAATTGAACGTGGTGCGGCATCAAAAACTCAAGAAAACTACGCCCGGTACTTACACAAGTTTACCAATTGGTTAAAAACAACCAAAAATGAAGATTTAAAGCCCCACGAACTGACGTCCGAACATATCTGGCAGTATCGAATCTTTTTGGCCCGCTCACCTATTTCAGACACTTCTCCTAAAACTCTAACCAAGAAGACACAAAATTATTACTTAATTGCCTTAAGAAATTTATTAACTTTTTTTACTGATCGAGACATTCAATCATTACCAGTTGATAAAATTAAATTAGCCAAACGAGAAAAAAGCGAACAAACTGTAAAGTTCTTAACATTAGACCAAGTTGAGAAATTGTTGCTAACCCCCGATACGTCGCACAATATCGGGATGCGAGATCGAGCAATTTTGGAAATCCTCTTCTCTACTGGATTGCGTATTGCCGAGTTAGTTGCTTTAAATAGAAATCAATTTAAAATAAAACCTGACACCAAAGATGTGGAATTAAGCATCACGGGAAAAGGCGGACATGTTAGAACGGTTTATTTTTCCGAAAGAGCTGTGCGGTGGTTAAAACATTATTTAGATACAAGAAATGATGACGACAAAGCACTATTTATTAATTATCGACCCAAGAAAGAGAGCGATCTCTCCCCTTCTCGACTTACTGTGCGTTCGATTGAAAGAATGGTAGAAAAATATTCGCATCTTGCGGGATTGCCAATAAAAGTTACTCCACACGTTTTACGTCATACATTAGCGACCGATTTACTAAACCAAGGAGCAGATCTAAGAACAGTTCAAGAGATTCTTGGTCATCAAAGCGTCGCCACAACTCAAATCTACACTCACGTCACCAACAAACACCTCCGCGACATCCACCGCCAATTTCATAGTGGAAAAAAACTAAAGGAATAAAATAATAAACAACGCAGATTCTGAATCTTCCCGCAGGGTAGAGGTTTTCCTTTCCCCTGCTTTTTTATTCTCCTTGACGCAAACAATTAGGCGCGTTAAGATAAATTTATCTTTTAATTCAAGGAGGATAATATGTTTTGGGAATTTATCCTTAGGTATTGGTGGATTTGGTTTGTTGTGTTTATGGTCTCTAGTGCCAGAGCGCTAAACACTAACCCACTCACCGCGCCCGATAAAACAAGGGCCATCTCTGGTGCACTTTTTCTGATGGGCTGTACGGAGTTCTTGCTGTTCACGGACACCATCATTCTCGTCGTAAGGAATATTTGAGTACCCCCGCAGGGCGAGAGACCTCCTCTCCCCTGCTTTTTTATAATTTAAAAATGATTTATAATTAGAACATGTTAAGCATAAATCACACCTTAATTGGCGCAAGCGCTGGTAAGATTATCGGAAACCCAATAATCGCTTTTTTGACGGGGATTTTATTGCATTTTATATTTGATAAAGTTCCTCATTATTGGCCAAATAACAAAAAAAGTCAAGACAGAATAATATTTTTAGACGCGACAATATCAACCATAATATTAATTTTGCTTTGTTATTACCAATATTCTTTCGGCACTATATTAGGAGCAGTTGGAGGGTTGATTGTAGACACTTCCTTGGTTTTAATAAAAAAATTCAGAAATTCTAAAATTGGTCTTTGGCACACCCAAAGACAACCACACAAAACAAATCGTATTTACTTATTAGTAGACATAATAATTATATTATTAAACATTTTATTCTTGGCTCTATGAGAAAAAATTTAAAAAAACAAAAAAAATTATTAATTGTTGGTTCGGGCGGATTACGAGGTGCCTATAGTGCTGGGGTTTTACATCGACTTTGTAAAAAATTTGGACCCAATTATTTCGATAAAATTATCGGTTCTTCTGCGGGTGCTTATAATTCAACCGCTTTTATTTCTAATTCCACAGACGGACTAGAAAAACTTTGGAAGCAATATATTGATTCTGACAAATTAGTTGATTTCAAAAATGTTTATCAAAAAGGACATGTTTTAGATTTAGACTATTTAACCGTTGCCATAAAAAAAACCTGTAAGCCGAAACCGAGAGAGATAGCTAATTCAAAAGTTGATTTACAATATGTTTTAACCGATTTCAAAACCGGAAAAGCTAAATATATAAAACCTACAGAAAAAAATTTGTTTAAAGCAATGAATGCCTCCTCCGCAATTTTTCCACTATATCCAATGGTCAAAATAAATGGCATAAAATACCTTGATGGTGGACTCGCCGAACCATTGCCATTTAAAACAAGTTTTATTAAAAAATTTGACAAAATTTTAATTGTTCACAATAAAGAAAATAAATATCAGGAAAGAAGTGTGGTAAAATTTTTATTCGAACAAGCTTCGCGCGCATTGCCCAAAAATATTGAAAATTTGATGCGTGATTATTTTAAAAAAATTGAATTCGTCAAAAAAGAAGCATTAAGACATAAAAATATCATGCTTTTAACGCCGTCCAAAAAAATCCCTATAACCTTTTTATTAGACACAAACCAAAAACATCTTAGCGATACTTTTGATCTTGGCTATAAAGACGCAAAAAAAGCAATCGAATTTTTAGAAAAATAACATGGAACGAAAAACATTGAGAATTTCATACTCTGCGTTAGACACGTTTAAACAGTGTCCACTTAAGTATAAATTTCAAGTTATCGATAAAATAAAGGCCCCTAAAACAAAAGAGGCGGTTTTTGGTGGAAAACTTCACGAAGCATTAGAGTGGTTCCATAAACAAAATCCCGTCTCCCCTACTTTGGACGAGTTGCTAAACCATTTTAAAACCATTTGGGATAGCACGGTTTTTCAGGGAGACGAAGATATGATTTATTTTTCCGAAGCCATAAAAATCCTTAAAAACTATTACGAAAATTATTTAAAAATTAAAGATAATTTCTCTGTACTTGGCACCGAAACTAGATTTGAAGTTTTACTGGAAAATCCCGAAAACAAAGAAGAAAAATGTCTTTTAACGGGGATCATCGATCGAATCGATAAAACTAAAACCGGAATTGAAATTATTGACTACAAAACTACAAAAAAATTACCTTCTCAAGAAGATATTCACAAAAGCATGCAAATGTCTTTGTATTGCCTAGGAATAATGAATCGCTGGCCGCAATTTATAGAAAACGGCATTGAAAACATTAAATTGACTCTGTACTATTTAAAGCACCAAGAGACAATTTCCACCCATCGAACCAAAGAACAGCTAAATGAGGTGCAAAAACATGTTTGGCAAGAATTAAAGAAGATTGAAAAAAGTGAATTTGAACCAATGCCATCAGTGCTTTGTGATTGGTGTGGATACAAAAAAATCTGCCCAATGTGGAAGCATTTATATAAAGAAACAACCATTGATGACGAACAAATTAAAAAAGTTATTAATCAGTTTTTGGACCTGAAAAACAACAACACTCAAAACAATAAAAAAATCAATGAATTAAAAGATATCATTGAAAATTATTTAGACCGAGAAAAAATTGAAAGAGTATTTGGGGATTCTGGTTTTATCACACGTTTAACACAATTAAGGGTTGGTGGTTATGATATTGAGAAACTGGAGAAAATAATCAGAACCCTCCCCCAACCAATCCAAGATCAACTTTCGGAAGCGAAAAAAGAAAACAAAAAATACACAATAATTAAGGCAAGCACAAAGAGGGCGTAGATAGACGGCCCAGACCAAAGAAAATTAGGGCGATTAAAATAATAACCACGACAATAAACATGTCATGGCTATTGTGCTTGAAATATTCTTTTAAATGTGATAACATAAAATTCTATGTCAACAACTAAATCCGCGGGATCGACTAAACTAGGACGAGACTCGCAACCAAAATATCTAGGCGTAAAATTATACCAGGGGCAAAAAGCTCAAATTGGTAGTATTATAATTCGCCAAAGAGGCACAAGATTTATTGCCGGTAAGAACGTTCGAAAAGGCAAAGACGATACTTTGTATGCTGTAAAATCGGGAACTGTTAAGTTTAGAACAACCTCTAAAACTGGATTTGATGGCAACAAAAAAACTTTTAAGGTCGTTGATGTTGTTTAATTCTCTTCTGATTTAGTCTTCAGTAGGGCTTCGTCAACGATTATCAGTTTGATTTCTGCTTCTAGTCCGTGATCAAAGCTAATTGTTATTGGATATTCTCCAATCGTTTTAATCGGTTGGGGAATTTTAATTTGATTTTTTCTAATATCAAATCCTCTATCTTTAAATAATTGACTTATTTTTTGATCATTGATTGAACCATAGAGTTTGCCCGATTCGTCCATTTTGGTTGGAACCTCTATTTCTAAACCGTCTATCTGTGAAACAACTTCTTCGACGTGTTGTAATTCTTGTTCCGCTTTTTGCGCCTCCATAGCTTTTTCTTGTTCCCACTCTTTAATTGCCTTATCTGTAGCAATCTTAACTAATTTTTTTGGCACAAGAAAATTTCTTACATGCCCATCTGAGGCATTTTTAATTTCTCCTTTTTTCCCCAATCCCTGAATATCTTTTAATAAAATGACTTTCATTTTAATAATTTTATTTACCTAGTAACTCAATTGCTTTATCTAGCTGTGGATCCTTGCCATCGGCATAGTCTTCGTCGGTGTATTCAATTTCGAAATCCGGCTCTAGTCCCTCTTCATTAATCGAAACACCCGAAGGAGTTAACCACTTGGCAACTGTTATCTTTAAGGATGATCCATCTTTAAATGTTTCCACTGTTTGAACCGAGCCCTTACCAAAAGTGGTATTGCCTACCAATTTAACCCCTCTTATATCTCTAAGCGCGCCGGCCATAATTTCTGACGCCGATGCCGAACCCTGATTAACTAAAACCACGACCGGAAAATTAGCGATTGTTGAATATCCGCGACTTATATATTCATCTCCTTCTCCGTTCTTGAATTCTTCTTTTAAAACTATTGATCCCTTAGGATTAAACCAGCTCACAATATCGACAGCAGTTTCTAGATATCCGCCGGGATTATTTCTCAAATCAATAATAATTTTTTTAGCATTATTTTTTAACAGCTCCGATACCGCGTTTTCAAATTTGTCAGGAAGATTAGAAGTAAATTGATAAATCTTAATGTAGGCAATGTCATTGGCAAGCATTTCCCATCGCATCACCGGAACCTCGATGTTATCACGAACCAAAGAAAATTCTTTTGGTTCTCGGAATCCGCTTCTAATAATTGACAATACAACTGTAGTCCCCTTTTTGCCACGAATTAAACTTACTGCCTCTTCGGTCTGCATCCCTTCTGTGGATTTGTCATCAATTTTTAAGATTTTATCACCAGCCTTAATCCCTGCCCTAAATGCCGGAGTTCCCTCGATAGGTGCTACGACCGTCAAAATCTTTTCTTTTAAACCAAGTTCCATTCCCACCCCCTCAAAACTATCCTTACCATCAACGCTTTGCATAAATGATTCTGTTTTTTCTGGTTTCATAAATACGGTATAATCATCGCCAAGCGAATTGGTCATTCCTTCGATTGCACCATATAATAGATTTTGGTAATTAATTTTTTCACTATTAACGTATTTATCTTCTAGTACTTTCAATGCTTGCCAAAACGGACTAAAGTCCATTGGTTCTGGCTTGCCCAGTTCTCGATTAAAAAATATCTGACTGGAAGTTGATAAATTGCTTGAGGATTGCTTTCCGACAAAAAAACCTCCGACGAACAATATCGCCATAACAATAATGGTAACTACGATTTTTATCTGTTTTTTTCTAGAAACCATATTTCTTAAAATACTTTAATGCACTAATAATGTGCGTTCTTGTGTATTTATTAAATATTACATCGATAATTATACCAAATTTTTTACTACTACGATGATAATAGTGTACCATTTTTGCGCTGGTCAAGTAAACTACCTTTAAATCGTTTTTCCAAAATCTCCTGCACCAGTCGGCATCTTCGAAATACATAAAAAAGTTTTCATCCCATAGCCCCACTTTATCGACTGCACTTTTTTTGAACATCATTGCTGAGCCCTGAACCCAGTCAACTTCTCGCGCTGAATCGGTTTTCGTGTCAGCCAAGGTAAACTTTTTTAAAATTTCTTTTCCCCACTTAGTTTTGCCTAAAAATGTTCTTCTGGCTAAAATTGATTTGGGGTTGGGGTTGTTGAAACATGATGCTTGAATATTGTTCGTAAAATCTAATAATTGTGGACCAACGATACCAACTTCTTTGTGTTGGTTTAGATAGTTTACCATCTCGAGAATTGTGTTTTCCAAAACAATAATATCTGCATTTAAAATTAAAACGTATTCTCCGTGTGCTTTTTTAATCCCCTCGTTTACTATCTTGGAATAACCGAGATTTTTTTTAAAACCCAAGTAAATTATTTCTGAATGTTTGTTTTTTAAAAATTCTTTATTCTCCTCTTTGGCCTCGCTGTCAGCAACAATAATTTCATAATCCGGGTTCTTAACAGTGTCTTTGATTGATTCAATACAAAGATCCAACAATTCTAAAGTATTATGATGAGTAATAATTATTGAAAGCTTCATTATTTAAAAATATTCTGACAGGCTTCCCTAATTTTATCAAAATTACTTGCTGTTGGTAAAAGAACATAAATACCATTAATTTTACTTTCGTAAAGCATTCCTTCTGGAGAATTTTCAAATACTTTTCTGATAATTTTATCGGTTGTAGCTCTCTGGGCCAACTTCAATAAGTCGGGAATTTGCCACGGACTTACGTCGGTTTTAATATTTTTGGATAAAATATCGATTATTCCACTAACTTTTAAGGGATCAGTTAATATTCCTAAGGACAAAACCTTGTCTTTAACCGCCACCAATACTTGTTGTTGCCTTCGCACTCTATCGAAATCACTACTGGAAAATCTCGAACGCACGTAAAGCAACGCCGCATCACCATTCAATGTCTGCTCTCCTGCGCTCAATGTGAACGGTATACAATTTTTACCCATTGCGTCACAGCCCCATTGTTTATCCTCTGTGAATGGTTTCTCTAGGGTTATCGTCACTCCACCCAAAATTTCGATAATGTCTTTAAATGCATCAAAATTAATTTCTACCGCTTGATCAATATAAAGTCCGGTTACATAAGCCAAAGTTTTTTTGGCATAATCTAGACCGTTTTCGTATTTCTTGTTGCCAATCGCATAAACTGTATTAATTTTTTCATAGGTTACTTCTCCCGGCATTTGCAAGTATAGGTCCCGAGGAACAGAAATTAACGCAACTTTTCCTGTATCTTTTTCTAGGCTTACAATCATGATTGCATCTGTGAGCCAACCGCCGACACCAGTTTCAGCTTCGCCCCTAATCCCTAGAAGCAAAAAATTCATTCTGTTTTCATCTTTGGGCGGAGCATATTCTGCGGTTGGGAGCTTGCCAAAAATTTTCTCCCAAGCAATATTTTTGATTGTGATAATCTTAGAAAATGCTGCACCAGTTTTAAAAACATAAAAAGTTGGAACCAACAATATAATTATGATTATGCTCCAAATAATCAACTTCTTTTTGTTGAATTTTTTTGGCACTTCTTTTTCTATATTGTTTTCTTGTTCTTGATTGTGCCTTCTAAATATTTTTTTAAACCCCTTGGGTGGTGTTATTGAGTCGAGCATATTTTCTTTTTTTTAACATTTTTGGTAACAATTTTATGATTTCAAACTTTGCCAATAAAACTCTTGGCTCAAAGAATAGTAAGTAAAAACCGAATTTAATTTGATATTTAAGAAATTGCGGATGAAAAAATGATTTTAATGGCAAGTTCTTTATAAACGTAAGCCAGGTATTGCGCCAACTAATTTTACGAATCCAAAACGGTTGAGACTTTCTGATTGCTCTGAATGTTTTCCATCCCCCACTGATTGTTTTAGAACTCGTTCTATCGTGCCAAAGAATCGCTTGTGGAGCATAAATACATTTCCATCCTCTTGTTTTTGCTCTCCATGCCAAATCAAAATCCTCTGCGTAACAGAAAAAATTTTCATCAAAGTATTCCTCATTATATTTTATATCATTTAAAGTCTTCCGTCTATAAGCAGCGGCGTTACCATTCACGCCAAAAACCTCTCTTTTTTCTTCGTACTGACCAACGTCTTCGTCTCCTTGTCCTTCGTCTATTAATCTTCCCGATTCAAAGAATTTAAATCCAACAGTATCTATAGTTTTTGTTTTAATTCCGTTGTTCAATTGGTAATATTTCCCTTGGACCGATCCGATTTGAGAACTTTGTTCAAATTCACTCACAACCTCTTCAACGTAATTATCTTTTAGAATAACGTCCGGATTAACGATAACAATATACTCTCCCCTACTTTCTTTAATTCCGATATTGTTTCCACCAACATAACCAGAGTTTTTTTTATTTATGATTATTCGTTGGCTTCCCTTATAATCTTTTAATCTTTCTCTCGAGAATTTAACACTATTGTCTTTTGAGTCATTATCAATTACTATAATTTCGATATCTTTATATGTTTGCGAAAAAATCGACCCTAGACAATCTTCGATATATTTTTCGGAATTATAGGTTAATACGATAATTGAAACCAATTTATTCATTTTCTAAAATTCGAGGATTTTTTTTCACCGCGAAAATTAATCCCAAAACAGTTAAGAATAGTAAAAATACCCTTTCGTCCAATAATGCAATATCAAAAAAACAATAAGCAAAAGTCCAAAACAGAAACATAAACAATCCGCTAAACAAAAGTCTATTTTGCCAAGATAAATTTGATTTCAATATTACAATCAAAGCGATTAACGATTCCCAGAAGATTAAACCAATTAAAATTAGAGCGAAAATTCCATTTTCGGCCAAGAAATTTAAATACAAATTATGTGCCGACGATCCCGCTTTGGCTAACGCAATATCTTGCTCTAATATAATCGGGAAATTCCCTGTGCCCACGCCCAAAAACGGATATTGTTTAAAGCTTTCTAATGATTTTTTCCAGATATAAATTCTTCCCTGGTTAGAGGTTTCATCTAAATTTAAGACCGAAATTAATCTTTTAAGAATTAGTGATGAGTCTTGAGTTCCATGTTCGTTGAATTGAGGAATGGTTGTAAACACAGAAACAATCGGCACTAATGCGACAAAAATAATTAATACAACCACGATACTCGAAACAACACGATTTTGATTCATTTTTTTAATTAAAAGATAAATTCCCGCCAAAAACGCAGCAATAATTCCAAACCAAATCCCCCTTGTGCCAGACAAAATTATAAAAAATAAACACAAAACCCACCAAAACCATTTTTTATTAAATTTTTGTTTAAATGCAAAAACAGATATTGAAATTACAAATGGTAATGCCAATAATATATATAAAGCGAAGCTATGCGGATCAGTAAAAGACCCAAACAGCCTAATCACCGATGACCCGCTGGGAGAAGCGATAAACCAAGCATTATTGGTTTTAACAATTTGCCGTAAATTCTCTCCATAAAAACTCAAGGAAACATGATCGGCCCACCAATCCCAAAAACCACCAATTGTGAAAAAATAAACGCTAATTAACTGCACTAGACCAATTAGGCAAACGATGCCGAGGGAAATCAAAATCGCTTTAATGGTTCTCTTAAAATATTCTCTATCCTTAATTACGTCCTTAATCATTATAAATACAACCACTAAGTTAATTAAATAGATAAACCTCTTAATTCCTGAACCGAGATCAACTGCATTGATTAACGAAACTCCCATAATCATTAACAACGCTAGAGAAAACAATTCGAATCTGTGGCTTTTAAAAATTTCTCTAAATGATAAAGTTTTCAATTTTGGCAAAATTAGAGTTTTCTTCTGCCACAACCATTTTAAAAATAAAATTAAAACAAATAATCTTCCAGCGCTTAACGAATCAAATCCTTCTAATATTGGCAAAGCAACAAAAATCGGAATTGAGGCAATAAAAAACATTAATCCATCTTCGACAGGACTTACAACAAGATAAAACAAAACTAGAGCACTAGAAACCAAAATTAATTCTCGGGGAACAACGCCCAAACAAACTAAAAACAACGAGACAATTTCAATCCCTAGTAAAAGTTTAAACACAATACAATCCTTATTTTCCGGATCTTTGCAACACTTCATATGTTTGTTCCGCTGTTTTTTGCCAAGAAAAAGATTTAACACGTTCTAATCCTTTTTCGACCATTTCCTGTCTTAATCTTTGATCGGTTAATATTTTAATCATTTTTTCTTCTATTTCGTTAATATTGCCTGGATTATCAATTGCGATCGGATAATCCCCCAAAACTTCTCCTAGAGAAGTCATTTTCGTGGTTAAAACCGGAGTTCCACAGGCCATTGCCTCTAATGGTGGCAGACCAAACCCTTCGTAATCAGAAAGCCAAACGAATAATTCTGCGCCCTGATAAATGTTTTTTAAATCTTCGTTGTTAATATATTGGAAACGTTTAATCCCGCGGGACAAACAATCAATATATTCCTGAAATGGGTTGGTTAAGTTCCTTCCGCTGACCAAAAACTGATAATCGGGCAACTTTTCTAAAACCATTTGAAACGCTTTTATTGATTCTAAAACATGTCTACGATTAAAAATACTTCCTGTAAAAAATAAATATTTTTTATTAATATTGTATTTTTGTTTCGATTTCTGAATTTCTTGTTCGTTTTTTTGCTGATTAAAATTTTCGTTAGCTCCCAAATAGATAACTTTTATTTTTTCTGGAGAGGTTTTATAGTTTTTAACAATTTCTTGCTTGGTATACTCTGAACAAACTAAGATGCCTTCGGACTTTTTAACTGCCAACCAAGTTAACAGTCTGAACGGTAATTTATAGTTCCACTTAAACCATTCGGGATGAACCTTGTAAGAAACGTCGTGAATTGCCGTAATTGTTGGCACACAACAAAATAAGGGTCTCATATAAAACGGCAAAAATAAAACATCAACCTTGTCTTTTTTGGCTGCCATCGGCATAAAAAAATTATAAAAAAGAGCCGTACTTTTAATCGGCGTTTTAATTAATTTTTTAATAAAAACTTTTGATTTTAAAAATTCATCTTCAGGAATTCTGTCCTTAAAATATAAAACGAACTGATGTTCATCAGGATTTAATTTACTCCACTCTTTAAGTATCTGCGATAGATAATTTCCTCCGGCACCTAATTTTTCTTGCTTTTCAATCGTATGTGCCTCAATGCCTATTTTCATAATCTAATCTTATCAAAAATACGCTCAAAGGTCAAAAAAACCAACACTCAATAAGAGGTTGGTTTTTGTGTTTAAAAATCCCAAATTATTTATTTTCTTCGGTAGTAACTGGTTCTTCGGGCTTATTTTCTTCTGGTTTATCTTCGACTTTTGGAGATTTCTTTTTTGTAATAAGCAACAAAGCAATGATTACAACGACAATTATTCCAATAATATACCACATATTATTTAAATTTTTAATTTTTAATTTTCAATTTTCAATTCCTAACGACCTTTTTGTTTCTCCTTTTTTAAATGTAACATATTTTTAAGAGTCAAGCAAATTAAACCGCCCACTCCTATAAAAATTCTTTTGAATCTTTTGGGTTGCAAGATTAAACGCCACAACCATTCTGTTCCTGTTTTTTGAAAAAAGATGGGTGCACGCTTGATTGTTCCTGAAATAAAATCAAATGCTCCTCCAACGCCAATTGCCAATTTAACACTTGGCATTTTAGATAAATTTTCATAAATCCATTTTTCTTGTTTGCCACTTCCGCCCAGCGCCACAAATAAAATATCCGGCTTAATCTTGTTTATTTTTTGAATCACTAAATTGTAATCCTGATATCCGTTTTCAAAACCGATGACACCGTCCCCCAACCTTTTCGCTGTTTTTCTCACAACCTCATCTGTCCCGCCAAATAAAAATAACTTTTGACTTTTGACTTTTGACTTTTGACTTAATTTATAAATTATTTCTATTCCATTAATGGGTTCTTTAAGTTTCCGACCCATTAGCCTCGCCATCAAATATAATCCTCTGCTTTCACAAAAACAAAAATCTGCCTTGTTTAAAATGTTTTTGTATTCTTCGTCTTTTTGCGCTCTAACCACAAACTCTGAATACGCCAAAACCACAAATCCTTTCGCCTGTTCCACCGCCTCATTCATCGTTAAATTATCAAATTGTATTCCAAATAAATCAATTTTCATCTTATGAAGCCCCTCATTATCAATTTTTGTATTTTTTGAAAACGCATTGATTTTATTCCCCAATTAAACGCCAAATTTCTTATGATTTTATTTTTCATAAAAACCATAAAAAATTCTTGTTTTCTTTTTTTCTTCAACCACCTTTCTATTAGATTATAGTTAGCGGGCTTATTTAGAATTTCGTTTGCTATTTGCTCTCCAGATAAAAATGCAGAATATATCCCTTTTCCCAATATTCCCGAGGCCAACCCTGCAGCATCGCCGGCTAAAAATATATTATTAAATTTATACCCCCTATAATCATAATTAATAAGAGCTGCTTGTAGGTTTTCTTTTGAAAAGTTAATATTTTTTTCTTTTAACCAAAGCTCAAAATATGCTTTCATTTTTTGGACATTCATGTATCTTAAATCTCCACCACACCCGATTGAATCGTAATCCTTGTTCGGAAAAATCCACAAATATCCAGTCCCTAAATTTTTGCTATCCAGATAAATTTCAAAATCATTGAATTTTTTAGGCAAAATATATTGCATCGCAATTTCAATTTTTTCTGATGGTAAATTTAAATATTTTCTGACAACCGAAATTGAGCCATCTGCACCAACCAAATATTTAAATCTGATAATTTCACCACTGCTCAATTCTAGAGAGTTTCCCGCAACAATTTTGGCAACACTATTACCAATTAAAAACTCTATATTATCAATTTTTTTAAGTTGATCTATTTTTCGTTTAATGTGTGTTTTTCTATTTATTGTCGATATAATGCCGTCATTATCTGGAAATGCTTTGGTTTTATTTTTGTAGTGAAAAATTAATTTTTGAAAATCAAAATTCAAATCTTCTTTTGAAACGTATTTCAGGTCCTGTAATACAACCCCCTCGGCACAAACCTTAGATCCAGGACTATTGTTTTTTTCAACTATCAAAATACTCAGACCAGAACCCGCTAAATGCTTGGCACATTCTAGTCCCGCAATCCCCGCACCAATAATAATAACATCATAACTATTCTTCATTTCCCAATTCTACTAATTCTAATGTTGTGTATTCTGGTCCAGAACGACCAAGAGTAGATTGCATTAATTCAATGCTTTCAACCGGAATTTGATAATTTATTTTCTTCTCGATTATCCCCTTCTTTTTAATTATCTCACTAACACTTGACTTTAATCTTGCCAAAGTAACATGTGGCCTAAAGGCGCGAGCTTGCTTTTGTGGATTATCGCCAATGTCTAGCGATTTTTCTAAATCAAATTGTAATTCCGCCAATTCCTGGCTTTTTTCTCCCTCTGCCCAAAACATTCTTGCGCTTCCGTCTGGTGGCCCCAAAATAATTCTTTCTAAATTAACAAAAAATTGTTGATGATTCTTGGCAATGGTTTTTATGATTTTGGCGATTTCATAAGTTTCGTCATCGGTGGCGTAGCCAATAAAAACCAGAGTAATGTGTAAGTTTTTTTTAATTACCCAATTAATGTTTTTGCCACGAAATTCACCAAGCTCGTATTCTTTTTCTAACTTCAATTCCCAATCAAAAAGTTTATTTTTGATCGCTTCTGGCAAATTAATCGCCACAAATAATCTTTTTTTGTTCATGTCTTTATTATAACATCTTAAAATGATAAAATGGAATTGATGTATATTCTTAATGTTGTTCCGTTAATTAAAATTCCCAGGCCAAATTCACAGATTTTGAGCTATTTTTCAGTTTCTAAAATCAACCCTGGTTTTTTAATTAAGGTTCCTCTACGCAGTAAAAAAATTGATGCCGTCGTATTAGAGTGTAAATCAATGGATCAAGAAAAATTACGACTTAAAAAATATGCTGATTTTGAAATTAGACCGATCGAGAAAATTAAAAAATCAGAACAAATTCTAAATGAAAAGCAAATAGAACTATTGACCTGGCTTTCTGAATATTATTTCGCGCCAATCGGACTTTTTGCAAGGATATTTCTTTCTAAAAATTTTAAGATACAAGATACAAGATACAAGATACAAAACCTGACCCTAACGCCAAAAACCAAGGGGCTAGTATTTGCACCGTTTAAAAATCTTAAATCAATTACCGTTGAAGATTCGGAAAGCGATCTATATCAATCGTGGGGGCGAAGACCGTATTATAATGTCAAAGACATTGCAATCCAATTGGCAAAAATTCATAATGCAAAATTAATCTTAAAAACCAACACACCAACGGTTGAAGATTATTATTGGGCAGAGCAAAAAAAACACAAACTATTAATTGAAAATCGAAAATTGAAAATTGAAAATTTTATTATCGATATGCGCGAAGAGATGAAAGGCGGAAATTTTTCTGTAATCAGCAAAGAACTCCAAGACAAAATAAAAGTCGCTGATAAGTCAATTTTATTTATTGCCAGAAAAGGTACGTCAACAATTGTTCTTTGTCGGGAATGTGGATATATTGCTAAATGTCGCTCTTGCGAGGTTCCTATGATTTACCATGAAGAAAAACCGTCTCGACGCCTGATTTGCCATCACTGCGGAAAAGACGATATTGCACCAGTGCTTTGTCCAAGCTGTAAAAGCGTCAAAATAAAATATCTTGGCGCCGGAACGCAAAAAATAGAATCAGAAATCAAAAAGCTCTTCCCCGCCTCGCCGGCAGGCGGGCCCAACAAGAAAGTATTTCGTCTTGATGGCGATATTTCTGAAAAACCTGCCGAACAACAAAAAATTATTGCCGAATTTAAAAATAGCAAAAATACAGTCCTAGTCGGCTCACAAATGATTCTGGACAAAGAATTACATGCGGATTTAGTGGCAATTATTTCTATTGATACAATTCTGAATTTACCTGATTTTAAAAGTTCGGAAAGAGTTTTTCAAATCATAAACCAATTAATGAATATGGCTCAAAACGAGTTCCTTGTTCAGACCTATAATTCTGACAATAAAACCATAAAATTAGCCATTGAAAATAACTTTAATACGTTCTATAATGAGGAAATTGAGGCAAGGGAAAAATACGACTATCCCCCATTTTCTGAGATCATTAAATTATCATATTCACACAAAGATTTTATCAAGGCAAAAAATGATGCATTGATTTTAAAAAATAAACTAGAGCAACAAATCAAAGCGCAATTGAAAATTGAAAATTGGAAATTGAAAATTAATTTATTTGGACCAAGCCCGGCTTTTGTCTCAAAAGAAAGAGGAATATATAAGTGGAATATAATTATTAAATCACGCCTAATGACAGAGCAAAGAAACGAAATATTAATTATTGTCCCACCAACTTGGGAAACAGAGATAAGCCCCGAAAACATATTATGATACTTAAATTACGAACTGGAAAAAACAATCCAACGTTGCGCACAAAATCTGATTTCGTTAAAGAAATAAACGAAGAAATTTTAGATTTTATTAAGAACATGCAAGAAACCATCATTAAAGAAAACGGTATCGGTTTATCTGCTTGCCAGGTGGGAAAAAATTTGCGTATTTTTATAATCGATAAGAATTATTCTCAAAAATGTGTCTTTATCAATCCAGAAATAATCAAAATGTCCAAAAAAACAGAATTAATTGAAGAAGGATGTTTAAGTTTACCAAACTCGTTTGTTAAAATAGAGCGTGCAAAATCCCTAAAAATAAAAGCCAAAGACGAAAAAGGTAAAGAATTTAAAATTAAAGCCAAAGGAATTTTAGCGCGTGCCATTCAACACGAAACCGATCACTTAAACGGAATATTAATTTGCGACAATGTTAAATAAGATCCGAACAATTTTAATGGGAACGCCAGAATTCGCGGAAAAAATTTTCCGCAAAGCCATTCCCCAACTCACAGATAAGGGACTGGAAATCATTGCCGTGATAACCGCCCCAGACAAGCCTGTTGACAGAAAACAGGTACTTATCCCCTCCCCAGTCAAAAAATGGGCCCTAGAGGCCAATTTTGACGTTTTACAGCCAGATAAAGTACGTAAGCCGGAATGGGTGACTAAAATAAAAGAGCTAAAACCAGACCTGATTATCCTTGCCGCTTTTGGTCAAATTATACCCCAGGAGATACTCGATATTCCCAAGTATAAAGCTCTCAATATTCATCCATCGCTTTTGCCTAAATATCGAGGCGCATCCCCTATTCAGTCGATTATTTTGAATAACGAAACCGAAACCGGGATTTGTTTGATGATCATGGACGCAGAACTTGATCATGGTCAAATAATTTCAAGTTTTAAATTTCCAATTTCAAATAAAATTACTTATAGTGAATTATCCGATCAATTAACTGATGCCGGCGCAGAATTATTAATTAAAAATTTATTTAATTACATCGAAGGAAAAATCACACCAGAGGAACAAGATCATTCGCAGGCAACTTTTTGCAAATTGATTAAAAAGGAAGACGGAAAAATTGATTGGAATAAATCGGCAAAAGAAATTGACGCACAAATTAGAGCTTATCAAGAATGGCCAACCAGCTATGCTCAATTTCAAATTTCAAATAACAAATTTAAAAACTTAAAGATTGTTGATGCGGAAATTTTAAACAAAAATACCAACCGTAAAGTTGGTGAAGCGTTTCTGGATGAAGATAAAAATTTATGTGTTCAGACTAGAGATAGAATTTTAACTTTAAAAACCCTACAACTGGAGGGTAAAAAACCGGTGTCGGCAAAAGAATTTTTAAACGGCCACAAAGAGATAATCGGAACTACTCTTCAATAGCCACTAATTTCCAATTATCCCCTGCTATTTGTTTGATGTTTAGTTCTGCATTTTCGGCGATAGTGTTTTTGGAAAGTAAATTAAAATTAAAAATTAAATTTTCTGGAGAAATTACTTCGTCATGCTCCAAAATCGAACCTAATTCCAGTTCGATTTTTTTAATTTTTTTAAAACCATTCTTATCTGCGTATTCGAGAACGGTTTTAATGATTTGTTGCGCAAGATGCATGTCGTGCATAAATTAATCAGTAAAAAATAATTTTTCTACAAGTTTATGTAAAACCACATCTTGATCCTTTCTTGAAAAAACGGCATTAACAATCTTTATATATGGACTAACTTCACACAATGGCGTATCTTCTCCGCCATAATCAGTACCGAACATTATCTTTTCTTTAATGCTTGGGAAATATGCAAACACCCTTTCTATGTCTCGCATATATTGATTAAATATCGCTTTTTCTTTTTTTTTGGTATTTTGTTTGTCTATTGTCCCAGATATGTCTGTGTAAACGTTTTTATTTTTTGAAACAATGTTGGCTGTTTCCATATAATAAGGAAAGCCGAAATGCGAAATAATGATTTTGCAATTAGGAAATTTTCCTGCTAATTCGTCTATGTAAAGCGGATGGGAGTATTTTAATAGTGCTGTTTTGTCTGGATTATAAACATCCCCAGAATGGATTATTAGTGGTTTGTTGTATTTTTGACACAATTCCGCAATTGCATACACTTTTTCGTCTGATGGATAAAAATATTGATAACCAGGATAAATTTTAATCCCAAATATTCTTTTTTCTTTAAACAATCTTTCGTGTACTTCTAGTTGTTCCTTTATTTCCTTTTCGGTGTCTATGCTGCCTACAACATATAAATTGTTTTTTGCGGTCGTAAAATTTAGTAATTTTTCTAAATCAAACTTTGGCCAATGCATAACTATAATTTTTGATATCATCCCTTTCGCTCTTTTTAAATAACTTTTATATTTTTCTTCGTCGTAAATATGTGTATGGCTATCTGTAATCATAAAATTAGTGTACTGCGCAAGTTACGCAAGGATCATATGCGCGAATTAACATTTTAATCTTATCTTCTTTTTCTTTTTTATCTAAATTCTTAAATCCTCCCAATCTTTCAAATTCTTCTAAATCTGCCTCTAAGTTGGTAAGGTTTTGACAAGTTGGCGAAACAATTTCCATACCCTTAACAATTTTATCTTTTATTTCTGTGCCATAAAATAATATGCCTCTGGGCGCCTCGACAATTCCAATTCCTGTTCCACTTGTGTTTTCTATCCTTGGTTCCGAAACAACGATTTTTTGATTGATTAATTTATTCAAAATTTTGATTGCCTCCTCAAAACAGTGCACTAATTCAATCGCTTGACACATAATATTGTAAAACGGATTATAACAAGGAAATTTTAATTTAGATTTTTCTAATAATTCTTTGGCATGTGGGTTTAGTTGTTCTCGATGATTGTTTATTCTTGCCAATGCTCCAACCATATAACTTTTACCCGCAAAGGACGTTCTTTTAGCAACATCATTACCCTTTTGAACTTCTTTAAGTAAAGATATAAAATTTTCTGGTTTCATCACGATTTTATCAACTTTAATTTGTCCGTCGTAGATCGCATATTCGTTGGGATTGTAAAGAGAAACAAAAGTTGTTTGACGATGAAAATCGGGATATTTTAGATTAATAAATAATTCACCTAATTTTATAGTTAATTCTAAATTATTCTGACAATCAATTAAAAGTTGCTTTAATTCGCTTGTGTCTGGTGATTTTCTCATTCCGCCGATACAAGGAGTTAGGGGGTGAATTGATCTTCCGCCAATAATTTCTACTAATCTATTACCAATGTCTCTGATTTTCACGGCATCGTGAGTTTTTTCAGGATACGCATTCACTAATTCTAAATCGCTTTTGAATCCAAAAAAATCAGACAAAGAAAAGAAAAATAAATGCAATGCGTGACTATTAATTAATTGCCCCAAAGACATCAATTTTCTCAATGACAATACCGGTTCAGTAACCTCTATTTTATATGCGTTTTCAATTGCTTTGAAACCCGCAAAAACATGAGCAACTGGGCACACCCCACAAATCCTTGAGCCAATCTCGGCGATTTCTTCGTCCTTTCTGCCTTGCATAATACCCTCAAATAATCTCGCTCCTTCTTCAATTTTAATTTTTGCCGCTCTAACATCACCGTCAACAATGTCAGCGGTAAAACTCGCATGTCCTTCAATTTTCGCAATATGATCTATTCTTAATTTCATAAATTTGCTTTTTTTAATTCATTACACTTACCGAACCTTTCTAAAATCATATCGATTTCGTTGTCAGTTAATCGTGCCTTAATTCTCAGTGCTTTTTTCATTGCGTTTAAATTAATTTTTTGTTTCGGTCCTCTACATCCATCACACATAAAACCACTTCTGGGACACGGTGCGCCACAACCAGCCAGGGTTATCGCCCCTAAACATGGTTTGCCTAACAACAATAAACACATCTTATTTTTTCTAACGCATTCTTCACAAACTGGTTTTTGTTCAATTTTTGGTTTTTTGTTTTCTAAAATTTTATTGATGATTGTAAAAAATTCTTCTTTGTTTATTGGACAACCTGGAATTTCATAATCCACTTTGACCATTTCTTTGACCGATTTTACATTAGGATTATCAATCCCCCGAACATTGGGATAAATTTGTCTAATAAGTTTGTTTTTATCGCCACGATAATCTTTTAATTCTTGTGGCCCTCCAAGTAATGCACAAGCACCAATGGCGATTAATATTTTAGATTTCTTTCTAACTTCCTTTAATCTTCTAATTTGTGCTTTCGTAATTGCTGTACCTTCAACAATGGCAATATCATATTTTTTTACATCAGGAAGTTCTTCTGCTAATTGGAAATCACCGATATTTACTTTGGTTAAAAATTCCAAAAACCTTTCCCCTAAATCAAAAATCGCAACTTGACATCCTTCACAACAAGTTAATGACAAAATTGCAATTACTGGTTTTCGTTTGATTTTAACCATGAATAAATTATAACATAAATAAAAATAGGGCGCGCAAATTAACGCACGCCCTAACCGATCTCGTCAATCAAGGGCCTGTTTTTTTCGATTAGGTTTCTGAATTCATCTTCACTAATGTCGCAGACGATGAATCCACCGTGAATACACGCCAGTTGACTATTTTCAATTTTAATGGCGCGTACCATACAGTTGATTGCTTTTTCCCGATCAAGATGACCAGCATGAAATCTTTTTACAACAAGTCGGTTGTGTACCGTGAACCAGTATTCTTTCACAACCTCAACAGTAATCTCGTCGAATCCACTGTCTTTGGCAATTTTTTCGTAAAATGGCCAAAACATTGTTTCTTCCATGTTCTTGTTGATAGGACACGGTGCACCTTTCGTGAACTTGTTGGTTAGCTCTAGTGCGTCACTGTTGATATTTGTTTTGTTCATATTTCCTCCTTAAGATTTCTTTTGGTATTAATTAATGCTGTCGAGTTTTAATATATTAAAGATCTTTTCGGCCTCTTCGACTGATATTTTTTTAACAACAAAACCGTTGCTAATCAGACAATAATCATTCTCTCTTATTTCGGGAATTAAGTCAATCCCCACTTCCTGCTTATTGCCACTTATTTCAACAACGGCTTTTTTGTTTTTTATTTCTAATATTTTAACCGGAACACTCAAGCACATTAACTTGATTTTATTGATTAATTGGTTGTTCTTCAATTAATAGATCTGCCGGACTTTTTGCGCTTATGGCCTTACCAAGCGCTGGCTTACCTGTTCTAATGTTGGCTAAAATGTCTTGTACTTGTTCGTTATCTGGGTTTAGTTGAGCAATTCTCTCAAATTGATCGATTGCATCTTCTTTGCTCCCCTCCCAATCATATAGTAGTCCCAAGAAATATCTAGCGTTTGAAAAATTATCATCCAAAACAATTGCCCTGATAAATTCAGCTTTTGCTTTTTTAAATAATTCCGCACGATAATATAACACAGCCAATTGAAATGCTACATTTTTATCATTTGGTAATAATTGTTTATTTATTTCCAATTTACGAATTGCTTCCGTAATTTTTCCTTGTCGATCATAAATCTGTGCCTGAGTATAGTAGGCATCAGAATAATTCGCTTTTAATTCAATTGCTTTATCCGTGTTTTTGATGGCCTTTGACATATATTCTTCCCATGTTTTTTGTGCGCCCTGATCTTTTTTTGCTTGTTCAGCAATCAAATCTGCTTGATTGATGTATAATCTACCCAATTCCAGATAAATAAATGGATTTAGTGGTTCTAATTTAATCGCTTCTTCATACGAAGTTTTTGCCCAATCGGTGGCACCATCAACAATGCCAGCCAAGTTGCGATATACCTGACCTCTTAATAACCAATTCGAAGCATTGCGAGGAGATAGTGTGGTTGTCCTGGTTGCCGCATTTATCGCATTTATTGCATCTTCTTGTATTAAACTTGATTTCTCTTCTTGTGTTAAATCTTCGTTTAAGGCATCTTGTTGTAATTTAATGGTAAATAACTGAGACAGAGCTCGATAATTATTATCTTGATATGGATTAACCACTGTTGCCTTTACAATCTTATTGATTCCATTGTTAAGATCTCCGTCGACTTGCACTAAGTTTATGCCCCTACCATAAATAATATCCGCAATATATCTTGTGCCCGACACATAAAGCAGACCAATAACCAAAACAATCACAACAACAAAGCATAAACTTGAAATTAATAATGTCTTTTGGTTTTTTCTTAAATTATAAATCCTCTCTTCTTTGATGTTGTTGTCAATTAGATAAATTGCCAATAACAACCAAAACACAAACGTTAATACGATGCTTTGTGGGTAAAGAAACCACCCAACTAAAATTGCGAACCACCCAGACAAAATTCCTACATTTAAGAATTTTTTGAAAACATCGTCTTCTTTGCCGTTAATAATATTTTTAATTACACCCATCACAAAAACAATCAAAATTGCCACGAATGATATTGTTCCTAGTATGCCGAAATCAGAAATCATCGCATAAATTTCACCAGCAGGATTAGAAAAACTAACATTCCAGAAAGCAGTTTGATTAATTATCTCTGGTTTATATTTTGCATAATTAAAGGCGAATGTTTCTGGACCGCTTCCTAAAATTGGTTTTTGTTTAATTGTGTTTAGAACAACCGAGAAGCTTCCTTTGTGACTCAGTCCCACTTCGGTTGAAAGTTGTGGACCAAGAGATAAGTTTGGCCTAAAAAATATAAAGATTAAAGATAGTCCCAGTAAAATCATTGGTAGGGCTATCCAGCTTACGCTTCTACCAAGATAGATTATGTGACCCAACGCCAATAAGAGCAAGACGAATATGCCTGCCGCTAAAATAATCCAAAGTGTTAAAAAATTAATACTAATAATCGTAATTAAGTTTAATAACGCCAATAAACTAAAAAATATTTTAATTCCCTTATTTTTCACAACAAAGAGTAACGCTGAAACAATTATAAGAGTAATCACAGAAAATATGCCAAATGAATTTACCGACCCAACAGTGTTAAAAGCAGCATTTTTAGCAAATTCCCAGGAGAAGATGAATCCACCCCATAGTTGTAAAAATCCATAAACACAGGCAATCGCCGCAGAAATCAAAAAGGCAAACAATAATCCAAATTTTTCTTTTATATCTTTAAAATTATTGACTATCAAGAACGCCAGAGCAATAAAAGAGAAAATACTAA
Organism: uncultured Candidatus Saccharibacteria bacterium; assembly: GCA_965231075.1. Lineage (GTDB taxonomy): Bacteria > Patescibacteriota > Minisyncoccia > RBG-13-40-8-A > RBG-13-40-8-A > JAKJED01. The sequence goes on along the minus strand of OZ246412.1, from coordinate 188,677 downwards.
TTAGACTAAAATTAAGATTGTTTTCTGATCCAATCAAACTACCGTAGGCCTGCACAGAAAAAATTGTAGACAGAATTGCAACCAGAAGAAAGGCAGCTAATGTAAAATTAATAATATTGTTTTTGATTCTTAATTCTCCCGTATTCAATATCTTAACAAGCCACAAAATCAAAGCAATTATGCTTAAAACTACAATTAAAAATTGTTTATTTAACTCTAAGACATTTATAGTTGTCGGCAAAAACCATATTGGAATTAAAACTACTAAAATGTAAACGATTTTTTTGATTGCTTCATCTAATACATTCTTGCCAGTCATTGACTTAAAAATATTAATCTTTGCAAAGAAAGATGTAATCATAAATTTATTATTGTTAATTAATTAATTATCACTTATAATATATTATTATAACACAAAATCGATTTGGTAATATTGAGTGTCTGTTAATAACTATTTTTAATTATAACATAAAATTAAAATGCAACAAAAATATTACAATATTAAACAGGCGGCCAAAATTCTGAGTGTTACCCCTTTAACTCTGCGAAACTGGGATAAAAACGGCAAATTAAAAGCATACCGCCATCCTTTGAATAATTACCGCGTATATAAAACTGAACAACTAGAAATGTTCTTAAGAAAAATGGAAATCAGCAAAGAAAGAAATCGCAATCGTAAGATTGATATTTATTAATAGTTTTATTGCTAATATAAAAAACCGGAGATCAGGTCTCCGGTTTTTTATATTTCGAGAATAGAAATTAACTTTTACAAATAAACCTGTTTAAATCTCAATGTCATAAGCTTCAATCTCAAACTTAATTTGAAATATAAGCCAATGATTGTTTTTAATAGTTTGTTACCGTTTTCTCTAGCAAGATATTCTGATAATTTAGTTTCTCTGGTCTTACAATAAAACCATAACGCAACAAGCATGCTCATCCATATCAACAAGACCAAACCAAACGTACCAGCACCCGTAATCACAGTTGAAGCACCCAAAACGTCTCCCGATTCACCGCTAACATTAACTACTGCCGTGTCATATAATTGAGAAATTCCATTGGCAATCACGTAAGCAGTATTAATCAAGGTCGCCGGTCCCGCCAAACCAACCGCCCCAGAAGTTTTTTCGGTCACAACCACTCTGAATTTTATTGTTTTGCTTTGTCCTGGACTTAGAGTCCCCAAATTTAATCCTGCACCAATAACGTCTCCACCCCAATAAGCTCCATCTACGGTTGTGCTATTGGCAACATAAGAAAGTTTTGCGGGAATTGTTTCTTGAACTTTAACATTAGTAATCGAATTATTGGTGTTGTTGGCAATCTTCATTGAAAACTCCACAACATCGCCATAATAAGTCGACACCGAATTGGCCCATTCTCCATTTCCACGAGTGACATTTCTTGCTGATTTGTTTAGTGAAACATTGTTCGATAATTGAGTGTTTTGACTTTCAACATTAATAATTAAAGAGTTGGCTGAAGTCCCACCAATTGAAGAACTAACCTTTGTTTTGAATTTAATTTCTCGGGTATTGTTTTGAGAAATGGTTCCCAACGAAATCCATCCATTAACCACTCCATCACCATAATAAGAACCGTCAATGGTCGTAGTTCCACTAATATAATTTAATCCCGATGGCAATTCGTCTTTAACTCTAACGTCAATGGCATTGCTTGTTCCAATTGAGGTGACTCTGATCAAAAATTCTATTTCATCTCCCGGCTCAGCGCTAACGCTGTCAAAGAAGCTGGAGTTATTATTGCTTACATTTCTCACTAATTTTTCAATTCTTAAGTTTGGGTTATTATAAACATTATTAACATATACTGTTGTAGAGCAAGTATCTGATCCACCGTTATAACCATAACAAGTTAATGTATAGGTTGAGTTGGAACCTGGAGAAACTGATTGGTTTCCTGAGGTTGATTTAGATCCCGACCAAGCATTAGAAGCTGTACAATAACTGGCATTGGTTGAGCTCCAATTTAAATTTGAGTAATTACCATTAGTGATTGAACTTGGGCTTGCATAAATTGAACAATCAACATTGTTGTCGTTATTAACATATACTGTTGTAGAGCAAGTATCTGATCCACCGTTATAACCATAACAAGTTAATGTATAGGTTGAGTTGGAACCTGGAGAAACTGATTGGTTTCCTGAGGTTGATTTAGATCCCGACCAAGCATTAGAAGCTGTACAATAACTGGCATTGGTTGAGCTCCAATTTAAATTTGAGTAATTACCATTAGTGATTGAACTTGGGCTTGCATAAATTGAACATGTAGGATCTGGATTATGAGACTCCTGAACATTAATCGTGGTTTGACAATAGGCTGCAGACGCACTTCCCCTTTCAACCATTACTCTTGCTGTATATGTCCCCGCTGAAGAATAATTACAGGCATCAGTGACCGTTTTAGGATCATTAGAAATATTATCAAAAACATGATCCCATGTTCCGTTGTTAGTACAATCAAATTTATAATTAATTGTGCCAGTTGCCGTACCAAAAACATCGGCCGTTAAATCAACACCATATAATGGCTCTGTTCCATTGTTTGGGTTGGCGGCTACGGAACAAGAAAGGGTTTGGTCGACTGTTGTCACTGTAACATGAGCAGAACAATTCACTGTTCCACCAGCACCAGTACAAGTTAATGCATAGGTTGAATTAGAACCTGGGGAAACTGATTGGTTTCCTGAGATTGATTTAGATCCCGACCAAGCATTAGAAGCTGTACAAGAAGTAGCATTAGTTGATGTCCAAGTTAAAAGTGAAGAATTGCCATTAATAATACTTGTTGGATTTGCTGAAATTGAACAGGTAGGAACTGGAGTTTTGGGATGGTTTTGTTCACAATAATTGTATCCCAAGGTCCCGCTGATATCACAATGAAAGTCCGAACCACAAACTGGATCTTCTCTATAATCTCCGCATGGATAAAAATGTCTACCCTTGCATTGTCCACTATAACAACCCATTATGCTATTATCTGTTGTTCCCGTACAATCAATTGTTGAATCACAACTCGAATATGGCTGGGCCAAACAAGTGCCGAAAACACAATCATTTGATGAACAATCAGAATTTATTGAACAACTTGAGCCGTTAGGCAAACTGCCCGCACTAACAGTTCCAATTACAGCAAAAACAGAAATTAAAACACAGACACTGGTTAAAACAACCATTGCTGTTGTTGAAAACTTTACATTTTCATTAAATGTTAGATTTTTCATATATTTAAATAATTTAACGATTATGCGTTAAGTATATCACAATAACTAATTCTTGTCAAGGACCTTAACAGTTTTTACGACAATCCTTTTCCAGGCGGTATTTACCGGCCAACAGCTAACTAAATACAAAACCGAATTATTTTTATCTTTTTGAAAAATTAAATCTTTTGGTGCCTTAATCTCTTTGCCTTCTACCGTATAAGTAAAGCTTTTTTGTTTAGAGAAAACAATAATTTCGTCTCCAACGTTAAGTTTATTTAATAGCGCAAAAATGGATCCGTATTGCCCTTTGTACCAGGGATAGGCGGAACTGTGTCCCATAATAACCATGGTTCCATTTTCATTTATTGCGGTTGACCCCGGAAGGAAAATTACTCCGTTTTCAAGGTCTGTTTGCAAGCTTTTTTCTTCCGGATTTTGCGACAAAACTACTGGTGCTTCTATGTTTAAAGAAGGAATTAAAAGTCTGTCAGGAAATAGATATTCTTTATCGGAAAACATCGACTCAATGGTTTCTCGCAAGCTTAGTTGAGCAGAAGAAACTGGTGGTGGACCAATAAAAGAGTATTTTATTTGTGCATAAATAAATCTGCCATTAAAAACAAGCATTGCAACACCCAGAACAGCCGCGAAAATTAAAATAAAAATTAAAAGCTCTTTCATTTTAAATAATGTCTATTTTACTGTTTAATAATGCTCCCCCATTAAATAATGCTATGGCAGCTAAAAGAACGATAAAAATTAATACCATTAAAATCATTTTCGGATATTGAATTTTTATATTAATAAAGAAGCTAAGCATTAAAATTAAGCTTACAACGCTTAAAACAATCACAAAAACAGTGTTCGTCCAGAAATCTGATTTAAATAAAACGCTTCTTTGTTTAAAAACTTCCGGACCTTTTAATAGTTCTACTTCTTCTCCCTGAACAATCGGCTTGGTTACGGGAATATCAATAACCGCAGGGGTTTCTGTTTTGTTCGCATCTGGAGATATAATCGGTTCCGGATTTGTTTTGGTCGGCTTTACAGTGTTTATTGCAACTTGCTGAGTTGTTGTTTTGCCAAAAAGCTGAACAGCAATGGTCGTTTCTTTGCCATTAACGGTTCCTTTTATTACGGCGATACCGATATCTTTATAATTGCTGCTCAAAATGTTTGCTTTGTGTGTGGGAGAATTCATCCATGCTTGATGAACATACTCACTTTCACTAAATCCTCTAGCCAAGTTTTCTCCCGCCGCTAAATATTTATATCCTGCTTTTGTAAACCAATACCAGGGACTAAGTCCTTTTGGGCTGGTATGAGAAAAATATCCTTGATTTATCATATCGGTTGCTTTCTTGGTAGCAGCATCAATTAGTTTGGTGTTTATGGTCAAAGGTTCAAGCCCGTTAGCAATTCTCTCTTGATTCGTTAATTCAATTAATTCAGATCCGGTGACAACAGCGAAATTGCTAGTTTTTGGGAAATATGCCAACCAAGAGAAAGCAATGAATTTTAAAATTAACAAAACCACAGCTAACCTAAATAAATTCTTGGGTCTAAAAATCTGTGGCTTCCAACCGTTTCTTTGGCTGGGAATAAACATCCTATTAAACCATTTGACAATATTTATCATATATATCATTATACCACAACACTGTATTCTCTGTCAATCCTTAACGAAGATTTATTGTATACTGACCTGCCTGCCGGCAGGCAGGGACAACAAAACAGCCCCGCATTGGCGGGGCTGACATGTGTCGACATATAAAACAAATCTGAGTTTTCTGTTAACGTTTTGACCACTGTGGGGCTTTGCGGGCTTTCTTGAGACCAAACTTGCGACGTTCTTTTTCTCGAGGATCTCTTTTCAAGAAGCCGGCTTTCTTTAATTTTTTTCTAAAATTAATATCAAAAATAATTAATGCCCTAGAAATACCATGCCTTACCGCCTCGGCCTGTCCAGAAACTCCACCACCATTAACTTTTACTGTCCCCGAAAATCGATTTGCTGATTTTAATTTTGTAAACGGAGATTCGACTGTCTGTTGCAAAATTTGAGTTGGGAAATATTGTTTATAGTTTTTATCGTTAACTATAAGATTTCCTGCTTCCATCGATTCTGATGGACTAACAGTGAAAAGTCGAACGCGAGCCACTGCCCTCTTTCTTCTGCCAATTGCTTCAATGTACTCTGATTTTTTAAGCTTTCTCTCTGTTGAAACATCAACTAAATCAGATGATTCTGTTGAAGCATTGTCTTGATCAGGCACCTTGGGTTTTCTGATTGACTTGGTTTTATTTGATTTCTCCGGCATATAGTTTTAAATTTTTAATTGTTTTATCTCTTAGTGTGTTTTTGGGAAGCATGTCTCTTACCGCCGTCTTTAATGGTGCGCTGGGATCCTTTTTAATTAAATCTTTCAGCGCTATTTCTCTAACGCCCCCCGGATATCCAGAGTGATGTCGGTAAATTTTATTTTCTAATTTGTTCCCTGTATATATAATTTTTTCTGTGTTAAAAACAACAACCTTGTTGTCACTAACTTTATAGGCCTTAAAATCTGTATTATTCTTGCCACGCAAAAGAACTGCAATTTCAGTTGCCAATTTGCCTAATTTTTTTCCCGAAGCATCAATTGTATATTCTTTTGCCATGAAATTATTTACTTATTAACTCGATAAAAGCCATTGGCGCAGAATCGTTTTTTCTTTGGCCAATTTTAATGATTCTTGTATAACCACCGGCCTGATTAATATATTTGGGCGCAATATCTTTCATTAACTTATCAACTGTTCTGGGTTTAAAATCCATTAATAGCAACCTTCTGTCTGCAAGCGTGTTTTTTTTAGCCCTGGTAATTGCTTTTTCAATAAATGGTTTAACTTTTTTCGCCTTACCTTCGGTTGTAGAAATTCTTCCTTTCAAAATCAACGCCGTCGCCAAAGAACACAAAATCGCTTTGCGTTGATGAGGCGAACTACCTAATTTTTGTTTCTTTTTGCGATGTCTCATTTATTTTTTATTCTTTTTTGTTTGTTTTTTGATTTGTTTCTTTTCGGATTTAATTTCTGTTTCTTCTTTAAACGTTCCTGTTTCGGGCGTAAATACGCCAAATTGTTCAAGCAATATTTCCGCAGCTCGATTAAAGGCATATTCTGGTTCAACGCTTCCGTCGGTTTCGATGTCGATTTTAACTCGATTAAAGTCGGTTCTATCTCCAACACGCATGTTTTCTACTTCGTAATTAACCCTCTTTACGGGAGTATAGATTGCATCCAATGCGATTGCGCCAATTTCAAGTTTGTCTTTTTTCCTTTGTTCAACCGGCACATATCCTAGTCCCGTTCCAATTTCCAACTCCATTTCCAATTTCGCTTTAGGACTAGTGAGTGTTGCGATGTGTGCGTCTTTGTTAACAACCTCTATTTCTGCTGTTGTTTTAATATCTTTCGCTTTAACTTCTTTTTCTCCGTTAACCTTTAATTCAATCTGCAATGAAGAAATGTCCGCATTTACCTTAAATCTTATTTGTTTTAAATTTAAAATTATTTGAATTACGTCTTCTAAGACATTAGGAATTGTAGAAAATTCGTGACTCACTCCTTTTATTTTTACCGAAGTGATGGCCGCACCTGGCAAAGACGACAAAATTACTCTACGAAAAGCATTGCCAATGGTTATGCCATAGCCCGGATAACAATTATCTATCTCAAAAATTGCACGATTGTCGCTTTTTTTAATAACTTTCGGTTTCATCGGCAGAGATATTTTGTGTTCCATATTTATATATAATCCGCCTCGTCGGCGAATAAATTAATTTGTTATCTTGAATAAAATTCAATAATCATTGCTAAATCAACAGGGATATCAACTTGTGATCTTTCCGGGAATCCTGAAACAGTTGCCCTTAACGCTCCTCCGGTTTGGTTTTCAATTGATAACCAAGATGGGATGGTTTGTTTTTTGATTTTCTCTTCTAGATCCTTGAAAATAACTTTTTTTAGACTTTCTGGTCTAATTGCGACAATATCTCCTTTTTTAACATGAATTGATGGAATATCAACTCTGTGATTATTTAATAAAATATGACCATGACCCACTATTTGTCTGGCTTTAGATCGAGAATTGGCAATCCCTAATCTAAAAACAACATTGTCTAATCTGGTTTCTAATTTCGTAATTAAAATATCTGGAACAGTACCCTTTACTCTCGATGCTTCTTCAAAGTATTTTCTGAACTGTCTTTCAGTCACACCGTAGATTTTCTTAATTTTTTGTTTTTCGGCCAACTGGGCACCATATTCTGATAGGGCAGATTTGTGTTTTTTTGCTTTCATTCCTGGAGCATATGGCTTTTTGACCATTGCGCATTTTACGCTAAAACATCGCTCTTCTCGTAAAAAGAGTTTTTGTCCTGAACGTCTACATTTTTTACAAACTGGTCCTCTTAACATATATTTTATACTCTTCTAGGTTTTGGTGGTCTACAGCCGTTATGTGGAATTGGAGTAATGTCTTTAATTGCCTGAATATCTAGCCCTGCTCCAGCAATCGCTCGGATTGCTCCTTCTCGACCAGAACCTACGCCCTTTACAAAAACAAACACCTCTCTAACCCCAGTTTTATTAACTTTATTCATTAATGACTCCACAACTCTTGAAGCAGCGAATGGAGTAGCTTTTTTGGGTCCCTTAAATCCAACTGCGCCCGCACTTTCACTGGCAATAACATTTCCGTTTGTGTCGGTCATTGTAATAATTGTATTGTTGTATGTTGCCTGAATATAAACCTTTGCCTGTTCTAAATGACGACCACCTTTGGCCTCTTTTTTGCCTTTTATTTTGGCATCAGTTGCTTCACCCGCTTTTAAAGCTTCTTCTGTTGTTTCTTTTATAACTTTTTTCTTTCCCATATACTTGTCCCGCTTTAGCGGAAAATTTTATGTTTTTTCTGCAGATTTCTTTCTGCCGCTTCCCATGGTTTGTCTTTTGTTTCCCCTCACTGTTCGATTGTTGGTTTTGGTGTTTTGTCCTCTTACTGGCAATCCTTTGATATGTCGGAGACCACGGTAACAACTAATTTCTTTTAAACGCTTTATGTTCATCATTTTTTCTCTGCGCAAATCTCCTTCGATTTTATATTTGCCACTGCCCTCAATAATTTCTCTTAATTTTGTGGCCTGATTTTCATTTAAATCTTTTGTTCTAGTGTCAAAATTTATCCCTGCTTTAGTTAAAATTTCTTTACTCAAAACCGGACCTATTCCGTAGATATAAGTTAAAGCAACTTCTATTCTCTTGTTGTCTGGGACGATAATCCCGGCAATTCTTAGCATAATTAAAATTATCCTTGTCTTTGTTTGTGTTTAGGATTAGAACAAATAACGTAAACTCGACGATTACGTCTTACAATTTTACATTTACTACATATCTTTTTGACTGATGTTCTAACTTTCATACTCTTCTATTAATAAAAAACCAATCTTTGCAAGAGATTTATATTCGCTATAAGATTAGCTTTGCTAATTTATTTTTCGCGATATACGATTCTTCCTCTTGTGCTGTCATAAGGACTCAGTTCAATCTTTACCCTATCTCCGGCCAAAATCTTAATAAAATGAATTCTCATTTTACCGGAAACATGTGCCAAAACCTCTGATCCATCATCAAGCTTAACTCTAAAGTTTGCATTTGGCAATCCTTCTATAATAATTCCGTCTTTCTTTGTTCCTTCTTGTTTCATTTTCTTTGAGTATTTTGAGTATATACAAAATATATTTGTGTGTCAACCCTTTACTAATATTTGTCTATTTTAATTTATTTTAATTAATACTTTAATCCTGTTTTCTTTGCTGGGAACCTGTTTCACCCAAAATGGCCATAATACAAGTTTGGCTGTTTCAATTTCTGCAAGAGTGCCAAGATATGTTTTCGCCTCTTCTTCTGTTTTCCCTATTAGGTCTTTTTTAATCTGATTGGCGTCAAAATTCCAAACTGAATCGGCTTCAATATTACAGTTCAAGCTTGAAGTTCCTTTTTGAGAATCAAATTTAGATGTCTTATAGTTAATTTTAATTGTTGAAAAAAGCATAGTTCTGTTCTCGGAAATTTTATCAGCAACATTTTTTTCTAAAAGATTTAAAATATCCTGCTCTTTAAATGCTAGACCAACGGCCCTTACCTTAACCGTAACCGTAAATTTATCTCCCGGCATATTTGCCTTAACCGTTGAAGACGATTCCATAATTTCCAGAGATTGACTATCAGTTAATAATTTTAAATCATTAGGAATGATTCCTTGGAATTCTTTTGACGCTGTGTCTTTAAGTCCAACAGCAACAATGTTTATTGCTCCAGTGATGTCGTCTTGGGTTGCAACCTTCATTTTGCCCTTTGCCCCCCCGGTCATTGGCTGAGTAGATTTACCATAAAACGCATTATATTTTGGCGTTCCTTCAAAGCCCGGAATTCTAAAATCAGTCGGACCAATGTTGAAATCTGCACCCGCTTCATCGGCTTCAACGTCTACTTCTTTGCTACTGGCAACAATTTTCCCTTCATCTATAATCGCTCCAGGAATTGTAACTGTAGCCGTTAATCTAAAAATTTTGCCATCGGTCGATTTTAATCGAGTTGTTTTAACTAAGGTTTGGGGACTGGAGCTGTATTGATTATAAACTACAATCTTTCCCTTGGCTTTTTCTAAAACATCTCGTTCGCCTGTACTGGGAAATTCTCGACTTTCAATTTTCTCTACCTCAAAAAGTTGTCCAGGAACCATTGCCTGATCAACGTCTATGGTATCAATGTTTTTATTTACTATTATGTCCGTCTCGAATTTTACACTTTCTTTTCGAGGATTAATTGTAATTTGAGCGTGGGGTAAAATGAAATAAACCACATATGCTAATCCCAACAAAACAATCATCGTGCCAAGACCAATTAATGTTTTCTTCGGAGAAATTTTTATTTTTCTTATCTTTTTTATTTTGAGGGTTTTGTCTGGAAGTGGTTCGGCAAATATCTTTTCATCGGAAAACCTTTCTTTATAAAAAAAGTCGTTTTCTGGTTGTGTTTCCGTTGATGGTTCAAATTGTAATTTCGGCTCTGTTATTAAGTCGTTGTCTGGCTTGGTTTGGGTTTCTTTGATTTCTTTGGTCTCTTCAACTACATTTTCGGCCTTATTAGAATTAACCACGTCGGCCATAGTTCTCAGATCTACTATTCTACCCATGATCTTGTCTGTCTTTTTGGGCTGTGGTTGTCCAGCGTCTTGTATATCAAGAATATCAATTCCTGCTTGCATCGCCAGTTTCTTGATGAGTCCATCGGAGGTAGAAATATAAACTTTCTTTCCCAAAAACACCGATTCTTCTTTAAGAATTCTTAAATTAATAATACTCCTTAGTGCCATTGTTCCCGATGGAATAATTAAAACAAAATTAAGATCTTTGCTTAATTTGATGTTATCGATTATTGAAAAAAATTCTTCGTTTGGTTTTAAGTAAAACCTTTCCATATTTATTAAGTTTGAATTAATTTTATTACTCTTTTTAAAATTGGAGAAAATATATTTTTCTCTTCCAATAAATTAGAACTTAATTGATCCAGTGCGATACAGGATAAGTTTTTGTTATCATCCGATTCTTCAATATTTAAAATTTTTAAACTTTTTTCTTTTTTGAGATTGGATTCGATAAATGGCATTTTTGATCCACCGCCACACAAGAAAATTTTATTCGGCAAAGAATCGTATTTTTCTGAAAAATCTTTCAGGATAATTTTGAATCCCTTAAACCAAAAAGACGTACTAGGTATAAATAACTTGTCCATTTTCTTTTTGGTTTCGGTGCTGATTCCGTTTCTGTATTGCGCCTTAATGTCTTCGATGTCTTCTGATTTTAAATTAAGAAAGTTGGCCAAGGCCTGACTAACAATTTGCCCTCCCAGGTGAAAATTTTTCGTATCAATTATTTCGCCGTTACTTTTGATTAACGTAATTTCTGTTAACTTTCCCCCGATATCAATAATCAATGCTCCACTTTTTTGTAATTTATCTGAACTTAAATAACGATATAGTGCATAAGCGTTAGGAATAATACCTAATAAATTCATTTTTAAGTCGTCAACTAATTTTTCCAAACCTTCTAATACTTGCATGGGTGCGTATATATTATAAACACTCAAACAAATATTTTGTCCTGGCTCACCGATTGGATCTTCAACTGTCTTATTGTCAATTTTAATGTCCGTAATGAATGCATCAATAATTTTAATTTCTGTGTCTTTACACTCTGTCTCGTCTCTAAATTCCTTGCGGATGTTGTCTAGCGCCTTCCATTCTAGTTTCTGGATTAAATACTTTAATTCTGCTGTATCAATTTTGTTGTGTGAGTTTTCTCTCTTCAAACAAAGGGTCGTGGTTTTACCTTTTAAAATGTTATTATTGACACCCAAAAGAATATCTTCTGATTTTATTTTTGATTCTTTTAAAATTTTTTTAACTGCTTTCTTGCAAGATGAAAAAATGTCCTCCGAGCAATTTTCTCTCACGAACACATCTGAAAGTTTGGCTTTCACATATTGTGTTCCAATATCTAAAACAATAACATTTCTCATCAACTATATTATATCATAAAATGTTTTTATTTTAAAATTGCTTTAATGCGACGAACGCCGGAAGAAGACGCTTCTTCTTTTAAAATTTTAAAATGTCCCAAGTCACTTGTTTTTTGCACGTGTGGGCCAGAACAAATCTCGCAAGAATATGGACAATCGGGGGTTCCCACGGAATAAACCTTAACTCTGTCTCCGTATTTCGATTCGAAAACTCCCATTGCGCCAATTTCTTTGGCTTTCTCCAACGACACTTCTACGCAATTGACCGGCAAATTATTTTTAATTACTTCGTTAACCGCATCTTCAGCCTGTTTCAATTGATCCGCGGTCATTTTTTCTGAATGTGAAAAATCTAAACGTAACCTTTCGGCAGTAATATTAGAACCCTTCTGAAAAACATGATCTCCTAAAATTTTTCGGAGCGCTGCCAATAATAAGTGTGTGGCGGTGTGATATTTCACAACCTGCTCCGAATTATCTGCTAGTCCTGATTTAAATTTTCCGGCAGTTGCTGTGCGGGAAAGTTCTTGGTGTTGTTGAAATTCTTTTTGAAATTTTTCTTTATCGATTTTTATTCCTTTTTCTTTAGCTAACTCTTCGGTAATCTCAATAGGAAATCCGTAGGTGGTAAACAAAATAAATGGATCTGTTCCTTTTTCAAACTCTTTCAATCCCCTATTAAGGGTTTTTAGAAATTTTTCTTCTTCTTGATTTAATTGTTCCGAAATAAATTTTTCATTCTTCTTTAATTCTGGCCATTCATCGCCCATTAATTCAATTATCAGTTTTCCGATTTCATTTACAAAAACATCTTTAATTCCAATTTTCTTTCCGTATCTAACCGCTCTTCTAATTAAACGTCGCACAACATAACCCTGCTCAACGTTTGACGGGATAATGCCATCCGAAACTATAAAAACGCTCGCACGTAAATGATCAGCGATGATTCGTGCCGAGCGTTCGTCGTAATTAATCGCTATTTTTTTAATTGCTTCAATAATTGACTTCAACGGTTCAATGTCATAAACGCTTTTTGCATTATTTAAAATTGCCGTGGTTCTTTCTAATCCCATCCCCGTATCAACATTTTTTTGTTTAAGTGACTCGAGTTTTCCGTCGGCAGTTTTATTAAACTCCATAAAAACATTATTCCAGATTTCCACTCCTTCATAAAAAATCTCTGTGTCTGGACCGCAAGGCCCACCAGCTGATTGCCCCCACCAATTGTCTTCTTTTCCTAAAAATTTAATTTTATCTTTGGGAATTCCTAACAATTCCCAGGTTTTTGCCGAAATTTCATCTTTTGAGGCATTGTCGTCACCCTGAAAACAGGTAACCGACAGCTTTTCAATTGGTAAATTTAATTCTTTGGTTAAAAAATCGAAACTCATCTTAATTGATTCTTCTTTCCAATAACTACCAAGCCCCCAATTCCCCAACATTTCAAAAAACGTTAAATGCCAATCATCGCCAACATCATCGATGTCTCCTGTTCTTATGCATTTTTGCACATTAACTAATTTATCACCCATAGGATGTTTTTCGCCCAACAAATATGGCACCAATGGATGCATGCCAGCGGAAATAAATAGGGCTCCCGGATCGTTTTCCGGAATCAAAGAAGCCGAAGGAATAATTTTATGTCCCCTCTCCTCGAAAAATTTCAAATATTTTTCTTTCAACTCTCTGGTTGTCATAATCTAATTATAGGCTAGATAAAAAGAATTATCAATTAATTTTCTTGACCAATCTTTAGTTTCAAGGTAAATTGTAGATATTCTAAAAAGGAGGATGTTGTGAAAAAAATATTTTTTTCGTTGTGTTCTTTATTGGTCTTTTTTCAGACAAACCACAACCTAAATCCCGAACCCAAACAAAGCATTGATTTATTTTCGTTTGGATTGATATGGGTTTCCATATTTTTTGTGCTCTTACTCGAAAAATATGGCATCAAGAAAATTTCAATTACGACCACAAAAGTAATTCAATCAATCATAATTTTCTTGATCTTTTGTTTTGTAATTTGGTTTGATATCTTCTGGCATTTGATCGATCAAACCAAAATAACTTTCAAGTCTTTGTTGAGCGGAATGGATCTTCTGGCCGGAGCGCTGCAAGTTGTGTGTATTGCAATAGCCATATTTTTCATAAGACTGGTGATTTGGGACAAGTATTGACCGAGGCGCACGGGCGCCTCTTTTTTTTATTTAATAATTCCTCCACCGATTAATTCATCTTTTAGATAAAATACCGCACTTTGTCCGGAGGTAATTGCACGTTGTGGTTGATCAAAAATAACCTTATTTCCTTTGATGGTTGCATCTTGTGCTTTTGCCGTAGAACGGATTTTTACTTTACATTTTCCATTATACGGCTTGCCTGATAAAAAATTTGAGTTTTTTACGATTAACTCTTTTTGCATTAAATCTTTTTCATTGCCGGAAACAATTAAGATATTTTTCCTAAAATCTTTTTTTATAACATAGAATGGGCCGATCCCGCCAATCTCTATCCCTTTGCGTTGCCCAATGGTATAAAAAATTAGTCCTTTGTGCTCACCTACTTTTTTACCACTTATAGTAATAATGTCTCCCGTTTTTGTTTTAATGTTTTGTGCTAAAAAATTATTCAAATCGTTCACAAAACAAATCTCCTGACTATCGGGTTTTTTATAAACTGGCAATTTAAATTTTTTGGCCATTTCTCTAACTTGTTCTTTGGTATAATCGCCCAGTGGGAATAAAACTTTATTTAATTGTTTTTGATTTAATTGCCAAAGAAAATAACTTTGATCTTTTTTTGTGTTTTTAGCAATGAGTAGTTTGTTGTTTTGGATGCGAACATAATGACCAGTGGCCACATAATCTGCGCCAAGCTCTATTGCCTTATCGATTAAAAACTTAAATTTAATATTTTTATTACAAACTACACATGGATTGGGTGTATTACCATTTTCGTATTCGTTTACAAAATAATCGACAACTTTTTTCTTGAATTCTTTTTGTACATCTAAAACATAAAATGGAATTTTTAATTTCGAAGCAACAATTCTGGCGTCTTTGGGGTCACTATTTTTATGCATACGCATAAAAATACCAACGACATCATATCCTTGGTTCTTTAGTAAGGCAGCGACAACAGAACTATCCACCCCACCACTCATTGCAACAATTGCCTTTTTCATGATTATTTTTTACTCTTAAAAATTCCAACAAAAATCAACGGTATAACGAACCAGATTATGCGTGCAAGATTTGTGTTAAAAATTTCTAATGGCAAACCACTAAATTGAGAAATTAAATCAACGGGCAAAAAAGAAAAAATCATACTCACTACAATTCCCACTAAAAATATTCCATAAAAAAACGTTTGAAAAATTCCCCGACTTGTTTTTTTCTTGCCCCTTAATATTGATTTTGAAAATAAAAGATAAACAATGCCAATTATTAATACAAACAAAACAATCACCACTACAAAATTTTCTTCTACTCTAAAAAAACCGGGAATTATTTTTTTAAATTGAGGGATGCTTAATATCGAGATTATTGATGAAATATAACCACCTATCAACATTAAAAAAAGCTTGTCTTTACCAAGCATTAATCCTAACAAAACTCCCCCCGCGAATAAAAACAAAAAAACAATCACCTCCCAACTCGTAATATTCAAACTAACACTCGCCAATTGTGTCATAATCCCTCCTTTTTTAATTCTTCAATTAATTCCTCTTGTTTTCGTGATAATTTGTGCGGAACTTTAATGTGGATTTTTACGTACTGATCTCCACGACCATAAGCATTGAGACGTGGCATTCCTTTGCCCGACAAACGAAACATTTTCCCGGCTTCGGTTCCGGCGGGAATTTTTAATTGTAAATCCCCTTCTAGTGTTAAAATATTAATTTTATCTCCTAAAATTGCCTGACTATACTTTATTTCTGCGTCTGAATAAATGTCGTCGTGCTTTCGCTGAAAATATTCGTGGGGTTCTAAATGCACACGCACATATAAATCTCCAGAGATCCCACCTTTTTTAGCCGCTTCTCCTTTTCCGGGAATTTTTATGGTTTGTTCGTTATCTACACCAGCCGGTAAATCAATTTTAATATTTTCAATTTCGTGAGTCCTTCCCGATCCCTTACATTCTTTACATTCTTTTTCGTTAAGCTCTCCTTCTCCCAAACATTTCGGACAGGTAATCACTTGAGAAAAAGTCCCAAACATTGTTCTTCTGGTTTGTTGAATTTGACCATGGCCATCACATTCTGCGCACTTTTTCTTTCCACTCCCCAGTTCGCCACCCGTGCCCTTACAATGTTTGCAAACATTGTATTTTTTTAAATTAATTTCTTTAGAAATTCCAGCAAACGCCTCCTCTAAATTAATTTCTAAGTCAACAACAATGTCCTTACCCTTCTCTTTTCTGGCTCTACGCCCGCCACTCGATTGGCCTCCGCCAAAGAATTGACTAAAAATGTCCGAGAATCCACCACCGCCTCCGCCAAAAATATCACCCAAGTCGAATTCTACATTTTGACCCTGTGATTGATAATTTCTAAAAATATCTTCCCAACTCATCCCCCCACCTTGACCACCACCAAAACCAGCAAAATCCGAACCAAAGCGATCATACTGTTGACGCTTTTCATCGTTAGATAAAATTGAGTAGGCCTCATTAATTTCTTTGAATTTCTTTTCGTCTCCACCCTTATCAGGATGATGTTGATGGGCAAGCTTTCTAAACGCTTGCTTTATCTCGTCTTTTGAGGCATTTTTATCTACGCCTAGTGTTTTGTAGTAATCTTTTGACATAAACTATAGCGTAACTGTCTCTACTTGTTTTTGAACTTTTTCAAATTTAACAAAATTCAACCTCGTTAATAATTTAATTGCCCCCCAACTTAACATTATAACTATCCCAACATACAATATACTGGCAATTTTTAAAGTGATAAACAAACCCACTGCCAAGCCAAGAGGAACCAAATACTGATAAGCACCAGTCATGTTGTTTAATTGATAATCGATAATCTTGTATAAAACCATTCTCCCGGTGTCATTTTGATCTACCCTAATTCCAAATTTGTTTTCTAGTTCCTGTTTTTGGGACACTTGGAGAATGTCATCGGCATCAGAGTCTAGATTAATTCCTAGTGGAAGTTTTTCTTCAATTAGTCCTTCTAGTGGTCTTAGTATTGTGTTTATGGTTTTTTCGGGAATATTGATCTTGGTTGTACTTTTTTTGGTTAATTCTGGCGAAAAATAATATACTATTGAGATGACCAGAATCAACGCAGTCATAAACACCGGCAATCCTCTCTTGAAAATTCGAAAAAAATCTAGATCGACTTGCACCTCTTCTTCTTTTTTGATCTTTCTAGAGGCGGACATAAATGCTAAAAATAATAATCCTAAAACAATTACATAATATAATGGTTCGGCGTTAAAGAAAATAAAAAACAATAATAAACTGATGGCAAATCCACTTAAAAGAATTTTTTTATCTTTAACCAAAAGCATTGCCAAACAATTGGCAATGCCAAACAAGACAAACACTCCGATTACCAACACCCAATGACTGATAAAATAATTATTGACATAAAACACTGATCTTAATATCCACCAACTAAAAAAAGATAACAAAATTAAAACACTGGTCAAAACCAATTCTTTTTGTTTTGTTTGCATAAATTATTATTAATGTTTATTTTTTCTCTGTTTCTCCTTCCTGAATATCGGGATTTTTATCGTCTTTCTTTTGCGCATCTTGTTGCGCTTTATATAATTCTGAGCCAACTTTTTGAATAGCTTGCGATAATTCTTCTGACGATTTTTTAATTGCCTCAATATCGTCGCTGTCTTTGATCTTTTTTAGTGCTTCAATTTTTTCTTCGATTTCTTTTTTATTCTCTTCTTTTATTTTACCACCAAATTCTTTCATTGTCCTCTCTGTGGTAAAAACTAAAGTATCGGCAGCATTCCTAACATCAACAACTTCTTTTTTCTTTTTGTCTTCTTCGGCATGAAGTTCAGCATCTTTTTTCATCTTTTCAATGTCTTCTTTTGACAAGCCCGATGATGCCTCAATTCTAATCGATTGCTTTTTGTTAGTGGCCTTGTCTAGTGCCGAAACATTCAACACGCCATTGGCATCCAAATCAAAAGTAACTTCAACTTGCGGAATTCCTTTTGGTGCTGGCGGAATACCATCTAAAATAAATCTACCCAAAGTTTTGTTGTCGCTGGCCATCGGTCTTTCTCCTTGAAGCACATGAATTTCCACTGACGGCTGGTTATCGGCGGCAGTAGAAAACACTTGGCTTTTTGCGGCCGGAATGGTTGTGTTCTTTTCCACTAATCTGGTCATTACTCCGCCCAATGTTTCTATTCCTAAAGATAATGGTGTAACATCTAACAACAAAACGTCTTTAACATCTCCCTGAAATATGCCACCTTGAACAGCGGCACCCAAAGCAACTACTTCGTCAGGATTAATATCTTTGTGTGGTTCTTTATTAAACAATTCTTTAACTTTTTGTTGCATTAATGGCATTCTGGTTTGACCACCGACCAAAACCACTTCATCAATATCAGAAATCTTAAATCCTGAATCATCAACAACCTGCTTGGTAATTTTAATGGCCTTATCAATATTTTCACCAACCAAATCTTCTAATTTGGCACGTGTAAATTTTACGTTTAAATGCTTTGGTCCGTCTGAACCACTGGTAATAAATGGAATATTTACTTCCGTTTCCACGGCCGAAGATAGTTCGTGCTTGGCTTTTTCAGCGGCATCTTTTAATCTCTGAATTGCCAATTGATCTTTAGATAAATCAATTCCTTCCTGTTTTTTAAATTCATCAACTAACCAATTCATGATTATCTGATCAAAGTCGTCTCCACCCAAGTGTGTATCCCCTCCGGTTGCTTTAACTTCGACGGTATCTTTAGAAACCTCTAACACTGAAACGTCGAATGTTCCGCCACCAAAGTCAAAGACAACAATTTGCTCATCTTTCTTTTTGTTCAGTCCATATGCTAAAGCAGCGGCGGTTGGTTCATTAATAATTCTTTTAACTTTTAATCCGGCAATTTCTCCGGCGTCCATGGTTGCCTTTCTTTGAGAATCATCGAAATATGCCGGAACAGTAATTACGGCTTCGGTTATTTTTTCGCCTAATTTATCTTCAGCATCTTGTTTTAGTTTCTGTAAAATCATTGCTGAAACTTCTGCTGGACCATACCATTTTCCGTTTAAATTAACTTCCACTGCACCTTCTTTTGATTCTTTGATTTCATAGGGTAAAAGTTTTTTATCACGTTGAACCTCGGGATCAGAAAATCTCCTACCAATTAATCTTTTTACCGAATAAATTGTGTTTTTGGGATTAGTCACGGCTTGTCGTTTTGCTAAAAGACCAACCAATCTTTCGTTGGCCTTAGAAATTGCGACAATTGAAGGAGTAGTTCTGTTTCCTTCTTTGTTTTCAATTATTCTCGGCTCGCCTCCTTCAACAATTGCCATTGCCGAATTAGTCGTGCCCAAATCAATACCCAATATCTTTGACATATATTTATAATTTTTTACTTTTATTTATTAACTTTAACTTTCGACGCTCTTATAACTTTATTATTAAATTTATAACCTTTTTGAATTTCCTCGGCGATAATCCCTGTTTCGCCACCTTCGACTTCGCCTACAGCTTCATGTAAATTAGGATCGAATTTTTCACCAATTGACTTTATTTCTTCCAGTCCTTGGTTTTTTAAAATTCCTTTCAACTGATTATATAGTTGTTTTGTCCCTTCGTCGGTACCATGTTTTATCGCTAATTCAAAACTATCTAAAATCGGTAAAATTTCGTAAATCAAGCCCTCGTTGGCAAATTTAAAAATTTCGGAAATTTTTGCTTCTTGTTCTTTTTTATAATTTATCAAATCGGCTTTTGCTCTCTGCCAGCCTGCCAAATATTCCGCCCTTTCTTGTTCGCAAAGGTGTAGTTTGTCTTTGGTTTTTTTTATCTTTTTATCAGCCTTATCTTCATCATCTTCATTTACGTATTTGATTTTATCATTTTCGTTACTCATAAAATTCCTCTAACATCTCCTTTAGTTTATTAATTAACGAAATATTGTGATCGTAGTTTGTTCTGGTGGGAGTTAGAAAGCCGAAGATTTCATTCTTTTTATTTGGTGTTTTGTGACCAGTGACAATCAATGAATATTTTTTGGTTTTAATCATGGGGATGTCTTTGCCAATAAACACCTGAGTTGTTTCCTCGCCAATTTCTTTAAATAGATAATTAAAATGTTGTTCAAAAATATCTTCGGTGGATTGATCATTAACTTCTGTTGAAACTTCGTTTTTGTTTTCTGATAAATTTATAAAAAACCGATAGGCCTTTTCTGTTGGTATTCTCCCCGCTGATGTGTGTGGCTGATTTAAATATCCAGCTTTTTCTAATTCCATCATTTCATTTCTTAAAGTCGCCGAACTCACACCAAATTTTTTTTGGGCCAATGATTTTGAACTTACGGGTCGAGAATTTTTAACATAATCTCTAACAATCAGTTCTAATATTTTTTGTTGTCTTTCACTAATCATGTGTTTAGCACTCTATTAATACGAGTGCTAATTTAATATTATTTCAAAAAAATATACGTGTCAAGTTTACCCCGACTCCACGTCGGGGCCCGACGCAAGGTCGGGGTAAAATTTACCCGCCTCTAGCTGGAGAAATAAAAATGCGGGGGCCCGCAGCGCGTTTGCGCTGAACGGAACCCCCGCGAGAGATTCACTTCTTTTGACCTGTAATATTGCGCACGATCTCCTCAACCGTGCTTCCAAAGATGTTGACGCTTCCCTTAAATCCCGTTAAGGCTTCGATTCCACGCCTCCTCATGTCAGGATCGGCTTTATCGAGAATGGCAAATACCTGGGCTTTGGTTTCGGCCTCAATTATGGCGGCTTCCCGCTTTTTGTTCGAGACCTGGATATCCTCTTGGGCCTTCACAAGTTCTGAAGATTGCCTTAAATCTTCGACTTGCAACTTTGTGATTTGGCAACCCCATTCAATTAATTGAGGGTTGGCCAATTCTTTAATCTTGTTGGCGATCTCCTCTTTCGATGCATAGGCGACTTCAAAGCTCATGCCACCTATAACGGTCCTCGCAATGCCAAGCACCAGGCTCAATACCGAATCTTTCAGGTTATTGATATTAATGATCGATTCGGCTGCCCCTAATATTTTTATCCAGAACACGAGATCTAGTTCTGCTGGCATTGGTTTGTCTTCGGAGCGACCGCCTTTGGTTATGCATTCCTTGGTAAAGACTTGTTGCTTGAGAGGATTTATTTTTGTCTCGTTGACCGGAACAAATTCCATACTATCAAGCGGCCAGAGCAAAAGACGCCATCCAGGACCAACCGTCTTAAGGAAAATGCTTCTACGAAAAATTACGCCCTCTTCCCACGCCCGAACTACTTTGAAGGCGTGAGACATGTACCAGCTCATGGAGAGCCCGAGGCTCACCACGAACCAGAGGACCGTCCCGAAGAATCCGATCTTGAACGGGTGAAAAAATAGGGCAACCAACAGGACGATTCCAACCGGCATTAGGATGAGGGCCGTCTTCCGAAACTCCTCGATTTTTTTCTTCAGGTTTTCGACGTTTTCGACTCTCCAGTCTTTTTCGACTTTTTCAGCCATGATGGCCTCCTTTTTACGAATTTGAAGTGAATTTATGTTAATAAAAAGAGCAATTTTAATCCATTATAATTATACACCCAAAAAGAGTTTCTGTCAACCCTGTTAAATAAAATCTTCGATTTTCTTTTGCTCAAGCAAAAGATTTAACAGGGTCAACCCCATTTTGATTTGAAATAAAAATATGTTAAAATTAGAGTATGCAAAAAATTCAAATCAAAAATTTAACTTGGATTGATATTGTTGATCCCAAAAAAGAAGACATCAACTATCTTCAATCTTTAAATTTTCATCCGGTTGTTTTAAGAGAATTACAGTCTTTCACTTTACGACCAAAAGTGGAAACTTATGACAATTATTTGTATATGGTTTTGCACTTTCCAATTTATCATCCCAAAGAAAAAACCAGTAAATCGATGGAAATTGATTTTTTAATTACCAAATACTCTTTGGTCACAATCCGTTATGGAAAGATTCAGCCCTTGCAAGAATTTTTTGAAAAATGTAAATCAGGAGACGAAAGCACATTATTTAATTATTCTTCTGCTTCCCTACTTTATTATATGTTGCAAGAATTAAATAAATTTTCGTTTCGACAAATTGATCACATTACTAAAAAAATAGACACATTAGAAGAAAAGGTCTTTAAAGAAAGAGATCCCAAAAATGAAGAAAAATTGGTTGAGGAAATTTCAATTATTAGGAGAGATATTTTGGATTTTAGAAGGACACTTAGACCGCAAGAAACAATTTTAAATTCTCTAAGAACCAGGGGTATTAATTTTTTCGGATCAATTACCGCTCCTTATTTTGATGACATTATCGGAGATCATTTAAGGGTTTGGGAATTATTGGATAATCACAAAGAAACCATTGAATCGCTCCAACAAGCCAATGATTCGTTATTGTCTAATAAAACAAATCGCATTATGAAATTGATCACTCTGTTTGCGGTTATTGTTTTTCCACTCACTTTGCTTGCCGCCCTGTTCAGTATGAATACCAGCTTTATACCAATTGTCGGCATGAAACACGATTTTTGGATTATTTTAGGAATCATGGGCACAGGAACATTATTAATGGTTGCCTTGTTTAAAAAGAAAAGATGGCTATAAAATTATTCAATACGCTTACAAGGAAAAAAGAAATTTTTAAGCCCATTAGAAGGGGTTTTGTTGGTATTTATACTTGCGGACCAACGGTTTATTCATTTGCGCATATTGGAAATTTAAGAAGCTATATTTTTGCTGACATTCTTAAGCGAGTTTTTTTATATAATAAATACAAAGTCAATCAAGTAATTAATGTTACCGACGTCGGACACTTAACTTCTGACGCCGATGAAGGTGAAGATAAAATTGAAAAAGCAGCACTACGTGAAAACAAAAAAGCCGAGGATATTGCCAATTACTATTTTGGATTTTTTAAGCAAGACCTAGAAAAACTTAATATCTTAAAACCAGAAATCTATTGCAAGGCAACAAAGCACATTAAAGAACAAATTGAGTTAATTAAAGTTCTAGAGAAAAAAGGATTTACCTATAAAACCTCTGATGGAATTTATTTCAACACCTCTAAGTTTGAAGATTACGGGAAAATGGCTAATCTTGCAAAACAAAACCTACAGGCCGGCAAAAGAATTGATTTGGGCGAGAAAAAAAATATCACAGATTTTGCGCTTTGGAAATTTAGTCCTTCAGTTGCACTTGGAACAAGTCTGTCACTTAAGCGACAACAAGAATGGGAAAGCCCCTGGGGAATTGGATTTCCGGGGTGGCATATTGAGTGTTCGGCAATGTCGATGAAATATCTGGGAGAACATTTTGATATTCATACTGGCGGAGTTGATCATATTCCCATTCATCATTCTAATGAAATTGCTCAATCCGAAGCAGCTACCGGTAAAAAGTTCGTGAATTTCTGGATACATGGCGAGTTTCTTAATTTTAAAGGAGAAAAAGTTTCAAAGTCGAAGGGTGGACTGTTTACCATATCGGAGTTGCAAGAAAGAGGTTTCAACCCTTTAGCATTTCGTTATTTAACATTCGTCACCCATTATCGTGATCCATTGAACTTTTCTTTAGAATCGTTACAGGGCGCACAAGAATCATATAATCGATTGAAAAATATTATTGTTGAAATTAAAAAAAGCTCCTCAAGAGTATCGAAAACAAACAAAAAATATTTGACTGCATTCAATCGTGCCGTGAATAATGACCTAGATATGCCAAAAGCATTAAGTATTTTGTGGCAATTGGTGCGCGACAAGAAAGCAACAAATAAATATTCAACAATCAAAGAAATGGATAAAATTTTTGGATTGGATTTATTAAAGAAAGAAAAAATAGAAATTTCTTCTAACGTTGAAAGTTTAATCAAAGACCGAGAACAAGCAAGAAAAGATAAGAATTGGCAAAAATCCGACGAGCTTCGTGACGAAATAAAATCCCTTGGATATGTCGTCGAAGACACCCCCGAAGGACAAAAAATCAAGAAAATTTAATACACTAGATATAAACAGGTTTCTAGAAAAAGCTCGTTTGACGACGAGCTTTTTGACTGATAAAATTAAAGCATGGTAAAACACAACGACGAAAAATTAGACAAACTTCCCCCACAAAGTGTTGAGGCCGAGCAATCAGTTTTGGGTTCATTGCTTTTGAATAAAAAGGCAATTATTCGCATTGCCGACATATTAAGGCCTGGGGATTTTTATCGTGATACGCACAGAATTATCTATGAAACCATGGTAGAATTATTTGAGAAAAATGAACCAATTGATGTTTTAACTGTATCCACACGACTAGAAAATAAAAATAAATTAAATGAAGTTGGTGGATCAAGCTATTTAACTAATTTAGTTAACTCTGTTCCTACCGCCTCAAATATTGTTCATTATGCCAAAATTGTACAACGCAAAAAACTTCTAAGAGATTTAATTGATGCGGCCTATGATATTACTCAGTTGAGTTTTGAGGAATCACAAGACATTGAAAATATTTTAGATCAAGCCGAAAAAAACATTTTTGCCGTTTCACAAAAATCATTAAAACAGTACTTTTTACCAATTAAACCAGCTCTTAAAGAAGCATTTGAAAGAATTGATCAACTTCATAAGCACGAAGGCGGAACATTGCGTGGAGTGCCAACCGGATTTACAGATTTAGATAATATTTTGGCAGGGTTACAAAAATCAGATTACATTCTCTTGGCCGCTAGACCAAGTATCGGAAAAACCACACTAGCACTGGATATGGTGAGAAATATTGCTATTAAAACAAAAAAAGCAGTTGGCTTATTTAGCTTGGAAATGTCATCAGCCCAACTTGTTGATCGTATGCTTTGTTCAGAAGCTAATATTGATTTATGGAAACTAAGAACCGGTCGACTTTCTGACAAGGGCGAAGATAATGATTTTACAAGAATCCAGGAAGCAATGGGCGTGCTTTCTGATGCTCCAATTTTTATTGACGACACGGCGTCTTCTACGGTTCTAGAAATTAAAACTAAAGCCAGAAGATTGCAATCAGAACATGATTTGGGACTAATTGTTATTGATTACATTCAGCTCATTAATCCTGGAAGCAATCAAACCAATCCCGTTCAACAAATGACGGAAATTTCTCGATCATTAAAGGCGTTAGCTCGTGAGTTGGATATTCCTGTATTAGCAATTTCTCAATTATCACGTGCGTCGGAACAACGCGAGGATAAACGACCACGTCTTTCTGATTTAAGAGAATCAGGATCATTAGAACAAGACGCCGATGTGGTTTTATTGATTTTCCGAGAAGACCTTGCACATAAAAATTCGGAAAAGAAAAATATCGCCGAAGTTATCGTTGCCAAACATAGAAATGGTCCAACTGGGAGCGTGGAACTGTATTTTGATCAAGATAAAGTAAGTTTCCAAAACCTTGCCAAGCAACAATATGAGGAGTAATCCGCCCAAGGCGGACAAATAATGTTACCAAGATCCATACAAAACTTAATCGATGAATTCGCAAAACTGCCGTCTGTTGGTCCACGACAAGCGGCACGTTTTGTGTTTTATCTATTAAATGAATCTAAAGAGGATATCGAAAAATTTGCCAAAAAGTTATTTATTCTAAAAAAAATTAAACATTGTCATTTCTGTAATCGTGCCATTGAACATGATGAAAAATTAATCCTTTGCCCTATCTGCAAGGACAAAAATAGAAACAGAAGTTTAATTTGTGTGGTCGAAAAGGATACCGACATTGAATCAATCGAAAAAACCAAACGCTATAATGGTATCTATTATATAATTGGAACCGAGGACGAAGACATACAACTAAGGCGTCTGCGGGATTTGATCATGCGCATTAAAAAATCAGAGAAAGATTTAAATGAGATTATTATTGCTACTGATGCCACAACCGAAGGTGAAACAATCGCCCTATATGCCTCTAGACAACTTGAGGAGCTTAAAAAAACCTATCCCGCATTAAAAATAACCCGCTTGGGACGTGGATTATCTACAGGAGCGGAGTTAGAATACATGGACGAGGACACCCTTTCTAATGCGTTATTAGGAAGAAAATAATACGGTTAATTATCTTACGATCGTAAGATAATTAACCGTAAACGCAAAATAAAAACGGGCTAAGGATTTAGTCCGTTTTTTATTTCATACTCTTTTAATCAAATAATTATAATTAAGCAGCGATGATTTCGTTAATTTCGACTTCTGTGTATGGCTGTTTGTGACCTCGTTTGGTTTGCTGTCTTTTTTTGGCCTTATATTTAAAAACAATAATCTTGTCTGCCCTATCTTGTTTGGAAATGGTAGCAGTAACCTTAGCTCCCTTAATAAATGGCTTGCCGATTTCAATAACTTTATCGTCTTCAAATAATAAAATATCAGTGAATTCGATTTGCTTTCCAACTTCACCTTCGAGTTTTTCGATTTTAATTTTTTGTTTTGGAGAAACAATATATTGTTTCCCGCCAGTTTTTATAATTGCTAACATAATTTTGTTTACTATTCTTCTGTGTTTAATGGTCCTTCAATTTCGATTGCCTCAACCTTTTCTTTGCCGCTAGTAAGTTTGGCTGTATCTTTTTCGATTTTCGCAAACTCTTTATAGGCCTTGTTATAAGTACTAACCGTAGTTTGAAGGTGTGAACCTAGTTTAGCAAGAAATTCATTATAATTCAAGAGGTGCTTTCTTAAAACCTCAACTCTGCTTAAAATTTCTTTGGCTGACTCTTCGATGCTTAGTGCTCTTAGTCCTTGCAGAACCGTCTGCAAATAAGCGTAAAAAGAGGTTGGCGAGACAATAATTACGTGTTTTTCTTTAAATGCATATTCAATTAAGTCATAAGTACTAACCTTAACTGCGCCAACTTGATTAATCAACAAATCATAATAAATTCCTTCCGAAGGAATAAACATAAACGCAAAATCCATGGTCTTCTCCGTTGGTCTGATGTATTTTGCGGTTTCTTCAATTCTATTTTTCAGATCTTGTTTAAATGTTTTTTCAAGTTCTGCTCTACGGGTTGCATCTTTTTCGTCAACGATACGATTATAATTTTCTAAAGAGAATTTAGAATCAATGGGAATAATTTTATCTTTCACAAAAATCGCCGCATCAACTTTATCGCCATTTTTAAATTTATATTGTAGTTGATACTGGGTAGGAGCAAAGACATTTTGCAGTAATGTCTCTAAAAAATATTCTCCTAAATTTCCACGTTGCTTGGGATTGGCTAAAACGTCGGTTAATTTGCCCAACTGATTCTTAACGTCAACAACATGTTGATTGTCGGTATGTATTTTCTCTAATTGCGATGTGATATCCTTGATTCTTAAATTTGCGTCTCGAGCAATTCTTCCGCTTTCCTCAAATTGTCTCTGTAGTGTTTCCAGGCTTTTTTCTCGAGAATCGCCAAGCTCTTTTCTAATTTCTTTTAATTCATCTTTTAGTTCTTGATTTGAGCTGCTCCCTTTTCCTTGCTTGATAAATAAATAAAAAATTCCCGCAATTAAAATGATTATAATAATATATAAAAAATATGTCATTGATTTAATTTTACTATCTAAAGATAAATTCCACAATTAAGAACAGTAAATACAGGGCGACCAAAATCCATCCTTCTTTTTTAGTGACCTTCCGGCCGCTGATTAAAAAAACATTAGCCAACATGATAGCTAGAAGCATAAATCCAGCACCAACAAAAATTGTATTAAAATTTTCAATTATAATCGGACTAATTATTGCTGTGATTCCCAATATAAAAGTAGAATTAATTACAATGCTACCAATTATATTGCCCAAACACATTCCTTCGTGCTTAACAATTGCCGATTTAATACCAAAAACCAGTTCTGGCAATGACGTTCCTAGGGCGACTAAAATAATACTCACCAACGTTATGGGAATATAAAGTTCCATGGCAATCAATTTCGCCAATTCCACAACTCCCCAAGCGGAAACAATCAGAACCAATGCCGCTAACGCAAACCATCCGATAATTTCAATTAGTTTCCCCTTGTTTTTGATCTCGCTTTTAATGTGATGTACTCTGTGTCGAAAAGCGTCCTTTGATTTTAATAGATGCCTTAAATATCCCCCGAAAACAATCAATAAAATAAATCCTTCAGCACGAGAAAGTTTTTTATCAAGCAGCAAAAGTAGAGGGATTAAAGAAATAAAGAAAACAACCCAGGCGTCTTTTTTGGCAATTTTACTTTCTACTTTTAATCCGCCAGAAACGATGGCAACTAATCCCAAAATAAATGTTAAATTCACGAAATTCGAACCAATGATATTCCCCAGAGAAACAATGGAATCGTTTTTAAATCCCGAAACGATGCCAACAATCAATTCCGGTAAAGTGGTAGCAAAAGTGATTAAAATGAAGGCCAACACAAATTCGGTTAACCTAAAATAGTGTGACAGACGTGCTAATAATTTAACTAAATGTTCTCCACTATAAATTAGCGCGTAACACAATAAAACAAAAACTAAAAGATATAAAATAATCATATCTAAACCTATTCTAACACAAAAAAATCTTTATTTGAATTAAAGAGCGGTCGCCCTATGGGCGACCGCTCCTAATAATTAAATTCAACTATTCGGTTTTTTTATTAAACAATCTGGTTAGCCAACCAAACAAACTAAATTTGCCTTCCTGACTTCTAATAAATTCTTCGATTCTTAATCTTTCCTGTTCCATTTCTTGAATTTGGTTCTGTAATTCAACCTTGCCATCCTCATCTCTCAGTTGCTCCATTAAACCATTAAGTTGTTCTAATCTGTTTCTGGTCTGCACCATTTCACTACGTAATTGTCCTAGGTTTTTATAATCCGAACCAAATAAAAATGTTTTAATTTTGCTTCGATTTTGAACTTTTTCCATCGTCATAACAACTTTTTCCTTGTTTTGATTTTGTTCTTGAGCAATTGTTCTGACTTGTTCGCCAATAATATTCCCCTCTTTTTCGGCAACATCTAATAGTTCTTGTACAAAATTAGAAACCGTGCTGCGATGCAGTTCGGCATTAATCTGCATTTTCTCTTGATCTTGATTTTTGGTGTTAACCTGCTCTTCCTCGCTTTCCTGTTCTTGGTTCTGTTCCTGATTCTGAACGTCTTCACCTTGGTTTTGTTCTTGATTCTGGTTTTGATTAGCATTGCCGGTCTGGGCGTTATCCGACTTGGCAATACTCACACCACCCAACCCCAAAATTAATGCACAAACTAAAACTATAAATAAAAATTTTGTTTTTTGCATATTGTTTAGGTTAATGATTATCAATTATAGTATAGCATAATATTAGCCCTATGGGGAGTCGAACCCCAGTTTTCAGAATGAGAATCTGATGTCCTAACCACTAGACGATAGGGCCAAACCTATCTTTTAAGCCAAGCTTTGTCCTGGCGAACCAAAAGTTGTTTTGCTTTTTCTGGTTCTGCCATAATTTCTTCTATCACCTTCTCCATCCTTATTGACTGTGAACCTTTAACAAAAATAATATCGTTTTCTTTAATTTCTTTTTGGATAATTAATTTCGCCTCTTCGGATGTAGAAAATTTGAAAATTTTATTTTCATCAAGCCCTGCACCGATTGCTCCTTGGGCAATAAATTCTGCGCTATTGCCAATAGCAAAAATTAAATCCACAATTTCCCCTGCTTTTTTACCAATTTGGATATGGGCTTTTTCCGAATATCGACCGATCTCTAACATGTCTCCCAAAACCGCAATTTTTCTTTTTCCTTCAAACGCTTTTATGGCATCTAGCCCTGCTTCCATCGACAAAGGCGCTGCATTATAAGAATCGTCGATAATTACGCTATTTTTTATACCTTTTAATAAATGCATTCTCCCTGGCAATGGAACAATTTCTTTAATCGCTTGAGATATTTCTACCAAGTTGACATTAAAAATAATTCCCACCGCCGCTCCGGCCAATGCCGAATATAGGTGCTGTGTCCCCAAAACATTGATTAGTTTCGCTGGAACACTGCTTCCCTTAAAGTCTAATTTAAAATTCAATTCACTAACATTTTCTTTGTCAAATAGTAATTTTAATTCGTAATTAGTCGCTTTAATATCAGCTTTTTCGTTCAATCCAAAAGTGATGACCTTAGCATCAATGTCGTCTGCCATTTTTCTCACTCTATCATCATCGTAATTTAGAATTGCAATTCCGTCTTTGTCTAATAATTTAACCATGGTTTTTTTCTCTTCAGCAACCTTATCAGGATTCTCAAAGAATTCAACATGTACGGGAATATCGCCAACCGTAGTAACAACTCCAATTTTATGTTTTACGAAATCAAGTAAATATTTTATGTCTCCTGGCTTATCGGCACCCATTTCTAAAACCAAGAAATCAGGATAATCAACTTTCACTAAAAGCATATAAACCATTTTTATAAATTTGGGAATCCACTTTAAAATTGAACCTCCTCCGGTTTTTAAATTAAAGATTGTTAATGGGACACCAATCTCATTGTTGTAATTCTTTTCGTTTTTTCTAACCTTTTTTTCGCCAAAATGGTTTTTTAAAACAGCGTAAATCGCTTCTTTGGTTGAAGTTTTGCCCACGCTACCCGTGATCCCAATAACAATTGGTTTGTATTTTTTTAGGGCGGCAATAGCTAACTGTTTAAGTATCTTTTGTAAAATTTTTATCATGTTATTTACTTGGCATTATTTCATAATAATTTAACACATATTTGGCAATTTCTCCAAATAACGGGGCCGATGTACTTTCAGCGTATTGTGCACCGACCGGCTTGTCCAGTTTAACCAACATCGAAAATCGAGAATTAAAAGCCGGGTAATAACCAATTACTGAATGAATTGTTTCGTTTTCTAAATATCCTTTTACGGGGTCAGGAATTTGAGCGGTCCCAGTCTTTGCAGCAATTTGATATCCTTCAACTCCTGCGCGTTGCGTATGACCGTTTTCGACAACGCTGATTAACATTGCAGTTAATCTTGAAGCCGTGTCTTGAGAAATCACGCGCCTTATTTCTTGTGGCTGAGTTTCTTCTTCTTTGTCACCATGAATTATTTTATCTACCACATAAGGTTTCATCATAATTCCGTTGTTGGCGATTGCGGCAAACGCCGTCACCATTTGAATTGGTGTTACTGCTACTCCCTGTCCAAAAGAGGCGTTGGCATAATTAATATCAATATTTTTATTTAAATTAGAAATACTACCCCTCACTTCCCCATTCAAATCAATTCCTGTTTTTTCCCCAAAGCCAAATTTAATTACATATTCTTTAAATGCTTCTTTGCCTAATTTTTGCTGGGCAAAGATAACCCCCAGATTTAGTGATTTTTCCAAGACCTGAATCATGGTTTGAATTCCTTCTGCGCGCTTTAAAGCGTTTTCGACAATTTTCCCAGATATTTCTATTTTGCCAGTATCATTATAGGTAGTTTGAGGGTTAACAACTTTTTTGTCAAGCGCGGCAGCCATAGTAATGGGCTTAAATATTGAACCTGGCTCATATAAACTTTGCACAATTGGATTGATAAAAACGTTGATATTCTTAACGCCTCCATAATCATTGGGGTTAAATTTGGGATAACTGGCCATCGCGACGATCTTCCCGGTTTGCACCTCCATAATTACCACGCTTCCAGAAGTAGATTTAAATTTATCAATGTATTCTTTTAATTTATTCTCTACAAAAAACTGCACATTGGGATCAATCGTTAAAACCAGGTCTGCTCCCTCTTCTGGTTGTTCAATTATTTTTTTACTAATGGGGATTATTTGCCCCTTACTGTCTTTTTCCATAATCGCTAATCCTGCCTTTCCGGAAAGTTCTTGATTGTACGCTTCTTCTACTCCATATTGACCCTGGTCTGCCTCTCCGCTGGTTTGTCGCACAAAACCAATCAAATGACAAGCTGTCTCGTTCACAGGAAAATATCTTCTCTGTTCGGCTTCAAATTTAATTCCTTGTAAATTTAATTCTTTAATTTGTTCGATGATTTCTTCGCTAATTTTGTTTTTCAATGGTTCGTAGGGATCGTTTTCTTTATAAATTCTTTCCCTGATTTTATCTGCCTCCATTTCCAGTAATGGGGCTAATAGTTCTGCGGTTTCTTCTTTTTCTTCAATGTCCTTGGGCACAGCATACAAATTATAAAAATTTTTATTAATCGCTATGGGAGAAAATAAAGAGCGGGAGTTCTTCTCAATATATCTGTCTTTGAGAAAAATTTCCCCCCGCTGAGGATAAATATTTTGATAGGTTTGTTGTTGGTTTACAGCCTTTCCCTTATAATTTTCGTGTTTTAGTATTTGGAGATTAAATAAACGAAAAATCACGCCCCCAAAACAAAAAACCATAAACGCACCCAAAAAATAAAAACGCCAATTCTTCATACTTATTCAGTTAACATTGCACTGGTTCTGGGCAAAGACACGTATTCTGTCTTGGAAACCTTTACCATTTCTAGTTGACCAACTTTTGCTTCTAAAATATTTACAGACTTGAGTTCCGATATTTCAATTTGTAGGTCTCTATTCATTGATTCTAATTCATTCGCTTGCTTTGATAAATTCCTTATTTTATATCCCTTAGCGGCAATACTGTTGGTTGTGAAGATATATAAAAACCCCAAAACCAATATAAATAAAACTAAAACACACGCCACGCATTTTCTGGCTCTAACTGTTTGTTTATGCCCATCGCTATAAACAGATCGACGAGAACGAACAACGTTCATATGTGTTAACGACGCTACTGTCATGATTTTAGAATTTAGTATTTAGGCTTTTCTTGGGTGGGGGTCTACCCCACCTAAGGATCCAAGTGAAAACTTAGATCTCCCCAATATACATCGCGGCTCGTAGTTTTGCACTACGGCTACGAGAATTAGTAATAAGTTCTGATTCTTCAGCGGTAATTGGTTTCTTGGTTAAAATTTTTATCTTCCCCTGTTTTTCTAAATCTTTAAAGAACCATTTTACGATACGATCTTCCAATGAATGAAACGAAATAACCACTACTCTACCTCCTTGATTTAAAATTTGAAAAGCCTGATCTAGTCCCTTTTTTAAATTCTCTAATTCATCATTTACAACAATTCTTAAGGCCTGAAATATTCTTGCTGCTGTTCGGTCAGGTTTGTAAAAAACACTTTTTTTAATAATCTCAAATAGTTGTGAAGTTGTTTGAATAGGACTCAATCCCCTACGTTGCACAATTTTTTGTACAATTTTTCTAGAGAATCTTTCTTCGCCGTAGTCCCGAAAGATCTTAACTAATTCTTCTTCTGGCCAGGTATTAATTATTTCTTGAGCCGTGACTACCTGGCTGCTATTAAAAATCATTGTCAGAGGTTCGTCTTTTTTGTACGAGAATCCCTTCTCGCTTTCATCAAGTTGCCAACTCGATAATCCTAAGTCAAATAAGACGCCATCTACTTTAATAAAATTATTTTCCTCTGCAATTGTTTTGAGATCTTTGAAATTCCCGCTTACCAAAATTAATCTTGATATTGGTTGAATTCTTT
Source organism: uncultured Candidatus Saccharibacteria bacterium (assembly GCA_965231075.1). Classification (GTDB taxonomy): domain Bacteria; phylum Patescibacteriota; class Minisyncoccia; order RBG-13-40-8-A; family RBG-13-40-8-A; genus JAKJED01. The sequence goes on along the minus strand of OZ246412.1, from coordinate 155,085 downwards.
TTAAGGATTCTCTGTCTGCGTCAATTCCTAAAATTTTTCCATCGGGAGCCGTTTTTTCTAATATTTTTAAACTGTGACCAGCCTCTCCAATTGTACAATCGATAAAATTTTCGTGGGGTTGTGGATTTAGATATTCAATTACTTCGTTTAAAAGTACGGATTTGTGCATAGGACGTTAAACGCCCAAATTACCCAAGCGTTCAGCAATATTGTCGACTTCTTTCTCGCTTTGATTCTTGAATGTGTTCCATTTGGTTTCGTCCCAAATTTCTAAACGATTATAAACTCCTGCAATCACAACATTCTTTTTAAGTTGAGCGTATTCTTTTAAATAATCAGGAACAAGCACCCTACCCAATGTGTCTAAGTCAACCTCACTTGCGCCCGCAAGCATTAAACGACTAAATCCCCTAGTATCGCGCTGACCAATTGGCAAATTGCTCAATTTTTCTACTAATTTTTGCCACTCTTTAGATGGATAAATAAAAAGACAGTTATCCAGTCCCCTGGTAATAACCGCCTTAGCGCCAAGCTCCTTCCTGATTTTTGCAGGAATCGCTAGTCGTTTTTTATCATCAATTGTGTGTGTATATTCGCCAATTAACATTTATTTGTCTTGTTCCTCTTAGGACCTTTGTCCACAAATACGGTTACTTATTAACACTTTTATCCACATATCACCACCTTGATTACATTTTAATCCACTAAAATACACGTGTCAACCCCGACGCAAGGTCGGAGCGAGCCCTCTTCGCCAAAACAAAAATTTCCCTCTATGTAGAGGGAAATTTTACAAAACCACCAAAAAGTTATGCACAGCTTTTACACTCCACCGCCAATTTCACTTGCTTCGATTTTTACAAAATCACCACGTTTTAAGTCTTGCTCTAAAATTATTTTTGCGACCCGACTTTCGATTTCATCTTGAATTGCCCTTCTCATTGGTCTTGCGCCAAACTCTGGTTTATATCCGATTTTAACAATTTTTTCAATTAGGTCGGGGGTAACCACCAGTCTTACTCCCGTCCCCTCTAATAATCTTTTTGATAAATCGTTCATCATCAAAATTGCAATCTTAATTAAGTGTTCATGAGCCAACGGTTTAAATACTACCGTTGCATCGAAGCGGTTCAAAAATTCAGCTCTAAATATTCCCTCTTTCATTAAATAATCAACTAAATCGTCTTTAAATGACTGAAGATCTCTTCCCTGTCTCACACATTGTCTGATTAGTTCTGCTCCGGCATTAGATGTGCCGATAATAATCGATTCCGAAAAATTTATTTTTCTGCCAAAAGCATCAGTCAAAAATCCTTCGTCAAGAACCTGTAAAAATAGATTTAAGATATTGGGATGAGCTTTTTCGATTTCATCTAATAAAACAACCGAAAAGGGATCATCTAAAACGGCCTTGGCCAAAAGTCCCGGTTCGTCTTTTTCCATGGAACCAATTAAACGACTAATATTAGAAATTTCCTGATATTCCGACATATCAAACCTAATCATTTTTGTCTCCGAACCAAAATATGCTTCCGCTAGAGCCTTAGAGGTTTCGGTTTTACCTACGCCGGTAGGACCAAGAAATAAGAAGCTCCCAATCGGTCTTTTGCGAGATTTAATCCCCACTCTCGCCCTACGCATTGCCTGAGCAATACTTTTTACTGCCTCCTCTTGATCAACTACTCGTTGATGTATTCTTTGCTCTAATTCTAAAAGTTTTTTCTTTTCATCTTCCTTGATTACACCAATGGGGATTTCTACTCTTTCGGAAACAATACGATTAACATATTCTGGCGGAATAACTTTTTCGCCTTTCTGTTTAGCATAAATTAATACCTCCGTTAAAATATCAATTGCTTTTTGGGGAAATGGCTTGTCTTGAATGTAACGATCTGTTAGCTGAACTATGTTTCTTAGAATTTTATAACTTACAAAAACGCCATATTGTTTCTCAAATTTGGGCAACATGTCCTGAAGAATGAAAATTATTTGTTCCTGAGTCAAAACATTCATTTCTACCTTAACAAAAAGATTTTTTACTGATGCGTTGTTTTCAATATATCTGTGCCAACCGTCAAAAGTCGTTAAACCAATAATTTGAAAATTTGAAGAACTTAAATATGGCAATAAAACCGAAGTGATATCTACTGTCCCTGGACCCTTATCAACTCCTAAGTAGTTGTGTATTTCGTCGATGATTAAAATTATGTTTCCCGCACTCACGGCTTCGGAAAAAATTATTCTTAATCTTTCCAATATTTTTCCGGGATCGCTGATTCCCGAAAGAACTGCCTGCATGTCTAATTCTAAAATTCTTTTATCGTTTAAATTCGAAAACGATCTTCCTTCGATGGCTTTTTTGGCAAAGCCATATGCAACCGTCGATCTACCGGATCCCGATTCCCCAACCAACAAAACGTTATTTTCTCCACTACGCGACAAAATTCTTTCGATTGCATAGATTTCTTTTTGATGACCCATTAAATGAATTGAAAGATCTTGTTTTTTGAAAATATCATTAATTTCAACACTGTAGTTGTCCAAATTCACAGTGTAGCCCGCAGCCCATCGTTTACCAACTCCCCTTTTGCGCAATAAGTTATCTAGCTTCCAAAACTGACTTTTTCTTCTAATCTCATTTTCAATATAGTCCTCCCAAACTGCTACGCGATCAACGTCTTCAGAATTCATCTCGTTTTTAGATAAAATATCAAGAAAATTTTCATCTTCTTCCGCGGCAGCAATTAGAAAATCTCGAATATCAATATTTCTGTGAAAATGGGATATTGCCAAGGCCGTGGCTCTTTTTAGCGTAACAATAAATTTCTGCTCATCAACGATTGCCTCAACATTTTTCTTGATTTCTGTTGTTAATTTTTCTTTAAACAAATTCTCTTCTAGTCCTAGTTTAGTAAAAATGTCTCTGCCTCGTGAATCGCTCCAAAGATTATAAACAACCATGAAAACATTTAGTCCCCTCTTTTTTCTTTGACAAAATTTTATTGATTTAATAATCGCTCGTGCAACCCTAAAGTCCAAATATTCGGCCAAGTTCACGTCTTTAATTTTTTCTTGCGATAAACGCTCTGATAAGGATGTTTTAATTAAAAAATTCTGACGCAAAGCATCAATGAAGGCAACATAAATAATGCAAATCACAAAACAACAAACGAAAATTATAAATAAGGCAAAATTTTGTTGCGAATTTAGATTTAAAAATCCCGGTTTAAAAATTCCCAGAAAAAATATTAATGCAATTAATATGAGCACGATCCCCCAAATTCGCATAATTCTAAGAGGAAAAACCCTTTCTAGTTGCACCGACCTATAAACAAAATTGTTTTTTTCTAAATCAAACATATTAAACTAATAGTGTTATGGCAAAAATTAATAACCCTAATATTAATAAGGGTAAAACGATCCACAAAACAAAAAATATTGCCCCAAAAACAATGGTAAGCAATAAATATACAATCCCTACAATAATCGTGAAAAATCTAATCAAAAAACCTATTCCACGAGAAATAGCATTAAACGCCAAATACTCAAAAAACTTTTTCAAATCAAGCCCGCGCGGTCTTTTAGTAATATCTCTCCTCCACGGAGAAATTAAAGTTTTTAACAATAAAGGAATGGAAAAATAATTGATAGCAAAAATAATAAAATTTCGCCATGCAGTTAAAACATTTTTCAGCGCTTCCCCATAATACCATCTCCAAAATATCAAAACTATCATACTTATACATTATACAATATTTTAGGAAATAAAAAAATAAACCGACAAAAATCGATTTATTTCTTTTTTGGGCGTGCATGGACTCGAACCATGGATCTTTGCAATGTGAATGCAACGTTCTACCACTGAACTACACGCCCCGGTTCTAGCCCATATTTTACCACAAATTCAACTTGTTAATCAAAATGTCTTTGTTTTCGTTAATTAAATCTCTAACGAAACGGTCATACATATCATAACGATAATTAAATTCTTTTGCTGACATAGTTGCACAATTTAATTCTTTGCCCACCTCTGCCTCTAAATCTTTGGTGAATGTAATTAATTTTCTGGTGTTAATTTTATCTCCTACAATTAATATGTCTGCTCCATCAATTTCGCTATTTCTAAAAATTCCTGCCAAAACCAATAGTTTTACATTGCCTATTTTGCGCACATTGTTAATTAGTTCACTTTTTGAAGAGATGGTTGATTTTAAAATTAAATCTTTTAATTCTTTTAGGAAGTCAAAATTGTTGTTCAAAGAATAAACTATTCTTCCTTGTCTTTTGCGACTTTCGATTAAACCAATTTTCTCTAATTTTTTGATTTCTTGTTTTACAGCAGAATTATTTGTTCTTACCATTTTTAAAATTTCTCTAATTTGAAACGCATCTACCGGGTTTCTAAAAAAGAATTTCATCAACTTAACCTTCGCCAATGACTCAAATAATTGTTCAAGTGTTCCCCTCCCAACTACATTCTTAGGTTTAGACGCTCTAACCTTGTTCTTCTTAATCTTTTTAACTTTCTTATTGGCCCTCTTAATTGTTTTAACCTTGCGGGTCTTATTGGTTTTCTTGTGGGTCCTTTTTATCGTTTTTTTGTGCTTTAAAATTCGTTTCCGCGTCTTTTTAACGGACTTTTTGGCTATCTTCTTGGTTTTCTTCATCTTCTTTTTCATATATCACCATCCTACCTCTAAATTCCCCTTTTGTAAAGGTTTTTTTAATGTTAAAATGATATTAATGGATTCAGAAAATCTTAATTTGTATTACCGAGAAATCGTCTATCAAGACCCCAAAAAGAAAAAAGATTCAATTTGTGGGGTTTTTTCGTATGAAGCTATTGACGAACAGGATTTGAAACTTGGCAATCTTTATATTGTTGGAGAAATTACCAATATTCCGAAAAAGAAATATAAAAATTCTGATTTTATTTTAAATCTTTTAAGTTCGGCAATTCGTAGAGATTTTTATTCTAACCCACAAAGAAGTTCGTTGGAAGCATTAGAATCGGCATTACAAAGTGCTAATATCTATTTAGCTGATTTTGCAAAGAAAGGACACAATGAGTGGATCGATAACTTAAATTTTGTTTGTTTGTCTTTTTCTGGAGGCAAAATTCATGTGGGACAAACCGGTAAAATGATCGTACAATTGTTCCGTAACGACACCGCGTCCAATATCAGCAAGAAATTTGAATCTCCAGATGCCCCCGAACCAACTAGAACATTTTCTAATATTGCTAGCGGAGAAATTGAACATGGCGATAAAATTCTAATTAGCACTGTTAATATTTTAAAAATCGTTACCGCTTCCAAAATAAAAGAAATGATCTCTGGCTTTACGACCGATAAGTTTTATCATCACGTTAAAAATAGTTTATCAGAATCAAACTCATTAGCCTGTTTGTTATTAGACGCGTCGATTCAAAAACTAGAAAAACACGAGATTTCTCATTTAACTCAAATCGAAACCAATAACAACGCGGATCAATCAACGGAAATTAAATTTAATTTTAAAAAAACAATAGATTTTAAAATAGATAAAATTGATAAAATTATCAAAGACCAAATCACCCTTCCCGGCAAAACAACAATGTTCTTTTTCCGATATCAAATTATAAAATATCTTCTGGTTTTGTTCGTAATGTTAAATATTCTTATTGCACCTTATTTTATATTAAAGATAAATTACGACATTAAAATTAGACAAATCAACAACCTTATACAGCGCACCCAAGAAAATGTCGACCGAAGCAAGTTGTCCTTAATTTATCAAAACCAGTCAGAAGCAAAGGCCTTTTTAAAACAGGCAACCACATTATTAGAGAATGTGAATTTGTTGTTTATCAGTCTTCCCTTGGGTGCAAAAAATAAAGTTTCTCAAAGCCTACAATCTGCTCAAGAATTATTCGATCAACAAAAAAATAGCCTTAACAATGTCATTAATATTGAATCACCCGAAAAAATCGCTGACTTATCACAAAGCGTTTATCCGTTTAATCCTCAAGGACTAATTAAATTAGAAAATATTGTTTATCTTTACGAATTAAGCTCTGGATTTTTGCACAGAATCGACTTAATCGATAATTCGTCGAAGCTTATATTTCTTTCGTCAAAAGATACGTTTAAATTGGGAACCGCAACAAATAACGAGGTGTTACTGTTGGCTAATCCAGAAAAAATTGCTGTTTACAATTATAACGAAAATTATAATATTTATTTATTAAAACCAAATCTAGAGAATACCCTAAACATTAAAAGCATGGCGACTTATGGCGATAATCTATTTTTTCTGGACACACAAAAACTAAATGTTTTTAAATACTCGAAAACGGAAGATATTTTAAATGGTTCGCAATGGATCATGCAAGGCCCAACCGACGAACTAAAGGATGCCGTCTCTCTGGCCGTGGATGGCGATGTGTATGTAGCGTTGTCAAACGGAAAAATTATTCAATATTCTCAGGGCAAGAAAAATAAAGAACTTAAAATAGACATCTCCCCCGCCCTATTTAGTGTAGAAAAATTATTTACCCATTCTGATTTTAAAAATCTTTACATTTTAGACAAAACCAATACCCGAATTATTTCTTACAACAAAAAAGATGGATTAATAAAACAATATTTCATATCGGAACTTAACAATCTTAAGGACTTCTGGGTTGATTACGATGAAAGTGTAATTTATTTATTGAATGGGTCCGAAGTTTATAAAATCGAAATCTAATACAAACAAATAAAAACACCCCGCGGTTGCGGGGTGTTTTTATTTAAAGCTCTATGAAATTATTTTAATTCCACGGTTGCGCCGACGCCTTCCAATTTGGTCTTCATTTCTTCGGCTTCTTCTTTCTTTACGTTTTCTTTAATAATCTTTGGAGCGCCGTCAACAATTGCCTTCGATTCTTTTAACCCAAGTCCGGTAATTTCACCGACAATTTTAATTACTTGAATTTTTTGATCTCCAGCCGCTTTTAATTCAACATTAAAAGCTGTTTTTTCGGCTTTCTCTGCGGGTTCACCACCGCCAGCGGCACCACCAGCCATCATTGGCATAGCAGCCATCGCGCTAACTCCAAATTTTTCTTCTAAAACTTTTACAAGTTCCGATAAATCCATAACAGTCATTTTTTCAATTTCATCGACTAATTTTTTGAATTTTTCGGGAACTTGAACATCTTTTTTTTCTTCAGTCATGTGTTTGTTTAATGTTAATTATTTATTATCCTTAATTGCGTTTAACACGCCCACTAAATTCCTTAGATTTCCTTGCAACACATTTGCAAAACCACTGATTGGACTTTTTATTGAACCAACCAACTTGGCCAATAAAATTTCTTTAGAAGGAATTTTTGATAATTCTTTGATTTCTGACGCCGACAGAACTCTGCCCTCAACCATACCACCCAAGATTTTAAACTTATCATTGGTTTTAGCTAGTTTGGTAAGAACCTTGATTAAAGATATTGGATCGTTGTATCCAAAACTCGAGGCCAAAGATCCACTAAATTCAGATAGATTTATTTCTTTGCCCTCTTTTTTTAGAGCCAAATCAATTAAAGTTTTTTTTGCGACTTTATATTCGGCATCTAATTTTTTCAACTCTTTTCTTACCGCCTGAACGTCTTTAACCTTGACTCCCTTGGCATCGGTAAAAATCAAAGATTTTTGGCGCTTAATCTTGCCAGCCAATTCTTCGACAATTTCCTGTTTTTGTTTTTTTGTTAACATGTTTTTAAATTAAAAATCTGCGACCTTTCCGCAGACAAACCTCTAAATTCGTGAGTACTCGACTCGCAAACTTTTCAGTCTCGACAGGATTTAAGCTTTCGCAACCTGTTGTCTACGACCATTTAATTATGTTGTTATACTATTATATTTAAATTGTTGTGTCAAGTTTACCCCGACCTTGCGTCGGGGCCCATTTAATTTAAATATTTTACCTTGTTTTCATTATGTTCTTCGGCTGTGCGAGAATAAATCATTGTTCCGTCTGGAGCGCTTAAAAAATACAGATAATCTGTTGTTTCTGGATTTAAAGTTGCCTTAATCGCCCACAGTCCCGGATTGTTTATTGGTCCCGGAGGAAGACCGACATGTAAATAAGTATTATAAGGCGATTCTATGCGCGTGTCTTTATAAGTATATTGCGCCTTATCAACGCCTAAAATATACGATATTGTTGCACAGGACTGCAATGCCATGTTTTTCTTAATCCTTTTCCAAAAAATTCCTGCAACAATTTTTTTATCGGCATAAGTTTTTGTTTCCTTTTCCACAATACTAGCCATAATAATTGTATCGCGTAATTTCATACTTGAATCAATTAAAAGTTCTGGAGAAATTTCACTTATTTTTTGCATGAAATTATCGCGCATTTTTTTTACTACCAAATCAACGCTAGAATTTGTGTAAAAATAATACGTATCGGGAAATAAATAGCCTTCGTTCTCTAGCGGAATTTTTGCATCTTGGGCAATTACATCGTTGTCTTTTAGTCGTGCTTCGATTTTTTTAATATCCCATCCTTCGGGGATGGTAATTTTCACGTAATTCTTGTTGATTTCACCGTTGACAATAATCTTAGCAATTTTTGACATTGTCATGTTCGAATTTAATAAATATTCTCCTGCTTTAATGTGATTGACCCCGCCACTTATCCATAAATAAAATACGAATCCCCACTTATTGTTTATAATCCCATTGTCTTTTAAAAGTTGTGCGGTTTCATCAGATCCCAACCCCCTTTCAATAACTATTATTTTGTCTTCTCCACTACATTTGGGCTGTACTAATCCCAGGGCCAAGATTAAAAAAAACAAAACAGCAAAAAATATTATTACTGCTTTTCTATTGCCAAATAATTTTATTATTTTTTCGAATATTTGTTTTATGGACATATTCGTTCGGGCCTGGAGAGAATCGCCCCGCAGCTGCGGGGTTGGAGACCCATCTCAAGCAATCGGGCCTGGAGAGAATCGGACTCCCACCAATGGTTTTGGAGACCATCGTTCTACCACTAAACTACAGGCCCATACTATTTTCGATTTGTTGTTTTAAATTATTATGTGCCTTGCCACCGCCTTTTAAGTATTTTTCTCTATTTCTCGCGTCTTTTTCGTTTTTATAGGCCTCATAATAGATTAACTCTAGCGGTCTTCTGTTCGCAGTGGATTTAACCATGCCATCGCAATGTTCTTTGTATCGTAATTTTAAATCAGAAGTATATCCAATATACAATCTTTTATCTTTTAAACTTCTAAGAATATAAACATAATACATCATAATAATAATATTATGTCCCGGAAGGAATCGCCCCGCAGCTGCGGGGTTGGAGACCATCGTTTTACCACTAAACTACACCCCCTCGCGAATTATTTTTTCGCTTCCTTATGTTTGGTGTTTTTTCTACACCACTTGCAAAACTTTGAAAGCTCTAATTTTTTCTCAACAGTTTTTTTATTTCTGCGAGTAAAATGATTGACGCGCTTACACTTTTCACAAGCTAATTTTACGGTAAAGTCTTTTTTCATATATATTTTATTTATCCCGACGCTTTGGTCGGGACCCCGACTTATACGTCGGGGCTTATTATAAGCCGACGGTGAGAATTGGACTCACGACCTACTCCTTACCATGGAGGCGCTCTACCACTGAGCTACGTCGGCAAGTCGAATGGGAGCGGGTGGACTCGAACCACCGAAGCCGTGAGGCGACAGATTTACAGTCTGTTGCAATAGCCGCTATGCGACGCTCCCCCAAAAGCCATCTCTCGGATTTGAACCGAGGACCTACTGTTTACAAAACAGTTGCTCTGCCGCTGAGCTAAGATGGCAAATCTAGGTCATTATTCTCTTCGTTTTGCTCTATCTTTTCTTGTTTCTTTTTGCGTAAATGATTAACTATTTTCGCAGAAAAATTATGAAGCCTTAAAACAAAAACATTGAATTTCCTTAAGAATTTTTCCAAATTAGGAATAATTGATTTGTGCAAAAAATCGCTTTCTCCTGTTTTTTCTTTTAACGCTCCTACCCTTTCCTTGATTCTATCTTTCAGAGAAGTGTTTTCGTATGGCTTGCGCGGATAATTTAAAATAACAGGGATCTTTTTAAAAATTAAAACAAGAAGCCCTGCAATACCTAACCCCAAAAGAATCTGAAAAATAATAACCATACTTAGACAGAAATTATAATTCGTATCTTATAAATTTTTCTACCCTCATGTTCTCTCCTAATTTACCAATTTTTGCTTCGATTAAATCTTTAACGGTAATTGAAGGATTTTTGATAAATGGTTCAGACAATAATGAATCTGGGTCTTTTGAGTCCATTCCCGCAATATGCATGGCGATTTCGTGTGCCAATTCTTTAAATTCTTCGTTTTTGGCGACAAAATCAGTTTCACATTTTATTTCTAGCAAAACACCAATCTTGCCATTAGCATGAATATATGCCTCTATTAAGCCTTGATTGGCAACTCTTTCGGCTTTTTTCATTGCTGTGAGCTTATTGTTTCCTTTCAAAATTTCCATCGCCTTTGCTTCGTCACCACTGGCTTCTTCGAGGGCCTTTTTACAATCCATCATTGATGCGCCTGTTTTTTCTCTTAATTGTTTAACTATATCTGCTGATATCATATTATTATAATTGCCCCGTACTTATTCAGGGATAATTACTTTTTCTACTTGATTAAGTATAAATTGCAATGAACTCACCGCTTCATCGTTAGCGGGAATAACATAGTCAACTAATTCTGGATTACTGTCTGTGTCAACCAGCGAAATGACGGGAATTTTCTTTATTTTCGCTTCTTTAATTGCTGTTAAATGATCTTTTACTCCCAAGATAAAAACGGCATCTGGCAACTTGTCTAACGATTTTAATCCTCCGAAATTTTTGTTTAGCTTATCGATTTCTTTATCAAACGCCTTCTGTTCTTTCTTGGTGTATTTCTTTAAATCACCTTCTTCCCTCTTTTTTTCCAAACCAATAAAATGATCGATTCTTTTTCTCACTGTTCTAAAATTTGTTAAAAGTCCGCCTATCCATCTTAGCGAAACATACGGCATTTTACATTTTTCCGCAGTTTCCTTTAAAATTAACTGAGCCTGTGGTCTAATGCCGACAAAAAGAATTTTTCCGCCTTTATCGACTATTTCTTTAATGAAATTAAGCGCCCTCTCCAATCCTTTCATTGTTTCTTCAAGATTTATAATCTGGATATTGTTCTTAATTCCATGTATATATTGTTCCATCTTGGGATGATGATTACCTTTTTTGTGTCCAAAATGAACACCAGCACTAAACATCTCTTTAGCTAATGTTTCGGAAACTATTGTTTTTTTATTTTCATTTGTCATATGGAGTTTATACTATCATAAGAATTTAAATAAATCAACATTTACCCCGCCAAGACGGGGCAAGGTTGACTGCCATATAAATATATTATATCATAAATTATATGAAAACCCCGACGCATTGGTCGGGGTCCCGACTCACACGTCGGGAAAGATTCAATAAGTAAAAATAATTTATGAAAAAAGATATTCACCCAAAGTATTACAGCGACGCAACAGTGCGTTGTGGTTGTGGCAAAATCTTTAAGATGGGCGCAACCAAGCCCGAAATCAATGTCGAGGTTTGTAGTGCTTGTCACCCCTTTTACACTGGCCAAGACAAAATCGTTGACGCTGCTGGACGTGTTGATAAATTCAAGAAGCGATTAGCCAAGAAAACAAAATAAATTTTATTAATTTATGAGTGCTAATCCTAACAGCATAATTATAGAGATTAGAGCTGGGGCTGGTGGCGATGAAGCCGCCATTTTTGCTGCTGATTTATATCGAATGTATTCTCGTTTTGCTGAAAAACAAGGCTGGAAAGTAAGAGTTTTGGAGTCTAGCGAATCCGGGCCCAGAGGAATTAAAGAAATTAGTTTTCAAATTTCTGGCACTGATGTCTATAATTTACTAAAACAAGAAGGCGGAGTTCATCGCGTACAAAGAATTCCTGAAACAGAAAAGAATGGCAGAATCCATACTTCTACCGCATCAGTAGCCGTACTCCCCTATGTCGAGCCCAAGGAATTTGAAATTAAGCCCAGTGATTTAAAAATTGATACTTTTCGTTCTTCGGGACCAGGCGGACAATATGTAAACAAAACTGAATCTGCAATCAGAATTACACATATTCCATCGGGGTTTGTCGTTGCCTCTCAACGCGAACGCAGTCAAGCCGCAAATAAAGAAACAGCCATGAACTTATTGCGTTCACGGCTTTTCGCATTCTTGGCACAGAAAGATATTCAAAAGTTGGGACAAGAAAGAAACGCACAAATTGGCACCGCTGATAGATCAGAAAAAATTCGCACTTATAACTTCCCCCAAGATCGCATCACCGACCATCGCATCAAAAAAGAATGGCATAACATTGAAGACATTATCAACGGTAATTTTTATCCGGTTATCAAAAAATTCCAGAAGGGAGAATAAAAGACAGAAATTAAATTTTAAAATAACGACTTCGTAAGTCGTTATTTTTTATCCTTTTTCCAAAATATCAATCTGTTCTTGGAAGTTTTCGGCTCGATCCATTACTTGATCACCGTAAAAGCGTAGAGATGATTTTTGCCAATTCGCACCAGCCAAATACATCATTGCCGCCTTCCATTCGGCCTTTTCTGTTTTTTCGGCCGCTCCTTTATTTACTAGGTAAAGCGCCGAAGCGACAAATGCGTCTTTAATGTTCCATGGCGACGGTGGATCGTTTCCTGTTATTTCGGAGATTTTAGCTTTATATCCCAACCAGGTTGCTGGCATCATTTGTGCTGGCCCCATTGCTCCACCCCAACCATACCAAACCTTTTTTGATACGGGGTATTTGTCCGGATCAATTCCCAATTCTTCACAAATTTGTAAATAATATGTTCTTTGACTGGGTTTCATGTCTACTCGCCAGGTTCCCTTACCGATATTTTTTCCTAGCTCTGATTCTCTACTTAAAATTGCCAACAGAAACGCCGGCCTTATTCCGGTATGAATTCCGGCAAATTTTGCATATTTATAAGCATCTTCGAATCTCAATGAGCCATCAGTTGATATTCCTTGTAAAAAATAAAGTTTATTTTTTATCGTCTCAATATCGGCTTGAGTTTTTTTCATTAACTGATTAAATAAATTTTCTTGTCCTTTGGTTTGTACCAATAAATTGTTTCTTTGTTTCTTCTTGGATTCCAGTGAGATTCTTTGTTCGTTTTGTATATACTTTAAAGATGCTTGTTCTTCTTTTTCGTTGGTGAGATCGGTTTTTTCTTTTTCTAGCGCTAGTTTAGCATTAGAAATTTTTTTAAGTTGTTCTTGAACTTGTTGATGAAAATTTTCTAAAGACCTCATCTCTAAAAGAAAGTCTGATAAATTGCCTTCGGTTAAAACTACCTCTACCAGAGAAGTGTCGTCATATTTTCTTACCTCCCTTAACAGTTCAGCAATTGTGGTTTTCTCCAAGTCAACTTCGCGTTCTATCTCGCGAATTGATTTTTCTTTTTGATTAATTTGTTTGTCTAGTTTTTTGATCAGCAAATCGGTTCTTTGAATTTCTAATTCCGTAGAGTCGATTTGTGCGTCCAAAATCGTGATTTCGGTTTTTAATGATTTTGCTTGTTGCTGATTCTCGGTTATCGCCTGCTTGTATTGACCAATTTTTGACTCCAACTCCTTCAATCGTGCCTCGGCTTCTTGTTCTTGAACGTCAAGATCAAAAGAGGGTTCAGCAAAAACAAAATCCGCCGTAGGCGGAATAGCACATAAAATGGCAGTAATCACTACTGAAATACAAATTTTATTAAACTTTTTGAGCTTAATCATTACTAAAATTATGATTCTGCTCCTCCCTCCTCTTCGTCAGTTTTCTTTTCGTCCTTAACTAATTCTGGCTCAACAGTTTCTTTGACCTCTTCAGTAGATTTAATTTCTTCTTCAGTTCTTGGAGGTATTACAGAAACAATTACTTCTTCTAAATTAATGTCTGTTTTCACTCCGGTCGGTAATTTAATATCTTTAATTCTAATGTTTTTATCAAAAGAATCTAGTATTGAAATATCAATTTTAATCTCGTGTGGCAAATCTTTTGGTAACGATTCCACTTCGATATGATTCATGTTCTTAACTAAAACACCCTCTAAGTTCTTAACTGCCGGTGCTTCGCCTTCAAAAACTAACGGCACTTCTGCCTTAATCACTTGATCCATTCTTACTTGATAAAAATCAACATGAATAAATCTGTCGCTCATCGGATCTTTGGCAATTTCGTTAATTAAAACATTTTTGGATTCATTTCCAACTTTTAATTTAACAAGCGTGTTTTCTCCGGATTGTTCAAAAACTTTTCGGAATTCTTCATAATTGACTTGAACCGAAACTGGCTTATGACCCGAGCCATAAACCACAGCAGGAATGATTCCCTTTTCTCTAAGGGTTTCTAATTTTTTTCCTACATCTTCTCTTTTTTCGGCTTTCAATTCTAATTCCATAGTATTTTTATACTATCAGAACTTAATTTAAAAATCAAGCTTTGTTCTGACTTCCGAATAATATTATTTTATCTTTAACTACTTCCTTGACCGCTTCCATGGCGGGAGATAAAATTTTATATGGCTTAACTTCGTCTAAATTTTCTTCTAAAAATTTCTTTAACGCGTTTTTGTAGGCCACCCTGATTTCGGTATTGATGTTGATTTTCACTATCCCGTTTTTTATTGCTTGCTGCATATCGTTTCTTGGTGTTCCTGACCCACCGTGCAAAACCAACATCGTGCTGGGCACAGCTCGTCTAATTTCTTCTAAGCGATCAATATATAAATGTGGATCATCGTCGCCTCCTTCCTTCATGCCATGAACATTGCCAATGGCAACTGCCAACAAATCAACTTTCGTTTGTTTAATAAACTCTTTTGCTTCTTCGGGTTGAGTTAAATCAGAAAATTTTATTTTTACATCTCCGTGAATATCTGAACCTCCTGGCAAACAGCCGATTTCCGCTTCTACAACAATATCCGGATTTACACTTTTTGCATATTCAATGACTCGTTTTGTGATTGCCACGTTTTCGTCAAACGATAATTTAGATCCGTCAAAATGAACGCTGTCGTAACCAGCATCAACAACTTCTTTAATGCTTTCGAATGTTTTGCAGTGATCAGCATTCAAGATAATTGGCAATCCAGTTTCTTTCTGCCAAGACCTAACTAGTGCAACAATTTGATCGACACCAATAAATTCTCTCTCCCCTTCTGATGTTCCAATAATCACTGGTGCATTTAATTCTTTGGCCGCCTCAACTACTGCTGTTATTTGTTCGTCAGTGGAAACATTAAATTGTCCGATTGCATATCCATGTATTTGCGCTTTTTCAAAAATTTCTATCGTTTTCATAATTCAATATAACCTTTGTCAAAATTATCCACCATTAATTTTTCTAGATTCTCTGAGCCCATGTATTGAGAAAAAATTTCGTTCCACAGCGCTTCTTGGTGGTGATAAAGATACTTTAAGCTTTGTTCTTTGTTTACCAGGCCCATCCAGTTATCAATCAGATCAAAACTTATTAATTCTTCTTCTTGTTTTTTGTTCTTAAAAAATCCTCCTGCCCAATCCAAATCAAACCACATCTCTAAATCAATGTTTTCGAATCTTTTTCCTAAATCACTGATATTCTTTTCAGTTTTTTTCCAATGCAGTGCTTCAGGATTAACGTGAGGAATAAACAGATATGGATCATTGGGATTATCTTTGGCTAAATATCTTTGAATAATTGGCCAAATCATTTTTTGCTCGTCTTTGGGTTGTTCTAAAATTTCCCCCTTCAGTAAAGAAATAACCTTTTTGCCAAAATTTTCTGATAAACTTGCTTTTCTAAACAATTTCGAATAAAATTCTGTTTCGTGCAAATAGTGTAAAACCATTGAAAACACTCTTAGTGTTTCTCCGGGAGTGTTAATTTTTAAGGGGATCACAAACACTACGCCTAATTCTTTTAAATGACTAACATTATGATATTTTTTCTTTACAAATCCTTCGGCGATTTTCAACCACTTTTCTGATAAAACAATTAATTTAGTTTTCCTTTCTTCAAAATCATCGGGAATTAATTTCTTATAGGTTTCGTCAAATGCTTTATGCATCCACTCTTTGTCTTCAACAAATCTAAAGGCAGCAAAAATTTCATAAAGATTTTCTTTTTCTAGAAGTTCTTCTACGTCTTTATATCCCAACACTTTCATAATATTTGGTGGTGGATTTTTTCTTAAAATGTCTTTAGCAATCTCTTCTTTAAGCACAAACAAGGGTTCGGTGTTAGCTAACTCCAGTGCAAAATTAAATAATGTTTCATAACCCTCAATGCTTGCTCCATCGGGCTTACGAAATAATTCATGTACAGCGCGATCATCCTTTTGTAATTTAGTAATCAGCGCCAGAGCAATGTTTTCTGCAGAATAGTCGTGACAATTCAAATCAGACAACGTTTTGCCAATACGACGCTCGTTTTCTTTAACTATTTTATCAAGCACCCCTGTTTTACCAGTAACTTTATTCATTTTTTCTTCCATTTCTTTCACAACCTCTGGTTTGGTTCTAAATATTTTTGCTATATATTCGTAACTATTCATATATAAACTAAGCGAGAATTATTTATTAAAAAGACCGCATCGGAAGCCCCGCCGCGCGGGGCTGAGATAGAGTGTGATTTTTTTATTAAAAAAATCAACACGTGTCTTTGTATAAATAATTTGAGCCTACAATTTTACTTTATTAATTTCTAAATTATTCCAACGTGATTCTGTTTCAAAACGTTTTCTTGTTAATAATCCATTTTTTGCACCCATAACTTCCACAACCGCAGTGCCGTTGGCAGTTCCCAATCTTATTGCCTCTTCGACGGTACCATAACGCATCATTCCCGAAACAAAACCCGAACCAAATGCATCTCCGGCCCCAGTTCGGTCAACAAACTTTTCTTCTTGAAACGTTCCCGCGCTGTAAATATATTCTCCATCAGAAACAACAACTCCGTCTTTCCCTTTAGTCATAATTACAACGCCTTTTACATATTCATCTAGTTTCTTAAAAATTTCATTTTCTTGTTCGAATGGCAGTTCAGCTAATTTTGCTCCTTCTTCTTGATTTAAATTTAAAATGTCAACACTTTCCAGAACGTCCTTTAATCCTTCCAATCCCAAAGATAATTGATCTTTGCCGGGATTTAAAGCAACTTTAATTTTATTTTTCTTGGCATAATTTATGATTGGCAAAAGAGATTTAGCTGAATTTCCTGCCAGAGGTGCAATATAAAACCATTTAGCTTTTATTTTGTTGAACGGAACGTCTTCAGAAGTTAAATCATAACAGGCTCCCGGATAATTTAAAATTGTCCTTTCTTTGTCAGAAACCGAAAGAATGATCGAATGTCCGGTAATTTTGTTTTTATCGGTCACAAGCAAGTCTTTGATTTTTAATTGTTTTAATTCTTTTTTAATTGATTCACCACCAAGATCTTGTCCTACCTTGCCCACACATCCAACCTTAAATCCTTGATAGGCAAAAGTTGCTGAAACATTAGTCGCTCCCCCGCCCGAAGCAAAAAAGATATCATCAATTTGATTTTTTGATCCCAAATCAAAACATATCCCCTGTCCGGTGGTAAAATCATCGCTTTTTACAACTTTAAAATTTTTACTTCTTAAAAAGAAATCTCGAGTCGCTGAACCGAATGCAATAACATCAAACATAATTTGTTTTATTTGATTATTTTATTTAATTTTTCGATTGCTTTTTTAATATCCTTACTACGATAAATATGCGTGCCCACGCCGAATAAATTTGCTCCGGCATCATAAATGCTTTTAATGTTTTCGTCGTTCACTCCGCCATCAACCTCGATATTTCCTTTGGGCCATCGTTTTCTCAGTTCTCTAATTTTATCAAGCACCCAATTTTTAAATTCTTGCCCACCCCAACCTGGTTGAACAGTCATAAATAAAACCAAATCCAAGTCTTTAATAAATGGTAAGGCAGCGGCAAAATGCGTTTCTGGGTTTAAAACCAGTCCAAACTCTTTATTTTGTGCGTGTGCTTTTTCGATCATTGCTTGAATTCCTAGTTCGCGATTAGTAATTTTGGATTCAAAAGGAACAAAAATTCTTTCTGCAACTTCTAGCCACTTATCAAATTCTTCTTCGGGTCTTTCAACCATTAAATGAATTTCTAGTTTTGGCTTAATATCTATTTTTTTTAATTTTTCAATTTCTTTAAAATATACTTTACCCTTTTTTGCTTTTCCAGGCACAGCAGTGTGTGGCCAGGTTTCATTATAAACAAAAACGCCGTCCATGACATCAATTTGCACCCACTCTACCAGTCCTTCAACTAACTTTATTCTTTCTTTCACCTCTTCGAAAGTTTTAACCAAAATTGTGGGGATTATTTCAGTTTTCATTTTCTAGTTTTTTAATTTTATTTATTCTTCTGATATATCTTTCAGCGTTAAAGAAATCGGTTTCCAGCCAAATTTTAATAATTTTTTTTGCTTCCCGAAACGACATTGTATGTTCACCTAAACATAAAATATTAGCATCAAGATGTTCTCGGGTTTGTTG
This sequence comes from uncultured Candidatus Saccharibacteria bacterium, assembly GCA_965231075.1. Lineage (GTDB taxonomy): Bacteria > Patescibacteriota > Minisyncoccia > RBG-13-40-8-A > RBG-13-40-8-A > JAKJED01. The sequence goes on along the minus strand of OZ246412.1, from coordinate 136,435 downwards.
TGCGGCTTTTTTATTAGTTGGAGACGCCGCTCTGACCCCCTTAATCTTGTTGGCCGCCATACACATTCCCTCGCCAGTAGTACAAATCAATATCCCCTTTTGTTTGGTTTCAGCAACTTTATTTGCCACTGCTTCAGCATAATCCACAAAATCGTCTTGTGGTTCAAGTTTTAAGTTTCCCAAATCAACAAAATCTGTTTTTAGTTCTTTTAAATATTCTTTGATTTTTTCTTTGAAACTAAACCCTCCATGATCGGCACCTAAGTAAATCATAAATTTTATAAATTAAAAATTATTTGATTAACTTTCCCGCCTTAATTACGTGTTCAACTAAAGTTGAAGAATAACCCCATTCGTTATCGTACCATGCCATAACCTTCACCAAGTCCCCATCAATAACTTTTGTAAATCCTAAATCCACAACCGCTGCGGTAGTAATACCAATCAAATCTGAAGAAACCAATTGTTCGTTAGTGACACTTAAAATCCCTTTCCAGTGTGGTTTTTTTGACGCTTCAATTAAAATATTATTAATTTCTTCGACTGAAGTTTTTCGATTAGCAACAAACGTCATGTCCGCCAAAGAAACTGTTGGGACCGGAGTCCTGATTGCCAAACCATCAAATACGCCTTTTAAATTTTTCACAACTTTTGTAACTGTAATCGCTGCTCCCGTAGAAGACGGCACCAAACTAATTGCTCCTGCCCTGCCTCTGCGCCAATCTTTGGTATCTGGACCGTCAACAATTTTTTGTGTTGCCGTGTAGGCATGAGTGGTATTTAAAACTGCTTTTTTAATTCCGGGATTTTCTGACAAAACTGCCATTACTGGTGCAACTGCATTGGTTGTACAAGAACCATTGGAAGTGATATTTACCTTCGACATGTCTTTTTCGTTAATTCCCAAAAGCACGGTCCCGCCAAACTTGAAACTTTCATCATCATCTTTTGATGGCGCAGTAATCACCACTCTTTTCGCTCCGGCTTTAATGTGTGCAGAACTTCCTTCAAAGGAATCAAAAAATCCCGTTGCTTCAACAACCACGTCCACCCCCAGTCTCGCCCAAGGTAATTTCGCTGGGTCTTTCTCTTGAAAGAAGTCGATTTTTTGGTTATCAATAATTAATTTTTTCTGCTTTAAATCAACGCTAACTTTGTGATCGTATGCGCCGTAAACACTGTCGTGTTTTAAAAGATAGGCCAGATTTTCTAGATCGGCCAGATCATTTATTGCCACAATTCTCAAGTCGTTTCGTTCGTGGGCCAATCTTAAAAAACTTCGACCAATTCTCCCAAAGCCATTTATTGCTACTTTTGTGAACATAAATTTTTACTATATTAAATGTTATATTTTAATTATATCACTTTTAAAGCTTTTTTATAATCGCATCAATCATTTCAATTGTCCCCACAGCACTGGGGTCGTTTCTATCTGACTTTAAATCATAAGTTACGTCTTTCCCATCTTTAATCACTTCTTTCCAGGCGTTTTCGATTTTTAAAGCAATTTTATCTTCACTAATGTGTCGCAACATCATAATTGCCGATAAAAGCGTTGCTGATGGATTAACCTTATTCATGCCAGTATATTTCGGGGCTGAACCGTGTGTGGGCTCGAAAACCGCAATCCCCTCACCGATATTCGCTCCCGGCGCTACTCCTAATCCGCCAACCAGTCCTGCACATAAATCCGAGATTATATCGCCGTACAAATTTGGTAAAACTAAAACATCAAAATTGTTTGGTCTCAAAACAAGTTGCATGGTTAAATTGTCGACAATCACCTCTTCAAATTCGATTTCTTTATATTTTTCAGCAATTTCTCTGGCCGTTTTTAAAAATAAGCCATCTGTAAATTTCATAATATTGGCTTTATGAATACAGCTGACTTTTTTACGATTATTCTCTTTGGCATATTTAAACGCGAATTCAATTATTTTTCGGGAAGCTTTTTCAGAAATTGGTTTTACGCCCAACGCTGTACTGGAATCAAGATTCTTCCCTGTTTTTTCTTTGATCCATTTTAACAATTCCTTGGTTTCGGGTTTGTCTTTTTCAAATTCAATCCCCGCATACAAATCTTCACTATTTTCTCTGACAATTACAATGTCGACGTTGTTATATTTAGAATTTATCCCTGTGTATGACCGGCACGGCCTTAAACACGCGTACAGGCCCAATTCTTGCCTTAAGGACACATTCACAGAGCGAAAACCTGTACCAATCGGAGTTGTGATTGGCCCCTTTAGGGCAATCTTATTTTTCTTAATTGAATCCAGAGTTTTGGGTGGCAATGGTGTGCCATATTTTTCAATTGCCGATAGCCCTGCGTCCATTTCTTCCCACTCAATGTTGGCACCAGCAGCATCAAGACATTTCTTTACCGCGTAAACAATTTCTGGTCCCGTTCCATCACCAGGGATTAATGTGATTTTATGACTCATAATTATTTCTTGTTATTTAAAAATTTAAACGCTTCTAATGTGGCGATTGCACCCTCGGAAACAGCGGTAACCACTTGGCGGAAATTATTAGAACCAGTGGTTATATCGCCAGCAGCAAACACGCCAACAATATTTGTTTTTTGGGCTTCGTCTACTTTGATGAAACCAAATTCATTCGTTTCCACACCCAGATCCTGCAATAAAACCGTGTTCGGCACTGAACCCGCTTCAATAATTAAACCGCTCACTTCTAATTTTTTACCATTATCTAAAACCACTTCCTCTAGCCAATCTTTACCGTTCGCTTCAACAACATTGGCATTATAAATCGTTTCGATATTTTTTAATTCTTCAACTCTCTTAACCCACAAATCATCGGCTCTTAATTTGTCTTTTCTATAAACCAAGTAAATCTTTTCTGCTTCTTCGGCGAGCATCACCGCCCCCATCACTGCCGCATTTGCGCCCCCAACAATTACAATATTTTTTTGTTTAAACAATGAAACACAATTTTTTGAACAATAACTCACGCCTTTTTGTTCAAATTTATTTATATTTTTAATTTCAATTTTTTTGGCTTCTGTGCCTAGTGCCAAGATAATTGTTTTGGCCTGATATTCATTTTGTTCGGTAACAACTTTAAATTGATCCTTGTCTTTTAAAATCTTGTTTACTCTTTCTTTGGCGATTGGCACTTCTAAGTGATTGAGATGTTCTTCCATTTTTTCGCCTAGTTCTTTGCCGGTAACGTTAAAAATTCCCGGATAATTTTCTACCTTGTATGCGGTGTTGATTGTTCCTCCTGACGTTTCGCCAATAACTAAACAATTTATGCCAAAATTCTTAGCATAAACTCCCGCCGAAACCCCCGCCGGTCCAGCACCAATAATAATCAAATCATAATTTTTCATGTTTTTATCATAACATAAAAAGCGGTCTTTTCCAACCGCTTTTTTTCTGTGGCGCAAAATAAAAACCCGTCAACCGCTTTCGCTAATTGACGGGAGATTTCGATGCTCAGCTAATCCCTCTTTCTTCGAGAATCTCGTATACGATGTTTTCGTCGGAATCCATTGACGGCAATTCAAAAAAGCTATCGCCAAGGTCTTCATCGGGCACCGTTCTTAAAATATGTGCCCTGCGATCTGCTATTTTTGCCCTGATCGCCAGAAGCTCCTCATTGGAAAGTTTTTTCATTTCCTGCTTTTTGGCACGATACGACTGAATGCGTTTGAGATAATTTGGAAATGAATAATAAAGAAAACTTATCTTTTCTTTTATCCATTTCGCATTCTCTTCTTGAAGCAGTGTCTCGATGACCGAATCATTCAAGTCTTTAGGGTTTTGTAGTAGCGTTTTCCACAATTCGAAACGAACCGTATCGCTTATCATGCCGTCCTCCTCTTTTAAGAACATTTATCAAGCCCTCCGTAAATTTGGCTTAACAACCACATCGTACCAAAAGCCTTTGAAAAAATCAAGGGCTTAATAATCATATTGCGCCTTTCTATAATCAAAAAAATCGTCTTAATGAAAAGACGATTTTATTTGTTTAAATTTAAATTTAACGCAGGGCTAATCTTTCACTTCAATTCCCATGTTCTTCGCTGTGCCTTCGATGATTTTCATGGCTGCTTCAATGTCATCCGCGTTCAAGTCTGGCATTTTTGTTTCGGCGATTTCTCTGACTTGAGCCTTGGTAACTTTTCCCACTTTATCTTTTTGGGGAACTCCTGAACCCTTCTCAATTCCCGCTGCTTTTTTTAATAAATCAGCTGCGGGTGGAGTTTTTAATACGAATGTAAAACTTCTGTCGGTATAAATCGTAATTTCTGCAGGAATAACATTGCCCATTTTGGCTTTGGTTGCTTCATTAAATTTCGAACAGAAATCTTGTAAGTTTAATCCGTGCGGACCCAAAACCGTACCCACTGGCGGAGCAGGTGTTGCTCCCCCGGCTGGAAGTTGTATTTTAATTATTGTCTTTATTTCTTTTGCCATTTTATATTTTCTTTACTTGTAAGAAGTCTAATTCGACTGGTGTTTCCCGGCCGAACATATTTACTAAAACTTTAATTTTCCCCTTACCTTGGTCAACGTCATTAATTTTTCCTTCCATGTCTTTAAATGGTCCGTCAGAAATTTTAACGATATCGCCGATCTCCACATCAATTTTATAGGTTGGCTCTTCTTTAACTTCAGCCTTCAAGATTTTGGTAATTTCTTCATCAGAAACCGGAACAGGAGTAATCCCCGAACCAATAAAACCTGTAACTCGAGGCGTGTTTCTAACCACATACCAAGAATCATCGGTTACAATCATGTCGACAAAAACATAATTAGGAAAAAATTTCTCTTCAATCACCTGTCTTTTTCCGCCTTTGATTTTTATTTTTTTCTCTTTAGGAACAACAACATTAAAAATCTTATCACCCATTCCCAAAGATTCAATTCTCTGTTTTAAATTAAAAGCCACCGTATCTTCGGATGCAGGATAAGTATGAATCGCGTACCAGTGTCTTTCGCCTGTGGTTTCTTGTTTGGGCATATTTTAAAGTAAAAATTTACTAACCAAAAATGTAAACAAAAAATCTAAACCACCCAAGAAAATCGCAATAACCAAACTCAACCCAATAACAATTAGGGTGTATTTGATGGTTTCTTGTTTGGTGGGCATATTTACTTTCTTAATCTCCACCTTAACCTCTTTTAAATAGTTGGTTAACTTATTTAAAATATTCATGGTTTTTAAAATGGCCACAGGGCCATCTTAATTAAAGATAGCTTTTTAAAAATTAAATGTCAAGATTGCGAACGTTCTTGGCGTGGGTCTGGATAAACTTCTTGCGCGGAGCAACTTCTGTGCCCATTAAAACATCGAATACTCTATCCGCCTCTTCGGCATCGGCAATATCTACTTTTAACATCATTCTTTGTGCTGGATCCATGGTTGTATCCCATAGTGATTGAGGGTTCATTTCTCCAAGACCCTTGTATCTTTGAACCATAATTCCCTTTTCGTCTCCGCCTTTATTTTTTGCCATTTGTTGTACCACCTTATCTTTATCCTCTTCATTGTAAACGTATTCGAAGTCCTTTCCTTTTTGAACCTTGAATAGTGGTGGTTGAGCAATATACAGATAACCACTTTCGATAATTTGTGGAAAATACCTATAGAAAAACGTTAAAAGCAAAGTTCGAATATGTGCACCATCGACATCAGCATCGGTCATAATCACAATTTTGTGATAACGCAACTTTGAAAGATCAAATTCTTCGGCAATTGCCGTTCCCAGCGCGATAATCAATGCCTTAACCTCTTTGTTTTCTAAAATTTTGTCTAAACGAGTTCTTTCAACATTTAAAATTTTCCCACGCAAAGGCAAGATTGCTTGAAATCTCCTGTCTCTTCCCTGCTTTGCTGAACCACCAGCAGAATCTCCCTCAACGATGAACAATTCAGATTCTTCTGGTTCTTTTGAAGAGCAATCGGCAAGCTTTCCCGGCAAAGTCATTCCGTCTAAAATTCCCTTTCGAATAACTGTGTCTCTCGCGGCTCGTGCAGCTTTTCTGGCCTTTTGTGCCAAAATACATTTTCCAAGAATAGATTTTGCGTCATTGGGATTTTTCTCTAACCATTCTTCGAAGGCATCAGCAAAAACCGCTTCTACGGCTGTTCTGGCATCAGGGTTTCCTAGTTTTGCCTTTGTCTGACCCTCAAATTGTGGTTCGGGAAGTTTAACGCTAACAATTGCAGTCAAACCATCCCTAACGTCATCGCCACTTAAATTTGCTTCATCGCCTTTAATAAAGCCATTTTTTCTAGCATAGTCATTTAAAGCACGAGTTAATGCAGTTCTAAACCCGGTTAAGTGCATTCCCCCCTCCCCAGTGTGAATATTATTAGCAAAACTAACTTCTAATGGCTGGATATCATCAGTATATTGCAGGGCTACTTCAATCATCATGTTTTCTTTCTCTCTCTCCACATAGAAAGCATTATCGTGAATAACTTTTTGATTTCGATTTAAATGCTTAATGTAGGAGGTTAGTCCGCCTTCAAAATAAAATGTATGAGTTTTAAAACCATTTTTTGCTTTTGCCTCATCCTCTCCCCTTTTATCAATAATTGTAATTTTAACTTTTTTGGTTAAATAGGCTTGTTGTCTTAAATGATCTAAAATTGTATTCCAATTAAATTTTGTGGTTGAAAATATTTCTGGATCTGGTTCGAAGATAATATTTGTTCCCGATCCTTCACATTTGCTTGTTTTTAAAACTTTGGTTTTGGGCACGCCCTTAGCATATTCTTGAGTATAAACGTATCCGCCACGACAAACTTCAGCACGCATAAATCGTGATAACGCGCAAACCACGGACACACCAACACCGTGCAGACCACCGGCGATTTTATAAGACTGACCACCAAACTTGCCTCCAGCATGAAGTGTGGTTAAAACCGTTTCTAGTGCTGATTTTTTAGTTTGCGGATGAATATCTACAGGAATACCTCGACCATTGTCAGCAACTGACAATCTATCGTTGGGCAATAAAGTTATGCCGACATCTGTACAATATCCGCCCATGGCCTCGTCTAAAGAATTGTCGACAACCTCCCAAATTAAATGATGAAGACCCTCAACACCCGTCGAACCAATATACATTCCTGGTCTTTTTCTTACCGGATCTAGGCCCTCTAAGACATAAATATCTTTGGCATCGTAGCCAGTTGAGCTTTGTTTTGGCGCACCCTCTTTTTTTGTTGTTTTTGCCATAAAAAAATTACTATTTAAGTGTTGTCTTGATCATTGAATTCACCGGTCGTTTTGATTTCTAATCCTTTTTCAATTTCATGATCAAAAGATCTGACAAACTTTAAATTAGAATCTTTCTTTGTCGCGTCTTTTATCTCCTTAATTTTATCTAACACAACCCTAAGTTTTGGTCCGGCTGCTTCGAAATTCCCATCTGCGAACATTCGAAATAAATCTTTCGCTTCGGGAATTAGTAACGCCATGTCAACCATTCTCAATGGGCTTGGTGTAAGCTCCCCTTCTGATTTTTTTATTTTTTCGTCAATATAATTTTGGATTATATCGAATTTTATTTTTTCTTTGCTTTTCATGTTTTTTCCCGCCCTCCAGCGGTTTTTACTTAATCAATTTAAGATAAACTTTTTATCAGCAAAATAATTATAATTATAACATCAATTATTAAAATAAATTTAAACGGAATTCTGAAAAGTATTTTTATTAAATTTAATATTCCCAACAGCAAACAAAACAAAACCAAATAAAACAATATTAACCCCCAGACACTGGTTTCGAACGGATTTACTGAATATAAAATAATAACAAATCCAACAAAAAATACAAGCGTCCAAATCAAATCTAATTTAATAAACAGCCTTTTTTTAATAGGTTTGATTTGCATGTTGTTGTGCCAAGCTATACTTGGTTACATATTAATTTTAGCAAATTTTTACAATCGATGCAAATAATTAAACCCCGCTTTACGGGGTGAAATTATTTGGCGCAGCTGAAGGGATTCGAACCCTCGATCTCTTCCGTGACAGGGAAGCGCTTTAAGCCATCTAAGCTACAGCTGCATAAGATTTATACTGAGCAAGTCGAAGTATGACAGGGGTGGGGATTGAACCCACGACCTCGGGCTTATGAGTCCCACGCTCTACCAACTGAGCTACCCTGTCGAACCATAAAAGGTTGCGGGGGTTGGAATTGCACCAACGATTTCCTGGTTATGGGCCAGGCGAGATACTGCTTCTCTACCCCGCTATAACTTATCCCGTATTTTCGGGATTTATAAATAATAACACGAAATTTAAAAAACGCAAATTAAATCACATTTAATTCTTCCAGTCCTTTTTTATAAGCATCCAAGCTATTTTTTGTGTCCCCTGTTGTCAACACAAAATCAGAATCTTCGATTATTTTTCCCTTGATTTTTCTTGCTTTTTTTACTTCGTCCGCATTGCTAAGATTTTTTTCTGATTCATAACCCAGGATTTTTAAACATTCATCGTAAAAATTATCTGCCTCGATAATTGCCAACTTATAATTTGCTTCGTTCCCCGAATTAAATCTTTTTTCAATTTTAGCCCATTTTTTTTGAGTTTTTTTCTTTTTAAAGACAGCCTTCGGATTAATAGTTGTGACTTTGGCCTTGCCCAGAGAATTAGATTTAATAAAAACATAAATGATTATTGCCAACAAAATTAAAGACAAAATTAATGAAATTGTCTTTAGCGTGAAAACAATTTCTTTAAATTTGTAGGACTTAAAAAAATCGAAAACACTGGCACCAAAATCGGTCCAAACCGTTCGAGCCTGGGCCATAAACCTTACAATCCCCTGCCTCATAACCTGATCGTAATTACCATTAGTGTTGGCGACCATCTTGCCAACATTGTCGGCCAGATTATTGTTAGCAGCGTTATCAATATATTGAGGATTATTGGTAAAGTTGCCTGAAAATTTGAGCGATTTCAAAAACAAATTCATCATAAAATTGTGGTCCAATGATTTGCAGACCAATTGGTAAATTATTTATTTCGCCACAAGGCACAGAAATTGCTGGAAGGCCAGCTAATGATGCTGGTGTAGTGTAAATATCTGAAAGATACATTGAAAGTGGATCTTTTTTCGCACCAATTTCAAACGCCGGAGTTGGTGCGGTCGGCGTAATAATGACATCAACCTCTTTAAATGCGTCTTCAAATTCTTTTTTAACTAGAGTTCGAACTTTTTGAGCTTTATTATAATAAGCATCACGATAACCCGCCGATAAAACATAAGTGCCAAGAATTATCCTTCTTCTAGATTCATCACCGAATCCTTTCGCCCTGGTTTCTAGATAATGTTCCAGTAAATTTTTAACTTTTGACTTTTGATTTTTAGTTTCTGAATATCCGTATTTAATTCCGTCGAACCTCGCCAAATTAGCACTGACTTCGGCTGGCATAATAATATAATAAACCGCCAAGGCATAATCGGTTAATGGCAAGCTAATTTCTTTTATTTCGGCTCCCATGTTTTGGAAAACGTTGATGGCTTTTTGAATTTTATCTTTAACGTTCAAATCAATGCCTTCCGCAAAATATTCCTTCGGAATTCCTATTCTTAAATGTTTGTCTCTTATCTCTTGTATCTTGTATCTTGTCTCGTCTATTGTTGTGGAATCCATTTCGTCTTTCCCTTTTATGGTATCAAAAATTAATTTTGCGTCTTCTACTGTTTTTGCAAACGTTCCAATTTGATCTAAGGACGAAGACATAGCAATTAATCCATATCGAGAAACCGTGCCATAGCTCGGTTTATATCCTACAACTCCACAAAAACTCGCTGGTTGGCGAACAGATCCACCTGTGTCAGATCCCAATGCTCCCAAACAATGACCCACTACAACCGCTGCCGCCGAGCCACCAGAAGAACCACCCGGAACTCTTTTTTTATCAAGCGGATTTTTTACAACGCCAAATGCCGAATTTTCAGTCGAAGAACCCATGGCAAATTCATCTAGGTTTGTTTTACCAACAATTATCGCCCCCGCATCTTTTAGTTTCTTAATCACGGTTGCATCATAAACGGCTTTATGGTTTTCTAATATTTTTGAGCCAGCGGTACAATTATATCCTTCCACCAAAATATTGTCCTTAATTGCAATTGGAATTCCTTCTAATCCTTCTATTTTCTCTCCTCTTTCAATTTTGTCGTCAATCTTTTTTGCCTGTTTTAGTGCTAATTTTTCGGTAATTTCCAAAAAGTCATTTATTTCTTTGTTGTCTTTTTTGATATTATCTAAACACGCTTGTGCTAACTCCGTACAAGTAAATTCTTTTTTAATCATTCCCCTTCTCGCAGATTCAATTGTTAGGTTTTTTAGGTTCATTCCAGTATCTTTGGCACTTTAAAATAATTATTTTGTTTTTCTGGCGCTTGTTCTAATGTCTTTTTCGCGATTTCAGCATCCTTGTTCGTTGTTTCATCTTTTCGTGTTATCGTCTCTAGTCCGGTAATTTGTTTAATCGGTTTAATGTTTTCTGTATCAACCTCGTTTAATTTATCGATATAACTTAAAATCGAGGAAAGGTCATTAGAAAATTTTTCCTCTTCTTTGTCCGTCAATTTTATTCTTGCCAGTTTGGCAATATGTTCAATTTGTTCTTTGCTTATCATTTTATTAACTTTAAAAATTCGTTTTCGCTTATTATTTTAACGCCCAATTTCTGCGCTTTTTCAAGCTTACTTCCCGGCTCCGATCCGGCGACTACGAAACTTGTATTCTTGGAAACTGATCCGGAAACATCGCCACCTAAATCACGAATCTTCTCTTTAGCTTCGTCCCTGGTCATTGATTCTAATTCCCCAGTTAGAACAAATACTTTGTTTTGAATTTTACTTGCCCCGCGAAGCCTTGGCGTGATGGGGGGATTTATTATAGTTATACCAGCTTTATTAAGTTTTTGCAAAAATTCTAAGTTCTTTTTTTCTCTAAACCAAGCATGTATTGATTCTGCAACCTTTGGTCCGACATCGTTTATTTTTTCTAATTCTTCTATCGAAGAATTTTTAATTTTTTCTATGTCTCCAAAAACCCTTGCCAAATCAAACGCCGTCTCTTCCCCTACTTGCAAAATCCCCAAACCGAACAAAAACTTTTCTAATTTAATCTCCTTCTTTGATTGAATCGATCTAATAATGTTTTCAGCGGATTTTTCAGCAAAACGTTCTAAGTGTTTTATGTCCTCTTCCTTTAATGAAAACAAATCTGCAGAATCCTTGATCAACCCTTCGTCTAAAAATCTGTCAACAATCTTGGGTCCGAGACCCATTATATTAAATGCTTTTTTGGATACGAAATGATAAATTTTTTCTCTTTGAATCGCACCACAATTTTTGTCTGCACACCGATAAGCAACTTCATCGCCAATTTTTGTCACTTTCGAACCACAAATTGGACAAGTTAAGGGAACTTTTATGTTTTTTTCTTTTCCGTTCCGCAATTCTTTTAGTGGTTTAATAATATCGGGTATCACGTCACCTGCCCGACCAACAATTACCGTGTCCCCTATTTTTATCTCTAATCTTTTAATTTCATCTAAATTGTGAAGTGTTGCTCGTGAAATTGTCGCTCCGCCAATATCTACTGGTTTTAATACTGCTACCGGAGTTAAAACTCCCGTTCTGCCAACCTGCCAAATCACGTCTTCGATAATCGTCGTTCCTTCTTTAGCGGAAAATTTATACGCGATTGCTCCTCGAGGCGCCTTACCTACCGCACCCAATTTTTTAAACATTGAATTTTCGTCAGTGATTACAACCAATCCATCAATTTCGTAATCCAGTTTTTCTCTAGCAATTTCCCAATAATCCTTCAGTTTTTCCACTTCCTCGAGATTGAGACAAAACTTATTATATTGTACGGTTTTAAAACCAATTTCTTTTAAAATTTTATGTTCTTGTTGGTGTTTTTCTTGACCCATGTCAGTGATCAGGGCATAGGCAAAAAAATCTAATTTGCGTTGTGCGGTTATTCTGGCGTCCAGTTGTCTAACCGAACCAGCAGCCAGATTTCTGGGGTTAGCATAGGTTTTTTCTTTTTTCTGTGCAAGTTCCCTGTTGATTCTTTCGAATTCTTTAGTCTTTAAATAAACTTCTCCACGCACAATTAATTTGTCGGGGGCTTGGCTCATTAATTTTAAAGGAATGCTTGCAATGGTCCTTAAGTTTTGCGTTATGTCTTCACCAATTATTCCATCTCCGCGGGTTGAGCCGGTTTTTAAAATTCCTTTTTCATAAATTAATTCTATTGCCAAGCCGTCGATTTTTAATTCACAATAATATCCATTTTTGTCATAATTTTTAACGATCTTGTTATTTCGATTTTGCCAATCAAGCATTTCTTGTTTGTTAAATGCGTCATTAAAAGAAAGCATGGGTGCGGCATGATGAAATTTTTGAAATTTATCCAACGGTTCCCCACTAACGCGTTGAGTTGGCGAGTCAGAAGTAATTAATTCGGGAAATTTATACTCTAATTCTTCTAGTTCATTTTTTAATGAATCAAAAGCGGCGTCAGAAATTTCTGGCATATCCAAAACATGATAAGCATAACTGTGCTTCCAAATTTCTTTTTTTAGTTTCCCAATTCTTTCTTTGGCTTGCTTTTTGTCCATGATTAATTGGCCAGTTTTTTTTCAATTAATTCCACAAAGTCATCATACGGAACAGCGCCAATAATTGCTTCGCCGTTAATAAAGAATGTTGGCGTGCCTTGTTTGTCGGTGGGAATGTTGGCTTTTTTAAAATCATTATTGCCCTGATTATATGTTCCTTCGGCGCGAGATTTGTATTTTCGTGAATCTATACAGTCGCCAAATTCGTCCTTGTTTAACCCTAGGTTATTGGCAAAAGCTTTTAAAATATCTATGCTATTTATCTGGTCGTTGTTAGCAAAAAGATAATTGTGATATTCAGAAAACTTGCCTTGATCATTGGCACAAAAAACCGCTTCAACCAGTTCATACGGCGGGAATGGTCTTAAAATTAATTTCGCTTTTCCTGTAGTGATATAGTTTTTCATCAATTTGGGCATGGTTTGATTTTCGAATATTTTACAATACCCACATAAATAACTGTAATATTCTATAATTGTAACCGGTGCTTTTTGGTTACCAATAACCAACTCTTCTCCTGGAGCTCCTTGAGGTGTATTGTTTATCCTGTCTGTTTTGAAAAATTGATTATAGATCAAAAACGCCACAACCAATAATAAAACTAAAATTACTATAATATATATTTTTTGATTATTCATGTTTTTTATTTAATTGATCAAATAACAAACTTGCGCCAATTGCACCAGCATATTCGTTTAATTTTGCTAAAACCACTGGTGTTCTTTTCGCTGATTCCGATAAAACATTTTTGCGCATTTCTTTTTTTGTGGGGTTTATTAAAAGTTCCCCCGCTCCACGCGCAATTCCACCACCAATAATAATTATTTCTGGATTAAAAATATCTACAATGTTCGCTAGTCCTAGGCCCAAAGATTTTCCAATTTCGTTCCAAGCTTCGATTGCCTGCTTGTTGCCTTTCTTGCCCATTTGATGTAAATCGTAACTTTTGATTCTTTTTTTGAAAAAATCATAAGCGGTTTTACGAATTCCGTTTTCACAAACATACGCCTCCAAACATCCCCTGCTGCCACAATTACATTTTCGACCGTATTTATTAATGCTCATGTGTCCAATCTCTCCGGCAGTACCGGTTTTTCCGTGAACTATCTTTTTATCTATTACAATTCCCCCGCCCACGCCCGTGCCAAGAGTTATGCCAACAATATTTTTTTTATTTTTCCCCGCTCCCTTAATCGCCTCGGCTAGAGTCATTAAATGTCCATCATTTTCAATTAGGGTTTTAATCTTGAATTCTTTTTCAATTAATTTACCGAGTTCCAGGTTTTTTAGGGCAATTACGTTTGGTGGGTCTAGTACTTTTTGGTTTTCAAAATCAACCGGTCCAGCTACCCCCACTCCGACTCCATTAATCTTTTTTCCTTTTTTAATTAAAGTTTTAATAATTTTGAAAACTTGATTTAAAAGAATTTTTTTATTGGTTTTAGATTTTGTTGCAAACTGAACCTTGGAGCGAATTTTCGCACCATCTAAAATGATTCCTTTAATATTTGTCCCGCCAATATCAACGCCTATTATCATAAACTATTTATTAAATAATTCTTTGGCTTTTTGCCAATATCTATCATCTCCTTGCATTTTTTGCCAATACCACCATTCCACACCCCATAAATATAATTCATTTAATCCGGTTCTCTTCGCGTATTCAATATTTTTATTAAATTTTTCAAAACTCATTGATTTGTCGCGTTGTTCGTTGGTCATTTGAATTACCGGCACACTCCCCCATGGTTCGGCTTGCACTTCACTACTAATAATTTCCAGGTTCTTAAAAAACAATTTTATTAAATTCGTTTTGCGGTGATAAAAAACTGCTGGAATTGGATAGGTTATATAGCCCAATTTTCCATAAATTGTTCGATAAATTGATGTCCCCACAATATCGGCTCTTCTCGCACCACCGATCCAAGTGCTAAATTCTCCACTCTCGGTAATCATAATCTTTTTCGACGCATCTAGCTCTTCAATTAATGCAATTTCTTTATCTAAAACTTTTTTGTCTAATTTTGGACAAATTCCAAAAGTTCTTAAAAACGGTTCGTTTTCAATTTGCCAGATTTTTATGTTCTGATTGTTTTTATAACGATTAATTGTGGTTTTGATATAATCAAACAATTTTTGATTTTGTGTCTCTTGGTTTTCGCTTTTCAGCCATTCAGGCTCGTGACATTCTGGCCATCTCGGTAATCTTTTGCCTACCGCCAAAACTATTTCTCCTCCCTTTTTAGAAACTTCATTTACCTGCCAATCTAAATCGGAAAAATCGTATTTTCCTTTTTCTTTTTCGATCTCGTCCCAATAAGCGACTAATCTAAAATTTCTAACACCCAAATCATTTAAAATTGATAAAAACATTTTATGCCAATCGGATTCGAAATCGCTGGCATATCCCCTGCTAAAAGTTATCCCCCACTTAATATTTTCTGCTGGCTTAGTTGTCCCAACAAATAAATATAAAAATAGTCCAACAACGATTATTATTAAAATTAATATAATTTTTTTTAAAATTTTCATATATTTAGTGGGCATCTATATGCTGCAATTATTTTTCTCTTGCCGTTATAATCCCAACTATGCATAATTGGAAACTTTTTTTCTTCTCTATTGCTTACTGCTTTATTCTTACCAATATAAAACCCAATATGTAAATGTCTTTTTTTCTTTTCCCAAACAATTACATCTCCCGGTTTAATTTTGTCATTAGAAATTTCCACCCACCCATTTTTAAGCATATCATTAATTGTGCTCTCAACATTGGCATGCCCCTCTTTAATTAACCCCCAAATCAACAAAACGTTAGACACAAAATAAGAACAAGATAGAATTCCGTCGTGGGTTGCATCATTTTTTTTACCGTCGGCCCTTAGGTATAAATTTCTAAACATCTTCGTTCCCACTGAATTTTTAATCATTTTCAGATAAGATTCGTATTTTAATAACTCTGTGCTCATGTTTTAATTATATCTTGTTTTTAAATAAAAAAATACCCCGCACTCAGGTGAGTACGGGGTGCTTCTCGATGTCGGAAGGATTAATCAGACTGGCGATGGTTGGATCGTGTTCGAGGGCTTTATGCACCCTCGGATCGCTTTTGATTCGCTTGCCGATTTCCATGACCAGCGTCCTTTCCATTTCCACCGTTTTTTCGTCCTGCACGCCCGAAGCGCGCAATGCCTCCAGCTTCTTCATTAAAAAACGCACTTCTTCGCACATGGGAACCTCCCTTCATAAATTCCAAGGTGCTTTCGCTCCTTGTTTTTACAGTAGCATATATTTTATTTATGTTCAATACCGAAACAAAACAACCCCCCCCGTAATGCGAGGAGGGTTGTTTTAAACTATAAAAGATATTAGTATCCTTTTTGTGCTTTGTAGCAATCTCGGCAAAGAATTTCTTGACCTTCTTTGGGTTGAAATGGAAGTTGATTTATATCAACTCCACATTTAGCACATTTCCAGTCTCCTTGAACCATTTGTCTTTGGAAATTTCTACCACCCATATTGCCTCGTCTTTCGCCCATTCTTTCTCTGTGGCAAGCACTGCAATAGATTGGCAAATCACCTGATGGTTCAAATGGTAACTCGTTTATATCGGCATTACATTTTGAACACTTCCAGTTTCCTTGTACCATTTTTCTTGGAGAATCATCTCTTTTTCTAAACATCACGAAAATTAAATTTCACGAACAATTTATTCTAAAATAAACTATATTTTAACGTAAATTGCGAATAGAAACTTTTTTAATTTTAATTAAACGACCTTTTCACTTTATGGCTGAAGAATATCTTCAGTTTTACCATCTATAGAAATTATTACGTTTTGAACTGTGGAAAATTGTTTTAAGGTTTCGATTATTTCGGCGCGAATTGCTGAAACCATACAAGAGCCACCGACTTGTGCCTGTAAGGTTTCGTTGAAATCAATTTTAGCAATACCGTTTTCGATTGTCAGTTGTTGAATTTTTACGCCAGAATTAATACTTGTGAAAAATCCTTGCTTTCTTTCCTGTTCGGTAGGACCCTTTAACAGTTCTTCAATCGCTGCTCTGCCAACCGCTTCTGTCTTTTTTATGGTTCGCTCTACAGGAAAAACTTTGTTACAAGAAATCTCTGGATCCATTTGGTTATTATTAAAATAAACTTTTATTGTAGAAGTTTCGGATTTAGGAATAATCACCGGCACAATAAATTCTTGAGAATTTTCCGGCAAGCCGGAAGGATTGGCATTCCTAAAAATTAAAAGCCCCTTAATCTCGGTGTTAGAAATAAATTCTAATTTGGCGTCAAAGGAAACAAAATCTTCTGTCATCCAGTCGTCTCGAGTTTGAACTATGCCAGTCGCAAAATGCTTTCTGCTCTCATCCGTGAGTTCAACCGAAAACGATCCCTCGAAAAACCAATTGCCTTTTGCCTTGCCCTCAATTAAAAGAGGGCTTTGTATAACAGAATTCGCCTTGGGATCATAAACAACTATCCCTAAGGCGTTTATCTTGTTTTTTTGAATTATTTTTGTCGCCATCACTCCACCGACGAAAACTAAAATCAAAACCGCTACCAAAATTATAACCTTCTTCTTCATATATAGCTGCGCTAATACTAACATTATAATAATCTGTTGTCAACCCCGACGCAAGGTCGGGGCAGAGTTTTTCTATTTCAAGCACTCGTTAAATGCTTCAACTTGCCCATTATAATCATTAATCAGCTTTTTAACCTCGTCTACTAAGAAATTATACTGGTTTAACAAAGAATTGTATTTTTCGACTTGTTGATTATATAAATCTATTTCTTTTTGCGTTTTGGGCCTAAGGCCATCTAATTGATCGTGCATCAAATTTAGAGCATCGTTTAGTTGTCTAACTTGTTCTTCTTCGGCTTTAATTTCAATTTTTAAATTTTCGTTAGGCTTCATGCAGTCTGCTATCGGTTTAGCAAAGTGTTGAACCGCCATCCAAACTTTTTGTCCTTGATAATTATCTTCCATTACCGCAATTCCGATTTCTACGTATTTAGAATTTAAAATATTTTCTCTGTGTCCAGGACTATCCATCCACGCTTGTACTAATTCTTCACTATTTTTAAAATTTCCCATTGCTAAATTTTCTCCAATAACAATATATTCATAGTTTATCTGCTGTGCTAATTCACCAACCCCGATTCCTGTTGGTGAAACATGTTCAAAGTATTGATTTTTAAACATTTCTTCAACTTTTAATCTCGCGCTTGCGTTTAGTTTTAAATTTTCCATTAATGGTTCTAGGCCATTTTTTGTCCTCTGCTCGTTAGTATATTTTAAAATCCCCGATTCCGTTAAAAACCCTTGTTGGTTTTCGATGACTCTTTTTAGGGGTGTGGGCGTAGAAATCGTTTTTTCAATTTGCTCCAATAACAAATCTCCCATTTTTTCATAATTAGATACATTGGAAACGTCAGAATAAATCTTAAATAATTGATTCTTTAATAAAAAAAACGCAACTAAAAAAATTGCGCCGATTAAAATAATAACAATTAATCTTTTTTTATTCATTGCACTAATTAACAATTTTTTTGGATCTCTTCAAAAGCAACATGCTTAAAACAAAGGCAATTGTAAAAAATATTGCTCCGCCAAAACAGGGAGTCAAAAATGGGATTGTTCCTAGTTTCGTGCATCCCAAAGTACAAGTTTTTTGGTTTAGCCAGCTTATTAATTCAACCGTAAAATTAGTCCAGGCAAATAAAAATCCTATTAACAACACCACAAATTGTGCTTTAATGATTTTTTTCATATGTTTTCATTATAACAAACTAAGTAGCTAGCAACAATTGCTGCCGTTTCTGCGCGAAAATTTAGTTCGGACAACTTTATAACTTCAAAATTATTGTTTTGGGCTAATTCCAATTCCTCATCACTCCAACCACCCTCTGGCCCAATAAACAAACCGACCTTACGAGATTTAACTTCGCAGGATTTTAATGGTTTGCCGGAAATGTCGAAAAATAGATTTAGATTATTTTCCTTTGCTTGTTCAATCGCCTGTTCAAAATTAATTGGTTCTGAAATTTCAAGAATTATCCCCCTGCCCGACTGCTCACTTGCTTCTTTTATTATCTTTTTTAATCTTTCTTTTCGAATTCCTGTTTTTACCGTTCGTTCACAAATTATTGGTACGATTTTAGAAATTCCAATTTCTGTTACTTTTTGTGCGACTAATTCGAAATTTTCACGTTTTAAAATCGAACAATATAGAGTTATTTCTTTTTCTGATTCTTGTTGATTTCTTCCTGTTTCCAAAACAAGCAAATCAATAGTTTTGTCTTCGTGATTAATATTCAAAATTTCTGTTTTCGCTTCATTGGATTCGCCATCGAACAAAATAATTTGTTCGCCGGGCTTTAGTCTCAATACATTTCTAATTTGATTATAAATTTCAAAATCATCAATTTTTAAGTTGTCTTGATTTAAATTGAATTTCATTAAAAATCTATTTAATCTCATATGTTTATTTGTTTAAATAAAATTTTCTTTTTTTATCGTTAAATTTTTCAATCGCATAACGCAACATTGTTCGAGGCATCGTCTTGTAATGTTTCTTTAAAAATTTTTCCTCAACTTCTTGATCACGCTTTCCTATTTCCCGCAACATCCAACCGACCGCCTTGTGTATTAAATCGTGTTTGTCGTTTATTAAAACTGCAGCGATTTTTAGTGAATCTTTAAAGTCGTTTTGGGCAATAAAACAAAAAGTAGAAATTATAGCAATTCGGCGCTCCCACAAACTTTTAGATTTGGCGAGTTTGTATAAAATTTTTCTGTCTTTATTTTCTAAATATGGGCCAACAATTTTGTGGGCAGAGCAGTCTACTAAATCCCAATTATTAATGCATTCTGTGTGTTTTAAATAAAAATTAAAAATACTTTTCTGTTCGCTTAAATCGGCTCTCTGAAATTTCAGAGTTAAAATAAAAAGAGCAATTTGTCTCTCTTCGTGAAATTTACTTTTAATGAGCCCGTCTAAATCGATCAATTTCAAATCAACAAAAAAATCTTTTGCAATCTTACGCGTTTTGGGATTATTAATTCCTAAGAATTTATCCCCTTCGCCATATTCACCTTTTCCGGTTTTAAAAAACCAGAGGGAACTTTCGGCTCTCTTTGGGTCGGCTTGTTTCCTAATTTCAGCTTTTATCTTGTTCGGCTTCATATTGTCATAATAGCCCGTATTGTCCTTAAAAGCAATAAAAACGCCGCAGGATTTGATTCCCGCGGCACTGCAACGCCCTCCCTCTTTTAAGTATTCTTGCTCTTGATGAAATACCGATTGCCGTCGTATCCGACGGAATCTTTCCGCTGAAGCGCTTCGAGAATCGCCACCAGCTTGGCCGTCTCCATGTTCGTGTCCTGCTTGAGCTCGCTGAATGTTTTGCCCATGACTTCCATGTCAAGGGCATAGAGAACTGTTTGTTCGTCTTGAGCCGTAATCATTTCGTTCATCTAAAGAACCTCCTTAAAAAATTCGAAGTTTAATAATAACAATTATATATTGTTCTGTCAAGAGTTATATTTATCGCTTTGCTTTTTTTCTCTCGTTTTCGGTTAAATGTTGTTTTCTTAGGCGAATATTTTTGGGGGTTACTTCCATATACTCGTCGTCATTAATAATGCTCAATCCCCTTTCTAATGTTATTTCCCATGGCGGAATCAAACAAATTGCCTCGTCTGAACCAGAAGCACGCATATTGGTTAATTGTTTTCCCTTGGTGGGATTAACTTCCATGTCAAAACCGGTTGGCGTATTACCAATAATCATTCCCTCATAAACATCATCTCCGTGTCCGATATAAATCACTCCGCGTTCTTGTAGATTCCAAAGGGCGAATCCCGCCGCTTTACCGGTTATCATTGAAATCATTGAACCAATTTCTTTTCTAGAAATATCACCAGCATAATCATCAAAACCAAGAAAATGAGCACACAAGATTCCCATTCCTTTTGTATCGACAACAAATTCGCTACGATAACCTAAAAGTCCACGTGTAGGAATTTTAAACGTTAATCTTGTCTGCTTGTTTTTTGTTTTTATGTCTGTGAGCTGACCTCTTCTTTTGGACAATTTTTCAATTACCGTTCCCGATAAACTTTCTGGAACATCAATCAAAACCTCTTCGAATGGTTCTAGTTTTTTACCATTTTCTTCTCTGATAATTGCTTGCGGTTTTGAAACTTGTAGTTCATATCCCTCGCGTCTCAAATTCTCAAGTAAAATTGCAATGTGTAATTCCCCTCTCCCAAAAACTTTTGAATAATGCACGTTTGAAAAATCTATTTTTAGCCCTACGTTGACCTCTAATTCTTTTTTGAGCCTCTCTTTGATTTGTCTGCTGGTTACAAATTTTCCTTCTTTCCCGGCAAAGGGAGAATTGTTCACTAAAAAATTTAAAGAAATTGTGGGTTCATCAATTTTAATAGCCGGAAGCAATTCTTGGTTTACGTTTTCAACAATTGTCTCCCCTATTTCAATGTCCGTGAGTCCGGCAATCATCACGATATCTCCAGCAACGGCTTCGTTTACTTCTTGTCGATTTAAACCATTAAAAGTAAAAAGTTTTATAATTTTAAATTTCCTTGGTTCTTTGCTTGAATTTTTGATAATCACTTCTTGATTGTTCTTTATTTTTCCTGAATAAATCCTACAAATTGCACAACGACCTAAAAAATTGTCATAAGCCAAATTGAATGGTTGGGCAGTCAGTGGCCTTTCTTCCATTTCCGGGGTCGATGCCGGAGAAACATTATTTAAAATTATGTCTAATAATGGGTTTAAATTTTTCGATTCGTCGTTTAAATGTAGTTTCGCGGTTCCCTCTCTTGATGAAGCATAAACAGTTTTAAAATTTAATTGTTCGTCATTTGCACCCAAGTCCAAAAATAATTCATAAACCATTTCGTGAACTTCTTCTGGTCTAGCGGCGGGTTTGTCAATTTTATTAATTACAACAATTGGTTTTAGTCCCAGTTCTAATGATTTTTTTAAAACAAATTTTGTTTGTGGCATTGGTCCCTCTTGAGCATCAACTAACAACAAAACACTATCAATTGATCTTAAGATTCGTTCTACTTCTGAACTAAAATCGGCATGACCAGGAGTATCAACAATGTTTATTTTGGAGTCACGATAAAAAACCGACGTATTTTTTGAATAGATCGTAATTCCTCGTTCCAATTCCAACGCATCAGAATCCATATTCACATTTTCGTCGGCCATCCCCGTTTGATGCATTAAAGCGTTGGTAAGGGTGGTCTTACCATGATCAACGTGGGCAATAATTGCAATGTTTCTCGTTTCCATAAAATTTGTCTTTAAATAAAAGAACCACGCTTGCGGCGTAATTCTTTCAATTTAGCCTAAGATTACGATACCACAAATAAATCAATTAGACAAATGGGTTAATCGCAGAAGTTGGGTTTTAGTATTTCGTCTGAGAATCCGTATTGTGATTTCATTGCCGAACAATCAATCGATCCATTCCCATCAAAGATGATTTTCCAATTATCGCTTTCTTTAACTGCTAAAAATAATCCCCCTTCGCCGAATTGTCCGTTCATTGCTATCGCTGTATTTCCGGCAACATGCGTTTCATCAGATTTTGTGATATTCACTCTAATGTCTGAAATGGTTTTTTTATATTTCGTAGCTAAAAGTTCTCTAATTGTCTGTTCGATTAAAATTTTATCGATATCATTAGGATTAAAATATCCACATTCGAGTTTAACTTTAACGCTGTCTCCAATCGCTTCTGTAGGCGCATTTTCATTCTCTTTTAATTGATTATGCCTGTAATTTAAAACGCAGGCAGTATATCCAATTTGATAACCCCGCAAACCAGCCACCACTCCATCAGCAACATTATTTATGTTTATCCCGTAGGTGTCGGTTAAAAATTCTTCGATTTTACGATATTCGGCAAATTTTACATCTTCAATTTGATACAAGACACCAGAAATCGTTTTATCTGTGGAGACTTTATTATTGGAGACAATCCAATTAAAGGTTGTTTCCCCCTTTGATAATAATTCTATATTAGTTGCTTGTTTTATATCGTCCGCTAATTTTTTCACATCACTGGAACAGAATTCTTCAAATGCACGAAAACATTTTTGAGTTGCTTCACACCAACCATAACCCGCAGAACCAAGACACCCATGCTCATCTTTGTCTCCACCAACAATCTGATTGTTGTTGGCCCCTGAATTGTCTTTTTTGATTAAACTAAAATAGACCGCACCAATAATTAAGACCAAACAAATCGCAAGTATAACTATGTTTATTTTTTTCATTTTTAATTTTACTTAAATTGTTTTTTTAAATTATCTTTTTCTTGCCTTGATTTTCATTTTAACCGAGCCCCTATGTCTTCGTTTGGCTTTTCGATCACGTCTTTTTTGATTTGCCCATCCCATGCTCATATGTTTTGATTTTTTACTTATTATTATGATAATTATGATTTTGAAAATAATTTAGAATTTTGTTGTACTCTTCCTCTTTCTCTCCGCCTATTTCACTATTACGAACCAACTCTAAACGCGATAACATTCTTAAGGATTCTGGACCAAAAACTCTTTCAACTTCTCGTAAATGCATCATAGTGCCCGTAAATAACCCTTTTTCAAATCTCTTCCAAACCGCATATTCTTTTTCTCCTTTTGCCCTAGCAACACCTTCAATTATGGCGTCCAAAATTTCTAGAGGATAATAACCCAAATAAAGTTCTTCATTTTTGTTTAAATTAATTTTAAATTTTTTTAATAATTCCCTACGATGCGAATCAAAGAATTCATAAACAAATCGTTCGACAATAATTTCATTGAAATGTTTCATGCTCATCGTTTGCTTGTCACGCGAAACAAATGCGTATCCACTCCTAATCGAACCGATATGATCAGGAACGTTGTCTTGTATTTCAAATTTTAAGAATGATGCCATGTGTGTGATTTCGTGAAACAGTGTCTTATACATCATCATCCAATCTCCGCGAAAAATGTCTTTGTTTATATAAATTCCTTGATTGGTGGTAACGTAAATGCCACTATTTTCCATATGTTGTTCAGAAAAATATGATCTAAAAATGTCTGCAGGTAAAAAATGTATTTGATTGTCAGAGAATTCAAATTCATTATCTAGTCCAATTTCCGAAAAATATTTTTTAAAATAGTTTCTCGCTATGTTAATAAACATCAAATCTCCAGGGGTTTTGATATATTCTCCTTCAAAAAAAATTGCTGCACCATCTTTTCTACCGTTTAAGTAGGCAGTTGCGTATTTTTTTGTTTCAAGGGTTATGTTTTTCCCAATAATATTGTATTCTTTTTTCTCGGTCATAGATTTTAATAAGCCAAAACATACCTTCCG
Source organism: uncultured Candidatus Saccharibacteria bacterium (assembly GCA_965231075.1). Lineage (GTDB taxonomy): Bacteria > Patescibacteriota > Minisyncoccia > RBG-13-40-8-A > RBG-13-40-8-A > JAKJED01. Next base: position 112,388 of record OZ246412.1, on the reverse strand, counting down.
ATTGTAATGCTTATTAAATTTATTTTATTTCCACTATTTTGTTTTTTGATTTTAATCCTGAAACAATTTTGATTGCTGATTTACTGACATTAAAATGTTTTGCCAACAATTTAATCACGGCCTCATTGGCTTTCCCTTCTCTTGCGAGCTGTTTAACGTAAACCTGTGGCAGATCGACTTTATCATTTCCAGCATTCGCCCTGACCTTTATGAATATTTTCATAGAAACTGATCTGTTTTAGCACCCTAGACTTATTAGATAGATAATTGCACTAATTGCTAAAATGATTAAACAAAACAACGAAGTAAATGCCAAGACTAACAACGGCCTCTTAATTTCTTTTTCTTTAAACAATAAATATGCCGGATAGCCAAAAACCATGGAACCTGTTGCTCCTGCCGAGAAAACCAAGAGAACAAGCATTGCAGCCGCACCCAAAAATCCCACCGGTTCTGCGTTTTTGCCCATAAAATTAATAAACATTGCGATTAACACACAATACACAATTACGCCTATTGCTTGTATTAATCCAACTAATGATGGTTTAAGTTGTTTCATGTGTTTGTTTTTTACTTTTTATTTATTATCTGCTCTTTTTTCCATTTCATCTAATCTTGTATAATAGTCAGGGATTTCTTTGAGATGGGCCAAGGCAATTTTGCCAGTCATTATTTCATCATCGTTGGTTAATTTTTATCTCTCTTTTATTTTAACATTTTCGCGGAAAATAAAAACCTCTTAAATTATATAAGTTCTTCTGTTGTGTGTTTTGCTTATAATTTATAATCCAATCTTCTTGGCGATAAAATAAGTGATAATAGAAACCGAAGCGGCCAATACTGTTCCCCACAACAAATCAATAATTGTGATCAAAAGTGGCCAATTCTTAGCTACGGCCAAGTTTGTAAGATCGTAAGTAGCATAACAAACCAATCCCAATAGTGCTCCCGATAACAAGGCGTGTATCCAAGAATTTTTGGCTACAGCCGGAGAAATAACAAACACAACTAAACCAGCGATAAAAATGAGATAAAAAATTATTGCTGCAATCCAATTAATGTTTGGTTTCATTAAATCACCAATTTGTTTGGCATAAAAATTTTTTGAAATCAACCCCAACCAAATCATATCAATCAAGAAGAAGACCGGCAAAGCGATAAAATAAAGTCTAATAAACATAACTATTTTTCTTTTCTCTTAATGCTTATAGAAATTATTGTTCCCAAAAACACCAATAAACACAAAATCACCACACCAATAACTCCAGGATATTTTCCGGAAAATTCGTCAGCCGAAAGATGTTTGGCAAGGATGGCGCCATATGCCCAGATCAATACTAATCCATAAGAAATGGCCCTGTCTTTAAGTATGCGCCACGAACCAATTAATGCTCCGATTAAAAGAATCAGAACTGTCCAAAAACTATCAGACAAATTAAATTTGTTCCACCCCAAATAAACCAGAAAAACTGCAATATTAGCAATCGTTGCAACGGTAATCCAGCCAAAATAAACTCTAAACGGCAAGCGCGCCAACCAGCGCTTCTTTTTTTCCAGATTACTAACCCGAAAGATATCAGCAATACGAATAAGCGTAAACAATAATCCCAACATTAAAATAACTGATAACCAAATTAAATCGTAGTGCCAAGCAAAAATCCATGAAGCGTTCAATAGGGCATTAACGATAAATAAACGATTCACTTTTCCCAACAAATCACTTCCCTTCTTGCCTAACTGATAAATAACATAAATTCCCAAAAGCACGTAAATCAATCCCCAAATGGAAAACGCGTAACCTGCCGGGGCAAATAAATTAGGATAGTTGTCAGATATTTCTCCGGTTCCCCTACCTCCTAATGGAAGAGTTACCGCCAAATAATTAACTACCACCATGACAACATACGCTATTAATGTTGATATTCTTGTGATGAGTTTGTTCATAATTTCGAAAGGTTAATAATTAACTTACAATTTAATTATAGCATTTAAATAAAAAAAGTGGTCCGTTTCCGGACCACCGCCGTTAAAAGATCGTCAGCACGTAGAACTAGGGTCGAGCATTCCTCGTTCGAAATCGGTTTTTTTGACGAGCTGTCTTAAGTCGTTCTCGTCACACGGCTCACTGATCCAGTCACAGGAAAATACATTGCACCGCCACCGTCCTGCAACTTTATCGTACATAACGAAGTCGCCGTGTCCACATTTCGGACAGACTCTTGGTTCGGGAGAAAAATTTCTATTTTTCATTCCACATCCTCCCAGGTTTCGAGATGCTCACAGTCGCTGGCGGGATTCTTAATCCCGACCTCTTTCGCTTCTGCTTGCCTTGCGCATCTCCCATTGCGAGTACAAAGATCACAAGTTACATCTTCAATTTTCATTGCATCCTCCCTATAAGACATAATACCATTCTAATGCTTTTTGTCAATTAAAAAATTCTGCTTTAATTGCAGAATTTTTTATGCTTAATTATTTTATTCTGTTGTTTGCCCGTCGAATTCAGCTTCTTGTGCTATTGCATCTTCTTTGGTCGCACGGACAATTCCGTCTTTATGGTGGGCTGGCGAATAAATCGTGTATAATTTTAATGGTGCTGAATCCGAAGTGTTGATAATGTTGTGTTCTGCGCCAGCCGGCACAACAATTACATCTTCGGCGCTTAAAATATATTCGTTTCCATCAATAATTGCCTTGCCATTACCCTCTTCAAATCTAAAAAATTGATCGTTGTCGGTGTGCGTCTCCATGCCAATCTCTTCGCTTGGTTTTAAGGTCATTAAAACTAATTGTGAGTGCTTTCCGGTATAAAGCACTTTGCGAAAATTTTCATTATTTTTTGACGCTTCGCCAATGTTTGCGTGAAAACCTTTCATATATTATTTGTACTTGCCCCACTAGGGCGAAATAGATTAATTATTATAATTTCATTATAACATAAAAGTGACGAATGCTGTACGGCAATCGTCACTAAATCGTCATCGTCAGTCCTTACAGGCTTGGTCTAGATAAAATTGGTCTCGGAATTTCTTCCCCCAATCTTCCGACGAAATATCGCAGGCCGGAAGAATAATCTTAATCCATTTTTGTAAACTTTTAATAAATCTCTCCATTTCCCTGTCTGCGTCTGACGACCTCCACATCCTTTTTTTTAAAATATCAATTACGGAATCACGAATCTTTACCGCAAATACAGTCTCTGCGTTTTTGGTAAAGTCGATCGTCGTGGTCGAGGGATTGTCGATCCTGGGCTGGGATCTCGTAATCTTCAGAATATTTTCATATTCCTTAGATCCCTTAAGATTTGCCAGCCTACTGCGGATGGTTTCGTATTTACGATTTTTTGTTTTATTCAAAGGTCACCTCCCTGGATTAGAATATTAGCGCATTATTTAGAATTACGCAAGCTTTCTGCTAATTGTTTTAGCTCATCAAAATCGGCTTTATAATTTTTGGATCCCCACCATTTATTCATTTCCAGTCCATCATCCACACGCCTAGGAACAATATGAAAATGAAGATGAAAAACACTTTGCTCTGATGATTTTCCGCTCGCATTCATTATATTTACGCTATCAACTCCCCAAGCCTTTTTCATTTTTTCTGACAAATTTTTAGCAACAGAAATTATTTCTTTTAGATCTTCTTCGGAAACATTAAAAACATTTTCTGCGTGTTTTTTGGGAATTACCAACGCGTGTCCCTTCGTTAAGGGATTAATATCTAAAAAACAAAAAACCTTGTCATTTTCAAAAACTCTAAAACTCGGAACCTCCCCTTTTACAATTTTACAAAAAATACAGTCGTCCATATTGTTTATTGTTCAACCAAACTCGGTTGGCTATTGTTATTAATTAAAATCTTGTGTTGTTTGTATCCCGCTTTGATTTGATTATCGCTTTTTTCGATTAAAATTTCAACTGCCAGACCCTCCATGGTGTCCTCGGACCAGTATTGATCGAAAATAAAATTCCCTAAAGAATAATAAATTTTTTTACCCTTATAATCTTCGCTCGGTTGCACTACATGCGGATGACCACCCAAAACTAAATCTGCGCCGGCATCAACGAATTGTTTCGCTTTTTTCACGGTGCTATCTGCGGGCACTTTTTTATATTCTGCACCCCAGTGTGGCACAACGATTAAAAAGTCGACTTGCGGTCTAAGCGTTTTTATTTCGTTTAAGATATTTTCGAAACCCTCACCAACCAAGCCATGATAACCGATCCAGCCAATCTTAATATTGTTCTTTTCGATAATCGCAGAAAGATTATCCGATTGATTGTTATAATTGCCAAAATAATTTATTTCTGCATTAGACAAATAATTCTTGGTTTGATTGTAACCATTTTCGCCAAAATCAAGCATATGATTATTGGCTAAGCCCAAGACCTGAAAACGTTGTTTTAAAATTGGTAAAAATTCTGGTGCAACCGTAAAGCGCATGCGTGTGTTACCGTTAGACACGGATTCGAAATTAGTTATTGGGCCCTCCAAATTGGCGAATTTGATATCGGCAGTTTTTAAAAATTCATCAATTAATAAAAATGGAAAATTATAGTTCTCTGTTTTTTCGGTTTTTGCCAACACAGTTCTGTCCAACATCATATCACCAAACGCTAAAATTGAGACCCTATCCATTTTGGGTGGTATTATTTTAGCGGAATTTTGATTTTTAAAATCAAAATTCCGCGTATTTTTAAACACAAAAAACCCGCCGATAACAATTGTAATTAAAATTATCAAAAACAATATTTTTTTCATTACAATCTAATTTTACTCCCAAATTGACTTTTAATCAAAATGAATACATACTTCAATTAGGAGGAACCGATGAATAAAAAAATAGACAAAGTTCTTTATATTTTACAAATCATCTTTTCAGTGTTTATTGTCATCGGCTTGCTGGTGTTGGTCAGGGTGGGTATAATCATATTGATTCGCGGACGTTGGCAATATTGAAATCCCGGGAACCCAATGGGCCCCGGGATGTTTTTTACCATCTGCGATAGCCTCGTCTTTTTGAGGCCTTGGACCTGAAATAGTTGCGCCTCCCCGCAACCAAAGAGCAAAGAACCATACAGTTGTACCAGCGAATTCGACATTCGAGCATTCGTTGTTGTTTGTTTTTGGCATCCTCCTTTCAGTGGGTACATGATAATTATAGCATAAATTAAATTTACAAACACCCGGGTTTTTGATAAGATTAAGAATACATTGCCGGGTGGTGTAATGGTAGCACGCTTGACTCTGGATCAGGTAATCTAGGTTCGAATCCTAGCCCGGCAGCCATGAGAATTAATGAGGGTTCCCAGCCCAAGGCTGGTCCGCCTCGGGCGGAGAATCCAGGTCCCGCAGACATACAGTGCGACCGGGAAAGGTTCCAAAACAATCAAAACTTCTACAGAAGAATCAAAACTCGCCGAAAAACAATAATCGAAACTGAGAATTATAATGCATAAATACCCTAATCAATAAAATTGGTAGGGTTTTTAATAAATTTCTGATAAAATTTAATTATAAAGAATAATTAAATTTTGTATATGGTTAATGATTTGTTTATTTTCATAGCTGCTTTCTTTATGGTAGTTCAGGGAGCGGCCATGGCAACAAAATATGCTGCACGCCTAGCGTTAAGTTTTCATTTATCAAAATTTACAGTTGGCTTTATAATGATTGCCATTATTTCCATTCTCCCGGAAACATTTATTGCGATTAATGCGGCCATTGAGGGAATTCCCTCTTTTGGACTCGGAACATTATTCGGTTCGAATGTCGCCGATCTGACATTGGTTTTCGCGGTAATGATTTTTTTTGCTGGAAGATGTTTGAAGGTTGAAGGAAAAATTTTAAAAAATCATGTTGTATATCCGTTTATATTGTTTTTGCCGTTGGTATTGGGCTTAAACGGTCATTTTTCCCGCCTCGAGGGCCTGGCACTTATAATTGCGGGAACATCATTTTACTATATTGTTTATAAGCGCGGAAACAACGTTAAGACTTCGCCATATAACGGTGATAATAAATATAAAAACCTATTAATGTTGGTTTCTGGCATGGCAATCTTATTGGTCGGGTCTCATTTCATAGTGACTTCTGCTGTTGAAATTGCAAATTGTCTCAAAATAAACCCGATTCTTATAGGGATGTTGGTTGTGGGGCTGGGGACGACGATACCAGAATTGTTCTTTGCTTTAAAATCGGTTAAGAAAAAAGATGAATGTCTTGCCATTGGAGATGTTTTGGGAACCGTTCTTGCAGATGCAACCATAGTCGTTGGTATCCTTGCTTTAATGAGGCCGTTTTATTTTCCGTCAAAAATTATTTATGTTACCGGTTTGTTTATGGTCGTGGCGTCGCTTATCCTTTTTCGATTTATGAAGACAGAACGCACTCTCACAAAAAGAGAGGCATACTTGTTGTTTGCCTATTGGTTAATTTTTGCGTTAGCAGAATTTATGACGAATAGATAATAAAAGAGAATATTTGTTCCGTTTTGTGCTATAATCTATAAACAAGTCTCCGACCAAGACGCATCGAGGATGGTCCCGGAAAAGAGTCTAATTTGCCTTCAAAGATTGGGTTCTTAACCGAGGTAGTCAGTATGATGAATAAAAAATTATCAAAACAAAAAGTGATTTTGATTTCTATCATTTTGATGATGATTATTTTGCCCGTGTTCCCGATTTTTGCCGAAGACACTTTATTACAACAAACCGAAGCCGAAAAAGTCCAACTTCAACAACAACTCAACGACATCGAGGCACAAATCATCCAACTTCAACAACAACTTAGCACTATTGCGGGACAAAAAAATACTCTCCAAAACAAAATTAAACAATTACAAAGCCAACAAGCAACCTTAAGTCTACAGATTAAGGCTACTAATTTACAAATCACCAGACTGGGTGGTCAATTAACTCAAACCAAGGCCGCAATCAATGATAATGTTTTAAAAATTCAATTACTTCAAGAACAAATCGCCCAATTTATTCGTGCGATAAACGAATATGATGATTATCCATTTATTTATATGGTTGTTGCCGAAGATAATTTATTGGACGCATTTAATAGTGTCGAACAATATTCTCAGATTTTTTCCAGCGTAAAAGACGTGCTTGAGAAAATACAACAAACCAAGGCCCAACTCGACCAACAAGCCGAAACTTTAACCCAACAACAAGAAGATGCGCGCAATCTTTTGTCTATAAAAACATTGCAACAACAACAATTGTCTGGGTCTGTAAGCACTCAAAATAGTTTACTTAAAGAAACCAAGGGCAAAGAAAGCACATACCAAGCAATTTTGACTGATAATCGTAAAAAAGCCACAGAAATTCGTAATCGACTTTATCAGTTGCTAGGCATAAGCACACAAATTACATTCGGTCAGGCAGTTGAAATTGCTAAATGGGCATCAGAACAAACTGGCGTAAGAGCGGCATTCCTTTTGGCAATTTTAACTCAAGAATCAAATTTAGGTAAAAATGTTGGTACCTGTAATCGTGCTGGCGATCCTCCGGAAAAAAGCTGGAGAGTGGTTATGAAGCCATCTCGCGATCACGAGCCATTTAAAACTATTACCGATGAGTTGGGATTAGACATTGATACCACCCCCGTTTCCTGTCCAATGCGCGACAGCAAAGGCAACCAAATTGGTTGGGGTGGCGCGATGGGTCCCGCACAATTCATCCCCTCAACTTGGATGGGTTATAAAGATAAGGTAGCCGCTATCACCGGAAAAACTGCTAATCCCTGGGACATTCGCGATGCATTTATTGCGGCAGCGATAAAACTAAAAGCCGGTGGAGCGGGATCAGTTAGTGGTGAATGGAAAGCGGCAATGTTGTATTTTTCCGGATCTACAAACACCAAATATCGATTTTATGGAGACAGTGTCGTCTCGATGGCAAACCAATATCAAGCCGATATCGATAGTTTATAGGTCTTATTCTATCAATTTTTGTTAATTAAAAAAGGAGCTGGTCAGGCTCCTTTTACTGTCTAGCGATTATTTAACGACCTTCCTGTGTGTTAATTCAACACCTCCTCCTCTGTTGAATTGTTCATTTGATGATGAATCAATCTTTGATACTCGGAACACGAGAGCATCAACTCGTCATGTGTCCCCTCCCCAACAACTTGGCCCCTTTCAAAAACCACGATCTTGTCAGCGTTTCGAATTGTTGAAAATCGATGCGCGATGATAATTGTGGTGCGACCCTTGGATGCTTTTTCGATTGAAAGCTTAATGAGCGCCTCGTTTTGGGAATCTAAGTTGCTCGTTGCTTCATCAAGTATCAGAATGTCGGGATCTTTTATCAGTGCTCGAGCAATCCCAACTCGTTGACGCTCCCCGCCAGAAAGCTTGACGCCACGCTCACCAATTAGAGTGTCGTAACCCTTTTCGAGTTTGTCATAGAATCGATCTACGCAGGCCATTTCGGCAACCTGATCTAACTTTTCTTTGGTGATTTGATCAGCTGACGCATCGAGAGCGTAAGTGATATTATATCGTAGCGTCTCATCAAACAGTGGAACGTGTTGTTCGACAAGTCCAACTGATTCACGAAGATGACTGAGATCAAGCACCCGAAGATCATTGCCATCAATTGTGATTTGTCCCTCTTTAACATCTTCGGCGCGTAATAGCGCATGAATGGCAGTGGTTTTACCAGCGCCAGACTCTCCAACGAACGCAATCGTTTTCCCGGCCTCTATGGTAAAACTTACGTTCTTTAGCGCTGGTCCAATTTGTCTGCCTATGTTCGTCGGTGGCTCCTCTTCCTCGTCATTGTCGTCCGGATCTTTATCGCGCGATGGATATTCAAATGTGACATTTTTGAATTCGATTCGTCCCATGAATTTATCTGGGCGAACCGGGTTGGCGATCACCTTAACGCTTGGCTCTAAGTCGAGTAATCGGAAATATCTTTTGACGTATGCGTACATGTCGACAATACGTCTCTGGAGGTTGCTGACCATCCCGACTTGGGCGAGTGCATTACTTGACCACGACCAGAAGATCACTAAGTACCCAGGCGTATAAACACCATTATATACATAGTATATCCCGATAGCCATAACTGCGAATCGGGTTAACCCAACGATGATATTGCGGGCAAATGCCCACTTTACAAATTTAAGCCAAATGCTCTGGGATTCTAAGTGGACTCTGTGTAGATCAGCGTCACTTTCGTGAATGGCCCGTTTCTCCTGACTATTAACCAAAACGAGTTCAACGTTTCGATAAATTTCGCCGCGTAGGCGCGAATTATTGTGGTACATTTTTTCGACTTTCTTTAGTGGTTTCTGAATTTTCATATTACCCACAATGATAGCGCTTACGAATAGTGCCATACCAACAATTACTACCAACCCAAGCGCCCAACTCATCCAAAGCAAGGCACCGACCATAAAAACAACCTGAACAACGATTGGAAGCACTTCGTACATTAATGTGTAGGCTAGCGCCGTTAAAGAATGCTGCCCCTTTAGGACAATGCTTTCCTTGATAGCACTATTTTGGGTGATGTGCTGTCCAACCGATAGGCTCAGAATTTTTTCCATGGTTTTCCTGTTGGCGTGTTCGGGGATTGCGAAGTCAAGATTTTTAATTTCAAAAACTTCACGGTAATACCCTATAAACACGTTTTGGAGTATAAACGCGGCCAATGCTAAGCCCATAATCAGATATGTTTTACTCATCGGCGCCCGTTGAATCAGGCAGTCAATGAGCATCCCCTGAAAATATGGCGCCACAAGCATCAGAGCCTGAGAAATGGCAATAAAAATAAATACAATTGCCATCTTGCCTCGAAACGGAGCATAAATCTCCCACGCCTTCCTGACAAACTGCCGTATGTTCATATGACCTCCCTTTGGTTTAAATTTAACGTTTATATTTTATTGAAAAGAACAAATATTATATTTTGTATTATAACATACTATCAATAATTTTGCAAGGCATTAATTTCTGTCGTGGGCGCAAACAAATTGTAATATTTTATTGATTAATTAAAAAATCCCGGATTAATCGGGATTTTTTAATGTCCACTTGTTTGTTTTTAACTTTTTAAATATTTTCTTACAGCAATGAAACTACTAAACACCCCCAGAATTGAGCTTACAGCAAAAAGCAATAGTGCCAACATTGCGGCGTTGGATTTAAAATAAGAAAATATATTTTCGATCGGCAAGAAATTCGATAATTTTGGAGATACAAGATAAAAAATTGGGTATAACAAAATCATAGTTACTATTGTGGCTATTAATCCATACATCAATCCTTCAATAATAAACGGTCCGCGAATAAACCAATTACTAGCCCCAACTAGTTTCATAACATTAATTTCTTCTCGAGAACTATAGATCGCTAACCGAATTGAATTGAATGTTACCAAGAATACGATTAACGCCATACCTAAACTAAGAATCAATCCAAAGGTTTTAACGTCGACAATAATTTTGCCCAGTTTTTCAATAACGCTTTTATTTTGTAAATAATTTACTTTATCGATGATATTCTTGTAGTGCACACTTTCCAAAAACTGATTTATGCTCGCATATTGCGACGTTTCATTAGCTTTAATATTCAAACTTGCCTCTAAAGGATTGTTTTCTAGTTCATCCAGACTCTGCAATAAAACTGGGTTGTCTTTGTGTTTCTCTTTAAACGCAATTAAGGCATCATTTTGTGAGGTATATTCGATACTCTCTACTTCGGCTAGTTTTTCTAATTGAGCCTTGGCTTCTAGTATTTCTGCCTCGGGAGTTTCCAATTTAAAATAAACGCTAATATCAATTTTATCTTCAAGATTTTCCAGTGTTGCGCTGGCAATCACATTAACCATCAATAGAACCGTAATCACTAATAATGTTAGAACCATAATACTGATTGTCGCCGTCGACAACCAACCATTCCTCCAAAAATTTTTCAGGCCCCACTTAAATACTCTTTTTATTGCTTCCATCATATAAATATAATTTACAATTTTTAATTTTCAATTTTCAAACAATATATCTTCCAACCTCCTCGTCCCTAATCAATCTTCCTTTATCAAAACTTAATACTCTTTTTCCTAGTGCATTAATAATTTCTCGATCGTGTGTTGCCAAAATAACCGTAGTTCCTAATTCATTAATTCGGCAAAGTAATCTAATGATATCCCAGGTGTGTAGTGGATCAAGGTTTCCTGTTGGTTCGTCGGCCATTAAAATGTCTGGTTTATGAACCAATGCCCTGCCAATCGCCACTCTTTGTTTTTCTCCGCCAGAAAGTTGACAAGGAAAGTTATTGGCTTTGTCGGTTAATTCTACTAAATTTAAAATTTGTGGAACATCAACCGCGATTTCCTGTTCAGTTCTTCCTGCCGCCTCCATAGCAAAGGCGATGTTTTCATAGGCAGTTTTATTGGGTAATAATTTAAAATCCTGGAAAATTGAACCAATTTTTCTACGGTATATTGGTATGTCGTGTTTTTTTAATTTACCAACATCTCTGCCATCAACAATAATTTCTCCTTCACTTGGTTCTTCTTCCTTTAAAAGCATTTTCAAAAGCGTGGTTTTGCCAGCACCGGAACGACCGACAATTGAAACAAATTCTTTTGGTTTAATACTAAAAGTTACCTTGTCTAGTGCCGAACAATCGTTATAAAATTTTGAAACGTTTTTAAATTCAATCATTTTAATTAATTTTTGATTTTTATCTCTGCTTCTATAAATTCGTCTAAATCTCCATCTAAAACCTCTTCTGGGTGAGAACTTTCTATTTCTGTTCTGTGATCTTTAACCATTTTATAGGGATGTAAAACATAAGAACGAATCTGACTTCCCCACTCTACAGACGGGAGCTCTCCGCGAATTTCTTTCTTTTCTTCAGCTGCCTCTTGAAGTTTTTTTTGATAGATTTTCGTGTAAAGAATACTCATTGCCCTTTCTCGATTCTGTGCCTGACTTCTTTCTCCCTGACAAGCAACCACCAATTTCGTTGGTAAGTGAGTGATTCTAATTGCAGTTGAACGCATATTTACATTCTGTCCACCCGGACCCGAAGAACGAAAAGTATCAATTTTTAGGTCGTCTGGTTTAATTTCGATTTCCGATTCAACGTCTTTGCCAATCTCCGGCAAAACCTCTACCAAGGCAAATGATGTGTGTCTTAAATTATCAGAATTGAATGGCGACTGTCTAACTAAGCGATGCACGCCATTTTCTTTTTTTAAATATCCATACACATATGCACCATCAATCTCTAAAACTGCGTTTTTAATTCCCGCTTCCTGTCCAAAACTAATATCAATTAATTTGTATTTTAAGTTGTGTTTTTCGGCATAACGCGAATACATTCGCAGTAGCATGTTCGCCCAATCCTGTGCTTCTGTCCCGCCGGCACCAGAATAGATGGAAACAATTGCATTTTTTCTGTCGTATTTTCCCGAAAACAGTGCCTTAAATTCTTCTTTTTTAAATCTTTCTTCCCAAGCAGATAACATTGATTCATCTTTTATCCCGATTAAGTCTTTTTCTAGTCCGTTCCAAATATCAACCTCTTCTCTTAGCTCCGCCAATTCCTTGCTTATTTTTGCTGCCTTTTGACTGTCCTTCCAAAAATTTCCTTCTTGGGTTAAAATTTCTAATTGAATAATTCTTTGTTTTTTGTTTTCTAAATCAAAGACAGTCCGCCATTTGGCGGGTCTTAATTTTTAAATCTTCAATTTTATCCTGAATTGTCATCGTACTTATCATTATACCTTAAAAATAATAAAGTCAAAAGAGACGAAAGCTCATAAGTGTTTCCGTGCGAAAGCAATCCTAAATACGATGCAATGCTCCCTGGTTCAAGTTTATTGTTAATATTCCTTAACATTCTACGTTTTGTTGCGGTTCGCAATATTCGATGATAATAAAAATTAACCCAGCCCAAAAAATCAATTCCCGAAAACAGAGTTTTTATAAAAATTTTATCAGGATGCAGGTCGAGCTTTAATTGTTCTTTCAAAAACTTAAACATTATGATAATTATCGCTTCCAAATATGATTTGTTCGTGTGTAAAACAATAAAATCGTCCGCATAACGAATATAATGTGTGATTTTCAAATTTCTTTTAATGAATTGATCAAATTCGTTCATATAAATATTTACGAAAAGCTGGCTGGTCAAATTGCCCAACGGAAGGCCAACGTCATTCTTCTTTTCCGTATTAAAGCTGTCAATAATTTGTGCCAAGAGCCATAAAACATTTTTATCTTTAATGTGTCTTGCCAAAACATCTTTAAGAACCTGATGATCTATGTTAGCAAAAAATTTTCTAATATCGCATTTTAAAATCCAGCAAGTTTTGGTGTTGTTTTTGCTAACCTTTCGATAATAACTCCTAAAACGATTTATCGCCTTGTGTGTGCCTTTTTCTAAACGGCAAGAATAGGAGTCAAAAATGAACTTTTTATCAAAATGTGGATATAAAATTCGATATATGGCGTGATGAACCAATCTATCGTGAACACTGGCCTTGTGGATATCGCGTGGTTTTGGATCATTTATTTTAAACGCCTGATACCCGCCATGTTTATAGGTTTTTAATTTTAATTCTTGATGAAGTTTTATAATATTATCAAAAAACTTCAAAGAGAATTCCGCCACATCTTTTCTTTTACGCTTGCCTCTTAAAAATTCTTGCCACGATAAAAGCAAGTTTTCAATTGATATGATATTATTATACATATGACAAATAATACTTCTATTTTGGAAAGAATCAAAGAAGCGTATTTAATATGGCTAAATATTATTCCGCATATGCCGAAACACAATCGTTATACTATTGGCGAAAGAATAGAGAATAAGCTTTTGGATTTTTTGGAGTTAACTTACACGACTTATTTTTCTAATCAAGAAATAAAAATAACCAATATCCCAAAGTGTATTCTTTTATTGGACGCTCTCAAGTTTCTCGTTTCTGTGGCATGGACGAGTAAATTAATATCACACAAACAATGTGAAGAAATCGCACTAAAGTTAGACGAAATTGGAAAAATATTTGGTGGTTGGCTAAAAAGTTTAAATAATCCAGAAAAGAAAAACCGTGCCTTATAAGCACGGAAAAGATAATACTTTCGAAAGCGGAATACGAACTTGTTGTCAGAATTCCACTTGTTGTCAGGATTGGCCCAATTGTCATTCAACCACAGACCATTGTCATCGTGATTCAGATTGAACACGTTAGGGTTGCCATCGGCATCAGTTATATATATCGTGCCATCTATAGCACTGCCCACATAATTTTAAGATGTTGGGCTGTATTTTATTTGTGATCTAAAATCAACCAGCACGATATACCAAGTTTTTTCTTTTTTGAAACAAAACATAAACTACTCCGCAAAAAACCCTGTCTGCCGACAGGCAGGCTTAGCCGTTTGCGCTCTCAATTTATGTTTGTTGAGAAAATTTTGAAAAGCCCTGTCTGCCAGAAAGCAGGCGCAACCGTCCAATGCAATTTACCCAATTCAATCTTATCAAAAAACTACAAAATTTCAAAGTGTCAAAGAACCAAAGCATCAAAGAAACTAAATTATAAAGCTTTAAGGTTTCTAAGTTTTCAACTTGCGAAAGCGGAATACGAACTTGTGGGCAGAATTCCACATGATGACAGGACGGGCCCAATAGTCATCCAACCACAGACCACTGCCAACGTGATGCAGATTGAACACGTGAGGGAAGCCATCGGCATCAGTAATTTGTTTCATCGCAATTCGAAACCATTCTCCCAATGGTTGATCTAAATAATTTAGTCGTAAATTTGGACCTGTTTCCGCCGGACACAGTTCTAGGCCTAATTTTTCGGCCTTATCGAATATTTGTTGTGTTGTGGCACTATTTGGAAAACCGAGGTCACCAACTGTTAAACGTATTAATTGTATTTGTTCTTGTTTTTTGGAGGTTGTAAAATCACCACTCTTAATCATGTATTCGGCATTATCACCAATATTGATTTTGTTCTTTTTTAACTCTTTTAAAAGTTGTGTCTTGTCTTTTCCTCCAATCGTTGTCTCCATCTTTCTGATTTTGTTTTCCGGAAATGATGTATAAATGTGCTCTAAATTTAATTGAAAAATATTTTCGAATAACGGACCAATATATGCTTTGGTATTTTCATTGATTTCTTGTTGATTGTGGGCAATTTGACTTGGCTCACATTCAAAAACAATTGGTGCATCTTGTATTGGATTCCTGGTTTTTCGTATTTCTACTATTCTTGGATCGGTTTGATAACCGAAGCCTTGAATCGGAGAATCGATTTCGTAAAGAAAAATTAAATCGTCTTTGGTTAATTCTTGTTGTTTTTTGTTTTTGTTATCGATTTCTGTAAGTTTCCTCATATCCGCTTGTTTCTTTTCGTAAAGTTTACCGTCAGGAAACTGTTGTAGTTTTTGTTTAACGATATCGTTAACGTATGGATCTAAGTTTTGATCTGGAGCAATGCCTCTCACCTCTCCGATTTCGCTTCCCTGCATTCTGATAGCAATTCTGGGAATAATTGGCTTGCCTTGTTTGTTGTTAGAGTAATAGACGTAGAAATCACCTCCTTTAAGTTGTGCCTCGGCCGTTGACTCTCCTGCTGTGCACCAACCAGTGCCAAATCCTTGTAAAGATTCTACCAATGGCATATGATCTGAATTTTGTTTGTATTTTACCCATTTACCTTCAGTTATCTCTAATTCATTAACTTCGGTGGGTGTAATCTTTTCTATGGCGTAAGCATAAAGCTTGCCGAAGTTTTCTTGATTGATTAGTTCTTGTAATTCTGGATTATCTTCGGCTAATGATATTTTTTCTTTTTTTGCTTTTTTAGTAATAATATCTACGACATTGGCCAATGCTTCACGATTTAAATCGGGAAAAGGAGCAACTGTATCTTTTTTTCGTTTGGAGAATACTTTCTTTTCTTTGTCGTAGGTGGAAAGATTAACCATGCTTCTGAATGCCCAGTATCTTGCCCAGACCGGATAAACATCAGCATCTTTGGAAGAAAGATATTCCGTCCAATTGTCTAAAGTTGATTCTTGGTCGGTAATGATTATCTCTGTGGCCTGTTTTCGCATCTCGTCGGTGATTTCAATATCTCCGTGTCCTTGTTCTCTGGCTAGACGTTTTTGATTATCAAAATATGATTCGGGGACGTCTTCGGGATTAATGACGTATTGTTTATGATAATATTCTTTGATTCTTTCTAATACTTGTGGATCATCGTGATGACCGTGGGTTCTTTTAATTACTTCAAGAAAGTCAGATATTTTATCTGCTGGTTTTTGTGATGTTGACTCTCCTTTTTTCTTTTTCTCTTGTTGTGCGTGTTCTACGGGTTGAGAAGTGTGGAGGTCAGAATATTTTTTGTGGAGAAAATGTTCGCCTTCGTTCATAATTTTTTTCATATACTTTCATTATATATCTAAAATAATAGAAATTCTAATTTTGAGCCGCCTCTCAGAATCGAACTGAGGATCTATTGTTTACGAAACAATTGCTCTACCACTAAGCTAAGGCGGCACAGCGGGATACCAGAATCGAACTGGCGCATCAACCTTGGGAAGGTCGCATACTACCACTGTATTAATCCCGCAACATTCTCATTTTACCTTTTTTCTTGATTAAAATCAATGTTTTTGTTATGATTAAAATAATTATTTATGGCGCTATCGTCTAACGGTTAGGACAGCAGATTTTCAATCTGTCAATCGGGGTTCGATTCCCCGTAGCGCTATTCTAAACAAAAAATCTCGTATTTACGAGATTTTTTGTTTATTTTAAAAATTATTTTTTAACACGAAGCGAATTCTTTTCTTTCTTTAAACTCTTGTTGTTTTCCTTTGTTCCATTGTTGTACCGGTCGAATATATCCGACAATTCTTGAATAAACCTCACATTCTTTAAAATTTGTTAATCCAGGATTTTTTTCATAACAGCTATCGCATTTGATAATTGTTATTTTTTTGCCATTATCGTCGTAAACTAAAACTTTACCATTTTTTAGTTCATCATTTATAACTTTTATTTCTTTGCCACAATCGTGACACTTTTCTGTGTTTGCTTTTTGTGTTTTCATGTTTTGGGATTAATGATTATATCTTATTATACCATTAAAGATGAAATTTATTTCATTATATTTAAATCTCGAGCATTATTGGATCTTTATGCCACCAACAATTCCATTCTTTACTTCTTGCCTTCCAATCGATTTTTGAAATCCATAACACTTACCCACGACTTTTGAGCCCTCTTTTGCCTCTTCTGGCGCCTGACAAAAATTTTCGCATTGACTTGAGTCGGTACATTCCTTTCCGGCGTCGGATGTCGGCAAATTACATTCGTAGCCACGCGACCTTAGATTACTCCAAAGACCCCATTTTCCGCCCGCATTTTTGCATAATTTTTCGTTATTTAATTCAATCAATCCTTTAATAAAAAAGTTGTACAATACAAAAATTAAAATTATTACGACAATAACCCAAAACCACCATCTTTTGAATATTTTTTTCATATTTTTATTCACCCCGCCATGGCGGGGCAAGTTAATTCTTATATTTTATATTACCATACTTTAATTTTTTTATTTTAAATTTATAACCTCTAACGCACTTTTTTCTTTATCTTTTATTTCTAACATCAAATCGAATTTTAAATCTTTAGATTGTTTCAAAAAGTTTTTATATTGTCTTAAGTCGATATGTTCAATATGCGTGCCTCTGCGCGCATTTTCTCTTTGATTGCTATAATCAACCATCAAAACTCCGTCTTTCTTTTTCCATGTCTTACTGGCAAAAACAATCGCGCTCTTAGTTGACTCTCCGCTATTTAGACACTGATGATGAAAAATATCTAATAGAATTGGTATTTTTGTCTGCTTATTAATAGATAAACAATCCTTTAAATTGTACAATTTATCGTCGTTTTCAATCACTAATCTTTTTTTAATATTATTAGGGAGTTTTTTATAATTATCAACAAATCTAACCATTGAAGTTTTTTTGTCCCCGTACGCTCCTCCAACATGAATTTGTATCTTCGCCGTCGAATCCAGCCCCATTAAATCTAAAACATCGCAATGATATTTTAACTCTTGGAAACTTTTTTCGATTATTTTAGGGTCTTTGGCATTAATCAAAACGAATTGATCCGGATGCATAGAAATTCTTATTTCGTGTTTTTTAATATATTTTCCGATTTGCAATAATTTCTTCTTAAAATGTTTTTGCCAATTAAATTCGCAAATTTCGTGCGAAGCAAATGGAACTAAACCCGAACCAATGCGAAAAAATAAAATATTATTTTCAACGTTAAACTCTAATATTTTTTGTAAACATTCTAGGTTGTTATTTACTTTTCTTATTAGATTTTCGCGCGAAAAAAACTTCAACCGAAAGGTTGAATTTGCAGTACAGCCAATACTTAAATTAATACACGGGTATCCAATTTTCATAATTAAATCCTACCATAAAATTGCCAAAAAGACGATTTTTTGATAGAGTTTGGTTATGATTATCTTGGGCATTGAAACAAGTTGTGACGACACGGGAATTGCGATTTTAGAAGCGAACCCGCAAAAAGGCGGGGCAAGTTTTAAAATTCTTTCCAATGTCGTGTCTTCACAAATTAAAGTTCACGCACCATTTGGTGGCGTTGTGCCAAACTTAGCCGCACGCGAACACTTAAAAAACATTGGTCCGTGCCTAAAAACCGCACTCAAAGAAGCAAGGATTCCAATAACCAAAATTGACTTAATCGCCGTAACTGTCGGCCCAGGATTAATCCCCTCACTTTTAATTGGGGTTAATTTCGCAAAAGCATTGGCATATAAATATAACATTCCAATAGTGCCAGTCAATCATTTAGAGGGACACATCACCGTTGCCTTTGGCAGCGGAATTTCTAATTTCCCCGCCCGCCACGCAAGACAGCTTGCTGGCGTTGCGGGCAGGCCAGCCATAGCGTTACTTGTTTCCGGTGGGCACACACAATTAATATTGATGGAAAAATTCGGAAGCCCCGCAAAAAACTGGGCAAGCTATAAAATTATCGGCGAAACGAGAGATGATGCGGCGGGAGAATGTTTCGATAAGGTGGCCAAACTGCTTGGGCTAGGATATCCAGGCGGTCCCCTTATTTCGCAAGAAGCTACCAAATTTGTTGGTAAAACATCAATTGCCTTGCCTCGCCCAATGATTAACCATCAAAATTTCGATTTTAGTTTTTCGGGACTAAAAACAGCAGTATTGTATTTAGTTCAAGAGTTGAAAGTTCGAGGTTCGAAAAAAAATCAACTTCGAACCCCGAACCTCGAACCAGATATCATTTCAGCGCTTTGTGCTGAAACTCAACAAGCAATAATTGACGTTTTAATTTCCAAAACCCTTAAAGCAGTAGAAAAATACAAAGCCAAAACGATTATTCTTTCTGGTGGGGTCGCCGCCAATGAAGAATTGCGCAAGCAATTCATATTGAAAATTGAAAATTGTAAATTCCTGCCTGCCAATAGGCATGGGAAAATTGATTTTTTGGTTCCTCCAAAAAATCTTTGTATGGACAATGGCGTAATGATTGCCATCGCGGGATATTTGAGTGGAAACAAGACGATCGCAAATTATTCTAAAATTATCGCAAATTCTAACTTAGAACTAAAATAATATTAAGTGTTCCAACAAAAAAACAATCCTATGGTCGTAGGGTTGTTTTTTTAATAGAAATAAAAAGATTTCTGCCACTATTGACAAAATTTAGTATTTGTGCTAACATTATAGTATAAAGAAACTGATCGAATCGGTTTCTAATCTGTGTCTGCAAGGAGGTTGTGATGGAGAAAATTTCCAGGTGTTTGTTCCCTCAAATCAAAGAAGGTCAAGTCTACGCAGACTGGACCGGGTCAGCCCTGCCGCCGATCTCGCTGATCGACGCGCACAGCGAATTCCTGAAGACAATCATCCTCGGGAATCCTCATTCGCATCATTCGCCTTCCGTGGCGGCGATGCAAGAAGTGATGGAAACTCGAAGAGCAATACTCGAGTATTTCCACGCTTTTCCCGAAGAGTACGAGGTGATCTTCACCTCAGGCGCGACGGCCGCAATTCGAATCCTCGAACATTACAAGTTCGAAGGAGGAGAATTGCTCCTTACAAAGGACAACCACAACTCAGTGGGTGGCCTGCGTGAAACCGCCAAGCGCAACGGGGGTTCGTTCAGATACGCCCCCATCCTAAAGGATCTCTCGATCGACGCGAGCACTCTCGAAGAGATGCTCACTCGGCCGAGAGCGATGGGACAGAGGCTGTTCGCATATCCGGCGAAATCCAATTACTCCGGGACCGTGCACGACCTCAACTGGATCGCAAAAGCCAAGGCCAATGGCTGGGATGTCCTCTTGGATGCGGCGGCATACGCCGCAAACGAGCGTCTGGACCTCAGCCAGATCAAGCCGGACTTCGTGCCGATTTCCTTTTACAAGCTGTTCGGGTTCCCCACGGGACTCGGCTGTCTGATTATCAGGAAGGAGGCCTACAGCCGGCTAAGAAAGAAGTGGTTCGCGGGCGGCTCCGTTCTCTTTGCCAGCGCGATCGAGGATTTCTATGCCTCAGAATGGGGGTACGCTGGCTTCGAAGACGGCAGCATTTCATTCGGACAGATACCTGCGATCAAGGCTGGTCTGAAATTCGTCCAGAGTCTGGGCGACATCAAGACCCATGCCATCGGGCTGGCCACGGATCTCTACGATCGAATGGTTTCGATGAGTGAAGGCGAAAATTCGATCATTATCCACAGTGCTCGAGGCAACGATACGGTTACCTTCAGCGTGCGCAGGGCCGGCCACATCTTGGCTGGCAACATCTTCGAAAGAATGGCCAACGAACAGGGAGTGTTCGTGCGCGCGGGATTGTTCTGTAATCCCGGCGTAAACGAGGTCGTATTCGGCTACGGCAACGACCTCTACGAGGCCATGTACGAAGACGTTCTGACCCCCAGCGAAGCGGTCACAAAGCGTATCGCACAGCTTTCGAAGGACGCTCCGAATGGAGCTATCCGAGCTTCGTTCGGCTACGCCAATACCTTGGCCGACACCAAACGGTTCGCGGAAGTCGCTAAAACGATTCTCCAAAACCTGTAACACGTCTTGGGTAAGCAAGAAAAGCACCTTTTTCTAACGGGAAGATGGACTTACCACCATCTCCCCGGACCTCTATTGATTATTTCAATACTGATGAGCTCAAAGTTAAAAAAGAGCGAAAGGTTCGAAAGAAACTACTAACTTAAAGTAGTTTTTTTGTTTATTAATTGCAAAACAAGAATAAAAATGATAAAATTTAACTTATGGAAAAAGAAATTCCAAAAGCATATGATCCGAAATTAGTTGAAAGTGAAATTTATAAACTCTGGGAACAGGGCGAATTTTTTAAACCGCGAGGCAAGGGCAAGCCATTTGTTATTGCCATTCCCCCGCCAAATATTACTGGTTCGTTGCATATGGGACATGCCTTGGATTACACAATACAGGACGTTATGATTCGATATAATAGAATGAATCAGGTTCCAACACTGTGGATTCCTGGAACCGATCATGCCGGCATCGCCACGCAAAATAAGGTTGAAAAAGAGTTAAAAAAACAAGGATTATCACGACATGACCTGGGACGCGAAAAGTTTATTGAAAAAGTTTGGGAGTGGAAAGAAAAATATGGCAATATAATTTTAGATCAGTTTAAGAGAATGGGGTTTTCTTGTGACTGGTCAAGGTTAAGATTTACGATGGACGAAAATTACGCCAAGGCAGTTGAAGCCGCATTTTTACATTATTACGAAAAGGGCTGGATTTATAAAGGACCAAGAATTGTAAATTGGTGTCCAAGGTGTGGGACAGCAATCTCTGATATAGAAATAAAATACACTCCACATAAAACAAAATTGTGGTATATAAAATATCCAATCAAAAGAAGTGATAAATTTATTGTTGTCGCAACCACTCGCCCAGAAACAATGTTGGGAGATACGGCTATTGCGGTAAACCCTAAAGACGAAAGATACAAAAAACTAATCAATGAAAAAATTATTTTACCACTGATGAATCGCGAGATCCCAATTGTTGCAGACAGATTAATTGATTTAGAATTCGGAACCGGCGCGGTAAAAGTTACTCCTGCGCACGATTCTATTGATTATAGAATTGGAAAAACACACAAACTAGAGACAATTAATATTATTGGTGAAGACGGGAAAATAACCAAACAAGGTGGAAAATATGCCGGATTGAAGGTCTTAGATGCGCGCAATAAAATCATTGAAGACCTAAAAGCATTAAATTTATTAGAAAAAGAAGAAGATTATGATCATTCTCTGGCCGTTTGCGATCGATGCGAAACCCCGATTGAACCATTAATTTCAAAACAGTGGTTTGTAAAAATGGATGAACTTGTAAAACCAGCGATTAAGGCGGTTGAATCAGGTAAAATAAAATTTTCTCCGGAGCGCTATAAAAAAACTTATCTTGATTGGTTAAACAATATTGAAGATTGGTGCATTTCCCGACAACTTTGGTGGGGACATAAAATTCCCCTAGAAGGAGAAAATGATGTTTTGGATACTTGGTTTTCCTCTGCTCTGTGGCCGTTCGCGACTTTGGGTTGGCCAGAAAAAACAAAAGACCTGAAAGATTTTTACCCTACAAATTTACTGGTTACGGCTCAAGACATTATTTATCTTTGGGTTGCTAGAATGGTTTTTTCGAGTTTAGAATTTCTTAACGAAATTCCGTTTAAAGATGTTTATATTCATGCCACAATTTTGAACAAAGAAGGCAAAAGAATGTCCAAGTCTCTAGGCACCGGAATTGATCCATTAGAGCTTATTGAAAAATACGGAGCGGACGCAACCCGTTTTGGATTATTATACCAAACCAGTCGAGACCAACAAGCGGTTAAGTTTTCTGAAGATACGATTAAAGCAAACAGAAATTTTTGCAATAAAATTTGGAACATTGGTAGATTTATTTTTATTTTTTCGAATAAACCACAATATCTATCGTTGAAAGACAAAGATTTAACCAAGGATGACAAATGGATATTAAAACGACTAAACGAAATAATTAAATCAACCACTGCTAAAATTGAAAATTATGAATTGGGAGAATCGGCACGCGAACTTTATGAATTTGTCTGGCATGAATACGCCGATAAGTACATTGAAGCGAGCAAGAAGCAGGAAAAAAATGTAAATGTTTATGTTTTTAAAACTATTTTGAATCTTTTACATCCGTTTATACCATTTATCACTGAATCAATTTGGCAAATGTATTATAAAACAGAAAAACCACTCATCGTTTCTGAGTGGCCCAAAACTAAAAAATAATCAATGAAACTTTTACTTTGCATTTTACTTGCTCCCCTGCCTTCAATTATTTGGTTGGCATTTTATTTGCGCAAAGATAAACATCCCGAACCCAATAAATTGGTTGTAAAAATATTTCTATTAGGCGCAATAGCAATTGCGTTCGCCGCCATTTTAGAGCAGGGAGCTTACTTGGGACTAGAAAAACTATCTTTAGTTAATAAAACAATCGTCTTGGTCATCAGTTTTGCATTTATTGAAGAATTGTTAAAATATATTATGGTCAAATTTGGTATTTTGAAAAATCCTAATTTTGACGAACCAATCGATTCAATGATTTATTTGATTGTTGCTGCGTTGGGATTCGCGGCCGCTGAAAATATTTTTCTTTTGACCCAAATCTCGCCACTAAAAATTCCTTTAACCGAAACCATAGAATTTATTACTACTCGATTTTTGGGTGCAACGTTCTTACATGCTCTAGCTTCAGCAATTATGGGTTATTTTCTTGCGGCTTCATTCTGTCGAAAATCAAAATTCAGAAAAACTTTAATTTTTGGCGGATTGGTTGCGGCAACAATATTGCACTCAATTTTTAATTATATTATAATATTAAATATAAACGGACAAATCGAGACTTATCAAAGAAATGGTTTAATCTTTATATTACTTCTTGGAGGGGCAATTATGGTCTCAATAATGTTTAAAAAAATTAATAAATTTAGATCAATTTGTAAAATATAAATTTATGGTAAAATCATTTTTTGAAAAATTAACCGGTACGTCGACTGATGACGACCTAGAAACAAAGGTTAACGCCGATATTGCTGAGGATAAAGAAAAAATTGAAGAAATAAAGCCCGAAATTATTTCACCTAAAACTACTCTCCCAAAAACAGCCCGTCCCAAAAAATCGGTTAAAAAAATAGAAATTCCCGAAGAAGAAGACAAAAGTTGGCTTCAAGATGCCGACGAAGGAGAAGAAGGACAATTAACCATTGATGTTTACCAAACCCCTACTGAAGTAGTAATTAAATCTACAGTTGCCGGAGTAAGACCAGATAATATTGATATTAGCTTCACTAATGACATGATTACAATTCGTGGTCGCAGAAAAAAGGAAGAAGAGGTTTCTACGGAAAGTTATTATTATCAAGAATTATATTGGGGGGCATTCTCCCGATCAGTTATTCTGCCGGTAGAAGTTGATGTTGATCGTGCTAAAGCCGATATTAAGGATGGAATTCTTACGGTCCGTTTACCAAAATCAGAAAAAATCAAAACCAAAAAAATCAGAGTCAATCTTGGATAAAAAAACTCCCCGCAACGTGCGGGGATTTTTAAATGTTTTGTTTGTAAATTTCTAATGTTTCCTCGGCCATTTGTTGCCAGGAATATTTTTTAACTCGTTCAAATCCCTTATTGATTAATCCTTCACGCAACTCTCTGTTAATTAGGGCGGTCTTTATTTTCTCGGCCATATCGTCGATATTTAACGGATTGAAATATAGCGCCGCTTCTCCTAAAATCTCAGGAATACAGGTTAAATTTGACGCGATAACCGGCACTCCTCTTTTCATCGCCTCAAGTGGCGGCAAACCAAATCCTTCGTATAAAGATGGAAACACAAACAAGCTTGCATTTTTATATAAATTGTCTAGTTTTTGTTCATCAACAAATCCAGTGATCAAAATTAAATTTTGTTTTAATCCCTCCCGTCTAACCTTATCACATGCCAATCTCAGCCGCTCCAAATTTTTATGCGGATAATCATTGCCAACATATAGGATATATTGATCAGCTAATTCCTTCATAAATTACTTTAATTTTACTTTCATTGGTGATGGGATAAAATTTTAAAATATCTTTTTTGGTATATTCGGAAATAGCGATTATTTTTTTCGAATTCTGAATGGCGCGTTTAAAAACAATTTTGTATGCCCAAAATTTGATACCTTTACGAATCGGGAAATAACGTAAAATCAAATCATGAATTGTAACAATAAATTTTTTACGATACAGAATTGGTACATTAAAATGCGTAAAATGCATTAAATCTAATTTATATTTGTTAAGCAACAAAGGAAATAAAATTTGTTCCTTTATACCATACCACTTATAATTTGCCAAAACTTTTTTGAACTTTTTGTTTTGCGGATTATATTGATCAAAACTATCTTTGCGCAAAAAAATAAAAAACTCAATTTCGTTATCAGAAATCTTTTCCAATTCTTTAATTAAATTCTCCGTGTATCTGCCAAATCCTTTGTCTTTTGGTCCAAAAAATCTGGCATCTATTCCTATTCGCATGCTCGTAAAATCTCTTCGACTGCTTTATCCCAGTTAAACTGCCGCGACCTTTCCCTCCCCTTTTCACTTAAATAATCGCTCAATTTTTGGTTTTCCAAAATTTCTCTTATTGCCCAACTTATTTCGTTGGGATTTTCTGGGTTTATTGTGATCGCTGAATCGCCTACGACTTCACTCAAAGATGACTTGTTTGACACAATCACGGGCGTGCCACAGGCCATTGCTTCTAGTGGTGGAAGGCCGAACCCCTCAAAAAAACTTGGATAAATAAAAATTTTTGCTAAATTATATAAATATGATTTATCATCTTCTTCGATGAATCCTGTAAAAATAATGTCATTTCGAAGGTCTGATTTTTGCGCTTTCTCGAAAACTTCTCTATAAAGCCAACCCTTTTCTCCGGCAATAATTAGTTTCAGTTTAGAAAAATCAAAAAACTCCTCTTTTGAACCCTTAACGATTCCTTCGAATCCATGCCAGCTCACATCCAATATTTTTCCCTGTTTTTCTTTTTTTATTTCTTCAAATGCCTCGATTAAACTAATAATATTTTTTCTTGGTTCAATGGTACCAAAATATAAAATAAAATTTTCAGGAAGTTGATATTTATCTTTTACTTCTTTTAGTTTTGCCTCGTCTTTTATCGGTTTAAATTTGGCATCAATTCCCGGATAAACCACCTTTATTTTTTGAGAATTAATCTTATAAAGATTAATTAGGTCCTCCTTGGTTGAATTAGATATGGCGATAATTGAATGCGCCCTTATGGCCTGTTTTCTGGGAAACATAAGTTTGTGCCACAATCTTTTTTGCCAAGAAAAAAATTCAGGGAATCTTAAGAACGATAAGTCATAAAAAATCATTATTCGTCTAGCGCTTTTTGACAGTGGCGTAATTAAAAAATGTGGACTAATAAAAACGTCCACACCGCCTAGCAATTTGTCTATTTTGGGAAAGTTAAAGAATCTTAAAATTAAATCGAAAATTCTGTTGGGGATTTTAATTTTTTTAATTTTAACATTTTTGTTTTTGAGCCAGGGATGATTTGGTTTAAATTTTTTGAATCCACTATAAAACAATTTATATTTTATTTTTCCATCGCTTTCGTTTAATAGTCTTGACAATAAATTAATCAGATAATCTTCTACCCCTGTTCTTGCTTCTTTAGCTAGCACTCTAATATCAATTCCAACAGTCATAATTTTTAAATTGTTTATAATTCTCATCGATAAATTCTTTGATTTTTTTTGTAAAATTTTCTTTATTAAATTTTAAAGCGTGTTGATAAATCGCCCTAGAATCAAATTTTAGATCTTCGAATTTTTTAACCGCCTCAATTAATGATCCAACCGTCTGTTCATCAAAAAATACGCCCGTTTTGCCCTCTAAAATGCTCTCCAGCGCGCCACCACCCCTATAAGCAATAACTGGCCTTCCGCAGGCCATTGCCTCTAGGGCAACGATGCCAAAGTCCTCTTCTTGAGGAAAAATTAATGCTCTACAATTCTGATAGCATTGTTTTAATTCTTGATTGTTTTTTTCGCCTAAAAATTCTATATTCCAATTTGCCATCTTCTTCAATTTTCTCATTTCTGGACCATTGCCAATAATTTTTAATGGCAACTCTAATTTATTAAATGCCTCGATTGCCATATCAAATCGTTTATACGGCAGCAATCTGCCAACCATTAAAAAATAATCTTGCTCTTTGTCTGTTTTATTATTTAAATTAAAAATATCTGTATCTACTGGCGGATAAATTACTTCTGATTCCTGTTTGTAATATTTTTTTATTCTTTGTGCTACAAAATTGGAATTACAAATAAATTTATCAACACGGTAGGCTGCTTCTCTATCCCATAGACGAAGATAATTCATAAAGATCGGCACAAAAATTTTGGCAATTTTCTTCATGCTAAATTCGCGGATGTATTTGTGACTATCGTCCCAAGCGTAACGAATCGGCGTATGACAATAACAAACGTGTAGAGTATTCGGCCTGGTAATTACCCCCTTACCAAACGCCGCCGAATCAGACAACACAACATCGTAATCAGATAAATCTAATCTTTCTACGGCCAATGGCATTAATGGCGGGAACAATCGATGATGTTTACGAATAAATGGTATTCTTTGTAAAAACGATGTTTTAATTTTTTTGCCACTAAAAAATTTATCAACAACTTTTTTATCATAAAGTAATGTATAAATTGGTGCATCGGGAAAGATTTCCACAAACGCCTCTAATACTTTTTCCGCTCCACCGTATTGATTTAGATAATCGTGAACAAGCGCAATTCTCATAAATTTAACATGCCGATTTATCTTTAAATAAAACAATTACTGTCTTCAATAAAATATAAATGTCTTTGATTAGTTTCCAGTTTTCTATATAATAGGTGTCTAATTTCACCTCTTCCTCAAAAGGTAAATCAGAACTACCACTAATCTGCGCCATGCCTGTCATCCCCGGCTTAATTAATAAAACTTTTTTATGATGTTTCTCGTATTTTTCTATTTCATCGGGTTGGTGTGGCCGTGGCCCAACTAAACTCATTTCTCCCTTTAAAACATTAATTAATTGCGGCAATTCATCTAGTCGTGTTTTTCTAAGAATTCTGCCGATTTTAGTTACGCGTGGATCATTTTTCATTTTAAATAATGGACCATCGTTTCTTTCGTTGTATTCTTTTAATTGTTCCTTTATTGCTTCGGCGTTTTTAATCATTGATCTGAATTTATACAATTTGAACTCCTGCCTTTGACTAATTCTTTTTAAACCTACCAAGACCAGCCCCCCTGAGTCTAGTTTAATTAGAATCGCAAGAATTAAAAACAACGGAGACAAGACAATTAAACCAATCAGCGAACCAATAATATCAAACCATCTTTTTAATATTCTTCCCCATCCGTCAAGCGGAGTTCTTTTTATTTCAATTAACGGCACACCGTCAAAAGTGTTCATCTCTACGTTGGTGGTGTGTGCCTGAAAAAGGTTGGGCACAAATTTAAATCCGATACGCTGTTCTTCGCAAAAATCTATAAGATCCAGAACATCACTCCTCTCATAGTGCGGACTAGCTAAAATAACTTCATCAATTTGTGGGTTGTTTTCCAAGATGAAATTCTTTATTTCTTCTGATGTGGTTTCAAAAAATATTTTTACTATTCTATAGCCAAGGTCTGGATTTCTTTTTATCTCTTCGATCACCTTTTTGCTTAATCTATCCTCTCCAATAATCACAACATTTCTCACTCCAACGTTATATCGGCCAACCATAAATCTTTGGAGTTTTTTAACAAAAAAACGACCCAGGCCAACAAAAATTATTGCCAATATCCAGGCCATTAAAAGAATGAAACGAGAATCAAAAAGTGCTTGATTGAAAAAGATGTAGAGAATAACTACCAATACCGTTGCCGAAATCGCGACAATAATTTGCAAAAATTCCTTAAATAATTTCTTTTGAACGCTGATATTATAAAGTCCCGAAATCGCAAAAATTAAAATTCCAAAAAAGGATACAATTAAAACCAAGAACAAATACTTTTCAAGTGGCAAACTTAATGAAAAAAGTACCGGTCTCCATCGGGAAACCAGCGGACTTACGCGCAAAAAATAGGCCGCAATTCCGGCTATTGCCAGCATAAAAAAATCAACCGGAACAAGCAGGGCGCCAAATATGAGTTCAGACTTCTTCATTAATCTAATTTTAGCTCTAAATGAGGCAAAAATCAATCCTTTTTCGACCTCATAACTGTGGGGTAAATTAAAAAATCCTCAATAAAAATTGAGAATTTTTTAATGTTGGGCAAGCAATAAGCCGAATTCTGTATTAAATGATCATTTATCTGATCTCGACATTGCTGTCGGATTCAAGCGAACTACTTTGCACTTGTAAAAATCATAATCATCTTCACAAGGTTTGTTCTTGCACTCGCCTAGGAATTTAGCCCCGACGCTCTTGCGAGGTCGGGGTCCCTGACTTTTACGTCGGGACCGTTTCATTCTCGCCAATGGCGAGACTCGTTTCTGTTCGCATCCCTATCCTTGCGGACGGTGGACGTTATCCACTAAGCTTCTACTTCAACATAATTGAAGTGAGTGTTCGGACTTTCCTCTCCGGCTTGCGCCAGAGCGATCATCTCGCTTACCCAACAAAAATATAATAACAAACTTTAATTGTCGTGTCAAATCCCTGGCAAACCGCTGATTTCTTTTTCTTTGGAATCTAATGCTCTATTTACCAATTTATCGGCGTCGGCGTTTTCGTTGCGAGGAATGTGTATAAATACAACTTTCGCAAAATCAATCTTTAGATTCCAAACCTTTAAAAATAATTGTTCAATTCTGCGGTCTAAAATCTTGTATTGACCATTCATTTGTTTGGCCAAAAATTCACTGTCGGTTCGCACCTCAATTTCCATGGCTTTGGCTTTTTTCCCACCAAATAATAGTTTGGCTTTTTGCAATCCAAAAATTACCGCCTCGTATTCTGCTTCGTTGTTTGTTGCTCGGCCAATCTTTTCTCCGTATTCTTTAATCACTTTTCCCTTTTCATCGCAAAAAACCACTCCAATCCCCGCTGGTCCTGGGTTCCCCCTACTCCCCCCATCTGTATAAATTATAGTTTTCATGTCTTTTTTAAATCAACAATTTTTAATTGTAACTCTTTGTTACCGTTCCATTCATTGGACAGCATTTCGAATACAATATCGACTCTGTCTCCTAATTCTATCTTATCACAAGAATCTACCAAATTGAAGCCGATGGCTCCAAATTTTTTAGTACCACCCCCTGTCTCTTTTTCTAACGATAATTTCAAATGATTCTCTTTTGACCCCACATTTCTCATGCCGATGATTTTTAGGTCTTTAAGTAAAAATAGTGGTCGAGAATTTTCTCCGCCAAACGGCTCAAATCTTTGGATTTCATCAAAAACTTTCCAATTTAGATCGTCAACGTTCATTTCGGCATCAACATTCAAAAACGCCACCATGTCTGCCTTTTTAATTTTCTTTTCGGCAACCTTCTCTAATATTTTTTTGATTTTTTCTAAATTACACACATCCGCTCTAAATGCACCAGCAAATGGATGCCCACCATATTCGTCTAATAACCCCCTACATTCGTCTAGGGCTTTAATTACATCAAAGCCAGCAACCCCTCCTCTCGCCGAACAAACAGCATGATTTTTAGACAACTGACAAACAAATGCCGGTTTCCAAAACTCATCTCTTAATTTCTGCGCAACCAATCCCACTAATCCCGATGTCCAGGTTTCGTCTCCTTCAAAAATAATTTTACTTTTATCAGAATCTTTTTTCACCCTTTCTCGCGCTTCTTTGATAATTCTTTCCATGTGTCGCTGTCTTTCTTGATTTCTCGATTCGAGTCGTTGCGATAGTTTATCTGCTTCGGCTACGTTTTTTGTTAAAAGTAATTCAAAAGCAACCGTACCATGATCTACGCGAGAAGCAGCATTAATTCTTGGTCCCAAAACAAATCCTAGAGTATATGTGCTGAGGTCTCCTCTTATTCTTGCTTTTTCCATCAGAACTTTTAATCCCAATCTTCTTGTTTGTGACAAAACAATTAGTCCATATTTTACCAGGGTTCTATTCTCGCCAAACAAAAGCATCGAATCGGTGACGGTTGAAATTGCCACCAAATCAAGTAACCATTTTTCCCAAGCAATGGGAAGTTTTTTAATAATCCGCACTCCTTGCAACAACTTAAACGCCACTCCCGCGCCCGATAATTCTTTGAACGGATATTTGCATTGTTTTTGTTTAGGATCAATAATTGCATGGGCCTTGGGTATCTTTTTTGGTATCTCGTGATGATCGACAATAATTACATCGATACCTAATTTATTTGCCAATGCTACCTCTTCAACGTCTGTAATCCCACAATCCACAGTTAAAACTAAAGTTGTGCCTTTCTCGTGAATTTTTTCAATTGATTTTATATTTAAACCGTAGCCCTCAAGATTTCTGTCGGGAATATAGACATCGGGCTTAATATTATAGACTTCCAATATCTCGTGCAAAATAATTCCGCCACAAATTCCGTCGGCATCATAATCGGCAAAAATTGCTACTTTTTCGTTGTTTTTTTCCGCTCTTTCAAGTCGTTTTATGGTTTTTTTAACATCTTTCAATAAAAACGGATCATGTAAATCCTGGTCATAGTCGGGACTAAAAAACTCATCAATCGCCTTTTGGGTTTTGAGTCCTCTGTCCCAAAGCAATTGAAGAGTTAATTTTGAAAATTCGGGAAACTTTTCTAAAAATTCTTTAGGCGCTTTTTTATTTATTTTCCAAACCTTTCGCATTATTTATTTCCTTAGTGCCTCGATTCCGGGCAAAGTGCCTTCGCTTAAATAATCCAACATCGCACCACCGCCAGTGGACATCCAATCAAAGACTTTTTCTTTGTTAATTTCGTTAATAAAACCAATCGTATCGCCTCCACCAACAATCGTATAGGCATCACTCTCGTTAATTGCCTCAATTAATTGTTTGGAGCCACTATCAAATGGTTTTTGTGATGTTAAGCCCAGTGGTCCATTCCAAACAATTGTTTTGGCATTCATAATTAAATCAGCAAATAAATGCATAGTTTTGGGACCCATATCCAATGCTTTTTCATACCACTCTAATGACGATACGTCTTTATAAATAACGCCCTTGCCATCCCAAATACTTAGATCGATCGGCAAAAACAATTTAGGATTCTTTAAATTAATTTTTTTAATTTCTTCAAAGGAGTTTTTATCGATTATCGACTCTCCCATATTGATTCCCTGGCTAGCGAAAATTGTATTCGCCGATGCTCCGCCAATTAAAACCTTATCGGCAATTCTTAAAAACTTATTAATCACTTTTATTTTGGTTTCCATTTTGGCCCCACCAATAATTGCTATCAAAGGTTTTTCGGGTTTGTTTAAAATCTTGTTTAGCTCAATAATTTCTTTTTCTAATAAAATACCCATTGCCGAGGGCAAAAATTGTGGAATACCAACAATAGAGACGTGTTCGCGGTGCGATACCGCAAAAGATTCGTTAATATAAACATCGCCCAGTTTAGCTATTTTTTCGGCAAATTCAAGATCGTTTTTTTCTTCTTCTGACCAAAATCTAATATTTTCTAAAAGCAACACATCTCCATATTGGATTTTTTTAATTCTGTCTTCGAGCTTTTTGCCCATAACGTCAAAAGAAAATAAAACTTTTTTATTCAATAATTTACCCAATTCTTCTGCTATTGGTTGAAGTGACATTTTACTGTTTTTGTGTCCTTCTGGTCTGCCTAAATGAGAAATTAAAATAATTTTTGCTTTTTGTTTAATTAAATATTCAATTGTTGATAGGCTACCCTTAATTCTACTATTATCTAAAATATTTCCTTTGTCATCAATGGGCACATCGAAATCAACGCGTACTAAAACGCGTTTATTCTTTACATCAATTTTCTTTAGATTATTAATTTTTTTCATTTTTAATTTCCTGTATGATTTTCGTAAATTCTTCTATTTTTAAACTCGCCCCTCCCACCAACAAACCATTAAATCCAATATCGATATAGTTTTGAAAGTTTTTACTATCTACGCTTCCTCCATATAAAATTGGGTTAAAGTATTTTGTTTTCATAAAGTTTAATACTTTTTCGGCATCACAGGATTCACAAAAATCGCCCGTACCAATTGCCCAGACCGGCTCATAAGCAAAAATTATTTTGTTTTTATCTTCGTCTGAAATATCTTGTAAATCTTTTTCTAATTGATTACCAACAACTGTTTCTGCGTTTTCTCCTTTCTTTTCGCCAACACATAAAACCGGAACCAATCCCGCCTTTAGTGCAGATTTTAGTTTTTTATTAATCATTTCGTCTGTTTCATTAAAATGCTCCCTTCTTTCAGAGTGTCCAATGATCACATGCTCAACCCCCAAATCTTTTATCATTTTAGGGCTAATTTCCCCAGTATAGGCTCCTTTTTCTTCCCAAAAACAATTCTGAGCACACAGTTTCGCTTTTTTTAAAAATGGCCACCAAACAAACGGCGCAGCAATTAAAACTTCTACATTCTTTATTTTTTTAATTGTTTTTTTAATACCCCCAAAGAGTTTCTTTGCCTCCTCAACAGTAGAGGGATTCATCTTCCAATTAGCAATTATTAGTGGTTTCATAGAATTATTTAATATATTTTCTTAAGAATTTTGCTACTTCTTCGGGTTTAATTGTTAAAACCTCCACGCCCGTACCAAGTTCGAAACCTGCCCAGGTATTGGTTTTTGGTAAAATTTCGATATGCCAGTGATAATATTCGTAATTTTTACCGTCACACGGCGCAGTATGAATAAAAAAATTGTAAGCTGGATTTTTTAATCCCTTATACAAACTATGCAGTGCCTTTTGAAGCGCTTCTGCTAAATATTTTCTTTCGGTTTCGGTTATTTTTTCGAAATTTGTAAGATGTTTGCGCGGATAAATTCTTAACTCAAAATTAACTCTTGGGACAAATGGTGCAAAAACTATAAAATATTCATTTTGAAATATGCATCTTTTTTCTTCTTTTTCCCATTCGATCATTTCACAATGCGCGCACTTTTTGTTTTCTTCATAATATTTTTTTGCTCCATCCAAGCTTCTCCTCACGTCAGCGGGTAAAATTGGCATAGCCACCAATTGCGTATGTGGATGAGGAATGCTTGCCCCCGCTTCTTTGCCGTGATTATGAAATACAAAAATATAATTTACAAAACGATGATCCATTAATGCTAAATATCTTTCTTGGTACGATTTAATGACTTCCTCTATGTTTTTTGTCGGCATCATTGCCAAGTGTTTCTTGTGATCTCTGGTAATAATTACTTCGTGAAACCCATTGCCCTGCATTATCTTATATGGCCCATCTTTTAAAACATCTGAACAACATCCCGGAACTAGCATTGGATATTTGTTTTTTATAACCTGCAAACTCCAATCTTTAACTAATTTTCTAACACCCTTAATTTTTATTTTTTTATTATCTTTATAATAAATTAAAACTGGTTCTTCGTGGCCAAACGATTGCGGATCTTCAAATGGACACTCTGAAATTGGTTGTTCGAATTTTTCTCTATTTTTATTGGCAAAAAGCTGTGGTCTTTTAGCGCGACCAGTTGCAATAATCATCCAATCTTTACTGATGATATCTTGTCTTAATTCTGAACCGCCAGATATTTTAGCTTTCCTTAAATTATTTAATTTCATTTATCTTGTATTTGTTAGTTGAAAAATTGTACTTGATTTTTAGAAGCTCGATAAAGGTTTTAAAATAAGAGCTTAATTTAACTCTGCTTTCACTAGGATTGTGCCAATCAACTGGCATTTCTTTAATTTGAAACCTCATCTTCTTAGCTAGTGCTAAAATTTCGAAATCAAAACCCCAACGTGTTAATGTTTGTTTGGGGAATATTGCCTCTGCTGATTTTTGATTGAAACATTTAAATCCACGCTGTGAATCCTTTATTTCCCATAAGCCAGCGATGATTCGAATAATGTATTTGGAAATTCTGCCCAATAATCTTCTGTACCACGCTGATTTTTCTTCAATTTTAGCTCCCTTTACTTCGATTGACCCAATAACAATATCGTTGCCATTATTAAATTCTGGCCAAAAGGAATCCAAGTGGTCTATTTTTGTAGAATTATCAGCGTCCATAAATAATCGGTATTCGCCTTTTGCCTCAAGCATTACTTGTTTGGTAACGTATCCTTTGCCACGATTTTCTTTGTTATCAATAACGCGTAAGTTTTTAATCAGTTCGCCGGTTTTGGTTGCCACGCTAACCGTTTTATCCTTCGAGCCATCACTAATCACTATAATTTCATAATCATAGTTTTGTCGCGATAGATATCTATCAATATCTAAGAGCGTGCTGGCAATTCTTTTTTCTTCGTTATACGAAGGCAAAATAACTGATAAATGTATTTTATTGTCCATATATCTTAATTATAACACAATTTTCAGAACAAATAAAAAAGACCCTCTCCGGGTCTTTGCCAAAAAATGTTTTATTTTGTTAATACTCTGCAACCCCTTTTTGTAATTGCTATGGTGTGCTCAAAATGAGCGGAGATTGAACGATCTTTGGACAAAAACGCAAAACCGTCTTTGGCTCTTTCAATCTGCCAATCACCAATTAAATTCATTGGTTCAATTGCGATTACCATACCCGGTTTCAAGACAATTCCCGTGGCTTTTTCACCGTAATTTAAAACTTCTGGTTCTTCGTGAACCTTTTTACCAATTCCGTGCCCAACTAAATCTCGCACAACATTAAAACCATTTCTTTCCACATAATTTTGAATGACAAAACCAATATCCCCCAGTCGATTACCTGGTTTACATTGTTTAATTGCTAAATCTAGTGATTTTTCGGTAACGTTGATTAGTTTTTGTAGTTTTCTATCAATTTTTCCAATACCAATTGTAATTGCCGAATCAGTACAATATCCCTTAAATTCAATTCCCAAATCAAGAGTCACCACGTCGCCTTCTTTTAAAATACGGCTACTTGGTATAGCATGAACGATTTCTTCGTTAACAGACACGCATAATGCGTTTGGGTAGCCATTAAACCCCTTAAACGCTGGTCTTGCTCCATATTGAAAAATAAGGTCTTCTGCGACCTTATCTAGATATTTTGTAGTAACTCCGGCTTTGGCATGTTTTGCGGTTTCATGTATAATTTTATTCAAAATCTTTCCGCCTTCAGCCATTATACTTATTTCTTTTTCGGTGTATAAATTAATCATCTGATTGCCTTAACGATGTCTTTAAAAACGTTTTCAATTGATTGCTCGCCATTAATTTTGATAAACTTTATATGTTTCCTGATTAAATTAATGGCGGGAACGGTATCTTGCTCGTATAATTTCCATCTTAAATCTATTCTTTTTTTGCTGTCATCTGCCCTCTTAATAGCTTTGCCGGTTTTTGCATCAATTCTATTGCTTAGCCTGTTATAACTTTCTTTTTTAGATATGTTTATAAAAAACAATTTAGTCGTTTTGATTCTATCTAAGAATTTTAGAAAATCATACAAAGATTCCGATTCTCTGGTTTTTCTCGGTGATCCGTCTAATAAAAATCCTTGATTTTCTTTTACATTAAAAGAAATTTCGTGCATCCACAAAGTAATTGCGAAATCTTCAGACTGCAAACCACCTTTTTCTCCTATTTTTTTAATTCTATTGCCGGCATCGGTGTTTAAGCTGAATAATTTTCTAAAAATTTCACCCGGATAAACGTAATAAAGCTTCTTGAATTTCTTCAGTAGAAGCTTTGCCTGCGTTCCTTTTCCGCTGCCTGGCGGACCGATTAAAATAATATTAATTGGTTTTTTAGAAGCCTTCATAGTCGCGCATTGTTAATTGTCCCTCGACTTGTTTCATTGTTTCTAGAACAACTGAAACCACAATTAAAACTGCTGTTCCTCCAATCGCCATTGAGCTCATTCCGGTTGCGCCTTGCATAATCGAAGGCAAAACCGCAATAATGCCTAAAAATAACGCACCAACTAAGGTAATCTTGTTTAAAACATGAGACAAAAAGCTCGCCGTATTTTCGCCCGGTCTAATCCCTGGCACGAATCCACCATTTTTTTGAATATTTTCTGAAATCGCTTTTGGATCGAAAGTCACTGCCGTATAAAAGAACGTAAACACAACCACCAATATGAAATAAACAATTGCGTAAAATAGTTGATTATTAAAAACATTTCCGACCACAGTTGCAATATGTGCAACTGTTGGATTGGCCGCTGCTGCAAAGAATTTAGCAATCATCCCCGGAAAAAGCATTATTGATAATGCAAAAATAATTGGGATAACTCCCGCTTGATTAACCTTTAATGGCAAATATGTCGAAAAACCTCCATACACTCTTCTTCCCCTAATTCTTTTAGCATAGGCAATGGGAATTTTTCTTTGTGATTCGTTAATAATTACAACGCCGACGATAACCAATATCGCCACAACGACAAATCCGATATACGAAGGAAGTTGTGCTGGGCTGTAGGTGGCAATTATTTGTCGAATCGAAGAAGGAATTCTGCCAATAATTCCGGCGAAAATTAGAATCGAAACACCGTTACCAATGCCTTTTTCAGAAATAAGCTCACCGATCCACATTAAAAACACTGCTCCGGCCGTAACTAAGGCAATAGCCGTAAACATTTCCATGCGCGATAAATGCACAAGTATTCCTTGACTAATTAAAAGATTCATCATTGCATAGGCCTGCATAATTGACAATGGCACGGTCAAAATTCTACCATATTGATTAAATTTTCTTTGTCCTTCTGGACCTGATTCGCTGTACATTTCCTTAAGCTTGGGAAAAATCATGGTTAAAAGTTGTAAAATAATCGTTGAAGTAATATATGGTCCTAATCCCAACATTGCTAAAGAAAAATTCTGCATTGCCCCACCAGTAAATATATTAATCAAACCAAAAAGCTGATTACTTTGAAAAAAAGCCCGGAGTTTTTCGGTATTAATTCCAGGCACTGGGATATTTGAAATTAAGCTAAATACTGCCAACAGCGCTAACACGAACAGTATTTTATTTCTTAATTCTTTAACTTTAAAAAGTTGTGTTATTTTACTAAACCACTTCATAAAATATTTTATTTCTTTTTAATAATCTTCTTTTTGTTTTTTTTGATTGGTTTTTTTGTTTCAACCTCTTTTGTTGCTTCTTTAATTTTCAAAACTTTCTCTGCTGATTTTGACATTTTACAGTTATCCACTATCAAGTTTTTTTCTAATTTGCCATCGCCTAAAATTTTCACTATTGGCATTCTATTATTTATTTTAACAATTAACCCTTTTTGTATCAATGTTTCTGGACTTACAATTTCTCCGTCTTTAAAATGCTTATTTAAATCCTTCAAATTAATAACTGTTGGCTTGTTTTTAAATGACTTAAAGTCGTACCCTCTGGTTTTAGGGATTTTTTTTACAAAAGCTCTAATTTCTGGATAAAGTTTTCTTCCGGCGCGTGCTAGTTGTCCTTTTGCTCCTCTGCCCGAAAACGTTCCGCGTTTCCCTCCGCGACCAACACGTTTTTTGCTTTTATTAATATTTTTGGGTTTAACTTGGTGTAATTGCATATTATAGTTTTTTTAGTGCCTCAATTGTTGCCTGGGCATTGTTTAATTTGTTGGTTGTGCGACCGATAATTTTAGATACCACATTTTCAATTCCCGCCAACGAGCAAATCACGCGCACAGCCCCGCCAGCAATAATTCCTTGTCCTTTTTGCGCGGGCTTCAACATTACTTTGGCTGCGCCAAATTTAGCTTCGATCATTTGTGAAATTGATTTATTGTCTGTAATTGTGATTTCAATTAATGCCTTTTTGGCTTGATTAACCGCTTTTTCTACTGCAATCGTAACGTCTGCACCTTTAGCCAATCCAACTCCCACCTTGCCTTTCTTGTTCCCAATTACAACTAGCGCTCTAAAACTAAATCTTCTCCCACCAGAAACCATTCTGGCGGTTCTTCTAATGTCTAAAAGTTTTTGTTCAAATTCTGGTTTTTCCTCTTTTCCCTTTTCCGGTCTTCTCCCGCCCCTTCCTCCGCCACTGCCTCTTCCACTTCCCTTGCCAAATCTACCAAACGGTTTTGATTGTTCTTTTTTTGTTTCTTTGGCCTTAACTTCGGCTGTTGGTTCAACAGTCTCTAGTTTTTTTTCTTCTGTTTGTATGTCTTTTGTTTCTTCTGCCATAAATTTATTTACTAAAATTTTAATCCACCATTACGAGCGCCTTCAGCTAAAGACTTTATTCGACCATGATATTTGTGTCCCGCTCGATCAAAAATTATTTTTTCAATTTTCTGTTCTAATGCCTTCTTGGCGATTAATTCCCCGACCTTCGAGGCCATCTCTACTTTTTTAAGCTTACCTTTTATTTCCGAGTCTTTTGCGCTAGCTAGTGTCTTACCCTTAACATCATCAATCAGTTGTGCATAAATATGTTTATTGCTTCTGAAAACATAAAGCCTTGGGACTTCCTTTGTGCCAATTAATTTTGCTCTAATGCGTGTGTGTCTAACTATTTTCTTTTCTTTTTTGGTTCGTTTCATATAATTATCCAGTTGTACCTACGGCCTTTTTGCCGTCTTTTCTTCTGATTATTTCGTTATCATATCTAATCCCCTTGCCCTTATATGGCTCGGGTTTCTTTTGTACTCTAATATTGGCCGCTGTTTGACCAACTAATTGCTTATCAATGCCCGTAATAATAATTGTGTTTTTCTCTACCTTGAACTCAACCTCCTTTGGAGCAATTATTTCTACAGGGTGAGAAAATCCTAAATTTAAAACTAATTTATTTCCATTAACCGCTGCCTTGAAACCAATTCCCTCAATAATCAATTTTTTACTAAATCCCTCGGAAACGCCCTTGACCATATTGGCGATCAAAGCTCTAAATGTTCCCCATAAAGCAGTGCTGTTTTTGGTTTTATTCTCCTGTTTTAATAAAATTGTTTTGCCCTTAATCTCTAATTTAATATCAGAAGTTATTTCCTGTGATAATGTACCCTTCTTGCCTTTGACCGAAATTAAATTACCGTCGATTTTGATTTCGACGCCATCGGGAATAATTATCGGTTGTTTTCCTATTCTAGACATATTAAAAAACTCTACAAATTAACTCTCCGCCTAGTCCTTTCTTTTTTGCTTCCTTGTCGGTCATTAGACCCGCAGAAGTAGTTAAAATAATTAATCCACGACCTTGAGAATACTTAATTAAATCTTTTTTGGCAACATAAATTCTTTGTCCAGACTTACTAATTCTAATTAATCCCTGAATTTTGGGCATTGTATTTC
Source organism: uncultured Candidatus Saccharibacteria bacterium (assembly GCA_965231075.1). Classification (GTDB taxonomy): domain Bacteria; phylum Patescibacteriota; class Minisyncoccia; order RBG-13-40-8-A; family RBG-13-40-8-A; genus JAKJED01. The sequence continues at coordinate 71,820 of OZ246412.1, read as the reverse complement.
TTTCGTCTCTATATTTTAAAGTCGCCTCTATCTCCCTGGTTACACCTTTTCCTGTTTCTTTAACGGTGCCAATATAACCTTCTGCGCTCAAAATTTTAGCTAATTCAAATTTAATTTTAGAGTACACAAAACTCACGGTTTTATGTCCGACTGCTTGTGCGTTTCTTATGCGTGTTAACATGTCTGATATTGGATCTATGTTCATAATTTTACCAACTTGATTTTTTAATTCCTGGAAGTTCACCTTTATTTGCCAACTCCCTAAAACAAATTCTACATAAGCCAAATTTTCTCATAAACCCGTGTCTACGACCACACCTAAAACAACGGTTAACTTTTCGAGTTATGAATTTTGGTTTCTTTTTAGATTTTGCGATGTCTGACGTTTTGGCCATAAGTTTATTTTATCGGAAAACCGATTAATTTATATAATTCTAATGCTTGTGCCTTGTCTTTAATGTGCGTAACTACGGTTATCTCTAATCCGAATATTCTACGAATATCTTCTTGTGAAATCTCTGGAAAAATAAGATGTTCTTTGATACCAATGCTTAAATTGCCATCTGCATCAATTGATTTAGAATTTAATCCCCTAAAATCCCTGGTTCTGGGCAAAACAATATTGATTAATCGGGAAACAAAATCGTACATCCTTTTTCCGCGCAATGTAACTTTCAGTCCAACCGGCATACCTTCTCGAGTTTTAAAGGCAGCAATTGCTTTTTTGGCCAAGGTTACAAGTGGTTTTTGTCCGGTAATTAAAATAATGTCCTTCTCGATTGATTCGCGAGCCTTCTCATCTTTGGAGGCCATGGCACTTCCAATGCCAACATTAACCACAACCTTTTCGATTCTGGGAACAGAAAAGTCGTTCTTAAATCCAAATCTGTCTTTCATTTTTGGCACAACTTCTTTTTTGTATTTTTCTTCCAATGTCATATATTATTTAAATTTCTTGATTACATTTTTTACAAGTCCTTGTTTTGCCATTTTCTAGTATTCTGTGTCCGATTCTGGTTGCTTGTTTACATTTCGAACAAACCAGTTTCACGTTAGAAACATCAATCGATCGGGGGATTTCCACGCGTTGTCCTTTCTCTCCTTCTTTTTTGGGTTTCACGTGCTTTTTTACAATATTTAAACCCTCAACAATAATTCTGTTGGTTTTGGGGAAAACTTCATTAACCTTTCCGCTTTTTCCCTTGTCTTTGCCGGCAATTATTATGACAGTGTCGTTTAATTTAATTTCCATATATTTATCAAAAATTATAGTACTTCGGGTGCTAATGAAATTATTCTGTCAAAACCACGGTCCTTTAACTCTCTGGCTACTGGACCAAAAATTCTATTTCCTTTTGGCTCCTCTCCGTTTAGAATAACAGCAGCATTGTCATCGAATCTAATATAACTACCATCTTTTCTTCTAAGAGATTTTTTTTGTCTGACAATTACGGCCTTGATTATTTCTTTCTTTTTAACCATTTTTCTTGGTTCAACTAATTTAACCGAAGCAACAACAATGTCTCCAATTATTGCATATCTTTTTCTGGTTGCGCCTAAAATTCTAAACACGCGGATGGCTTTCGCTCCAGTATTATCAGCAACTTTTAAATTTGTTCCAACTTGTATCATATAATTATAACACTATCCATTTTTTATCTTTCGACATTGGTTTACATTCCTTAATTGTAACTTTGTCGCCAATGTGATATTTATTTTCTTGATCGTGTGCTTTATATTTTTTCGAAACTTTGTATCTTTTACGATATTGTTTGTGTTCTTTAATTCTTTCAATTAAAACCACAACGGTTTTATCCATTTTGTCTGAAACTACCGTCCCCTTTAATACGCGCTTATTTAATTCTGTATTATTTTCCATGTTGTAATTTTATTAAAGTTAATACCCTTGCGATATCGCGTCTTGTGCGATGAATTTCGTTGATGTTTTTCACTTTGCCACCAATTAAATTAAACCTCAGCTCTCTTAAGGAGTCTTTTAGTTGAATTAGTGTATCATGTAATTCTTTGTCTGTTTTTTGTTTTAATTCTTGGACTTTCATAATTATCTTTTAACAAATTTAGTTTTAATTGGTAATTTATGTGAAGCCAATTTCATTGCTTCTCTGGCAATGGCCTCGGTTACCCCATCAATTTCAAAAAGTATTCTCCCGGGCTTCACCGCGGCGACATAGTGTTCAACACTTCCCTTGCCTCCACCCATGGGCACTTCTTGTCCTTTTTGTGTAACGGGCTTGTCGGGAAAAATTTTAATCCAAAGCTTTCCGCCTTTCTGAAGATGGTGAGTCATTGCACGTCTTGCAGCTTCAATTTGCCTAGCAGTGATCCACTTAGTTCCATCAGATTTCAAGCCAAAACTTCCAAAGCTTAACTCTGTACCACCCTTTGCTACTCCCAAAGATCTTCTTCTGCCCTTGTGCCACTTTCTATGTTTAACTTTTTTGGGTTGCATAATTATTTATCAAAAATTTCTCCTTTGTTTATCCAGACCTTTATTCCAATTACTCCGTAAATTGTGTGCGCATTAACTTGCGCATAATCAATATTTGTTCTGATTGTCTGTAATGGTAAATTGCCTTTTTTAAGCCACTCTTCTCTGGCCATTTCCGAACCATTCAATCGTCCAGAAACGAAAATCTTAACACCCTTAACTTCCGGATTCTGAATGATTTTTTCAATGGTTTGTTTCATAACTCTTCGAAATGGCATTCTGCGTTCCAATTGTTCGGCAATTGCTTGACCAACAATACTTGATTGAATTTCGGCTTTCCTGATTTCTTCCACGTCAATTTTAATATCAATGCCCTTAATTTTGCCTTTAAAAATTTTACTAATGATTTGCTTTTTAACCTCTTGTATGCCAGCGCCGCCACGACCAATAATAATGCCTGGTCGGGCTGCTTTGATAATAATATGTACGGAATTTGCTGATCGCTTGATCACAACTTCGTCAATCGCTGCTGATTTTAGTTCTTTTTTAACAAAACCACGAATAGCAAGATCCTGCTCCAAATTACCTTTGTAGTTTTTTTTGCTGAACCACTGTGACTGCCAGTCTTCAATACCTTTTATTCTAAAAACTTTTGGATGTACTCTGTGACTCATAATTAAATTGATTTCCTTCTAAAAATTCTCTTGGCCAAATTTTGTTTTTTGGGCTTGATTCCCATCTCTTTGGCCGGTTTTTTATTAATTGTTTTTGTAGCAGTTTTTGTTTCCTCTTTGACAACATTTTCTGATTTACTGATTTTAACTTCTGAAATTTTTGATTGTTTCTTTTCAATCTTAACTCCCTCTTTAACTCCCAAAGAAATAACAATATGACTTGTTCTTTTTAAAATTGGAAATGCTCTACCGCGCGACATTGGTCTCCATCTTTTGTATGGCACCCCCCCATTAACTCTGATCTCTTTTATAAATAAATTTTCTTTATCAACCCCAAAATTACTCTTAGCGTTAGCGATTGCCGATTTTAAAAGTCGATAAACCGGCGCTGATGCTCTACGACTTAAAAATTTTAGCTGAGCCTCTGCTTGTTTAATCTCCTTGCCCCGCATTAAATCTACTACAGATCTAACCTTTCTGGGAGCAATTCTTAAATAATTTAAACTGGCCTTGATTTCCATATGTTTTATTTGCTTGATTTAGTGGCAGGAGTAGCTACTGGAGCTGGTGTTCCTTTTTCAATTTCTTTCTGCATCTTGCCCCCGTGACGAACAAATTTTCTGGTTGGAGAAAATTCTCCTAATTTATGTCCGACCATTTCTTCGGTAACAAACACCGCAATATGATCTTTGCCGTTGTGTACACCAAAAGTATATCCAACCATTTCAGGAGTGATTGTACAGTCTCTGGCCCAGGTTTTAATAACCCTCTTTTCTCCGCCCTTGGCTAGTTTGACTTTTTCAATTAGTTTTTCGTCCACCCATGGACCTTTTTTTAAACTTCTTGGCATATTTTTTATTTTCGTTTTTTATGAATTCTTCTTTGAACAATAAATCTGTCTGAATATTTTTTATTCTTTCTTGTCTTAACACCAAACGCTTGTTTACCCCATGGAGTCTTCGGGCCTCTGCGCAAACCAATTGGCGCCCTACCCTCACCCCCTCCGTGTGGATGGTCGACTGGATTCATGGCCGTACCTCTAACCCTTGGTCTAACTCCTTTCCACCTCATTCTTCCGGCCTTGCCTAAATTTGTAAACATGTGTTCAGGATTGCTCAAAGCACCAACTGTTGCCATACAATCCGCTAGAATCATTCTTGTTTCTGTGGAAGGAAGCGTTAAATGAACGTATCTCCCCTCGTTGGCAGTTACTTGTGCACTAGATCCAGCAGAGTGGACTATTTTTCCGCCTTGTCCGGGAATTAATTCAATATCATGAACAAACGTTCCCACGGGAATATTTTTAAGCAATAATCTGTTGCCGGGTTTTATTCCTGTTTTTTCTGAAGCAATGATTTCGTCTCCAATTTTTAGGTCTTGTGGCAATAAAATATATCTCTGTTCTCCGTCTTTATAACAAACCAAAGCAATAAACACCGATCTATTAGGATCATATTCTACCGTTTTGATCTTTGCTGGAATATTAAGTTTCTCTCTTTTGAAATCAATTAATCTAAATAATTTTTTGTGTCCCCCGCCCTGATGTCTCACTGTAATTCTGCCCTTCCGGTTTCTCCCTGCCTGCTCTTTAAACGACAAAAGCAAAGACTTTTTAGGATTGTCTCCAGATAGCAGTTTTTTATATTCGATACCAATTCTTCCTCTGGTACCCGGGCTTGTTGGGTTAAAGTGTTTCATAATTAATGAGGTAAAATTTCAATTTTATGTCCCCTTTCTAGGGTAACAATGGCTTTTTTGTATCCAGGTTTCTCGCCTTTCATTCCTCTCATAATTCTGGTTTTTGATTTAATATTAATGATTTTAACGTCTTTTACTGTCACTCCATAAAGACCAGAAATAGCTTTTTTAACCTCTGACTTATTAGCATCGGCGTAAACTTTAAAAACATATTTGCCGTTTTCTGACAATATTGTCGCTTTCTCGCTGATGTGTGGCTCTTTCAAAAGTCCAGCGATTGCAATTTCTTTCTTTTTGGCTGGAGCTTTTTTAACTGTCTGCTCGATCTTCTTTTCTTTCTTGGATTCGGTCTTAACTTTTGGCTTTTGATCAGCGTTGTGTTTTTTAAAAATATTAAATATTGCCATATGTTTCATTGATTACACTAATCGCTTCTTTATCTATCAATAAATATTTAAAGGATAATAATTCTAAAACGTTCAAACTATCCGCAAAAATGGTTTTAGAGTTAGGAATATTTCTCATTGCAATGCCCACATTTTTCTTGTTTTTTGATATCGTGGCCAAAACACTAATTTTTTTCTTGCCTTTGAAAATCTTTTTTAAAATTTCTGAAATTATTTTTGTTTTTGGTTCGTTTATATTTAAATCTTCGACAACAATCAATTCTTTGTCTCTTAACTTGGAAGACAAAACCATAAATAATGCTTTTTGTTTTGTTTTTTTGTTAATTTTTCTAGAGAAGTTTTCATCGTTTCTTGGTCCAAAAGTAATGCCTCCCCCTCTCCATATTGGTGATCTGGTTGAACCGTGTCTTGCACGGCCAGTACCCTTTTGTCTCCATGGTTTTTTTCCTCCACCCCTAACTTCTCCTCTATTTAAGGTATGTGCTAAACTTTGACGAGAGTTTGCCATTTGAACGTTAACTGCCTGATAAATTACATCATTGTTAATTTCAACATTAAAAATATTTTCTGGCAATTCGATTGTTCCAGTTTTTTCTCCGTCTAGGTTGTATAAATCTGTCTTAATCATATTTAGACTGTTTGTATTTCAATTATTCCGTTATTGGGACCCGGTACTGCGCCCGACACAGCCAATAAATTATTTTCTGAATCAACGGTCACAATTTTTAAATTTTTAACAGTATGTCTAGCAACTCCCATGTGCCCCGCCATTCTCATACCCTTAATAACTCTTTCGGGAAAACTGCATCCAATTGATCCTGGCTTTCTTTGATCGTGTGGATGGCCGTGTGATGCTGGTGCTCCCTTAAATCCATGTCTTTTAACCACTCCCTGGAAACCACGACCCTTGGTAATGCCCGACACCTTTATTTTTTCTCCCTCAACAAATTTAGAAACATCAATCTTGTCTCCGGTTTTGTATTCTTCGATTGCATTTCGAAATTCAGTTAGAAATCGATATTCTTTGCCTTTTTGTGTTTTTTTAATCTTCTTTTCCTTTAATGGCTCAAATCCAATCTGGACGGATTCATAACCATCCTTCTCTTTGGTTTTAATCTGAGTAACAAAACAAGGACCAGCCTCAATAACTGTAACTGGCGTTACATTTCCATTCTTGTCATATATTTGAGTCATTCCGACTTTTTTTCCAACAATGAACTTCATAATCTTAATCTTAATTTACAAATTCTTAATGAAAAATACCGGCTACCCGGTATTTTTCACACAGTTAGCTAAAAAACAAACTAATTATATTGTAAATACAAATTCATAACTATTTATAATCCTTGCGTTACAATTTGTAATTTTTACATCTTTATCTCGATATCAACTCCTGCTGGTAAATTCAGATTCATTAGTGCGTCAATAATTTTGGGTGCGGGATTAAATATATCAATTACACGTTTGTGTGTTCTCATCTCGAACTGCTCCCTGGCATTTTTGTGCACGAAGGTTGAACGGTTAACTGTATATTTTTGAATATGGGTGGGTAGAGGTATTGGACCAACTACTTCAGCGCCATATCTCTCGGCAGTCTCGATAATTTGTTTTGCAGATTGGTCAACAATCTTATGATCAAACGCTTTTATTTTGATCCTAAGACGTTGTTTTGCCTCTTCTTGAGCAACACTATCTTTCTTTTTAACTGCCATAAACTATGAACTTACTCAATCTTAAATGTTATTTAATGATCTTGGTAACAAATCCCGCTCCAACAGTTTTTCCACCTTCACGAATAGCAAACTTTTGCTTTTCTTCTAGAGCGACTGGAGCAATCAATTTTACAGTAATTTTGGCATTGTCTCCTGGCATAATCATTTCTACTCCATCGGCCAATGAAACAACATCTCCGGTAACATCAGTGGTTCTAATGTAGAATTGAGGTTTATATCCTTTAAAGAATGGGGTGTGTCTACCGCCTTCCTCTTTGGATAAAATATATGCTTCGGCTTCAAATTCACTATGAGGAGTAACTGAGCCTGGCTTAACAATAACTTGTCCTCTTTCAACGTCTTCTTTCTTTAATCCTCTAATAAGAATACCAGCATTATCTCCTGCCATACCTTCATCTAGTGATTTGTTAAACATTTCAATTCCAGTTACAACCGTTTTCTGTGTTGGCTTTAGACCCACAACTTCGATTTCATCATTAATCTTAACAATACCTCTTTCAATTTTTCCTGTAACAACAGTTCCACGACCTTCGATTGAGAAGATGTCTTCGATTGGCATTAAAAATGGTTTATCGGTTTCTCTTTTTGGTTCCGGGATGTATTCATCTAATGCTTTTGCAAGCTCAAAAATACATTTTGCGTCTTCTGAATTAGGATCGTCTGATTCTAATGCTTTTAATGCTGAACCTCTAATAAATGGGGTTTTATCTCCCGGGTATTGATATTTTGTTAAAAGCTCTCTAACTTCGGCTTCAACTAAATCAATAAGTTCTGGATCATCAACCTGATCAACTTTGTTTAAGAAAACAATAATATTTGGCACTCCGACTTGATTAGCTAAAAGTATATGCTCTCTGGTTTGAGGCATTGGACCATCAGCTGCTGATACGACCAAAACAGCACCATCCATTTGAGCTGCACCGGTGATCATGTTTTTAATATAATCAGCGTGTCCTGGAGCATCAATGTGTGCATAATGTCTTTTCTCTGTTTCGTATTCAACGTGTGCTAATGCGATTGTAATACCACGCTCTCTTTCTTCTGGAGCGGCATCAATTTCATTAACGCCTCTTTTCGATGCAACAAAACCCTTAAGACCCAATTGTTTTAAGATGGCTGCAGTTAAAGTAGTTTTGCCGTGATCAACGTGACCAATGGTTCCTACGTTAACGTGTGGTTTTGTTCTTTCAAATTTCCCTGCCATATTATTGTTTCGACACTAACCACCAATCCTACGAATTTGTAGATTCGTTTGTTATTCGTAATTCGTGTCGCGTTATTAATTTATTACTTTACAGTTTAACTGATTATTAATAATCAGTCAAGTGTTATTACTTTTGTCTACCCTCGATAATGGTTTGCGCCACATTTTTGGGAACTTCTTCGTAATTAGAAAATTCCATTGTGAACGTTCCTCTTCCCTGAGTCATTGATCTAATGCGTGTTGCATAACCAAACATTTCAGATAAAGGAACTTTTGCGTCGATGACCTTTGAATTCAAACGATCATCAAGTTTCTCTATTCTCGCTCTTTTACTATTTAAATCTCCCGTGACATCACCTAAAAATTCTGCAGGCATAACCACTTCTAATTTCATAATTGGTTCAAGCAAAATTAAACCTGCTTTTTTTGCTGCTTCTTGTAATGCAAACGAACCAGCCATTTTAAATGCTGCTTCAGAAGAGTCAACTTCATGGAAAGATCCATCAAACAAGGTAACCTGCGCATCCACAAACGGATATCCGGCCAAAACACCCCTGTCCATCGCCTCTTTTATGCCCTTCTTGATTGCTGGAATATATTCTCCGGGGATAACACCTCCCTTAATCTGATCAATAAATTCAAAACCCTTTCCTCTTTCTAGTGGTTCAATTTTTATCCAAACGTGACCATATTGACCACGACCTCCAGATTGACGGATATATTTTCCTTCTGCTTCTGCGGTATTTTTAATTGTTTCTTTGTATGCTACTTGTGGCCTGCCAACATTGGTTTCAACTTTAAACTCTCTCTTCATTCTATCAACAATAATTTCTAAGTGTAGTTCGCCCATGCCCCAAATAATTGTTTGGCCAGTTTCTTCGTCGGTTTTTATTCTAAAAGTTGGATCTTCGTCAGTTAGTCTTTTTAGGGCCATACCCATTCTTTCTTGATCGGCCTTAGTTTTTGGCTCAATACTCATGGCAATAACCGGTTCCATGAACTTAATTTGTTCAAGCAAAATCGGTTTATTCTCGTCACAAAAAGTGTGACTAGTTCTAACGTCTTTTAGTCCTACTGCGGCCGCGATTTCTCCGGCATAGACTGTTTCCACTTCTTCTCTTTTGTCTGCCTGTAGACGCACTATTCTTCCCAGTCTTTCTTTTTTGTCGGTTGTCGAATTATAGATATATGACCCCGCCGACACTGTTCCAGAATAGACCCTAAAGAAAGTAAGCTGGCCTACAAATGGGTCGCTTTGTAATTTAAATGCTAATGCTGAAAACGGCTCTTCGTCGGAAGCGTGTCTTACCATCTCTTCTCCGGTTTTTGGATCAATGCCCTTGACTGGTGGAATATCTAATGGGCTAGGCAAATAGTCAACAACCGCATCCAAAATTAACTGCACTCCCTTGTTTTTTAATGCCGATCCGGCAAATACAGGAAAAATCGTGTTAGCAATTACTGCTTTACGTAAAACTGCTTTTAATTCATCAATGGCAATTTCTTTGCCCTCTAAATATTGATTCATTAACGTTTCGTCTTCGGCAACAATTTTTTCAATCAATTCTCCTCGATATTTTTTAGCGTCTTCCAAGTATTCTACGGGGATTTCTTTTTCCACGACATTAATTCCTTTTTCCCCTTCAAAATAAAATGCTTTCATCTTTAACAAATCAATAACCCCCACATGATTTTCTTCTAGTCCAATAGGAATTTGTACTCTAATTGCATTTTTATTTAAGCGGTCCAAAATTGATTGATATGATTTTTCAAATGATGCTCCCATTCGATCTAGTTTGTTTATAAAACATAATCGAGGAACATTTTCTTCGTCAGCATAACGCCAGTTTGTCTCTGATTGTGGCTCTACGCCTGCGACTCCGTCAAAAACAACAACCGCCCCATCTAAAACATGGAGCGATCTTTTAACTTCAGCTGTAAAATCAATATGTCCCGGAGTGTCAATAATATTAAAACGTACCTTTTTAGAAGTATCAGAGGCGGGCATGTAAGTTGGATTCCAAAAACAAGTGATTGCTGCAGCAGTGATTGTAATACCGCGCTCTCTTTCCTGTTCCATCCAATCAGTAGTTGTTTCTCCCTCATGAACTTCACCAATTTTATGAATCATTCCTGTGTAATACAAAACTCTTTCTGATGTAGTGGTCTTACCAGCATCAATATGGGCAATGATTCCAAAGTTTCTAACTTTTTCTAAAGGATAGTCTCTCATATATTTACCAAGCAAAATGTGCAAAAGCTCTGTTTGCCTCTGCTACACGATGTGTTTCTTCTTTCTTTTTAACTGCTTCGCCAGTATTATTGTAGGCATCAATTAATTCTTTGGCCAATTTTTCTGCGGTTGGTTTTCCTTTCCCTTTTCGAGTCGCACCAATAATCCAGCGCATTGATAATGCTTCTTTTCTTTTGCCTTTTACCTCGTAAGGAACCTGATAGTTGGCTCCTCCCACTCTTCTTGATTTAACCTCTAAAAGCGGTGAGGTGTTTTTTATGGCTTGTTCAAAAATTTCTAATACGTTCTCCTGTTTCTTTAATTCTTTTGCCGCCAAATCCATGGCAGTATAAAAAATAGCTTGGGCAGTTGATTTTTTGCCTTCAAGCATTAAATTGTTTACAAATTTCGAAACCAAAATACTCCCGTATCTTGGGTCTGGATTTAATTCTATTTTTACAGCTTGCTTTCTTCTCATAGATTTATTTATTCAGTTTTTTTCGCTCCTGAACCTTTCTTGGCTCCGTATTTTGATCTTTGTTGTTTTCTCCCCTCAACTCCGGCAGTGTCTAACATTCCTCTCACGATATGATATCGAATACCTGGTAGGTCTTTTACTCTTCCACCGCGAAGTACAACTACAGAGTGTTCCTGTAAATTATGACCCTCCCCTGGGATATATGCGGTTACTTCCATTTGATTAGTTAATCTAACTCTGGCAACTTTTCTTAAAGCGGAGTTTGGTTTCTTGGGTGTGGTTGTAAAAACTTTTAAACAAACGCCTCGTTTAAATGGTGAAAAACTTTTAATTGGTCGGTTTTTCTTAACATTAAAACCACGTCTTAAAGCAGGCGTTGTTGTTTTTGACTTCAAAGCTTTTCTTGGTCGTTTAATTAATTGATGTATTGTCGGCATGTCTTATAATTTTTTTGCTGAGTGTATAAAAAAACCCTCCCAGCTACGAGTTGTTTTAAATGATAGCGTTAAAAAAATGTCTTGTCAAATATTCTTGATAAATTCGGAAAAACTTATTCAATAACAGCTCCTTCGGGATAGAAGTTAAACTCTGCTTGATTAACGGGTGCAACTATACTCCAATCGACGCCTAATCTCTTGAGCGCTGCTTCGGTTTTAATCCATCTTTTCTTGCCGTTCTCTATCTTGTAAACCCTAGAGTCATTTTCTAATTTTATAAAAACGTTGTCGGAATATCCATTTACGTCTTTCTTCTCTAGTTCAATTACGTCTTCCCATTTATTGTTGTAGGAATTAAATATTTCTATTGTGGGGACCCACCTCTTGAGCCCGCTTTCTGTTAAATAATAAACTTTTGGATCTCCTTTTATTCTGACCAATTTTAATCTTGAATATTGATTAATTATCGATGAATCGACATTTTGAATGTCTTCCCACTTTAATCCCTGAGCGTTAAAAGCAGAAACGGTAGGAACCCAAAGGATTTTTCCGTCAACAACACGATAGACTTTTTGCTGACCAATCGCCCTTAAAAGATTAGCTGTTGACTGCAAATAATCGCTATACGATTGAACAACCGAAGAATTAACCTCTTTAACATCTTCCCACTTGTATCCTTCTTGTCTGAATTCTTCGGCAGTCTGAATCCATTCTTTTTTACAGTTTCTAATTACGTAAATTTTAGGATCAGTGGGGATTTTAATTAGAGTGCCATCGGGTAGACATTCGCCAGAAACAACCTCCTTGATACTAATAGTCTGCGAAGTACGTGCCGAAATATACCCACACGTATTTTTAACTCGGACCTCAATATCGTAAGTGCCATTGTTTTTATAGGTATGTTTGCCAGGAAACCAAGAACAGCTTTTGGTGCCATCTTTCCAATTAAATTCCCACGGACCATTTCCATCAGCACTTGGATTAATTTGTTTACACCAGGTTAAGTCATTGCTTCCACAACCCTGTGGGGCAGTAACTCCATTTAAACTGACGCTCATACCATTAACTTCCGGGGCATATATATCTAAAGAATTGTAATCATCTTTTTTACATGCTCCATTTTCGCAACCGTTGGGACAGGTATAATCGATTGTACCCAGTCCACTGCTTGGACAATATTTTTCTTGAAGTATGTTTCCGACACACGTATCATATTCTTTTATTAATTGTCCGCTTGCATCAGTATATCCCGCATAAGTCGTATATCCTTTTGTATAATAATTCCTTCCGCTGTCAGAATCAAAACATTTACCACTATCACCTATTGTTATTGTGACCGCATTGATCTTTCCATTGTTAAGTTCGTTGCTTTCGTCTACGCGACCGGAGCTGTCTACTGTCGTTATAAAATTATACGTACCAGATGTAGTTATATTTAAACTAGAAGCCGTTGTAAAAACCGACTTACATGTGTTTTTGTAAAATGTTTCCCCCTGATAGCCAACCCACGTTGCTTGTTTGTTGATGTCGGATACTTTAAATTCGACATTAAAATATTGTGGCACAACAAAATCTTTCCCGTCGTTGCAAACACTTGCAACAATCACATTATTGAATCCTCCCCAGGACGAATAAAACGACGGATTTTCTTTAATTGTTAAATCTGGCTTGTCTGGCTTACATGCTCCATTTTCGCAACCGTTAGGACAAGTATAATATTCATTACCAAAAACATTTCCTGTGCAAAAATTCTCTACAAGTCGTGTGGAGCCATCACACCAATCAGTTATTGAATACGGAGTTGCATCTCTTGTGCCAAACGTGTTACCTTGAGCATAATAATCCTTACCGTTATCAGAATCAGTGCAACTAAAAGCGTTAACAAAACTGAAATATTCGCTTCCGTCACTCACTTTTTTATCTGTGCTGGCCACATAAATCTTATAATCATTGCCCTTCGATAAAACGGATAACGAATACGACGAAACAGTAATTAAAGGATTTTTTGTATCCCAAATATAAGAACCTGTATTAGAAATATTTTTCGCTATATAAGCAACACAACCAGATCCCAGAGATTCTTTACATATCGAAATATCAACATTGGATGAAAAATTAATTGATTCCCATGTAATGTTGTGAGTTTTTCCGATTTCCCAATTTTCTCCACCGCCCGGAGAAGTTATTCTAATGCCAGGAGGCGTATCATTCGTGGTAATAATATTAAAATCTGCATCACCCTCGTCTAACAAATTGGAATAGATGCCACGTGCTCTAATGGTAATTCTATAGGTGCCATCCGGAAGCGTGTTTGGAACTGACCACATATAATAATTATTAATCGCTTCATGATTATATTCTCCGTAAATAATGCCGGAATTTGTTTGATCGGATCCAGTTGTTCGACGATAAAGAATATCAACTTTATTTTCTGCACCCTCCGCATCAAACGGATGTGGCATCCAATTGACGTTCCATTCGATTTTATAATTTTGCCCCTTAACAATCTTCTCTCCACCATTGGGTGAAACAACCGTCACCGCTGGTAGATTTGAAAAAATAGTAAAATTTGCATCACTTGTGTCCTCAACTGTCCCATTTAAATTATAAATCTTTATTTTATAATTATCGCCTGGAGATATTACTGTTCCAGTTGGAACATTCCAATCAAAATAATTTTCACCAGAAGCATAAGAATAAGAACCCAATACCTGCATATAATTAGATCCGTTTTTTAACAACGACATATAATATCGATCATTGGATATGGTTGTATTAAATCTAATTCTATAAGTTTTCCCAATCTCTACTCTTTCTCCGCCGTTAGGAGAAATGAGAACAACGGAGTCCCCTGCCACCGCTTCTTTTGTCCCCAAAATCGAATTAATTATAAAAAAACTAGAGATTATTGAAATTAATCCCACAAATACAAAAAATGTCTTTTTAAACATAGTTTTTATGTTTTAATTTAATTGTTATGTTTTAATCTTGTTTTAACATTATCTATATCGTCTGTCCAGTAAAAATTGTGAAAATAAAACTGGCGATGTATGGCAAAATTGTAATTGCAATCGCTAAGGCAATAAATGTTCCAATAAATGATCTGCCAAATTTTTCTTCTAGTTTGGGAAATTTATTTAATAATAGTTTTGAACCATCCAATGGTGGCATGGGGATCAAGTTAAATAGCGCCAAAAAAATATTAATGTAAGCGATCCAGGCGAATGGTGTAAGCAAAAACGGAAACACAGAAAATCTGATCAACGTTCCTAAAATTAAAGCAATAAATAGGTTGGATGCTGGTCCGGCTAAAGAAACCCAAACAATCCCATGTTTTTGGTTTTTAAAATTATAAGGATTGACTGGCACTGGTTTTGCCCAACCGATAAATCCCCCTACAAAAACTAAGAAGAATAGTGGAATAAATACCGTACCATATAAATCTAAATGTGAGATTGGGTTTAGTGTTAGCCTCCCCTCGTTTTTGGCGGTATGGTCGCCCTGCACAAAAGCCGCCCATGCATGACAATATTCATGAATAATTGAAGAAAAAACTATAACAACGTATATAAATATTTTTGATTCAATTGACGACACCCGTTCACTTTTACCTGTTATTAATGCTTAATTTATTTTTTTAGCAATGCCCATTTTGTCTTTGTTTTTGTTGCTTGACACTAAAAGTGCAGGGTAAATTTGCTAATTTTTAAATTCCGTGTTAGATTTAATTAGGTTAATTAGAAATTAGAATAATTAGAATAATTTTATGTCAAGAACATGTTCCCTTTGTGGAAAAACATCTATAGTAACTGTAACAAGAAAGAAGCTCAGAAGCAAGTATAATCCTACCGATAAATCGAGAAGATATCCAAATTTACAATGGACAACTTTGGCAAACGGAAAAAGAATTAAAGCTTGTGCAAAGTGCATTAAACAAATCGGAAAGAAGAAATAAGGAAACGGACGGGCCATAGGATAACGGCAGTCCGTACCCTTGGGGTGGGTATAATAGCGGTTCAATTCCGCTTGGCCCGACACAAAGAGTTTCCCGCGTAGCGGGATCCCGCTCTGCGGGACAATTCCCTGCCTGCCGGCAGGCAGGCCGGCAGCCCGACCCCAATAAAAAAACAATCCTTTCGGATTGTCTTTTTTGTTTTAAAAAATATTTATTTCTTATTTAATCAATCCTCCAATCTGTTCAATTCTAGTTTCGCGGTTGCCGGTTATGGTAAAAATTTTAATTTTTGTTTTGCGCGCAACTTCTAAAATTTCAGAAATGAACAAGCGATTAATCGCATCAACATATTGCGTATTAATATCGCGCTCTCCATCTTCAGCTAATGGCACTGAAACGGCGGTGGGAATAAAAATTAATGCTTCGAGATGTTTCAATGAGTCGTAAACCATTTTTCTGGTTTTGTCGATAAATTCTTTTTTAAAGTTTCCGATTTCGTATTGATACAAAGAATAGATAAGATTATCTAAAACGCAACGATCGAAAATAATATTTTTTTGTTTGTTTTCCGTGGTTTGTTTATATAAAAAATCGCGAATCACTCTTTGACTATATTCGACAGCCACGCGGTTTAATTTTAATTTGTTTTTCCTAACCACATCACGATAGGTTTCGTCTGGGGTAACATAATTGGGGAAAGCACTCAAAAAATCCCTGATAAAGGTTGTCTTTCCCGTGTTTTGTGGTCCGGTCACCGCTAACCGCATAAATTTTATCCCGCAAGAAGCGAGAAAATTAATCCTTTTTATCTAATTTGTCCAACTTCAAATATTTAAACCCGGCATAGACAACTAATGCGACAATTACGAAATCTATCAAGATTGAAATAAAATGACCAAAGGTTATGTGTGCTGAACCGATGCGCAAATACAGATTAGACAAATCGCCAATTTTTCCTAAAAAGATTCCGATAATTGGGTTAATTATGTCTTCCACTAACGCACCCACCACTTTCGACACTGCACCACCTAAAATAAATCCGATCGCTAATCCTACAACCCCTTGTTTTCGTATAAATTCAATAAAATCTTTCATATGCCTATGTTTATCTTAATTAGATTTATTTATCTAATTGAGACCGATTAATTATTAAAATATTATTCTTTATACCACTCTTTAACTACTGTTTCGGCAGGTTTGTTGCGAAAACCAGCAGAAACCGAGACACGCGCCCTCACGTCGGGATCAAGTGCATCATCCCAAGCAAAATTACCAATATTCAGACCGATAATATTTTGCTTGTCCTTGGTCGTTCTAAAAAATTCATCAATAGCCATTGCCTGAACTTCATAGTCTTTAGATAATTTTTTTATCTTATCGCTATTTACATCTAAATATTCCACCGGCCCTAAGTACAAACCATCAACATAACTTGATGGCGCAAAGAAAATATGGATTTTAATACCCAGGTCCTCTGCCGCTTGATTCAGGCCGTTAACCATTTTAATGGTGTCTTGTTTTAGGTTTTTATTACCACTTTGGTATTTTTCTAAAATTTTATAAACCCGAGCTTCTACAATATCAGCATCTTTATAGTAATCATACTTGTGCCACTGTTCAGCGCCATTATTTCCGTCCACAAGACCATAAACATTAAAATCGATTAAAATTTGTCCCTTAAAATTATTCTTGACTTCAGAAATTAGTTTCTTCCAAAGTTCGTTCGCCAGAATTTCGTGTCCAGCGAATTGTGGATCTTGAAACGTTGGCGAAACCGACATAATATCTACCCCAGCATCCTGATAAATTTTGGCTTTTTCTATTAATCGTGACTGCCATTTGGCAAAATAATCTTTAACCCATTCGTCACTGTGCTCTCGATTAAATTCAGCGAAACTCTTTGCTACGTCTTGTTCGATTGTTCCTTTGATTCCCGAAACAATCAAACTGCCCATATCTAAAAAAGTTAAATTGCGTTTAATGCCAAGTTTCAATCCCCTTTCATGCGCTGTGGTAACTATTTTTTTAAGATGTTTAACACTGATTGCTTCGTCGCGCATATCATTGCCGAAAATATCGTCGGCTAAAACATACTTTGTGCTAGTGTAATCCTGGCCCTTTTCGTAAATTGCTCGATCAAAATCGTGTACATAAACCACACTTGCACCCAAATCTTGAACTCGATTAAATGAACTTTCTAAGTTGTCCCAGGTGGTTTCAACCATATTCATATTATAGTTACGACCCCATGTGTCATACATATTTACAGCTTTAACTTGAGAAAGTTGTTCGGCATCAACTTTGACATCATATTGATTGATGCTAAAAGTTTTACACCAGGGAGGTGTTGGCCACGGCCCTTTCGGCGGACAAATCTTAAAAACAAACATTGCCAAAACAATCACAATAATTATTATAATAACAATGAGTATTTTCTTCATAAATTATTTGCTCTCTGCTCTTTTTTCCATTTCGTTTAATCTTGTATAATAGTCAGGGATTTCTTTGAGATGAGCCAAGGCAATTTTACCAGTTATTATTTCATCATCGTCGGTAACATTGGTTTCTGGATCGTGTAAACCATGTTCTAATTCCACGCCCAATCCCATTCGGAATTGCTCTAGGTCGTATTTGCCCCAGTCGATATTAACTTTGTCACCAATTATTTTTGCCTCCTCGATTGTAAATTGTTTTTTCATATACCTTCATTTTATATCTAATCTCAACTAAAATCAAATAAAATAGGGGCTGGGACACGTCCCAACCCCTTGCCACTCCCTGATTTACACTGGCTTGTCCTTAAACACAGAGTTGTGGTATGGCTTGCACCACACCGAAACCTTGTATTTGCCGAGAGTTAAGCCCTGAACAACCCCCATAATAAGGCTGGCCAAAAGCTCTTGCTCTTCTTCAGAGGGATCGAACGGCTTTCCTTGCCCATACTCGTCCCTGCCGGCAGTATACCGGATTTCAACTTGAATCGGAGCCTCGTTGATCGTGGCGATAGCCGAAACGGCCGTAAACGCCACGTCGTTTCTGCCCTCGATTTTGAAGAATTGCTCCACCAATGAGATCAAAGTGGTTCCGATCTCGTTGATGATTTCGTGGTCCAGGCGTTTTACAACCTGGGATCCAAGGATCATGAATACCTGCGGCATTATTTTTCTCCTTGCGCAAGATATTGTAATTGTAACATTTAGTGCTCTATCTGTCAACACTTATTTTTTAATTATCTTTTCTCCGTCGGTTAGGATTTGAATCGTGCCTTCGGTACTAGTTTGGAGAACGATTAAGTTTTTCAGCCGGTTTATGACATCCTGATGCGGGTGACCGTAGCGATTATCTTTGCCAACCTCAATTACTGCCATAATTGCATTAACCGCGTTTAAAAATGCTTCGCTAGTTGAGGTTTTGCTTCCGTGATGTGCAATTTTTATAACATCAGCAGTCAAATCAACTCTTTCCTTGATTAATTTGTTTTCTACGCTTTTCTCAATGTCCCCCGTTAAGAGTAGTTCAAAGTTTTTATAAACTAATTTTGAAACAATTGAAGTATTGTTGCTATCAGCTAATTTTTTATTTTCCAAGTTTTCAAACGGATACAGAATGTTCAAACTTATATTGTTGTCAAAATTTATTTTTTCCCCTTGATAAACAACTTTTACAAGAATTTCTTTTTGTTTAATTATGTTCATGAATTCTTGATATTGTACTGTGTCTCTAATAATTCCATTAAACACCACCATTCCTACTTGGTATCTTTTTAAAACCTCAATCAATCCGTTCATATGATCCTGCTCGGGATGGGTTAACAAAACAACATCAATATATCGATCATAAAACGGCATAACTTTGCCTAATTTTTCCAAAACACTTAAATTGGGACCGCCATCAATCAGTATTTGTTTTTTATCTAAAGTTTCAATAAAAATTGCATCTCCCTGGCCGACATCCAAGAAATCAATTTCTAAAAATTTATTAGTAATTGCTTCTTGAAAAACAAAAACCCAAACGATTATTGTAATCATTAATAGTCCTAATAAAATTCTTCCTTGATATTTTCTAATCATTGTGATGGCTCGTGTTGTGTTGTAGACCTTTTTATTCGGAAATTATAAAAAACAATCGATCCAATTAATAAAATATAATAAACGACCACCCAAGACCAGTGGACCCCTAAAATTTGTTTTGAAGCCCAGGGAATTTGGGCTAGCCAATTGATGACTCGCAACACATAAGTTGTGCCAATATATACCGGCCAAAGTAAAATTTTTCCCAGAAACCCAGATATTGTTAGTCCCCCAATGAAAATTATACCAATAATTGTTAGCAAGGTTATAAATGGCACAATTACAATATTGGCGACTGGCGAGATAAAAGAAATTTTTCCAAAATTATAAATCAAGATTCCTAAAACTGATATTTGTGCGGCAATGGTCGTATTAATGATTTCTAAAACCGAGCCAATGTGCTCTTTTTTTAATAGTTTGCCCCAGAGATTATCGAAAATTGGCTTAATGTAGATCAATCCTAAAACGGCCAAAAATGAAAGTTGGAATCCGATATCGTATCTTAATAACAATGGATTAAACGCGAGCATAATCGCCCCCGCAAAAATCATGATTCGCACAGGACTATTTAATCGTCCGATTTTTTTTGCATATAGCAAAATCATACCCATAATCCCGGCACGTACCGCTGAAGCCGGTGCACCAACCATCAAAATAAACAAGACGATTAAAACCACAACAAAATAAAATGCTTGTTTCCGCCATAGTCCCAAACCAATCAAAACGATCATTAAAATTTCAGAAATAATTACAATGTTCATTCCTGAAATTGCGGTAATGTGACTTGTGCCGGTAATACTCAGATTATTTTTAATTTCTTCAGAAAATATTTGCTTGTTGCCCAAAATAATTCCTTCTAAAATTGAAACTTCGGGAAACGGCATTAGAGTTTCCACTTTTTGCGTAAGATTGTTTTTAAATTTTAAAATTAGAGAAAAAATTTTATTGCCTTGATTTCTGTTTAAGGTTTCTATTTTTGGATAATAACTAACGTAATAAATTTTATCTTTTGCCAAATAATTTTTATAATTAAAGTCTTCGAATACCGTCGGGAATTGCAACTTACCGGTTATTTTTAAAACGTCGCCATAAAAATATTCTGGATAATTCGGCACAGTAACCAAGATTTTTCCAATTTCTGTTTTTAGTGTCAACTGAATGTTATTACTTTTTGTATTTGGCTCTTTAGTCACCTCGCCGACAAAAACGCCCTCGCCCGGCAGGGATTGAGGGATATTTTTCTCCAACATTTTCGGCGACACAAAAAATACGACCACAATAGATATCAAACAAATAACAAGAAAAATGTTTGAAATTCTCATTAATTCAATTTTACATCTTCAATGGGCCTGAAACAAGTATTAAATAAAAAAAGAGGGACACGAGAGTCCCTCATAATGTCCGGAAATGTAATTCATTCAATCGGGTCTAGGCCATGATCTCGTTGCATTTGAATTTCTTCTTGGTGACCATCGCCGGAGTAATCAGGACCAAAGTCGAGCACCGGCTCTTTGGTGACCAGTAGCACTTTCAGCGTGCCACAATTAAAACACGTGGCACGACTTTCCGGGTTCTGACAATTGCACCCCGAACACGTCCAAACTTTATTTTTTAAAATGTTCATAAGTCCTCCTTGATTCTAATATACTCTTTCTACTTATAAAGTCAAATTCTTAGTTCGACGTTTTTAATATATTTTTCTAATATCTTTTTAAACTCTTTTAATGTATCGTCCCAATACGGTACGATTTTTTCGAATTCTTTATTCAAAACTTTTTGATTTCTGAACTGCTGTAAAGAGAATTTTTTCGCACCCTTCAACCATTTGCCAAGTTTTTCAACGTCTTCTCTGTCAACTATCCCCGGCACAACTGTGGTTCTAAATTCGTAATCAATTTTTGATTTTCTGATTATTTCTACGCTTTTCTTGATATTGTCTATATTGATTTCTGTGCCAACCGCTTTTGTATATTTTTCTGGACTCGTTTTAATATCCATGGCAACGAAATCTAATAATTTCTGATCGATCAGCTCTTTTAGCATCGATGGATTGCTCCCATTTGTGTCTAATTTAATTGAGAAATTTAATTCTTTTATTCTTTTTATAAAATTAATCAAGTCAGCATTGATCGTGGGTTCTCCGCCGGTAACACAGATTCCGTCAATTAGTCCTTGTTTTGATTTTAAAAAGTCAAAAAATTCTTTTTCGGTAATTGGAACTCGTCCCGACGCAAGGTCGGGATCAACAATGTCGAAATTGTGACAAAAGCCACACTTAAAATTGCAGCCAGTTAAAAACACTGTTGCTGCAATTTTGTTTGGATAATCAACGAGAGTTAGTTTTTGCAAACCCCCTATTTTCATAGATTTTAAACTTTTGGTTTAAATTCTTTTCTTTCCCTAAATTCCTGTTGCTTCCCCTTGTTCCATTGTTGTACGGGCCTAATATATCCCACAATTCTCGAATAAACTTCACAGGGTTGTTCGATTGTACATTTAGGACAAGCAAAGTGCTCTCCATTAATGTAACCATGTGTCGGACAAATACTAAATGTGGGCGTGAGCGTGAAATATGGTAAGTGGAATTTAGTAAATACTTTTTTAATTAAACTTTTTACGGTTTCATTGTCAGAAATTTTTTCACCGATAAATCCATGAAATACTGTTCCACCAGTGTATTTGGTTTGTAGATCATCCTGGATTTTTAGTGCCTCGAATAGATCGTCAGTATAATCTACTGGCAATTGTGTGGAATTTGTATAATACGGTTCACCGTTTCCGGCGGTAATAATGTTGGGATATTGTTTTCTGTCCATTTTTGCTAAACGATAAGAGGTACCTTCGCTGGGAGATGCTTCTAGGTTATACATGTTCCCCGTTGATTCTTGATACATTTTCATTCTTTCGCGCATAAATTCCAAAACTTCGATTGCAAATTTTCTTCCTTCAGAGCTGGTGATATCTTTCTTCATAAAATTCAATAACGCTTCATTCATACCAATTAATCCGATAGTTGAAAAATGATTACCCCAATAACTTCCGCGCATCTTTTTCACGCCCTCTAAATAATATTTAGCGTAAGGATACAATCCTTTCTCGGTAAATGTCTCAACGGTTTTTCTTTTTATTTCTAAAGAATCCTTGGCTAGATCCATTAAATTCTTTAAACGATTTAAAAATTCTTCTTTAGTCTTCGAAAGATATCCAATTCTTGGCAAATTAATCGTCACTACGCCCACAGAACCAGTTAATGGTGCCGCGCCAAACAAACCCCCTCCTCTTTTATATAGCTCTCTGTTGTCTAATCGTAAACGACAACACATTGAACGAGCATCCTCAGGACTCATTTCGCTGTTGATAAAATTTGCAAAATACGGAATTCCATACTTTGCAGTCATTTCCCAAACCGAATCCAACACTGGATTGTCCCATTGAAAGTCCTTAGTGATATTATATGTTGGTATGGGAAAGGTAAACACTCTCCCGGTTGCATCTCCTTCTGCCATTAATTCCGCAAATGCTCTGTTTAACATGTCCATTTCTTTTTGAAATTCTTTGTAGGTTTCTTTCTGTGGTTTCCCGCCAATGATTACTGGATTGTCTTTTATATTATTGGGAACAATTAAATCCATGGTTATATTGGTGAACGGAGTTTGAAATCCAACGCGCGTGGGTACGTTACAACCGAATAAAAATTCTTGTAAGCATTGTTTGACCTGTTCGTAATCAAGCTTATCGTAACGGATAAACGGGGCGAGCAATGTATCAAAACTAGAAAACGCTTCTGCTCCAGCGGTTTCGCCTTGTAATGTATAAAAGAAATTTACGATATGATTTAAGGCTGTACGAAAATGTTTCGCTGGTTTGGTTTCAATTTTCCCTGACACACCTTTAAATCCCTTCATCAGTAGATCGGTTAAATCCCAACCACAGCAATAAGGAGCCAAATATCCCAAATCATGAATATGAAAATCTCCGGATTGTACTGCTTCACGTATTTCTTGAGGATAAACTTTATTTAACCAATAAATTTTTGTAATTGAACTCGAGGTATAGTCATGAAGTCCCTGTAAAGAATAATTCATGTTACTGTTCTCGTGGACCTGCCAATCAAGTTCTTCAACATAACTACTTACCATATCCACACTCTCTTGGGTCGCTTTTTCAATCTCTCTAACCTTCCTTCGTTGTTCACGATACAAAATATATGAACGCGCAGTTTCCGCGTAATCGGCCAGAATCAAGACTTCTTCAACTAAGTCTTGGATCTCTTCAACTGTGGGAATGTGATCTTTTTTAAATCTCTTGTTTAAAAAAACTACCACTTTATCGGAGAGTTTTTTGGCGATACCTCGCCCTCCCTTGTTGGTAGCTGTCAACGCTTTAAAAATTGCTTCGGTAACTTTATCTTGATCAAAATCAACGATTCGTCCATCTCTTTTTTTTAATTGCGTAAATTTATTTTTCATGACCCATTACTTAGTAAGTTAGTGATATGAAATATCATTATAACCCATTTTAAAATATTAAAAAACTAATTTAATACTTAATTTTAAACAATTAAAAAAATTAAAGCAAGTCAAATTAAAACAAATAAAACGAGCGAATTCACTCAGTGGTAAATTCGCCCAGAGAATGCGTTTTAGACTATAATTTTGTACTCATCTTTTAGAACTTTCTTGTCTCTTCTGTCGGAAATTTTTTTTCTTGGGATCATCACCAACGCAACGCTAATAAGTATTAAGAATCCCGACAAATAATAATCCCAAAGCTTATCTCCGAAGAAGTTAGTAATAATTTCTTCTCCAAAAAATTCGTGGATTTTAAAAATTGGCGCAATCAAATATAGAATAAACAAAAGAAGAAAAAACACCTGATATTTTCTTTTGCGATTATAAAGATCCCCCTTTAAAAGTCTGATTTCCTCTTCGACGCTTCTCTTTCTCACAATGCCCTCCCTGTTTTAAAGAATTTTAAATCTCACTTTTTGAGTGAGATTTAATTATATCAAAATAAATTTTCTGAATCAATTATTTCTTTTTTCTTAAAAATGTAGGAATGTCCCATTCATCATCGTTGTCGTCAGCTAGTGGACTTTTGTATCCGGTTTTTGCGTTTTCTTCTTTGGTAATTTCTTTACTAATTATTCTTCTTTTTTCAACTTCGACATTAATTGGTGCATTCATTTCCGAAGCCAACGACATTTGATTAGAGTGGCTTGATCCATTATGATTAAAACCGGTTGCAATAACCGTGATTTTAATTTCACCCTTTTTGATTTTATCATCAATCACCGCACCAAAGATAACTTTTGCATCTCGATCTGCTGATTCAGTGATTACTTTTGCTGCCTCGGCAACCTCAATCATTCCCAAATCAGAACCACCGGTAACATTAAACAAAACTCCCTTTGCGCCCTCAATTGAGAATTCAAGCAACGGAGAACTAATCGCTGCTTTAGCGGCCTCAATCGCTCTCTCTTCTCCTGTAGCGCGTCCAATACCCATAATTGCCGGTCCTGAATTTTCCATAATTGTTTTAATATCAGCAAAATCCAAATTAACAATTCCGGGATAAATAATCAGATCAGAGATTCCTTGCACTGCTTGACGCAAAACATCATCAACAATTCCGAATGCATTCAATAAAGAAATTTTCTTGTCGATTACATTTAATAAACGATCATTAGGAATAACAATGATTGTGTCTACTTTTTGTTTTAATTCTGCCAGTGCTTCTTCAGCGATTCTTGATCTTTGTGTTCCTTCAAAAGAAAAAGGCTTGGTGACAACAGCCACGGTTAATGCTCCTGTTTCTCTGGCAAGTTCTGCCACAACAGCTGAAGCACCTGAACCGGTACCGCCACCCAAGCCACATGTTATAAAAACCATGTCTGAACCACGAAGCGCTTGTTGAATTTCTTCTTTGTTTTCTTCCGCCGCTCTTCTGCCAACTTCCGGATTCATTCCTGCACCCATGCCTCTTGTTAACACCTTTCCAATATGAATCTTGTGTTGCGCTTTATTGTTGTGTAATGCTTGAACATCTGTGTTGATAGCAACAAAATCAACGCCCTTAATCCCGCAGGACATCATGCGACCGAGAGCATTTCCACCACTCCCACCAACTCCCACAACTTTGATGCGGGCAAATGTTTCAATTTCTGGTTTGATTTGAGGCATATTCTATAGTATTTTACTAGAATTCCATACTATATCAAATCAAAAAAATAATCAAGAGCTATGGGATAAACGGTCGAAATATCTTTTTAACCCTATCCAACAATCCTTTACTTTTATGATTTAAATTTCCGATGAGCGGAATTCTTATATCTTCCCCCCTGTCTTGTAGTTCCATGGCTTTATGAATTAGTCCTACGGCTGTGGCAAATCCTGGGTCGTCAACCTTGTCTACTAATCCATCAATTTCTTGCGGATACCCAATTTGAACATTTAATTTCAATTTGTCTTTCGCTAAATCAATAATTCCAGATATTTTTGAACCGCCACCAACCAAAATAACCCCCGATGGCAATTTTCTTTCTCTGCCAATTCTTTTTAGTTCTTTATTTACCAATTCGAAAATTTCATCAATCCTTGCTTCGATAATCCGCGACATTTCTTTTCTGCTAGCAACCCCTTCTTCATTTTCATCTATTTTTGATAAGTCGATAATGTCTTTCTTGCCAATTTCTTCGGGCAAACAGGTACCATAAGCAATTTTAACTTTTTCGGCAACGTCGGGACTGGTTTTTAGGCCAATGGCTATGTCATAAGTAATGTGGCTAGAGCCGATTGGTAGGATTTGGACATCCAGTAGTTTGCCTTCTTCATATACGGCCATGCCGGTCGTACCCGCGCCTAGGTCTAAAACCAAAACACCCAACTCCTTTTGTTTCTTTGAAAGTACTGCATCTGACGCCGCTAATACATCTAAAATTAACGCTTCTGGTTCAATTCTATTTAAAGTTAAACATTTTCTTAAATTTTTCAAATATTGTGCCTGACCTTCAATAATTAAGGTATCAACTTCTAATCTCACTCCGCTCATACCGCGTGGATCTTGTATTCCGCCTTGACCATCAATATTAAATTCCTGCGAAATAATATCTAAAATTTCTTTATTCGGCCCCAAAGAGACGGCAGAAGCATTGGTGATTGCACGATTCATATCGCCGTCGGTAAATTCATTATTATCGGCTCGCGAAACCGCGGCTACTCCTTTGCTATTTCTGGCTTTGATGTGACTTCCCCCAACTGCCACATAAACTTTATCAATCGAATCGCCAATCATTCTTTCGGCTTGTTCAATTGATTTTTTGATACTCTTGGTCATTTCTTCAATGTCTACGACCATGCCCTTGCGCATACCAAAAGAACCACTTTCACCAATACCAATAATTCTTGGTTTTGCTTCTTCTTTGGTTCTGATTGATGCCGCCACGGTTCTTACTTTGCTCGTGCCAACATCTAGCCCAACTATGATTTGATTTCTTCCCATACCTCCTTTTTTACCCCTGTTAAATTTCGCCTTTGGCGAACCCACTTCGTGGGATTTAACGGGGTGAATTTTTCATTTTTCTTAAAACTTGATTTTGCTTGTTGACCATTTTTCCATAGCCATCATTTGTTTGGTCATCGTAACCTGCCAAATGAAGTATACCATGAAGTAATAGTGTTTCTAATTCGTCTTCGATTGAGTGTTTCTCTTTTTTTGCTTGTCTTTTGGCTTGATTTAAACAAACGATTACTTCTCCGTAATCAAACGACAGCACATCTGTGGTTTTGTTTTTGTTGCGATATTTTTTGTTTATAGATTTCATCCGTGCGTCGCAAACTAAAACCACACTTAATTCGGGAATATTTAATTTTACCAATTTTAAAACCTTTTGTACAAATTTCTCTAAAAATTCAAAATCAATCTTGTCGGGAACCAATTTATTTATCTCAACTTTCATTTATTATATCTTGCTCATGTCGTCAATAATCAAAAATGCGCCCTGAGCAATTAAGACCACGGCCACTGCTGCAAAAAACATGGCGACAACAAAAATCCATCCCGGCAATTTTTTCGCAAAAATATTTGTTTCGTTGTTCATATATTTGTTATTTATTTTAATAATTCCCCAACGATTTTACTGACCAATGAACCGTCAGCTTTGCCTTTGACTTGTGGCATAATTTTTGCCATTACTTTTCCCGTGTCTTTTGGTCCGGCCGCACCGGTTTCTTCGATTGCTTTCTTGATAATCTCTCTTACTGCGTCTTCCGACATTTGTTCTGGCAAATATTGTTTTAAAATTTCTAATTCTTTTTGTTCTTTTTCCACTAAGTCCATTCTGTTGCCCTTAGTGAATTCTTCGATCGAGTCTTTTCGTTTTTTGGCTTCACTAGAAATTACGTCGATTATTTCTTCGTCGTTTAATTTGCATAATTCATCAACTTTTGTGAGATCCTTCTCTGTTTTAACAAGTTTTGTTCTTTTCTCGATTTCCTTATTTTTTATCGAGGAATTAATCCCCCTTAAAACCAAAAGCAACAACTCTTGCTTCGCAATCATTGCTTGCTTGATATCACCATTAATTTTTTCTCGTAACATATTTTTGAAAAATTAATTATTTAGTTTTTCCAAATTTTCTTAAACGCATTTTTGCTTTTCTAATTGAGACTCTCTCCAAGGCACCCTTTCTGCGCGTAATTCGGCTTTGTGGTTTTGTGCGAAATTGCGATTTTTTTGCTTCCATTAAAATTCCGCTTTCCCTCACCTTTTGCGAGAATCGTCTCATTAAAGAAGACACGTTTTCTTTTGGTTTTTTTGTAACCTGCATATATTGTTTTACTTTACCCCTGTTAAATTTCGCCTTCGGCGAACCCGCTCCGCGGGATTTAACGGGGTGAATCTATTCTTTTTTTAACTTCGTTAATTATTCTGTCTAATCTTATTGTTTCTTGGGCGCCGGTTTTCATGTCTTTAATGATTATAGTGTCTTCAAGTGCTTCTCGTTGACCCATAATTAATGCCCACTCTGCGCCCTCTTTGTCTGCGACCTTTAATTGTGACTTAATGCTTTCTTTAGAAAATGCCTCGCCAATTTTAATTCCTTTGGCGTGAAATTCTTCAAACAATTTTAAACATTTTTTCTTTCCCATGTCACCCAATTGGATCAAGAACACTTTGGCTTTTTCTTTCTCGATTAATTTAACATCTTGTTTTTTGACTACGTTTATCAATCGCTCCATTCCCGCTGCCGCACCCACTCCCGGCGTCGATCTACCCTTAAACATCTCTACAAGATTATCGTATCTTCCCCCGCCCATTAATGCTCCCTGTGACGAAGTTTCTTTGGTGTCTTCATAAAACTCAAAAACGGTTTTTGTATAATAATCAAGACCTCGGACCAGTTGAGGATTCAGTTGATAAGGAATGTTTAATTCATCGAGAAATTCTAATACTTCTTTAAAATGTTTGTGACATTCATCGCAAAGAAAATCTAATATCTGTGGTGATTTTAAAGACGTCTTCTGACATTTTTCGTTTTTACAGTCCAACAATCTTAATGGGTTTTCTTTAAATCGGCGATGACAATCTGGACAAACACTGTTAAGGTGTTGTTTATAATAACCAATCAGTGCCTTTTTATATTTTGGGACACAAATCGGACAACCAATACTATTAATATATAATGTGTATTTTTTAAGGTTAAGTTTTTTTAGAATACTTGTAAATGTTTGGATGACCTGCACGTCACTTACTGCTCCCTGATCACCAATGATTTCCCAATCAATTTGATTAAATTGTCTGTATCTGCCCGCCTGTGGTTTATCGTGTCTAAACAGTGGTCCAGTGGTATAAAGCTTTACTGGCTGTGGCAGGTTTTTCATTCCGTGTTCAATATATGCCCGCACAATTCCCGGAGTAAATTCCGGGCGAAGCGCAAAAGTTTCTGCATCGCCCTTTTTAAAGGTATACATTTCTTTTTGCACAATATCCGTAGTTGAACCGGTGCCCCTTAAATAGAGACGCGCATCTTCGAAAACTGGAACATCGATTCTTTTAAATCCATACCCTGGCAAAACCTGGGTAATTACAGCATAAAGCTTTTCCCAATATTTTTGATCGTCGGGCAAAATATCGTGCACTCCCTTTGGTGCTTGAATTTTTATTTTAGCAATTTTGGGTTTTCTTGGCTTCGATGGCCTTCCTCTTTTCTTTTTTTCTTGTTTCATAAATTTTATTTATTTAATAAAGTGTCTAATCTATTAAATGGCCAGGCACGCAACCAGGCACGACCAATAATAAGTTTTTTGTTTACCTCTCCCCACCGACGCGAATCCGAACTGGCATTACGATTGTCTCCCAAGACAAAATATTCGTCATTTTCAAGCGTGGTCTCAATGTTGCCAGCAGTAATAACTCCGTTCAAATATTTTGATTCATCTAAAATAAACGAGTTACCTGATTGTTCTTCGATAATTACTTTTCCATTTTCAATTTTAACCGTCTCTCCCGGCAATCCAATCACTCTTTTTATAAAAAATTGTGTCGGGTCTAATGGATATCTAAAAATAACCACCTCTCCTCTTTTCGGTGCTTCGAAGCGATAACTAATTTCATCAATAATCAAATAATCACCATCTAAATAGGTTGGTTCCATTGACGCTCCTTTAACAAAAAATGGTTGAATTAAAAAATATCTAATTGGCACAATGATTGCCAAAGAGATTACAACAATTTTCAAGATTTCCCAAGTGAAATCTAACCAGTACTTAAAACCAGAGATTTTTGGTTTACTCTCTTCCATATAGCTCTATTATAAAGGTTTTTTGTAAAAATGCAAATCTTCTGTGTTATAATATAGTAGATGGACAGAGATCGTAAAAAAGAAATTAGAGATTTATGTGTTTTGGGCATAACCATTGTCTTTTTGGTTTGTTCGATTGCGGTTGTGGCAAAATCTACTTTCGAAGTTTCTTTTAAAAAAGAGATCGTCATTAGTAATGGTTCTTCTGCGCAAGTTGTTGATTTTGGAAAAATTGATCAGACCACCCTTAATCAATTAAAAAAGAATCGAATCAATTTATTGTTTTTGGGAATTCCTGGCGAAGGAAATTCTGCACCACAACTCACCGACACAATTCTAATTATTAACAGTTCTCCGAAAGGAGAAGATCCAATCGCCATATCTATTCCTCGTGATTTGTTGGTCAAATATCCAGAAAAAAACTACTATACAAAAATTAATGCTTTATATAAATATGGCGGAATTGAAACAATTAAAACCAAAATAAAAGAAATTACTGATTTAAATATTGATTATTATGTGGTGTTAGATTTAGGAGGCGTAAAACAAATTATCGATAAATTAGACGGGATCGAGGTCGATGTAAAAGAAGATATTTATGACCCAAAATTCCCCGCAGAATACAATTCTTATCAGATTTTTTCTTTGTCGAGGGGCGTCCAACACCTAGATGGAGAAACGGCACTAAAATATATTCGTACCAGAAACCAGGCCAATGGAGATTTTTCTCGAATAGAGCGTCAACAACAAGTTATTTCCGCAATCAAGGACAAGACGCTAAAACTGAATATTCTTTGGAATTTCCCCACAATCTTGGAGCTCTGGAACGATATTAAGCAAAACACAGAAACCAATATTGGTTTAATAGATATTAAATATGTTTTAAAATTAATTAAGAAAACCGATTTAGATAACATACAATTCGGCACCATCGCTCCTCCGTTGGTTGTGCTCGACACTAGGATTTTAGGGAGAGAAACTGCTTCAGTATTAATCCCACAAAACGGAATCGAAAAATACAATGAAATTAAAAATTATATTAATAACCTATTAATTAATTTATGAAAACTTTAATTGTGGGATTGGGAAATCCCGGAAAAAAATACGAAAAAACCCGACACAACGTCGGATTTAGAGTTATTGATGAATTAGAATGTAAAATATTAAATAACAATATTGTGTTTTTGAAGCCCGACAGTTTTATGAACAATTCTGGTAAAATTGTTCGAGAATATCTTGCTTACGAAAAAATGTCTCCAGAAAATTTAATTGTTATTCACGATGATATCGATTTGCCATTTGAAACAGTTAAGGTTAGCAAGGATTCTTCGTCTGCCGGACACAAGGGAGTGCAATCAATTATCGATGAATTAAAAACAAAAGATTTCGTGCGCATTAGAATCGGCATTAAACCAACTCATGAAGTTAAT
Source organism: uncultured Candidatus Saccharibacteria bacterium (assembly GCA_965231075.1). Classification (GTDB taxonomy): domain Bacteria; phylum Patescibacteriota; class Minisyncoccia; order RBG-13-40-8-A; family RBG-13-40-8-A; genus JAKJED01. Next base: position 40,251 of record OZ246412.1, on the reverse strand, counting down.
ACTACCGATTTTGTATTAAAGAATTTCGGTAAGGCCGAAGAAGAAAAATTACCCGAAATAATCAAAAAAGCAGTCGAAGAAATTTCCAAACTGCTTTCTTAATTCTTGTTCCTGGTCCCACCCGCGAGTGGTTTAGATTTTCTCACAAAAGCAAGAAACCCTAAACGCTCTTTGACTATCAACCAAATCAAGGAGGGTAGATTGGTTCTCGTCACTCATCAGGCAGGACCAGAAACACGAAATATTTATATATTTTTATTCTACAGTAAGTATAGCATATTGCTGTAAGTTTGTCAATAGGTATATCATGGATATTAAAAAAATCACAATTAACGATAAAGATTATCCCTCTTCCCTGAAAGAAATACACAACCCTCCCAAACAATTATTCATTAAGGGTGAAATTAAAAATCAAGACAAAGTTGCGATTGCAATCGTCGGAACGCGCAAATATTCTGCTTACGGAAAACAAGTTGCGCTTGACTTATCTTCCAAATTAGCTAAACTGGGGATTACGATTGTTAGCGGACTGGCCCGTGGCATCGATACGTTCGCGCACAAAGCTGCGATTGAGGTAGGCGGAAGAACAATTGCCGTATTGGGAAGTGGCATGGATCAAAAAAGTTTTTCGCCATCACAAAATTACGCATTGGGAGAAGAAATCGCCCAAAATGGAGCAGTAATCACCGAATATCCCGAAGGAACAATTGGCGCAATTTACACTTTTCCTGAAAGGAATCGGATTGTTAGTGGTTTAAGTTTGGGCGTAGTAGTAATTGAAGCCCCAGAACAAAGTGGGGCGTTAATTACTGCCAATTTAGCACTCGAGCAAAACAAGGAGGTATTTGCCGTACCCGGAAACATTTATGATGAGAATTCACAAGGCACACATAAATTAATTAAACAGGGAGCAAAATTAGTAACTTGCGTCGAAGACATTTTAGAAGAATTGAATTTAACACATCTACTTTCCGAGACACCAAAAGTCAAAGCCAAACCAGAGAACAAGGAAGAAGAAATTATTCTATCACTACTCTCTTTACAGCCGATGCATATCGACGATATAATAAAACTTAGCAAACTACCAGTGTCAGTCGTAAATTCAACATTAACAATCTTAGAAATAAAAAACGCAGTTAGGAATTTAGGTAAAAATAATTATATAATCAAATGAATTTAATTATTGTTGAGTCGCCAACAAAAGCAAAGACAATTAAACAATTTTTAGGCAAGGGATTCATGGTTGAATCCTCTTTTGGTCATGTTCGAGACTTGCCCAAGAGCAAGTTAGCAATTGATACGGAAAACGGTTTTGAACCTCAATATATTATTGTTCCTAAGGCAAGAAAGAATGTTACTGCACTAAAAGAAAAAGTTAAAAAATCAGACGAAGTAATTCTTGCAACTGACGAAGACCGCGAAGGAGAAGCAATTGCTTGGCATTTAACCGAAGCATTAAAATTAAAAAACCCTAAAAGAATTGTTTTTCATGAAATTACCAAACAAGCCATCGAGGACGCTTTAAAAAATCCGCGTGAGATTGATTTAAATCTTGTTGATGCACAACAAGCACGAAGAATCCTGGACAGATTGGTTGGTTATAAACTTTCTCCTTTGTTGTGGAAAAAGGTTGCCAGAGGGCTTTCGGCGGGAAGAGTTCAGTCGGTTGCTGTCCGCCTGGTGGTTGAAAAGCAAAAAGAAATTGATCAGTTTAAGCCAGAAGAATATCACACCATTGAAGCAGAATTTAAACACAACCCAAATTTCGTTGCGACTTTAAATAAAATCAACAACAAAACCGTTGACAAGCTTGAGATTAAAAACCAGAAACAGGCCGAAGATATCATCAACGACCTAACCAATGCCGAGTATAAAATTGAAAACATCGAGAAAAAAGAAGTTAAAAGAAATCCTTTTCCCCCATTCACAACCAGTACATTACAACAAGAGGCCTCGCGCAAATTAAGATTTTCTGCAAAACAAACAATGTTTATTGCCCAACAATTATACGAAGGGCTTCCTTTGGAAAATAAAAAACCAGTCGGTCTTATCACATACATGAGAACCGACTCTTTGAATTTGGCAACCTCAGCAATATCTAAAACTAGAGAATTAATTGAAAAAGATTTTGGTAAAAAATATTTACCCTTGCAGCCTAATTTCTATAAAACCAAAAGCAAAGGCGCGCAAGAAGCACATGAAGCAATTAGACCAACTTTCCCCGAATATAAACCCGAAGACGTAAAAAGTTATTTAAATAAAAATCAATTTGCTTTATATAATCTTATTTGGCGCAGAACAATTGCCTCTCAAATGAATTCTGCTGTGTTCGATTCAACCTCTATTGATATTAGCGCTGGCAATGGTTATGGATTTAAGGCCAATGGAAATATTATTAAATTTGATGGATTTTTGAGTGTTTGGTCATCAAAAACCGAAGAAACCATTTTACCAGAACTTAAAGTTAATGAAATTTTAGATTTATTGAAATTAAATTCCCTGCAACATTTCACCCAGGCGCCGGCACCATTTACCGAAGCAACTTTAATTAAAGCGCTTGAAGAACATGGCATTGGTAGACCATCAACTTATGCCCCAACCATGGAAACAATTCAAAAGCGTGGATACGTCACCAAAACCGCAAAATATCTTTATCCTAGTGAAATTGGAGTTTTAGTAAATGGACTTTTGGTCGAACACTTCCCCGAAATTGTGGATATTGATTTTACGGCGAATATGGAAAATGAACTTGATGAAATTGCTGACGGAAAAAAAGAATGGGTACCCGTGATTGAAAGTTTTTATAAACCGTTTGAAAAAAATGTTAAACAAAAATATACAGACATTGTTAAAAAAGAGGTTGTAGACGAGAAAACTGATCAGGTTTGTGAGAAGTGTGGATCGCCAATGGTAATTAAAACAGGAAGATTTGGAAAATTCATTGCTTGTTCAAATTTTCCTAAATGTAAAAACACGAAACATATTGAAAATTCAACTGACGTAAAATGTCCCGAATGTAAAGACGGAAAGATATTGGAAAGAAAAACACGCAGAGGAAAAATATTTTTCAGTTGCAGCAAATACCCAGACTGTAAATTTGCTTTGTGGGATAGACCGACTGGCGAACTTTGTCCAAAATGCAATTCACTACTTGTTACAACTCGAAGCAGAAAAATAAAATGTAGCAACAAGGATTGTGCATTTGAAAAAACTGATTGATTGTGATAACTTAAAATCATGCCCAGGTGGCGGAACTGGCAGACGCGCACGACTCAAAATCGTGTGACCGCAAGGTCATGGGAGTTCGACTCTCCCCCCGGGCACTTGTCGATCTTTATAAAAAGGAGGAGGAGATGATAAAAACAATCCGCAATTTCCTTGCGGGTATAATTTTCTCTGTTTTGCTGTTAGTCATTTACTCTTTTTGGATTTACTGTTTAATCAGCACTTTCTTGTCGTTATTTTCACCGAGTCAACTCAAATAGCCCCTTGTCCGTGGGGCTATTTTTTTATTGCTTTTAGTACTTTCGGTATTTTTTTGAAATCATCAATTAATGTCTCTCGCATACTGCCGTTATAGAGTGCAGCGGCAGGATGATAGAGAGCGTAAAAAACCATTGGCCCAAAGCCGGGCATATCTTTGCGCAGAGCTTTTCCGTGAATTTGGGAAATTTTTTGCCCCGGCAAAAATCTTTCCATGGCATGCCTACCCAACAAAACAATTAATTTTGGTTCTATAATTTTGATTTGTTGTTCCAACCACGGCCAGCAAGCGATCGCCTCTTCAGGAAGTGGATCACGATTTGCTGGTGGACGACATTTTACAACATTAGCAATATAAATATCTTCGCGCTTGGTTTTTATTGTTCCTAGCATCTCATCTAAAAATTTTCCTGCAGAACCAACAAAAGGACGACCTAGTTCGTCCTCTTTTTGTCCTGGCCCTTCACCAATAAACATAATTTCTGTGTTAGCATTTCCCTCTCCCGGAACCACAACTCGACAAGTTTTTCGCAGAACACATTTTGAACAAGCTAACATTTTTTTATTTAGTTGTTCTAATTGTTCTTTTTTGGTCATAAAATTTTAACCTTTCTTCCTTCAATTTGTAGTTTGTCTTCGCAGAATAATCTTACTGCCTCGGGAAGTGCCTGATGCTCAATTTCTAATCCGCGTTGTTTAAAACTTTCTAATGTATCGTTTTCTTTAATTTCATTAACTTTTTGAACAATAATCGGCCCGGTATCAACCCCCTCGTCAACAAAATGCACTGTGCATCCACCAACCTTACAACCATAATTAAATGTATCGCCATAACCATCGGTTCCGGGAAATGCTGGAAGTAGTGCGGGGTGAATATTGATTAATTTATGTTTGTATTTGTTTACAAACAACGGTGTTACCACGCGCATATATCCCGCTAAAACCACCAAATCAACTTTCGCCTTTTCTAAAGTATCAATTATTTTTTGTTCATGTTCTTCGCGCGTGATTCCTTTGTGGTCAATAAAATATGTTGGAATGTCGGCCTGTTTCGCCCTCTCTAGTCCATAAGCATCGGATTTATTCGAAATTACGGCAACAATCTTGCCGTTTATTTTTCCATCTTTCGCCTCATCAATTATCGCTTGCAAATTCGTCCCATTGCCCGATATCAACACCGCTATGTTCTTCATATTACAATATTTATTAATTTGTTTTTCACGAAAATGATTTTCTTTGGTTCTTGATTGTTAAGCCAGGTTTTTATCTTTTCGTTCGACAAAACTAATTCCTTGGCCTCTTTTTCGGAGATGTCTGCTCTTACCTCAATTTTGTCTCTGACTTTGCCATTGATTTGAATAATTAAATCAATCTTATCTTTCTTGATTAATTTCTCATCATATTCCGGCCACTCCGCTTCAAAGACGCTTTGAATTTTGGATTCTGAATTTTGGATTTTTTGAAATAATTCTTCTGTTATATGTGGTGCAAACGGTGCTAAAATCTTCAAGAAATTTTCTGCATCTTCTTTTGCCATTACGCTCCCCTCAATAGACCACATATTAATTAATTCCATCATACTTGAAATTGCGGTGTTGAATTTCATGTTATCTAAATCGTCACCAACTTTTTTTATCGTATAATGTAATTTCTGAATCAATTCTTTCGAAGCTTCTTTGGCAAATTTTTTATCATTGGCAAATAAGTTCCAAATCTTTTTTAAAAACCTTGCACAGCCCTCTAAGCTTTCTGTGCTCCAAGAAATTTCATCTTCATATGGCCCCATAAACATTTCGTAAAGACGAATCGTATCGGCACCATATTTTTTAACAATTTCGTCGGGGTTAATAACATTGCCCCGAGATTTAGACATTTTCTGACCATCAGACGCCAAAACCATGCCATGTGCACATCGTCTTTGATATGGTTCGGGACCAGGGACAACACCAATATCATATAAAAATTTGTAGACAAATCTCGAATATAAAAGATGAAGTGTGACATGCTCCATTCCACCGTTATATAAATCCACTGGCATCCAGTATTTAAATGCATCTTGGTATTTGGAAATTGGAAACTGGAAATTGGAAATTCCTCGCATCAAATATGCGAGGTAGTACCAATTGGATCCTGCCCAATTTGGCATTGTGTCGGTTTCTCGCTTTGCTTTGCCTCCACATTTTGGACATTTCGTGTTCACCCACTCATCGATCGCTGATAATGGCGACTCTCCGGTATCGGTTGGTTCGTATTTCTCGACATACGGAAGTTCTATTGGTAAATCTTTTTCGTTTACTGGCACCGCTCCACATTTTTCGCAATGAATAATCGGAATTGGTTCACCCCAATAATGTTGGCGCGTAAACACCCAGTCTCGTAAGTGATAATTGACTTGTTTTTTGCCTAATTTCTTCTTTTCTAACCATTTTGTGATTTCCTTGATCGCCTTGTCTGAATCTAAGCCATTAAATTCGCCAGAATTAATTAGTTCGCCATATTCCGTAAAACAATCCACCACTGGCCGTAATTCTGTTTGTCCGCCAGCGGCAATTTGTTCAGCATTCATATAACGACTTATTATTGCCTTAGGAATTATAACTTTTTTAATTTTAATTCCGTATTTTTTAGCAAATTCATAATCTCGTCCGTCGTGTGCGGGTACCATCATCACTGCCCCTCCCCCATAGGTAGCGATTACATAATCGCCAATCCAAATTGGGATTTTTTCATCATTTAAAGGATTAATCGCATAAACTCCTTTTAATTCCGCACCGGTTTTTTCTTTTGCGAAATCCATGCGCTCAATTTCTGATTTTTTCCTGGTTTGCGAGATATAATCTTCAATTTCTTTAACGTTTGAGCTTTGATCTTTAAGCTTTGATACCAATTCATGTTCTGGCGCTAAAACTAAAGCGGTTACGCCAAAAATTGTATCTATTCTGGTTGTAAATACTTCTAGTTCCTCGTTTTCAATCTTGAATTTTATATTAGTTCCTTCTGATCTGCCAATCCAATTTATTTGCTGATTTTTTATCCTATCGGGAAAATTAACTAATTTTAAATCGTCAATCAATCTGTCTGCGTAGGCGGTAATTTTTAATAACCATTGTTTTTTGTTACGTTTTTCGGTTTGAGCGCCACAGCGTTCACATTTTCCGTTTACAACCTCTTCGTTAGCTAGTCCGGTTTTGCATTTTGGACACCAATTTATCGGCATTTCTTGTTGGTAGGCCAATCCTTTCTTAAAAAATTGTAAAAATATCCACTGCGTCCATTTGTAATATTCGGGGTCAGTAGTATTTATTTCTCGGGACCAGTCAAATGATAGGCCGAGGCTTTTTAGTTGTTCTCTAAAAATTGCGGTATTTTTTTTAGTTACCTCAATCGGATGAATACCAGTTTTAATGGCATAGTTTTCCGTGGGAAGTCCAAAAGCATCGTAACCAATAGGAAATAAAACATTGTATCCTTGCATTCTCTTTTTACGTGCCATAGCGTCGAGCGCAGAATAACTTCTGGCGTGACCAACATGAAGTCCGTCTCCAGAAGGATATGGAAATTCAACCAGAATGTATTGTTTCGGTTTTTTATCAAAATCTTTGGCCTCGTATAGACCAAGTTTTTCCCATTCTTTTTGCCACTTTTTTTCAATCTCTTGAGGATTATATTCCATAACTTAATTATACTATATTAAATAGCTTTTGTGCGTTTTGGGTGGTTTGTTTTGCAACTTCTTCAAGGCTGATTCCTTTAATTTCGGCAATTTTTCGAGCAACTAATTCGACATTTAATGGTGTATTGCGGACAATTTCGTCTTTTTTGTGCAGGGGGTCGGGCGTCAAATACGGTGAATCGGTTTCAATTAAAATTTTATCTAACGGACAATTTTTAATCACTTTATCATAATCTCGCGCATAGGTTATTAGTCCCGTAAAACTTAAATAAAAACCTAATTTTAAATATTCTTCCGCATAACTCCAGCGTCCCATATAGCAGTGAAGAACACCGGCTAAATGTCTGGTGTTTGATGCTTGAAATGTTTTAATGATCTCTAATATTTCTGGAAACAATCTACGACTGTGAATAATGATTGGCTTGTTTACTTCCTGCGCCAATTTTAAATGTTGTATAAAAATTTCTTGCTGTTGTTTTTGTTGTGTTAAATCGTCTTCACAAAATTGATAATCCAATCCACATTCACCAATTCCTACGACTTTTGGATTTTTAGCAAGTTCCAAAAATTTGTTGTAATCAAAACCAATTTTATCTCTTGGATCATTAATGTCATGTGGATGCATGGCAACCGTCGCCCAACAATTACTATATTTCTCAGCAAGTTCAATCACCTCTTTAGAGGCAGTATAATTAACGCCAATATTAATAATGCCAACTTGTAAATCTTGGCATTTTTTAATAATTTCATTTCGATCGTCATCAAAATCTTTAAAATTTAAATGCGCGTGTGTATCGATCAACATAAAATCAATATATCACTATTTTAAAGAATAAAAAAGGGGGCTCATCGCCCCCAGTGTACTCCTATTCCGGCAAATATCTTGTAGTTGTTCTTGAAGCTCTTGTCTTTCTGCATAGGAAGACGCACTTCAACAAATAAATCGATCTTGCCTGAACTGATTCCTGTCGTGCAAATTCCTTCCAGTTGCTTGGTATTGCCTGCCTTGACGGCAGACGACATTCCGGCGCCTACACCGATAAAGAATGAAGATGGTCTGTATATCAACTTTGTGTCGCCCATAAACACCACTTTCCATTCCTCGGTTCCGGGATATCCGGTTTGGAAATCAAGAGGAAGGCCGATTCCTCCCAAGAAGGTCAGTTCGAATTTTTCGCTGATTTTTTTCGCGAAACCAGCCCGGAGGATAATATACTCCTTGTAGCAGCTTTTGAAAATTCCTCCGGCCAAATCTGCGAAATAATCCGTATCATCCTTTTCTTTGGACGTCTCGACAACGGGCTTGGGTTCCGGATTGTGAACCGTTTCGATCTCGGGGTTTGACCGAGATGGGTACTCGACAACCGGCTTCTCTTCGATTTTCCTAATCGGAATCTCAAGATCTTCGATCTTCCATAGAGAAACGTTCCCACACTTCTTGGGAATCAGGAACCAATAAGACTTTCCGATGTGCATATAATCGATTTTAAAAATATATGCCTCAACGATTCCTTCTCCAGCCCATTCGACAGGTACCGTTACCTTGGGCTTCTTGTCCCAGTTCTCCCAGGACATCGAAATAATTCGCACGTGGTCATTTTTGTCAAAAGAAATCTCTTCGACCCTTGCCTCGGGAAATTGTCGATAGAATTCTTCGACAAGCTCTTTTCGCCCGCTCAATAATAGATCGATGACCACAATCTTTTTGACGATGAGCGCTTCGAGCTCTTCCAGTGTCTTGACCCCGTTTTTTTCCAGCGGAGCCACGCCGAGTCGATAGATCTTTTTGTATTCGACCTGCTGGCCGAACGCCGAAAAAGATAGCGACAAAAACATGAACATAAAAAGAACGACACAAACTGATTTTTTCATTGCACACTCCCTATTAGATTTAAAATCAGTTCCAAAGGAACTGATTTTACTATATACTATTAAATTTATTACGTCAATGTTATAACTTTTATGAAATTCTGGGAAACAATATTTCTGATTTACCGGATTTTAATTGATTTTTTATTTTTTCACTCGTTTCAGGTAAAAACGGTGTAATTAATTCGGCAATTTCGGAAATTAAATAAAGTAAATTAGTTAAAACTTGTTTTAATTTAATCTCATCTTCTCCAGCTAATTCCCATGGTTTTTGACTATCAATGTATGTGTCACCCAAAACACGAATACCAGACCAAACGATTTCTAAAAATTCCGAAAATCCAAACCCGTTAATGCAATCGCTGACTGCTGCTTTCAGGTTGTCCACGTCTCTTTTGTATTTGCCGTCGACATCATTTATAAAAATGCTTTTAAATAGATTATGTTTCTCTGTTAATCCCAATACTCTCGCAACCAAATTTCCTAATCCATTTGCTAGATCAGAATTGTATAATTCTTCAAATCGTTCAATAGAAAAATCGCCATCTTCGGAAGACGGAATTCCGCGCAATAAATAGTATCTCACCGCATCAATGCCGTATTTATCAACCAACTCAATTGGACTTGGTAAAATATTCTTTGATAATGAAACCTCGCTTGATGGCGATGGACTTGGGCTTGGACTAGAAGATTTACTAATTTTTTGTCCACCTAAAGTAATAAATCCATGAATAAACACCTGTTTCGATAACGGAAGCTTAGCCGATAAAAGCATGGCTTGCCACATTGCAGTTTGTTGTCTTAAATTATCTTTTCCGGCAACTTGCAGTCCCGGCCAGAATTCTTTGAACTTTTTCTCGTCTTTGGGCCAACCTAGACAGGAAATATAGTTGATAAGGGCATCAAACCAAACATACATTATGTGGTCACTGTCCCCCGGTACGGGTACGCCCCATGGCATTTTTGTTTTGAGTCGGGAAATACTAAAATCTTGCAAACCATTTTTTACAAAATTATAAATTTCTTTTTGACGATGCGCAGGAATAACAAAACCTTTATTTTTGTCGTAAAAATCCAAAAGTGGTTGCTGGTATTTAGAAAACTTAAAGAAATAATTTTCTTCTTCGATGATTTCTAGTTCGCGATTGGGATGAATCGGGCATTTGCCATCAACTAATTCGGAATCGGTTTTTTCTAATTCACAACCAACGCAATATTTGGTTTTGTAATTCTTTTTGTAAATATCGCCATTTTTTTCACATTTTTTCCAGAATTCTTGGCACGCCTCAATATGATGTTTGTCAGTGGTGCGAATAAAATTATTGTAAGAAAGATTTAATTTCGTTTTTAATAAATCAAATTTCGCTGCATACTCATCACAATATGCTTGTGGGTCTTTTTTTTCTTCTAACGCCTTTTGATAGATTTTCAATCCATGCTCGTCGGTCCCGGTATTAAAAAACACCTCGTCGCCTTGTAGGGCGCGATATCGAGCAATAACATCTGCCTGCACAATTTCTAGCGCAAATCCAATATGTGGCTCAGCATTCACATATGGCAATGTAGTTGTGATATAAAATTTATTTTTCATCTTTATGTATTATTACTACAAATTCTCCTTTTAGTTCGATTTGGGGAATGACTTCGGAGATTTTGCCACGGCAGATAGTTTCGAATTTTTTGGTTAATTCTCTGCCGACAACTATATCAAAATCATGTAATGTTTGCAACTCTTTTAGAGTTTTTATAATTCTGTGCACTGATTCGTAAATTATTACTGGATATTTAGATTCGGAAATTTCTTTAAACATTGTCTGTCGACCCTTTTTATGTGGCGGAAATCCCATAAACACAAATTTGTCCATAGAAATCCCCGCAACGCTCGCAATTGCAATCATCGCACTGGGCCCGGGAATCGGCACAATCTTTACCCCCTCTCTATGCGCATCTTCCACCAATTTATTCCCTGGATCTGATATTCCTGGAGTTCCCGAATCAGAAACTAATGCGATATTTTTATTTTCTTTAAATAAATTTAAAATGTAATCGGTTTTTTTAGAATCACTATGTTGATGATAACTTTGTACAGGTGTTTTAATTTCAAAATGTTCAAGTAGTTTTTTTGTAACTCTTGTATCTTCGCACAAAACTAAATCCACGCCTTTTAAGATATTTATTGATCTTAAAGTTATGTCGTCTAAATTTCCTATTGGTGTTGCAATAATGTATAATTTGCCCATTAGTTTCAGCTTAACAGTAAATTAAATATTTGTTAATATAAAAATACTATGATTATAACTCCTCATGTTTTAATTGGCGCTATTATTGGATCAAAAGTAAATAATTTTTGGTTAGTGATGGTTCTAGGAGTTATCTTTCACTTCGTTGTCGATAAGATTCCTCATTGGGACTATTGTATTTCTAGTACTAGAAAAATAAAAAACGTGCTTAAAATGTTTTTGGATGGTACGATTGGATTGTTTCTGGTATTCGTATATATTGGTCAAAATAATTCTTTAACCACAAAGAATATTGCCTTAATTATCTTGGGAATATTTTTCTCTCTAGTCCCCGATATTTTGTGGTTTTTGTTCCAAAATACTAGAATTAAATTTGTTCAAAAATACATATCATTTCATCATAATTTTCACTATAAATCACAAAAAGAAGGTACATCGACCTTCTTTGAGTTTTTTCTGCAAATTGTTGTAATTATTATTTCGCTTCTGATTCTTTTCGTTTTTTAATCATATCTCTTAACAGTTCCGCAAATACTGCTGCCAAAGGAACAGCTAAAATCATCCCAAGAATTCCGCCAAATTTCGCACCAATTAACAATGCCAAGATTATGACAATCGGATTTAATCCTACTACCTTACCCATAACCAATGGTGTAATTAAATAACTCTCAATTTGTTGCACAACCACATACAAGATAAACACCCACAAGCCTAAAATTGGCGATTGTAATAAGCCCAAAATTACGCCTGGGATACCTGCAAGCACTGGCCCGATATACGGAAATAGCTCTAAAACCCCTGAAATTATTCCCAATATGAGGGCGTATTTAACTCCTAAAAGAGAAAGACCGACATAAACCAAAGCCCCCACAATTAAAGCTAAGAATAATTGTCCCTGGAGCCATCGGCCCAGTTTTTTTTGTGCTCGATCCCAAAGATTCAAAACGTAATCACGGTAATTGATCGGCATTACCGCAGTCAAAACCCTTTGTACCCCTTTCTTTTGGACGGATATATAAAAAGACATCACAACAACCAAAAAGAAGGAAAATATTCCACCAAAGAAACTAACAGCGGTAGAGAAAATATTTGTGCTCAATGATTTTAATGTTTCACCAATATCACTTAAATACCCCTGCAATCTATCGATAATCATTCCGTATTTTGACGAGGCTTTTTCAAAAGATTGAAATTTCTCTGACAATGATTCAATGTAGGTAGGCAGATTAGTGGCCAGATCTTTAACATTTTTGGCAATTGTTGGTACGATTAGAGAAATTAGAAGTGCTATTGCGCCAATAACTAGAACGTAAACAATTAATGCCCCGACGACTCGAGGTATTTTGATTTTTTCAAAGAAATTAACCACCGGAGCTATCGCTGAGGCAATAATTAATGCAAAGATAAATAAAACGATAACATCGCGGATTAAAAACAGAAAAACTAATCCCAAAACTATCAGAATAAATCTAATAATGGTGTTCGTAGAAATATTTATTGTTTTTGTTTCGTTCATAATTTTAGAAGGCGTTGAAATTTCGCCTTATTTTTAAATGGTCCAATTAATGCTAAATTTAATTTTTCTGGTCTAAATATGTCTTTCGCCACTCTTTGTACGTCTTCGGCCGTTACTGCTTCTATTTTAGCAAGTTTCTCTTCTAGGGTCAAAATTTTATTTTCAAATAATTCCTGATGGCCGTAAAAAGAAGCCAGAGCATCAGATGATTCCATGCCCAAAATTGCTCTTCCCTTTATATAGTCTTTAGCTTTTCTTAGTTCTTGTGCGGAAACTTTTTTATTTTTAATAATATTGTATTGGTTTAAAATTTCTTTTATCGCTTCGTCAACTTTATCGTTATTAACTCCGGCCTTGGTTAATATATACCCCGTATCCAGATCCGCGTTTCCATAAGTATAAACATAATAGGCTAGTCCTCTTTTTTGGCGTATATTTGTCCACATCCTTGATGTAAATCCTCCACTTAAAATTGTATTTATAATATCCAGAATATACCTGTCTGGATGAAACATATTGTATGCTCTATTGCCAAGACACAAGTGAGTTTGGTCTGTTTTCTTGTAGTATATCAATGCTTGTGGCTTCTGTTGCGAGTAAAAAACTTTTGCTCTTGGTTGCGGGCTTTTTCTATTTATCTTTTGGAATTTTTGTTGAATATTAAGCTTTAATTTTTTAATGTTATCTATTTTCCCGGCCACCACAACTACAGTATTAACAGATGAGTAGTGATTTTTTAAGTAATTTATAAAATCATTTCTTTTTATGTTTTGCACCGTCTCTTTTTCTCCGGCTATAAACCATCCCGCTGGTTGATCGCCATACAATAATTTGTTCCACAAGTCAGAAACATAATTGATTGGTTCGTCTAAGTACATATTAATCTCCTCTATAATGACTCCTTTTTCTTTCTCGATTTCTTTCGAATCTATTCTGGAATTCAGAAATATATCCGAAATCCAATCAATTGCCACGTCTAAGTGTTTTGCATCAACTTTTGCCCAAAAATCAGTTATCTCATAATCGGTAGAGGCATTATATTTTCCTCCAATCCTATCTAATGGTTCAATTAGTTTATTTGTGCTCGGTTTATTCTTTGTCCCCTTAAAAAACATGTGCTCTAAAAAATGTGAAATCCCATTAACCTCCTTGGTTTCGTATTTAGAGCCAGTCCCAACTAAAACTAAAACAGTCACTGCTTGAGTATTTTTCATCGGAACAGTGACCAACCTTAGACCGTTTTTAAATGTAAATTTTTGAAACGGTTTAGACATTTATTTTTTCTTTTAAATAGTCTTTTAATTCCTGAAGGTCAACTTTGTCTTGTTTCATACTATCTCTGTCTCTAACTGTAACAATGTTTTTCTCTAGTGTGTCAAAATCAACCGTTACACAAAATGGCGTACCGATTTCGTCTTGAGCAAAATATCTTTTGCCAATATTACCTCGATCATCCCAGGAAACATTAAAATCTTTTTTTAGTTCCCGATATACTTTTTGCGCTTTTTCGATTAATTCCGGTTTATTTTTTAATAATGGGAATACGGCGACTTGATATGGCGCAATTTTAGAGTGTAATTTTAAGACGATTCTCTCTTTTTCTTCAATATAGGCATCGATCAATAAAAATAAAAATGCTCGATCAACCCCACCAGACGTTTCCACAATTTGTGGAACAAATTTTTCGTTAGTTTCTGGATCAGTGTAACTTAAATCTTGCCCGGAAAATTTCGCATGCCCCAAGAGGTCCCAGTCTCCACGCCAATGAATTCCCTCCATTTCCTTAATTTCGCAAGGCGAATTTTCGTAAGTAATATCATAGGCCATTTTGGCATAGTGTGCCAATTTCTCGTGTTTGTAAAACCCAAGATTTTTGGGATTGGTAAAGATATTCTTGTACCACTCCATTCTCTCTTTTTTCCAAAATTCAAACCATTTTTCCATTTCGTTTTCTTTACAAAACCACTGCAGGTCCCACTGCTCAAACTCGCGTTGTCTAAATAAAAAATTTCCTGGCGTTACTTCATTTCTAAACGCCTTACCAATTTGGCAAATTCCGAAAGGAACTTTCAATCGTGTGGTGTTTAAGACGTTTTTATAATTAAGATAAATTGTTTGACACGCCTCTCCGCGTAAATAGGCATTAGTTTTTTCTCCTTCAATTACGCCTAATTGTGTGGGAACTAAAATATTAAATTGTTTTGGTTCGGTTAATTCGCCTTTACAATCGGGGCATTTTTTACTATCTTTTAGGTCATCTACCTTAAATCGGTGATGACATTTTTTACACTCCGAAAGTGGATCGACAAAACTTTTCACATGACCCGATGCTTCCCAAACCCTAGGATTGGTAATAATTGCACCATCAATGCCTACAATGTTTTCATGCTCCCTGGTCATCCAGTTCCACCATAACTGTTTTAAGTTATTTTTCATTAATACGCCAAGTGGCCCAAAATCATAAAAACCCTGAAATCCACCATAAATTTCTGAACCAGGATAAACAAATCCTCGTCTTTTACATAAACTCACAATTTTTTCCATTAAATTTTCTTTTTTCATTTTTATTCAATTACTCTTTCTCCGTAAGCATTCACCTTTGTGTCGTCGGGAACAGAGGTGTCTACGGCCGGACTAATCGAGTTTAAGTTGATACCCGTAAAAATATCTCTTCCCTCAATTTGTGATTGATTAATTAATATTGGCGAACTGCCGACTTGATTAATAGATGGGGTTAGACCAATTTGGAAGATTAATTCGTATAATGGCAATGTTTTGCCAGTGCCGGCTGGTACTTTACCGATATTCCAAATTATTTCTTTGGTTCGATCGTTGTATGAAAACTGTCCCTTGTTTAATTTATTAATATGATAATTCATATAATTAATCCCTTGAGGCAAAACTGATTTTATAATAACGCCATCTAAATCATTAGAAACGTTAATTACCTGCCAATGAATTGTATAATTTGTTAACTCATTAACTTTCGGTGGAATTGGGCCAAGATTATAAATTCCTTGCGATGGCTCATAATAATAGCCCCTAGTGTTTAATATTAACTGAGTATTAATTTTGCAGTTCAATTCTTTTTCGAATTTTAGCTCTGTCCCAGCGAATTTTGCCGGAACAGTTAAGGTTTGAATTTCGGCAATCACTCCTGCTTCGAAATTTTTATCATTAAAACTATAAATTGGCAATTCATTTTTTACTTTTACAGAAAACCTCACTTCTCCGAATTGATTTGTATCTAATAGGCTTAAAGCAGAAATATCGGCTCCGCTCCAAGTGATGGTATTTGTTCGGCTATCAAAAAACCCCTTACCATTTAAGTCTATGGTTCTTAAATCAAAAACCCCGTCTTGCAAGTACACTTTTAAAATCAATTCTTTAAGAGCGATGTCGGTATTGTTTCTAAAATTAATTGCGTATCTTAATTCCTGACCAGCGTTAACTTTGCAATCGTTGTCTGCATTATCAACGGCAACTAACAAAACAATTGGTGCTGGAGAAATTTGCGTCACAAAATCAGACAAACTATATTTTAAGAAATTTCCGTCTTGCATCTGTCCAATTGTTGCTCTTAGAACTTTATTCTCCATCTCTTGACCATTCAATGATCCGTTTAAATTAATTGTTCTTTTTTCGTTGGGTTTTAATGTGCCGACTTCCCAAATATTTACCTCGTTTTCAGATTTAGGCGCTGGATCAGATGTCTTAAAATTAAAATCATCTGGATATTCTAATTTAATAACCAAATCATCAACTGTTTCTTCTGTTCTGTTTTCATACTCTATGGCGTAGCTAATTTCTTGCCCAGCGACTGATTTTTCTGATCCTTCGACATGAATACCGATTGCTACAGTATTGATTTCTATCTTAGATGACGTTTCTGCCTCAAATCGAGAGTTAATGTTGGCGGGTTTATATTCTAACTTAGCAATAATGTTTTTTGTGCTGCCCCTTTCACCCAAAAATCTTATCTTAAAAATCTCTTTCCCTCCCGTTTTTTTGGCGACAACTCCCAATGTTTTTGAATCTTGATATATTTCTTTCCCGTCCAAAGAAAAAGTTCCTTGGGGATAATTAATAATCAATTTGGCATTGTTTAGGTCTACACGATTATTATTAATATAGTTAATTGTGATTGTGGTCTCTTCGCCAGAAGAGATATTCTCCGAAGTTTGAATATTTAAAACAACCTTTGAACCAACAAAAGAACCCCTCCCCCAAAGAATCGCTCCACCAATAATTAAAACACCCACAATAATTAAAATTGCCGAAGTTTTGGGTAAATTTTTCCTACTGAAAAGTTTTTTAAATTTATTTTCTGGCTTGATTTCGGGTTGGAATGTAGGATTAATTTGCGTGTCTATTTGTTTGAATTGAAAATTGTCCATTATAATTTAATTATATCATTTTTAATACAAGTTTTCTATTTCGCGCATATGTTCGGAGTCGTAGCCCAAAAGATTAATTAACTTCTTTTCAAAAACAATTACAACATCTTTAACATTTACATCATTGTTTAGCGTTTCAAATGTTCCCAAAATTAATTTCCATACGCTTTCATCTCTTTCCTGTCCAACCATAGCCTCATCAATTAAATTGGCAATTCGTTTGGCGACTTTTATTTTTTCTAGGCTTTTTTTGATATTCAGAAATTGATTTAATAAATACGCGTCTTTTAGAATTAAAGAGTTTTTTCCTTCTACGATAATTAATTGACTATAAGATATGGCCTCAATATGTCCACGCAGTTTACTTTCGATTTTTTTTACCCCCTTAGCTTGCACGTTGATTTTGCCTAATTTCTCTGAATAAACCGTCAAAAGCCGACCAGTTTCATTTTGGTCGGTTGTTTTCAGTATAATTGCCTCGGTCTTAATCATGGTTTTATTATATTGTATTTTGTGAGAAATAAAAAGGCCCCGCGCGCAAGCGCACGGGGCACTGAAAAATTGATTCAGACTATTTCTTCTCGCTCCCTCCGAAGCGATAAGAAATGACGTCTTCTATCATGTCGGCAATCAGCTCCTCGAGACGAGTGTCTCCGTTTCGCAGAATCAAAACAGCTTGCCCGAGGATCTTGCGCTCATCATTGTTGCCCCGATAATTGTTTTTTTCGTAGTCATACTTTTTATCGGGCATTTTTGTTTTAAGGTCTCTGGCTTCATATATTACTTTGTCTAATGCCTCTCTGGCGTAGCCATATTTCTTGAAAAATTTCTTGTCCTGGGCCATGACTTCGTCCATAGCCTTGTTCATGTCGCCTTGAATCTTCATGAATTCTTTGGGGGCATATGTGCCTGCATCCAATTTCATGAGCTCGGCAATTAAGGCCTGGGCTTCTGCGATTTGAGGTGGTTGTATGCACCCGGCGAACACGACCACCATGACGATGAAAAGAACAGACACCTTCGCATTTTTTCTCATTTTTATTCTCCTTGTTGTATATTGTACTCCTAAAACAAAAATTTGTCAATACGTATGACAAATTATTGTGATCAAAATTTTGTAGTTTGCTCTATATTTTTTCTATTTTGAATTCGTTGCCGAAAATAATTTCTTCAGCAATTACTTGTTTCTTGATTTGATCGGTGTATTTTTCAACAATTTCCTTATTCTCTGAATAAATTACCCGAATCTTGTCCTTCGGCGTCAGACCCATTTCCTTACGTTTTGATTGAATAGTGCGCACAAAATCCCTCACAGCGCCCTCTGCTTTGAGTTCTTCGGTGATAGTGGTATCAAGTGCCACTCCCTCTTTTAGGTCTGCTACAACCTCTTTTACATTAACCTCGTCTTTGATTAAGTCGAGTAATTCTTTTTGTAATTTATAATTTGGAATTTGGATTTTGGCTAAAGGTTGTCGAACTTTTAAATTTGCCTCCGCCCTTTTTTGTAATCCCGCACTACAAATATCTCGCACTTGCACCATCTGTTCTTCCAATTTTTCGTCGATTAATTTTTCATTCACTTTTGGCCAATCTTCTAAGTGCACACTATTTTGGTTGCCTCCCACTTCTTTATATACGTGTTCTGCTATAAACGGCACTACCGGAGCGATTACTTTAGATAGTTCTAATAATACATATTTTAATGTTTGCACTGCCTCGTCTTTGTTTTCAGATTTGAATCTTTCCCTGGATCTACGCACATACCAGGTCGATAATTCATCAATAAATCCAGAAATTGGTTTTGTGGCCTTGTTTAGATCGTAATTTTCATAACCATTGGTTACTTCTTTTTTCAAAGATTCTGTTTTGGAGATAATCCATTTGTCTAATATGTCCTCGCTTTTTGTGCTTTCTTTTGTGTCGGTTGCGGATAGTTTATAGAAAGACAAAATATTTAAAATCATCAGTAAAACTTTTTTAACGACTTCGTCGACTCCTTTTTCTGAAAAACACAAATCATCTGCTTTCACCACTGGCGATGTGGCTAGGTAATATCGTACGGCATCAGCCCCGTGTTTTTCAAAAACCTCCATCGGGTCGGGATAGTTGTTTAGATGTTTCGACATTTTTTTGCCATCTTCCGCTAAAACCATTCCATTCACAATTACATTTTTGAATGCTTCGCTGTTTTTAACCGCGGTCGACAAAATATGCATATAGTAAAACCAGGCACGGGTCTGATCAACTCCTTCGGCAATAAATTCGGCGGGAAAATTTTTCTCGAATTTTTCTTTATTTTCAAACGGATAATGCATTTGAGCGTATGGCATTGAGCCAGATTCAAACCAGCAATCTAAGACATCGGGAACTCGTTTCATGCTTCCGTCGCAACTACACGAAAATTCTATCTTATCAATAAAATGTTTGTGTAAATCTGTGACTTTCACACTGCTCAATTTTTCCAATTCTTTGATTGAACCAACCACCACTTTCTTCTTGCACTTATCACAAACCCAAATTGGAATTACTGAACCCCAAAATCTTTGACGCGAAATTGACCAATCGCGCGCCCCTTCTAACCAATTACCAAACCTCCCTTCTTTTATGTGTGTTGGCGTCCAGTTTATCCTCTTGGCATGTTTAAGTGCCTTGTCTTTTAATTCTGTTACGTTTACGAATAATGAAGAAGTAGCATAATTTAGAAGTGGAGAATCGCAACGATAACAATAAGGATAACTGTGAGCATATTCTTCTTCTAAAAATAGTAAATTTTTATTTTTTAAATATTCAATCACCTTTCTGTCGGTGGCAGAGGGATCGTTTTTTGGTTTAACTTCTAGTCCGGCAAATTCTTTGGCCTCATCGGTGATTTGTCCGTTCATTTTAACGTGCTGAATAAAAGATAATTTTTTTTCTTTACCTAAATTCATATCCTCTTCTCCGAACGCAGGGGCAATATGCACGACGCCCGTACCATCTTCGGTGGTCACAAAATCGGCAGAAACAATCGTATAAAGATTTTCTTTATTTGGTAGGTCCTCGTTAAGATAATAATCAAACAATGATTTGTATTTTTTACCAATCAAGTCTTTGGGGTCAATTTTTTCAACAATTTCATGTTTTTTATTATTAAAAATTTTATCGACATTTTGATCGACTAAAATATAGAGTTCATTATTATGTTCGACTTTAATATAGTTCAATTTTTCGCCAATTGCCAATGCAACATTGCCAATTAACGTCCAGGGGGTAGTCGTCCATGCCAGAACATAGGTTCCTGGTTCGTTTACGAGTTCAAATTTCGCTATTACCGATAGATCTTTAACGTCTTTGTAATTATCACTGACCTCGAATTGCGAAAGAGTTGTTTCGCATCTCGGGCAAATGTGCATTGATTTATATCCTTCATATATAAGTTCTTTGTCCCACAATTGTTTAAATACCCACCAGATACTTTCCATGTAATTTAAGTCCATGGTTTTGTAGGCGTTGTCCATGTCCGCCCACCTACCCATTCTTTCAATTACTTTCTTCCATTCATCAACATATTTTAAAACCTTACTTCTGGCTGTTTCATTAAATTTATCAACGCCAATTGATATGATGTCTTTTTTATTTTTTAAACCCAGTTCTTGTTCAACAATATTCTCTATTGGTAAGCCATGGCAATCCCAACCCCATTTTCTTTCGACTCGGTAACCACGCATTGTCCAAAAGCGTGGCACCATATCTTTCATTAAAGACGCCACAATGTGTCCATAATGTGGTGTTCCTGTCGCAAATGGCGGACCATCATAAAAAACATAATCCTTGCCCGCCGAAGTTTTAGTGGAGGAGGGTTTCTTCATCAGGGATTTTTCAAAGATTTTATTTTCTTTCCAAAATTCTAATATTTTCTTCTCTATGTCTGAAATTTTTTCCATATTAATTTAATTTACGCAATTCGCCGTTTCTCATAATTAAATCGCTGCGACAGGACATTTCTTGTTCTTCGGTCTGCCCATTGGCAGTCGCCTGCAAACTAAACAAAACGCAACCATGACTCACAATTAAAATGTTTTTATTTTCATATTTTTTGTCAATTTCTTCAATAAAATCTCCTACTCTCTGTTTAACTTCTCTGTAATTTTCTCCGCCATCTTTTGGTTTTTTGATAAACCTTTGAGAATCGCATTCATAAAATTCGTTCCATGCGTCTTCCGAGCCACCATTAAAAATTCCCATATCTATTTCGCGCAATCTTTTATCAAAAATTATTTCTAATTTTAATGCGTCGGCGATAATTTCTGCGGTTTGTTTTGTGCGCAATAGATCGGAAGCAAAAATTAGGTCAATGTTTAGCTTTTCAATTTCAGATGCTATTTCGTTGATCTGTTTTTTTCCTTCTTCGGTTAATGGGTTTTCGAATTTCTCTGGCCAAGAACTGACAATTCTCTGTTCGTTAGAAATTGCTCTTCCGTGACGGAGAATATAATATTGATTATTAAATTTCATAAATTACATCTTTTCGATGGTGTTTATACCTAGTAAATTTAACCCGTTTTTCAAAACAATGGTAACAGCTTTTATTAACGCCAATCGAGCCGACCGAATGTCATGATTTACTTTTAATATGTTAAATTTTTCATAAAAATTATTAACTACGCTTGCCAAACCATAAAGATAATTTGCCAAATTGTTCATCTGAAAACTTTCTGCCGAATTTTCAATTACATCGGAAAATTTAATTAATTCCTTTACAACATTTAACTCTTCGGTTTCCTTTAAAAATTCCGAATCAAAACTTCCCGCAAATTTAGTCTTTCCTATAATGCTTTGCAATCTCACGTATGTATATAGTATATATGGGGCAGAATTTCCATCAAAACTTAGCATTTTGTCCCAATCAAAGACAATGTCACTTTGTCGATTTTGAGAAAGATCGTTATATTTTAACGCACCAATACCGATAACCTTAGCAGCCTCCTCTCTTGCTTTTTCTGACAACGAAGGGTTTTTTTCTTTTATAATTTTTTCTGCCAATTCAATTATTTGATTAATCAGGTCTTCTGCGCCAATAAATTTTCCCGACCTAGTGGCTAATTTTTTGTGATTTTCGTCCAAGATAAGTCCAAACTTAACGTGAACAAGTTTGTTTTTAGAGATATATCCCAACAATTCAGCTGCTTGAAAAGATTGTTGAAAATGTAAAGATTGTTCATTGCCAACAACATAAATTATTTTATCTGGATTATCTTTGACTCTTTCTTTTATTGTCGCAAGTTCCCTCGTAGCATAAAGTGTAGCGCCATCAGACTTTTTCATTAAGAGAGGGGCCATGTTAAATTCATTCAGATCAATCAGAAAAGCGTCACCACTTTGAAAATAATATTTTTTGTCTAAATTTTCACAATCTTTAATTATTTCTTTTAAAATTGGTTCGTAATGACTTTCTCCTTTGTATTCGTCAAACTCGATGCCTAATATGTTATAAATTTTATCAAACTCTTCAAGCGATTTTTTTCTCAATACGCTCCAAATTGCCTTATTCTCTTCATCTCCGTCCTCGAGTTTTTTGAATTCTTCTCTGGGCAGATCTGTCAATCCGTTAGCAGAATCTTCCATCTTTTTGTTATAGTCCACATAAAGATTAAGCATATCAGAAACCGTAAGATTTTTGAGGCTCTGCATTTTTTTGTCTTTCTCAAGCCCTTTATATGGTGCATAAAACAGTTTAATTGCCGATATCATTATTCCAAATTGCGTACCCCAATCCCCTAGATGATTGTCACCAATAACTTTATACCCTAAAAACTTATAAATATTGTAAATCGCAGCACCGATTATAGTTGATCTTAAATGGCCAACGTGCATTTTCTTTGCAATATTTGGTGCAGAATAATCTATTATAATCGTTTTGCCTTTGCCGACCTTGCTGCTCCCGTACTTTTTATTTTGTTTTAGAATTTCTTTGACCTGATTTTGAATAAACTCTGGCTTTAAGTGAAAATTAATAAAACCATTAACAAATTCGGTTTTTTCGAAAATTTCACTCTTTATCTTCGATTCAATTTCTTTGGCAATTTCAGCCGGATTACGTTTTTCTTTTTTTGCCAAAATCATAGCGACATTTGTAGCATAGTCGCCATAACTTGTATTCTCGGGGATTTCAACTGTAAACTGAATACCTTCTCCTACTATTTTGGAGATCATCTCCTTTATTTCCGACCTAATTGTCATATTTTAATTCTAACTTAATTCAACTTAATTTAAAAGGGCCCCGCCGCAGCGGGGCCCTTAATTATCTCTAGTTTATTTCGTCTTAATTTCATCTAATATCTTCTTAAATGTTTCGGGATAATTTTCGGCCAGCTGCGATAGAATCTTCCTATCAATAATAATATTAGCTGCCTTAATGGCGTTAATAAATCTACTATAAGATATTCCGTTTTCTCGACAAATAGCATTAATTTTAATGTTCCAAAGATTACGAAAACTTCGTTTCTTGTTTCTTCTGTCGCGATAAGCGTAAGTCCAGGCGTGCCTTAGAGCATCCTTAGCTGCACGATAGTTGGACTTTCTCTGCCATTTAAATCCCTTAGCAAGCTTTATAATTTTCTTTTTTCTGGCGCGTTTTTGGACGCCTCTTTTAACTCTAGTCATAAATTTTATCTGTTTTTAAACTCAACAATGTTCCGAACCATTCTGGTTTGGGTTTCGACAGTTTTTGAGTGTCTCTTGGTTCGCTTTTCATCACCGGATTCTTTCGAATTTAAATGGTTCTGATTTCGCGATCGATGAATTACTTTTTTATTTTTTGTTATTTTGAATCGTTTTGTGACCGATCCTCTTGTTTTGCCTGACATATAGTTACTGCCAATCCTTGAGGGCTACGCTTAATTTCTTCTTCTTTTTTCGCTCCCTTGGGAATGGTACTTATAAATGATTCTAATTTTTCTTTAGCTAGATCGAAATGAGCTTTTTCTCTCCCTTTTAGCTTCATTTCCACTCTGACCTTGTGACCTTCTTTAAAAAATTTCTCTATTTGATTAGCTCTAATCTCTAAGTCATGAGGAGATATCGTTAAGCTAATTCTCACGCCTTTTGTTTCTATTTTTTTGTGACTTGATTGTTGTTTTTTGTCTTTTTTCTCTTGAATGTATTTATATTTTCCGTAATCGATAATTTTACAAATTGGTGGCTGAACATTCTCTGTAATTTCTACTAAGTCTAATCCTCTGTCTTTGGCCATTGTTATGGCTTCTTGTGTGTTTAAAACCCCTAAATTGGTTCCTTGTTCATCAATCACCCTCACCTCTGGAGATTTAATCTGTTCGTTAATCCTGTCTTTGTTTTGTTTTACAAACCTATTGTCAAATCGATTGTATGGTCGACCTCCTGTTGGTCTGAATGCTGGCTTAAAAAATGGTTTTTTTTGAAACATTTATTATATTTAATTAGTTTAATTTTGGTGGAGACGGCGGGAGTCGAACCCGCGTCTTGAAAACAATTTAAAACAATTCTACAAATGTAGTTTGTTTACTTAATTATTCAAATCATAAACAAACAAAAATTTGAATAATCCGACCCAATTACTTTCAATATTACAACTTGGGCATTGCAATATCTATCTCAAGTGCCTTATGGCACTATAACACTTCAACAGCCTATTGAGAATCTCCGTCGAAGTGGCCTCAACTTAAATTAAGCTGTGGCAAAAGCAAAATTTGTATTTGCGTTTATTTTTTCTAGATTTTAGCGAGATACTAGAATCCTCGATTTGCTTGTTTTAAAAAGATCTTCGATCGAAACCTAGCGCCCCCTTTGCATCTCTCTTTCTGCATCTCTTTTCTTTATCGCTTCTCTTTTGTCGGATTTCTTCTTTCCTTTAGCGACCCCGAATTCCAACTTTATTCTGTTCCTCTTAGTATATAACCGAATTGGCACTAATGTCAACCCTTTTACTTTTAATTTACCAATTAAAGAGTTGATTTCTGATTTATTTAATAAAAGTTTTCTCGGTCGCGATTGATCATAATCGATTGGCGTATTTTGGGGCTGGTAAGGTGGAATTAGAGCGTTCGTCAAAAAAAGCTCTCCGTTCTTTGTTGTCACAAATGAACCCGTTAAACTAACATGGCCGGTTTTAATCGCTTTTACTTCAAAACCAAAAAGCACTAAACCGGCCTCGTAAGTTTCTAATATTTCATAATCATAGCTGGATCTTCGATTTTGTGTGATGGGTTTCATGTGTTCTTGTTTCCTCTTCCTCCTTCTCGCCTGTTGCTTCTTCGTGCCATTCATCTATCTTTTTTTCAACAACCTGATCAACGGTTTCAATGATTTTATTAAGTTTCGATTGAATTCTGTCGTCCGAAGCAAGTTTGGAGAAAATATTGTGCACGGCAATTTTCTTTCTTCTCTTCTTTAGAGTCAGAATATAAATTCCAACGACAACCAAAAGAATTGGCCACCATGCCCAAACTGCAGCACTAATTACGCCCAGATTCACCAATAGGAAAAGAATTCCCACAACGATCAAGAATCCTGCTACGAATCCCAAACCAAATAATGAATAAAACATGTTTTTGTGAATTTACTAATTAACGACCTTTTTGTTATTGATTTAAATAATAATTAGAATTAAATTCAATATTCGGGATGCTATTACCACCCCTAAATGATTTAATTAATTTTGCTCCGCCAAATATCATCCCGCCAATTAATAACAGAATTCCCAAAAATGCGATCAGGGAAATTATTGTACCCGTGCTTTTTTTGGGTTCCAATACATTGCCACCTTTTAATTCTTTAACCTTTTTATAAACTGTAAAACTATAAATTGCAACCAAGGGCCCTGTAATCAATGTGCATACTAAATTAACAATCATTGTTACAATTGCGTTATTTATTTGCTTCGAAACGAAACTGATTACAGAAGAAATAATCAGCATTATTAATCCAATAAATGCTTGCCTCCACAACACGCCCCACCAATGACCCCTGATGTATTCCCTGCTCTTTAATATTGCTTTCATTCCTTTTAAATTTTATCCAGTGCCACGTAAATGGCGAAAGCAAACCAAACCGCAAAAATTATTCCTGGAACCAAAAACAACATCATTCCCCCAAAAACAATTAACCCACTCGGTACGATAATTCCTAGGTAGGCATTTATTTTGTGCCAACCGCGTTTATATGACTCCTTAAACCCTATCCCCTCGGCGTTGTCTTTGATAGCGAAAATTAAAGACGTCTGACCCCAAAGCTGAATCACAAAAGCAGCAATAATTAACGCAATCGTTAATAAGCCAAGGATGACAATCTTCCAAATTGCTAATCCCCCCATTAATAGACCAATTCCCGCAAAACCACCCAACACAAACAAAGCAACAACCAAAGAAATAACTATAATAGGAAATATTATTATGCCAATAAACAAAAATGGTCTTTTTTTGTAAATTCCCCACGCTTCTTTGAAAATCTGAAACGCTGATGCTAATTTGCCACCAATATTATTAGAAACGTTCGGCGTCGAAATATTTATATTGTTAAACGAATTAAATCCTTCGTTTATATCTTCCTGTTTCCATCCCGCGCCCGAAAGAGCAGTCTTGATTTGTTCGTCAGAAACGCCTTGTTCGCGACATTGCTTTATATAATTAATTAAATCTTGGCTTGCCATATATTTTTTGTTAAATTATTTTAATTAACCTAATTATTTTAGTGTCTAATTTTGCGGTCTTTTTATTTGACAAATTTTATGGATATGTTATAATGTAAGTACTGAACCTAGTTCAGCGATCTTACAAATTTTTTGTTGGAGGGTGTTTTGAAAAAATTCAGCGCGTTGATGGTGGCGGTTTTCCTGTTCGCTTCTCTGTCCCTGGCCGTGTCGTCCGTCGAGGACGAAGACGGATGGGTCAAGGGCTTCCAGATCGGCCTCAAGTACGAGAACTTCTCGTACAAGGGATCCGGGAGCAATGCCAAGATCGTGGATGTCCGGCGCTACGACCGGCACACGGTCACCGAGCTCTCCGAGCTCGACGGAGAAGAACAGATTTCGCGGGTCTACTGCGAAGTCTCGTTCGTCTCCAAGAACTTCCGGATTTCCGGCATCGTGGGCACGGGCAACCTCGCCTACGACTACTACCGGGGATCTATCGGGACCGTCGAGAAATACGACGGTTGGAGCGGTCAGTTCGAACGGCAACACGATTTCACGCCATTCGAGAACAAGTCCGAACTCGGGCTGGTCTTCGGCGGAGAAGTCGAGTGGACGATTCCGTTCAATGACGAAGGAGAACATTTCTTCGCCAACTTGACCGCCAGATACCTCTGGCAGGAAAAGTCCTCGACGGACACGAACATCTATAACTATCGTACCGAAGGGTTCGGGTGGATGTCCTATGGATACTACGTCGAACGAACCGACATCCAGAATATGTCCCACTCCGAATTCTCGGCAGGATTCGACCTGTCGTACAGGGCCAGCATCGGCAACGCAATCTTACATGCGTCAGCCGGTGTCAGGGCATTGTTCCTGGGCACCAAGTACTTCGGTACAGGATACCAGGAAAACTGGTTCCATGACTCTTACTACGGTTCATACGATTCGTTCTACGACGAGAACGAATTCGAGATTCGCGCGACGAGCCTCGGGTTCGTCAACATCTTTCACATCGGCGTCGAGATGAACTTCGCCGAGCTGTTCATTCAGGGCCAGGTCGGGTTCGCACCCGGCATCTCGGCCGGTCTGAATTTCAAGCTGTTCTAGGCTTGAACTAATGGCCTGACTTACCGGCGCTGTTCCCTACGGGGAACGGCGCCTTTCTATTTTTAATATAACACGCCAATGAAAAAATAAAAATACCGACACTATCAATACCTACATCGATTAAACTTCCGTGTCTGCCTATTATATAGCACTGGTGCAATTCATCGGTGAAAGCATAAAATAGAGCAAAAACGAAAGAAAAAATTAGCGCTCGATTAAGGCTAATCTTTTCTTGTTTTAACGCCCTATATAATAGAAGGGCCAAAATTGCGAATTCAACCATATGCGCAATTTTCCTTAACAAGAAATCTTGCTCTAGGTCAGTTTTTAGGTTTGGAACCTCCGACAACACAAATATCACTCCCGCCCAAATCACAACCGGTAACCAATATTTAAAAAATTTTTTCATTTTAGCATTTTTAACATTTTTTCTAGCGGCCAGGCGTTGATTACGCCTTCTTTTTCAAGCCATCCCCTGCGAGCCTGGGCGATACCTAATTCTAAATATTGAAAATGTGAAACACTATGCGCATCAGAATCGATAGCAATTTTTACTCCTGCATTTTTAGCCATGCGCACATATTCGTCTTTTAAGTCCAGACGATTAAAATAAGAATCGATTTCTAGAATTGTGTTTGTTTCTTTGGCGACTTGAATAATTTTTTCCATGTCCACATCAAAAGGCGCGCGCATACCAATTAAACGTCCGGTAGGGTGAAAAATAATATCTACATTGGGATTTTTCATTGCCTTAATAATTCTTTCGGTCATTTTTTCTCTTGACATCTTAAAGTTAGAATGAATCGCTGCTCCGACAACGTCAAATTTTTCTAAAATTTCGTCTTTCAGAAATAATTTTCCGTCATTTAAAATATCAACCTCTGCACCTTTCAGTACCTTAAATTTTAAATTTTTAATTTTAAATTTTAAATTTAATTTGTCTATTTCTTTCCACTGTTTAATTAATTCTTTTTCGTTTAATCTGTGATCAAACATTCCTCGCACGTGATCAGTGATTAAAATATATTCCAACCCCATGTCCATTGCCTTGTTTGCCATTTCTTCTATGGAATTTAGTCCATCAGACCAAGTCGAGTGCATCTGCATGTCGCCCTTAAGATCGTTATATCCGATTAATTTGGGTAATTTATTTCTTAGACTAGCCTCAATCTCTCCTTTGTTTTCTCTTAATTCCGGCGGAATCCACTGTAATCCCAGTTTTTTGTAAACATCTTCTTCGGTTTTTGCTAAACTTTTAATTTCCTGCCTCGCCGGTAGGCGGGTTGACTTTTGACTTTTAATTTGGAAAATTCCATATTCATTCAATTTTAGCCCCTTTCTAATCGCAATTTTTCTTAATGCGATATTGTGATCCTTGCTACCCGTGAAATATTGTGAGGCAGCACCAAAACTTTTTTCTTCAACAATTCTCATATCAAAATTGATATGATTTTTTAATTTTACTGATGATTTTGTGTCTCCGTGACTAAAAATATGTGCCACTTCGGGCATATTAATAAAATAATTTACAATATCTCTGGCGATCTTGGGGTCCTCTACCGCCACCAAAATATCAGCATCGCCAACATCTTCTTTCATCCTGCGCACGGACCCACTTAATAATGTTTTTTTAACGCCCTTTATTTTTTTAATTCTTTGTTCGATGCCTCTCAGGTCATTTAAAACATATCCTAATGGAAATCTGCCATCGGATTTTTTCAGAAATTGAATCGACATTAAAATATTGTCTTCGCTTTTTATTCCAAATCCTTCAATTGCCCTAATTTTTTTATTTTTCGCGGCTTTTTCTAGATCGTTTACATTCTTGATGTTTAACTCTTTATATAATTTCAAAATCGTCTTTGGTCCAATCCCCTCAACGGCAGTTAATGCCTCTAAGTCTACTGGCACCTTTTTCTTGAGTTGTTCGTATTCTTTTATCTTTCCGGTCTTGATATATTCTTCGATTTTAAAAGCGATGCCCTTGCCAACGGCCGGTATTTTTTCTAGTGCCTTTATACCTCCTTCCATATATATATCAAAAACACTCTCAACGAGTGCTTCAATACTAATCGCTGCTTTTTCATAAGCGCGCGGTTTAAATTCAACATCGTCCATCACCAAGTATTCGGAGATGTTATATAGAATATGTGCTATCTCCTGATTACTCATTCTATTTTTCCTCTATTATTTCGTTTAACTCTTTGACAAATTTATCAATATCGATTCCGTGAACGGTAGCACCGTCTTCAATATTCTCAAAACTTGCCGAAGCACAACCCAAACAATGAAAACCATATTTCATAAAAATCTCCATGGTTTCTGGATGTTTCTGCAGCACCTCTTCTATTTTCATTTCTTTTGTAATCATAAACTTGTCCCGCCTGGGCGGGATAAATTACTTTTTAATAAATCTTACATGATGATCCCCGCTAATATTTACGTTCTTATAAATAAATAGTGGAATTAATGATCCGATGATTGCCACGACCCCCGCAATCATAAACACAGCGTTAAACCCATATTTCGAAACAAAGATCCCGCTTAATGCACCGGTGATTCCCGTACCAATACTATAAGTAACGTGTTCAATGCTCCATTCAAACCCCTCTCTTCCCTTGTCGATGTGTCTGGTAAAAATTGCCGACCAACCGGGCATGGCAATTGCCATAGCAACTGCGTATAGTGCTTCTAATATATATATGTGCCAGGACAGAGTCGCTTGGGTGTATCCAAAATGAATTAATCCAACAACAAAATAGCCTGAAACTAAAAACATTAAATCATCGCGCTCTCCTTTCTTTTTGTCTAAGAATTTTGCAATAGGAATTTCAAATATTGATTTTGTGATCCAATAAATTGCGATCGCAAAACCAGCTACTTCAATACTCCCGTCTTTCAATTTTTCGGTCAAAAATACAGCAAAGATCGGCGCAACAAAACCCAACGCCGAAAAAAAGAAAAAATCTGCTTTGATTAAGAAGAAAACTATTTTATTTATCGAAAGTTTTTTTATCATTTTTTTTATGATGAAATGATTTTCTAATCGTTTCACCAATTTTACTTAGAATTATCGAATCATGTTCTTCTAATTCTTGAACAAATTTTGTACGCGCAAAACATCTTAACCAATAAACAATAGAAATTGCAAATAAGATTATCACAATTACTATTGTTAAGGATATTCCCACGGTTACACCTTTAGTCACAGTACTTAAAGATTGTAAGCTCGCGCCAAAACCATAACCAATGCCACCGACCAATAAGACCCAGCCAATTGCTGCTAAAAGGCTTATAGATACAAATTTTTTCCAATTCATTTTTAGACTTCCAGCAATCATGAAGCTAAACATGCTAATTCCGTAAGTGATTCTTGTCCAAAAAATCATTTTCGAGCTATGATTCTCGAAATACGTTTCAAGCTTATCAGCAAATTTCCTGCCTGCCTTAAAATGTTTTATCCATTTATCGACAATTGTGTGTCCAGCGATCCTGCCTAGAACGAACCACATCACACCATTTAAAAAATAACCCGCAGTCAACACCACCATTAAATCAAAAAAATTAAAATAACCAAACCTAAACAAAACACCGCTCAAAATCATGATAAACGTTCCCTCAAACAATGCTCCCAGAAAAGCAAAAACATAACGATGTTCGTATAAAAGTTTTAAAACCGAGTTATTAATAATATCAATATTAGCTATTTCTGTAATCATATCTATGTTTCAATAAGGGCTAGGGCAAGCCAGAACATTATCCCCCCGGATTGCAAAGTCCAAAAATAATGATCTGACAAGGCAATTACCAGAAAACAAAAAACAAGGATTAAAGTGCAGGACACAATTCCATGTTTTAACGCTTGTTTAGTTCCCCTGATTAAACTTTTCCCGACAAATATCAAGAATGCCAATAAACCAAAGACTCCAATCTCTGAAATAATCAGTAAATAAATATTGTGTGCTGGCTGAAAAATCCACTCCGGTATCTGATTAACACTTTCTCCGGCAATTTTTGTTGCTGCCCTTAGAAAAATTGAATAGTTGTGAGAATAATTTACAAAATTACCAACACCCACTCCCAAAATCGGCTTCTCTTTAATCATTGATAACGCCATTTGATTGTAAAAAAACCTTAAATCAACTGCTTGTTCTTGAATTGATACGGTGAAAAATCTCGCCTTGATATACGGAAATAATATTGTGGTCACCAAAAGACAGGACACAAAAACTAAAATAAAAATCTTTATTAAAGTTTTACCACTTTCTAATCGTTGTTCTGTGTGTTCTAGTTTGCGCAATTTAAAAAATTCAATCAAAAACAGACCAATACTACCGAAAACAAAGGCCATGATTGCTACCCTCGAGAAGGTTAAGAACAGCCCACAAATCAAAATTGGCAAAGACAACAAAAATATAGGTTTTTTAATTCTTAAACTTTGAACTTCAAATTTCGAACCTATCAATAATCTATACAAACAGAATATTGCTAGCAACAAAAATCCTGCCAAGACATTGGGATGGGTTAGACTGCCATAGGCACGCAAAATTCGCTCATTGTTTAATAAAAAGTTAGCAACTCCCGGTAAATTAGGATCAAACGTTCCCGCCTCAATAAATCTTATACCAATACTACCCTGTTTTATAAATTGTATAACCGCTAATATTACCTGAAAAATGCCAGAATAGACAATTGTCTGCAAAATAATTCGAAGTTCGAAGTTTGGGGTTCGAAGTCTTGTTCTGATATAGATGAAAAACAAAACGAATTCTACTAATTTTAACCACCTAAAAACACTGATTTCGATGGCCGAACTAACAAAAATTGAAACAAATGCGACAAACAGCAAAATAACCAATGACCAATTCTGTCTCAAAAATTGTTCTATTTTTGGTTTTCGGGATAAAAACAGCACAAAAACTAGAAACAGAATCACGTCTCCTAAATAAATAAATATTGAATCCCATTCATTATTTGCTGGGCGCACAAAAATCCTGATTTGAAATGGGATCAGGATTAAAAACAAATAAAATAGCGTTTTTTCTAACTTTTGCACCATGGTCATATCTTAACATAAAAAAATTATGAAATTAAGTACGATTAATCGTTTTAAAAGATGGTTTTTGCTGTTATAATATAATTAATGTATGCCTAAAAACAAGAAAACTGATTTAATAATAAGTTTAGTGCTGTTTGTTGTGGTTTTGTCTATCTATATATACACTGCAGCTCCCAGCGTCTATGATGGAGATAGTGGCGATTTGACCGTGGCCGTCAATGTAATGGGCCTGCCCTACCCAACTGGGTTTCCATTATATATTATCCTGGGCAAAATTTTCACGACCCTGATACCTGTTGGTAGTCTTGATTTTAGATTAAATGTTTTCTCGGCCTTCTGCGCAGCGGCGATTGTGGCACTAATGTACTTTGTCTTCAAAAATCTAGGAATCAAAAGATTTATTGCTATAATCGGCTGTTTAACTCTTGCTTTTTCTAAGACACTTTGGTCTCACGCTGGGGCGGCTAGAGTTTATTCATTAAACGGGCTTATATTTGTAATTTTATTATTACTTATAATTAAATGGTTTAACTCTCGAGAAAGAAAATATCTATATTTGTTCGCTTTATTGTTGGGGGTCGGCTTTGGAGTTCACATCTCCATTGTTTTTACAGCTGCAATGTTTCTAGTCGTATTAATCTTCACTGAACCAAAGTTGTTGATTAATCTAAAATTTATTTTCAGATCATTAATATTATTTGTAATTCCATTTATCCAATACGCATATCTCTTTGTTGCTTACAATAGATTCACAATTATGACTTTCGGCGATCTAAGTAGCTTCAATGGATTTGTTCATTATATTACACAAAAAGATTATGCTTACAAAATCGGCGCCCAATCGTTTGCCCTCGTAAAATTGATATTAGATAAAACATTTAACCTTTTTGTGAACGAATTTACAGTATTTGTTTTTGTCCTTGTTGTTTTGGGAATAGTAATTATGGGCGCTCAAAAAAACAAGAGACCATTATTTTATGGTTTAGTTGCAGTTGTTGTGGCCAATTTATTGTTAATGACTAATTATGGTAATTCGCACGACACCGTTATTCTTTTCAGATATTATTTATTGAGTTATATTGTCTTCTCTATTTTTATCGTATTCGCCTTGCAATCGATTTCTGTTTTCGTGTTTAAACACAAAAAATTACTCGTATCGTGCTTTGTTTTGTTTTCGATCGTCCCGATTATCCCTCTTTACGCCAATTTTTCCGCTAATAATCGTCACAATAATAATATTGTTTTGAATCTGGCTATGAACGTTTTAGATTCTACCGAGGAAAATTCCCTGATAATTTCTCAGGGAGATGCTCTTAGCGGTGCCCTTTGGTATTTGCAGAGCACCGGCATTCGAAAAGACGTAATCATAATTGATGCCGGATTATTGGCGGCAGATTGGTATGTTAAAAATCAAAACAAACTATACCCAGATATCGTTAATCTATCTATCTTAAGGGGAGATAAAATGGGAAGACATCTTTATTTGGCTGGAATTGCCATTAATAATCGGCCGGTTTATTTCACGTTCCCCACAACCAGTCCCAGTATTACGGTTTATAATCCAATTAACCAACAAGAGGGCAAATTGTTTGTCGTGCCTAATGGGATAATTTATAGAATATTTCTGAATCAAAAACCCGACATAGATTTCTCCTATGAAATGAACGAAAAGCTCTGGGAAAAATATCGATTAGATGGCATATCTTATAACAAGAATTATGATTATTTGATTGTAGAGCTTGTCCGCGAATATTCTATTGCCCTGAATAATCTAGGAATATATTATTATGATGCGGGGTTGGTTAACGAGGGATTACAAAAATTTAGGGAAGCATTAGAGATTGTGCCAGGAAACATAACTGCGGCCAACAATCTCAGAGGGTTGTCAGAATAATTAAAAAATCTCACGGTATGTGAGATTTTTTAATTAGTTCGATATTTTTATTTATTGCACACCATCAATTCTGTCTAGGTTGTTGTTAGCGAAAGTATTTGTCGGATCAATTTCCAACGCTTTTAAGTACTCTTCTCTGGCTTTGGCGACATCTCCAATTCCCTCATAATAGACGCCTAGGTCGTTGTGAACATCGGGATTATTATAGTCTATAATCAAAGCCTCGTCGATATATTTTTTCCCCTCGGCGAAATTACCATCTTCAAAATATATACTAGCCAACGCCAAATAAGCATTAATTGCGCTGGTATTGGCTTCTATTGATTTTTTATAATAATCTATTGCCTCATCAATATATCCTAATTTGTAACTCGTGCGCGCAACATCGAAATATTGTTCCGCGCCTTTTTCAATTTGTGCCGCGCTCATATAATTTTGCCATGCACCTTCCAAGTCGCCAATATCAGCATAAATTTCTGCTAACACAACATAAGCCAATGTATACTTGGGATTTGCCTTAATTATTTTTTGTATCTCTTTTATCGCTGTGTCAGTATGTCCAATTTGATTATGGATTGATGCAATGCTTAATTTAATTTCTGCCCTATCATTGCTGAAAAAATTTATACCCAGGAAATTTAACACCGAAATTGTAGTTAACACAACCAGAAGAATAATAACAATAATGTTCTTCTGGATTTTGATTTTGTCTTTGACGAAAGCGATGATATTTTTCTTGTTTGACGCGATTATTTCATTCATGGTTTTTTATAAATTAATTATTATTCACTAATTATACTAGTCTCAATTGTTGATTCTTCAGTGGGAGGAGTAATTTCTATGAATTGTTCTTCGCTGGGTGTGCTTGTTTCCGACGTTATTTGTTCAGAATTATTATCTTCGTTCGTTGGCAACTCCTCTGTTGTATCCGTCGGCGTTGTTTGTGTTGTATCTTCGGTAGCCGGGATTATGGTTTCCGTTGTTTGTTCTGTAGTTGTCTCCTCGGTGTCTGTGGTCGTAGTTTCCGTATCTGTGGTTTCTGTGGTTGTCGATGTATTTGTTGTTGGGTTGGTTGTGTTAGTTGTATCAATCGTCTCAGTAGTTGGTAAAACTGGAGAGGCGGTTTCTGTTACGTCGATTTTTTCGGTCTGTACTATCCACCAATCAAATTTTACGTCTTCTGACATTGGTTCGGCGATATTAATGATAAACATGCCTTTTTCTTGATGACCAATCCACCATCTCGAACCATAGTCGCTTCTGAACGTAACGAAGATCTTTGATGTCGGCATAATTTGATTTGATTGAATTATTGTCGATGTTTCATTCGCGTTGATCTTGCCCTCACCTATTGAGCTTTGGGTTGCATCAGAATTTTTTTCAATCGCCAATGTTTTAACCATTAATTGTGTGATCTTTGTTACTCCGTTTTCAATTATAACACCTAATTCTTTCAATGCATACACTATTCTGTCCAAAAAGCTTGTGTCGTTAATCATGTCTTCGGATTCAACTCCTCCATTGGCACCTAGTACGACCTCGATAGCCTGCAGTCTTGCTTTAACGTTTTGTAACTCGGTTTGCATTAAATTATTCTGACTTTCAATAGTTTTTATAGTTAAAGCACTTATCTGCTCATAGCGTGCCAATTTTTCTGATTCTTCCCCTTGTAACATAAACGCATTAAGATTGCTAAGGTTGGCATTAAATTCTTCGATTAAAGGTGTTGTATCTATTGTGTTTACACTCTCTAATACAATTGAGGTACTCGAAACGTTGTCGTTGTAACTAACTGGTTCTCCGTTCTGGTTATTGTTAACCAACATTGTAGAAGCATCTCCTCCGTACCACGCTAAATTTATAAATGTCATTATCGGTTCTACTAAATCGGGATTGTCATTATTATAATCTTGCATCGCTTTTCCAATTACGGTTCCTGGGCCCGTTGCCTTCATAGCTACTCCCGGTTTGGTTGATGACGTTAAATAATCACCCGTTTCAATTGGCCCATTTTCCGTGGAAACTTTTAGTGGTACGCGACCAATTAAAGCCACTATGACCTTGGTATCGGTTGGTTCGAATGCTCCATTGGCTAACACAAATCCGGGCTTGGCAGAAACTATGCCCATTAATTCTTTTTGATAAGATTCTGTCGCTTTTTTAACTTCTCCGGGATTGTCGCCTAGAACCAATAAATCTCCTTCTGCTAATCCTTCTTCGGTTGTTTTGAATAATTCAGCTAAGTCGGCACCCACAACCGGGTCTTTCTTACAATATACAACTCCAATATATGGAGGTCTTCCATCTGTTGATGCGGTTGATCCGGTTACAGACGCCGTACCACTAGAGCTGGAATTAGTTGAACCAATATCAACAGCATGTGTATGTGATGATCCTGCCCCAGTTGCACCTGTGCCATTAGCACCAGTGTTGCCAGAGGCAGTGTAGTCAGTTAATGTGTGGGCATGTGAACTACCTGCCCCAGTTGCACCTGTACCTTCGGCTCCGGTGTTACCAGAAAGTGAAATTGTTTCAGAACTTGTTGAGGCTGTACCTTCTGCGCCAGTATTGCCAGAAACAGCATGTGTATGTGATGATCCTGCGCCAGTTGCACCTGTGCCACTAGCACCCGAGTTTGTTGAAGCAATATCTACGGCGTGTGTATGTGAACTACCTGCTCCGGTTGCGCCTGTGCCTTCGGCTCCGGTGTTACCAGAGATCGTCACTGTTTCGGCACTTGTTGAAGCGGTGCCATTGGCGCTGGAATTGGTTGAAGCAATATCCACGGCGTGTGTATGCGAAGCACCGGCACCTGAATTGCCAGAAACAGCATGCGTATGTGATGATCCTGCCCCAGTTGCGCCTGTGCCTTCGGCTCCGGTGTTACCAGAAAGTGAAATTGTTTCAGAGCTTGTTGAGGCTGTACCTTCTGCGCCAGTATTGCCAGAAACAGCATGTGTATGTGATGATCCTGCGCCAGTTGCACCTGTGCCACTAGCACCCGAGTTTGTTGAAGCAATATCTACGGCGTGTGTATGTGAACTACCTGCTCCGGTTGCGCCTGTGCCATTAGCACCAGTGTTGCCAGAAGCAGTGTAGTCAGTTAATGTGTGAGCATGTGAACTACCTGCTCCAGTCGCGCCTGTGCCTTCGGCTCCGGTGTTACCAGAAATTGCTAAATCATCACTCAATGAAGAGGAAAATTCTGCAATATCCACTGCATGTGAATGTTGCCATCCCCAACCCCACCACTGAGTCGATCCTAAATATGGACTATCTGCCCAATAATACCAATCGCTACCAGCGTTTGTGGTCGTATTTGTCGATGGGGGGTTGACCTTATGACTATGATTTGCGCCTAATAAAGTTCCAGCAGCATGGGTGTGACTTGGACCAGTGTGAGTGTGAGATGCTTCGGCATTTACCGACGAAGATACTGTGTCGCTGAATGTATGGGTATGGCTTGGACCAGTGTGAGTGTGAGCAGCTTCAGCTGTGGAATTAGTTGATGCTGGGTCTACGGTATGGGTATGTGATGGACCAGTGTGAGTATGGGCAGCTTCAGCGCCAGCATTGATTGAAACAGCATGCGTGTGGCTTGGGCCGGTATGCGAGTGAGCAGATACAGCTAAAGTTCCAGCAGCATGGGTGTGGCTTGGACCAGTGTGAGTATGGGCAGCTTCAGCGCTGGCATTAATTGAAATTGCATGAGTATGGGAAGATTCGGCTGTAGCATTGGTTGATGCCGGATCTACGGTGTGGGTATGTGATGGACCAGTATGTGAATGAGATGCTCCCGCTAAAGTTCCAGCGGCATGGGTATGGCTTGGACCAGTATGAGTGTGAGCAGCTTCAGCTGTGGAATTAGTTGATGCTGGGTCTACGGTATGGGTATGTGATGGACCAGTGTGAGTATGGGCAGCTTCAGCGCCAGCATTGATTGAAACAGCATGCGTGTGGCTTGGGCCGGTATGCGAGTGAGCAGATACAGCTAAAGTTCCAGCAGCATGGGTGTGGCTTGGACCAGTGTGAGTATGGGCAGCTTCAGCATCAGTGGTTGTGGAAACTGTATCACTAAAGGTATGAGTGTGACTTGGACCAGTATGAGTATGTGCAGCTTCGGCAGTAGAATTAGTTGATGCCGGATCTACGGTGTGGGTGTGACTTGGACCAGCCAATGTGCCAGCAGCATGATCGTGTGTAACCGATCCACCAGTTTCTCCGTAAGACGAACTGCCAATTAAGAATTTATCATAAAAAGCAGTTACAGTTGTCCATCCCGTTGGACAGGCAGTATCAAATATAGCAATCATCCCTGAAGGCACTGCGCCATCACCCTGAATACTGCCCGCTTCAAATGCACCAGAGACCGAAACGTTTCCATCAAAAACTGTATTATCGGCACTATTTCCTCCAACCGATTCCCAAACCGAACCATTATAAACCATTAATTCGTTGGCCTCAGAATTATAGAACACTCTTCCCGCCACTGCCGATGGTGTAGCAATTGCAGCAAAATCAACATAAGAACCAAATGTTGCCGCTCCCGAAATACTTGCCGTTCCATCGACCATCAAATTTCCCGTTGTTTGAATTGATGTTGACGCAATTGATGCTTGCTTACTATTAAATGTACTCCAATCAGTTGAAGAAATTGCTCCCGCTCCTGACGCTGAAGCCGTATCAATAGAAACTGTCGTTCCAGATAATGATAATGGATTACTGAACGTATATGCCGTTCCTGAATCTTCAGCCCAAGAAACAACTCCACTTCCATTGGTTTTTAGCACATAGTTAGAAGAGCCGTCGGCAGTCGGCAACGTATAGTTTCCAATCGTCACCGCCCCAGAAATACTTGCTGTGCCATCAATCATCAAATTGCCTGTGGTCTGAATTGAACTTGAGGAAGTTGCTCCTAATTTAGCATTGAATGTACTCCAATCAGTAGAAGTTAGATAACCATCACCACTTGCTGAAGCATAATCAATATCGATAGCATTATTAACTCTTGATAATGGACTTCCGGTGAAGGTTAATACGCTTTCTTTACCATTAAATGTAGACCAATCAGTTGAAGACAACCAACCATCGGAACCAGCAGAAGCATAAGAAGCAGAAACCGTATTGGCAACATTTACTAATGGTGTTTGGAATGTTAACGCTGCTTGTTTACTATTGAATGTACTCCAATCCGTAGAAGTTAGATAACCATCACCACTCGCTGAAGCATAATCAATATCTAAGGCATCACCGTTCAATGATAATGGTGAAGCGGTTACAGATAAGTTGGTATCTGATGAAATATCTAATCCGGAAATGGTTGTGGTTGTGTGAGCATGTGAATCATCAGCTACAGTTACTGCT